>NZ_LMTZ01000098.1 GCF_001456025.1 Mastigocoleus testarum BC008
TCATAAATCGGAAATTAGAGATTTGAAAAAAGATTTAGAAATTATTGTTCCAAAGGCAGCTTGAGCATTTCATTCACGGGTATTGGGTTTAAGTAAGTAGGTACAAATAAATCCAACTATGTAACAAAACGTAAATAAGTTTAAAACTCTTGCGTTAGCGGAGTATGTCCGACAGGATATATGCGTAGTTTCACTATGTTCCACATGTGCTTTGCGCACACTGCGTTAACGCAATGACGTACCTTAGTTTTTTTACGCCAACCTACTTAACTGTAAATCAATAGCGTTGGATGAGAATCACATGTAGTAATTTCAAATGTAGTAATTTCAAATAAAAATCTAAATTACAAACCTTTTGATTTACGAAATTTCCTAACAACTTCTTTCACATCTTGTAATTCTCCACCAACTAAATAATTAAGCCTACGCATTTCCTCAGCATTTATTTTTCCACTTAACTTAGCAATAGAATCTTTCAACTGGGGATATTTTTCCAAGGTATCTTTACGAAAAACTGGAGTAGCTTCGTAGGGTGGAAAATATTCCTGATCGTCTTCTAGCACCACTAAACCTAAACGAGAAATTTGTCCGTCGGTAGAAGTTCCTGCAATGATATCTACCAAACCTTGATGAATTGCCCGATATAGTAAACCATTATCCATTTGCTGTGGCGATTGGGTAAAATCTAAATTATATTTTTTTACTAAACCGGACAAACCATCTTGGCGCTCTGTAAATTCATATCCTGCCCCAAGACGCCATCGTGATGTATGTTTTGACACTTCAGATATGTTTTGCAGATTATATTTTTCTGCATCTTCTTTGCGAATAATTATGGCATAGGTATTTTCAAAACCTAAAGGTTCCATGACTTTCAAATTAAATTTTTGGTCATAATTTTCTTTAACTTGCTGATAAACTTCTTCAGGATTACTAATAACTTTTTGCTTTAAAATCGCATTATATGAAGTGCCTGTATATTCAACATAGCCATCAATATTACCAGTCACAATTGCTTGATGACAAATAAAAGTTCCACCCAAGCGCGAACGTAGGTCAACTTTTAGATTTGTTGTTGCTTCAATCTGCTGTGCTAAGAGTTCTCCTAAAATATCTTGTTCTGTAAAAGATTTCGAACCAATAACAATATCGCCACTATTTGTAGGATTATCTATGGAACAGCTAGCCATTCCTATCATTAGACAAAAACTAATAATAAAAAAACTAATGATTTTTTTCATAAATTTCTTTTATTCAATATAAATATTTAGTAAATAGGAATTTTCCCAGTGGAATTTTCCCGAATATTTTTCCCAATCTATTATAGTCAAGTTTAATAATTAATATTTGTACAGGTATGGAGGGAAGAGACTTTTACCCCAGATGCGATCAAGCTTAACAACAATCTTATACCTAAAGAAAAACAGAGTCAGTGGCTTAAACACAATACATGTAGTATTATTTATTATTTTTTTTTCTAAGTAGTATTTTTTATCTTTGCGAAGGTGATGCTGAAGGTACAATGTTGATTTCTAATTTAGAAGAACCACGCAATACTGTTAAACGTGATCGCACACCGATTTGGTCTGCTGTTAATAGTTTGTGTAATTCGTCCATGTTACTCAACGCTTGATTGTTGAATCCCACTATTACATCCCGCACTTGTAAACCTGCTTTGTGCGCGGGACTTTTAGATTCAACAAACATGACAAAAATTCCTGTATCCGTTGCTAATCCATGATAAAGAGTAATACGACGGGAAATTTTCACGTTTTGTCCACCAATACCAATATAAGCACGTTGGACTTTACCATATCTCATTAACGCCGGAATTACTTGATCTGCTGTATTAATCGGAATCGCAAAACAAATACCTTGTGCAGATATTACGATCGCAGTATTAATACCAATAACTTCTCCACGAGAAGAAACCAGAGGTCCACCAGAATTTCCAGGATTAAGCGCAGCATCAGTTTGGATAACATTTTCTAGGGATTTTCCAGAATCAATTCTAAAGGAACGCCCCAAAGCACTAATCACCCCAGTTGTTACCGTAGTTTGAAAACCGTAAGGATGACCAATTGCAATCGCTAGTTGACCAACTTGAAGAGATTGAGAATTACCCAAGCGCGCAGCAACCAAGTTGGGTGCGTGGATTCTAATCACCGCAATATCTGTATCTGGATCGTCCCCAATCATCTCACCATCATAGCTACGACCATCACACAGAGTTACCTGAATTTTACTAGCATCATGTACTACGTGACTGTTGGTGAGAATGTAACCATCTTGGGTAAAAATAAACCCAGAACCATTACTGCTTATTTCTTGAGCAAACGGTTGATAAATATGATTACGTCTATTTACAGATCTTTGAACATCGATATTTACAACTGCAGGACTAACTTTCTTTACTACACTAGTAACAACCTGGGAATACGCGTCTAATAAATGCTCATCAGTATGAAACTTTTTTTGATATTTTTCTGTTTTCTTAGAATCAAAATTATTATTGGAGAAGCGTCCCAGATTTCCGAACATATAAGAATTTCCTTGTATTTCACTGCTAATTGCTGTGGTTTACAAGCAGAGGTCCCTAAAATTCTAAAATTTATCGCGAACTAGTTCCAGTCTAAATGAGTTATGAAATTTTTTAAATAATTTCTCATATAGCACTACGGAGGTATGTTAGGACATTGGCAAAGGCTCAAACCTATAACCAGTAAACTTATGTCCTACGCACACGCAATACCTACGGTACGCTCCGCTAGGCGCTAATGACTTTTTACTTTTTACTTTTTACTTGCGCGTAGCGCTATATCACTGTTTATATTTTTCTTCTCCGGGGTAATTTTATAGTTTTTTTCAATTACATATTGTTCATTTTCTGTGATATAGGATGTAAGGAAAACTGATTTAACTTAAAACTTTGGTAATAATCTACCTGTGTTTTGCATATATCTTTGATAGTCATCACCAAATTGTTCGAGCATCATTCTTTCTTCATTATCAACTCGAAGAAGGTAAAGTAGAGCAAAAGAGATAATTCCAGAAAAACCTGCAATATAATTTGGTAATAATAAAGCTTGAGCAATACACCACAGCCAAATTGATGTATACATTGGATGGCGAATTTTTTTGTAAATTCCGTCAATAATTAATGTGTGTTGCTCGCGAATTTCCAGAGTAGGTGACCAATTTTTACCTAGGTCATGATGAGATTTCCAAAATAAGTAGAGAGATAAAAGATAAACAATAATACCAGTAATGTTTAACCAACTTATTAACGGATAATCTGCAAAACTAAGCAAAGGTGTCAAAACATAAATGAATGGTAAAATCAGCATCCCCACCGATACACAAAAAAGCAGAATGTTTTCCTGAAGCGTTTTGCGATCCCGTACTATTTGATTTTCCTTCTTTTGTTGGTGATGTGGATAGCGAATCAGAAAGAAGCCAAACTGACCTGCAACAAAAATAATCTTTAAAGTGAGTAAGCTTATATTTACCATTCTTCTTAACCTCGAGTAAAAAAGAAACAAGCTACTAATGAATGTAATTGCTGGATTATTATCACTGGACCTATAATTCCATCATAATAATATTTAATTTTTGAATATTAAGATTTTCCAAGCTACATAACATGCAAGATTTTTTTGGAAAATGCCTACAAAATTACTTATCAATTTAGGAACACAATGTTACTCACTAAGAATTATACTCAGCGAGCAAAAATTAAGACTCTGCCTCAAGTACTAGATAGAAGGAGCAGAGCCTAGAAAAATTTAACAACGAATGATGTGAGCTACATTGTAATCAAAGATTGATAGACTATTACAAAACACTTTTTCATTTATCGTCGTTAATATTCAATTGTTTTTTACTGTGTTTTAGTTGTTTCCAGAGTGCTTGTATTTGCTTGTAAGCTTTTTGGGGAGAAATTTTTCCAGAAGTTTGTAGATTGCTGATGTACCCCACTCTTTGAGAAAACTCTTGCAAATTAGCATTAAAAGCTAAATTATTGGCTGTAAATATTCCATAGTATTTACTACGTGCATAAAGAAAGTTTTCTCTATCTTGTGAATTTTTATTTGTCAATTTTTTATCCCCCTAAAAATAATTTTTATTGAAAAATTTTTTTACTAAAAATCGGTATATAGTTGATAATAAATCAAAAAAAATTGTATCAACTGAATAAAATCCAATGGGTTAAAGTAATAATGTAGAAAACTAAGATTTCCTATTGTGGGTAAATGGTAAATACACTACCTACGATGAACTCAGACTTTCACATTAAAGCAAAAATAGAACCTGTAAAGTGTATATTCCAAAATTTATCCTTCATTACTTTATAGTGTAATAAAAGAAAACTTATGCAGTAACTATTTAGATATAAAACTGATTTGCCGAGAACATCAAAAGATTAAAAAATTTTAGGGGAAGTTTGAAATCTAGACTATGACTAGACTTTTAACTTTATTTGATAATACTACAATAATGACTTATTCATTAATTAAGAATTAGAGAAAAGTTTATTTTTATTTATATCCGAGCAAAAAATATAGGGAATTTCAATGTGATAACTTGCAGGTTGTTGATAAATCAAAGTTATGTGTCCTTAAATTGAAAATTATTAAAAAAAATAAGGTCAAAACATTGACAGATAAAAATTTGTCATTTTAAAAGTTTGATATGCAATATCTTATCCTCGATATTTTTAACTGAAGATTACTTAATTTTTCAGATTGTATCAGGTAATTAACTTAGGTGTTTTGGATTTTAAAGTATTCATTTAGATTCGAACTCAACTTATATCTTTAAAATTATTACCATAGTCTCACCCCAGATAAGAGGAGTTTAGGGGGTAAATCAGTCCGAAATAAAAGTATCAGGTAATTCCCACCAAAGGTAATAAAATTTCAAACTGATTACCAGAACCAGGGGTGGAAGTTATATTAAATTTACCTCCGTGTCTTGCAGTTATAATTCGGTAACTTACCGCAATACTTGTTTCTTTATTAACGCGTTCATCCAGAGAAAATGACTCCATAATTTGCTGTTGCATTTCTTGTGACATTCCTTGACTATTATCAGTAATACGAATTGCAATCCAACGAGATTCAAGAAGCTCATCTATTGTTGCTGCTTGTGAAATGACTTCTGTAGTTACTTCAATCTGTGGTTTATCTGCTATTTTGATTTTTTCTTTGTTGTAGTCTTGTCTTATAGCCTCATCGAGCAAACTATCTACTGCTTGGCTAAAAATATTCATAAATACCTGATTCAATTCCCCGAGGAAACAGTAAACAGGAGGTAAATGACCATAATTTTTTACGATGGCAATTTCTCCATTAATTCGACTATTTATAAGTAAAATAATGCTATCCAAACAAACATGTAAATCAGTTGGTTTGGGGTAAATTTCGTCTATATGGCAGAAATTTTGTAAACTAATTACTAATTTTTTTAGCCTTTCGGCACCTGTACGAATACTACTGAGTGCTTTCGTTAAATCTTGCTCTAAAAATTCAAATTCAATCTCTTCTTTGAATTGTTTGACTTCCTCACAGACATTAACGCACTCTCGCTCGTAAGCCAATAATAATTTAATTAAATCTTGACTGTAGTTAGATACATGGGACAAATTACCCCAAATAAAGTTAACAGGATCTAGGATTTCATGAGCAACCCCATCAACTAACCGTCCGAGATGAGCCATCTTATCATTTTGGATAATTTGGGCTTGGGTACGTTCGTAACGAACCTGTGTTTCAATACCTCTAATTTGCCAAGAAGCAAGATTTAAATCTTGAACTCTGAGCATCCGATATATGTTTGGTGCACTATGTACTACCAATGGTTCTGCTAATAACTCTGGATCGCGCCTCAAAGTGAGTTGCATTGCTGATAGTATGGGTGTTTCTTCCGACAGAACTAAAATCGGCGTGCGAGCGTAGCTATAAATTACGCTTAATACCGATTGATAAAGTAAATCTTTTCCATGGGG
Organism: Mastigocoleus testarum BC008; assembly: GCF_001456025.1. Classification (GTDB taxonomy): domain Bacteria; phylum Cyanobacteriota; class Cyanobacteriia; order Cyanobacteriales; family Nostocaceae; genus Mastigocoleus; species Mastigocoleus testarum. Next base: position 6,008 of record NZ_LMTZ01000098.1, read on the forward strand.
ACGGATCAGAAATTCCAGTAGTCGTTGTCGGGAAATCATCCCAAAATATTCTCCCCGCTCTACTAATATCACTCCTGGTAAAAGTGGATACTTATTAAATAATTCTGCTACTTCCAAGGTAGGACAGCTCATTTCTACAGCAAAGTTATACAGGGATAACTCTTGGAGGGTTGAATCTAAACCAAGATCGCGATCGCTACCCTCTGAAATGAATGACGATAAGATTTCTTGTTCAAACTTTTGTGCCACTGGTAACCTTAATTTGCAGACAGACAGCTATGGGTATAAAATTTACTTCCACTAAGCTAGCATCTTGAACTACCAATAGTCTCGCCTATGATAGATGTAATTATTAATACTTTAAATCATTTTGAATTTTTTCGTGCTTTCTCTTTGTTTGTCTTTATATTCCATCATTTGTTGTTATGAAGTGTTTAGTTTACAGTTTTTTAGAGGAGATGATTGCTAGAACGGGATAATCTTTCAGATTTAATATAATTATTTTTATACGGTAGTACTTATGTATGTATATATAAATAAATAGATGGCAGGAATGATTGAGTCTAAACGGGGAAATCTATTAGAGGAGGAAGTAGAAGCCTTAGTAAACACCGTTAATTGTGTTGGTGTTATGGGTAAAGGTATTGCTTTGCAATTTAAACGAGCGTATCCTGAAAATTTTCATCAATATGAGAAAGCTTGTAAGACTGGGGAAGTAAAACCAGGTAGCGTGTTTACGGTCGCTACAGATAGTATACTTAAACCCAAGTACATAATTAACTTTCCCACAAAGCGCCATTGGAAAGGTAAATCTAAAATAGAAGATATTAAAAGTGGACTTGTAGCTTTAGTTGCAGAAGTAGAGCGACTAAAAATAAAATCTATTGCAATTCCACCTCTAGGATGTGGGAATGGTGGTTTAAATTGGGCAGATGTTAAGCCCTTAATAGAATCGGCTTTTGCCTCACAAACAAATGTAAAGGTAATTCTTTTTGAACCATCTGCTTTTTGAAGCATCTGCGCATCAGGAACAGAAACGCAATATATTTGCAAGACTTGGGAGCATTTAGAAGAATAATACTAATTCTGGGCTAATTACCCCTTTTTAGAATGAGAGAGGGAAGTGTGGGAGGTGTGGGAAGTGTGGGGGGAAATCCCAAAAAATATCAAGGGGTTTTAAAAATTGGATTTGGTATAAAACTGCTTGGAGCATTAATAATAGAGGCGTTAAATAGTAAATCTCTCCCAAAATAACGCCTCTATATAATTTTGAAGTTATTCAGATTAGGTTATAGAGATATGAAATGTCGCATCCATGACAATTCAAATCAACCCTAACCTTAAGCAACTTTTGCCTCGTCTAGACTTGATAATTTTTCTGCTAATAGCTGCTCCAAGCTTTCTAGTGCTTTAGTAAAGCCTTTGATACCTTCGTCTAATTTTTCTGACGCCATGCGGTCTTCAGCGTGCATCTTATCAAAAGTAGCTTTATCCATTTCTACCTTGCTGATGTCCATCGCTGCTGCTGTTTTGGGATCGAGTTTACGAGGTAATTCAGCAATATTAGCCTGTAATTCGCCTAAGAGTTTAGGAGAAATAGTTAGTAGGTCACAACCTGCGATTTCTGTGATTTCACCAATATTGCGGAAGCTAGCTCCCATGACTTCAGTTTTGTAACCAAACTTTTTATAGTAATTGTAGATTTTTGTAACTGATAGTACTCCTGGGTCTTCTGCTGCTGGATAACTTTCTTTTCCAGTTTCTTTCTTGTACCAATCCAGAATTCGTCCAACGAAGGGAGAAATTAAAGTAGCACCTGCTTCAGCACAGGCTATAGCCTGATGGATGCCAAATAATAAGGTGAGATTACAGTGAATTCCTTCTTTTTCCAAAATTTCGGCGGCTTTAATACCTTCCCAAGTAGAGGCAATTTTGATCAGAATTCGTTCCCGAGAAATACCTTTAGATTCGTACTGAGCAATGATTTTCCGTGCAGTGTTTACGGTACCTTCAGTATCGTAAGAAAGGCGTGCATCTACTTCTGTAGACACTCTGCCAGGGATAATTTCTAGAATCTTCAAGCCAAAGGATACAGCTAGTCTTTCGAATGCTAGGTTAGCAATTTGTTTTTGGCTCGCACCTGCACCTGCGTCTTTTTTCGCTTGGATTAATGTCTGGTCAACAATCTCTTGATACTCTGGCATTTGTGCTGCAGCTGTAATCAAGGAAGGATTGGTAGTTGCATCCTGAGGTTTAAATTTCTCAATTGCTTGAATGTCTCCGGTGTCAGCAACCACAACGGTCATTTCCCGCAATTGTTCTAGTAAATTCTTAGACATATATACTCCTTAAAAATGATTTGTCTGGATTAATATCAGTTCAGTTAATGCGCGTCGCGCACCCTAGAGCTATAGCTGCGCTACCTACGGATCCGGAGCCGCTACCTGCGCATCCGCTAACAGTTAACAGTTAACAGTTTATGGGTGATGCCACGTCCTCCGTTATACAACTGGGTTTTTTCTGTTCACTACTCCCTCGTGGTAGGCATTTGCCAGATGGCTATTTACCTCTTTTGGAGGAGTGTTACTAGCACACCACTGTTTTCTGTTCCCCATTCCCTGTTGGCTAATCTCATGCTGCTACTACTGGCTCACATCTCGTGATTAGTAATTGATACATTTTCTAGATAGCAAATTACTAACCACAAATTTATTTTTGCTTAACTGGTGGAGTTAAGTTATTTTGAGCTAGCTAAAGATGTTGCTCTTCCTTAGTGCTTTAGGGCTCAACAACATATATTTATCGAAATTGATCATTCAGACGAGAACAAAAAACTTAATTCTATAAGCTTTCTGAAATGAATGCCTTTTCTTTTCCGATAAATTTTATGAGTGAATGAACCCTGTAGATAAGTAAGCCAAATTGCGTATCGCAATCTGAATAATTTGTGATGGTGGAAGCCAGACTAAATCAAGCTAACCAAGAGTAGACTATCAATCCAGGACTAGGAAGGTGGAATACCTGACCATAAGCAGTTGGCATGGAATAAAGCCAAATCTAAATGCGGGACTCCTTCTGGTTTGAGCTTGTCCAACTCCATGATAATAGACCAATTAAACTACTATGAGCTGTAACTAAAACCGCGATCCCTGGTTTTTATAGAATTCAAAACTTGAGCATTAAATAACGATATCCTTATTCCCATAGTATCTTCCAAGCATCCCTCCTATGGACAAGTACTAAGAAAAAAGGTGATCGCCGCTTAGTAGAGTCTACAGATTGTTTTTCAGTAATTTCAGCTTTATTTAATGCTTGCAAATGTCCGTTACGCACGAACTCTATTTACAAGAATTTAGAAATTATTTTCCTGCTAAAAATTTAATTTTTATTTTATATTCTGCCTTGATAACAAATATGCATTATTTGAATAAAATAATTAAATAAAATATATTTACAAAAGTTCACTCATCTTTAAATCAGAGTAACAAAAACAAACTACAATTATCGATACTAAAAAAATTGCGATCGTGTTTACAAATCTATTTAAGTTGGAACCTGTTACTGAATTTGCTCATTATCAAGGGCTTACGGGAAATAATGTTTGTAAACTAGGATTCTTTATCCTCTATTTTCACTCTCGTGCTTTAAAGGTGCAAAATTAATTTCTCATGTAATAAAAAATTTATAATAATACTATTTTGTCTACATCATTTATAACTTTCCCTAGATTCTTAAATTAATACTTATAAACCATACTGCACAGTATTCTACTTGCTGTTTTAGAGTATAAATACCTGTTTTTCACTATACAAGTATTTTTGTTCAATAGATTATGTTTTTCTTTATTAGCAACACAAAATATATTTTTATAACTTAATCATTTTTATAATTTAATGATATTTACGAATAAGTCGGTACATAAAATATTAGGAATACTTCTAAAATACAAATCCTATTGTGATACTAGTCAGTTAAAATAATATATTAACTTAATATTAAATCCGTATTTAAAACCCTTTTTTTACATTAAGGTTATGAGCCACAAGTTTCCTGAGGCTCTAACTTTTAGTAATCAATAAATAAAGGGTTTTAAAAGCCGGATAGAGTAGGATGAATAGCAGATTGGAAGTAAGTACAGCAATTTTACCAATTACCAATTACCAATTACCAATTACCAATTACCAATTACCAATTACCCAAGCAATCAATTTGTTATGGGCTGTCCGATAGTATGGACTTTAATTAAGCTTGTAGTACCTGATTTTCCAATGGGTACTCCAGAAGTTATGACTATTTTTTCCCCATCATTTGCTAAGTTCATTTCTACTATACTGCTAACAACCTTGATTAGCATTTCTTCAGCAGTGTGTACTGGTTGAATCGTTATAGCTTTTACACCCCAAGACATTGAAAGTTGATGGTAAGTAATTTTATTAGGAGTGATAGCAACAATGGGAGTTTGGGGACGATATTTAGAAATCATTCTTGCTGTATTTCCCGACGAAGTATTACAAACTATAGCTTTTGCTCCAACTTCATACGCAATTCGACATGCAGCTTCAGCAACTGATTCCGTAGCGCTCAGACTACCTGCAGGATACATTAAGTGTTGCTTGGTACCATCAGGTAAAGACTGTTCGGTACGGACGGCTATTTTATGCATCATTTCAACAGTAGCAGTAGGAAACTTACCTACAGCAGTTTCTCCGGAAAGCATAATTGCATCTGTACCGTCCAAGATAGAGTTAGCAACATCTGTAACCTCTGCTCTCGTAGGGTCGGGAGCGCTAATCATAGACTCCAGCATTTGAGTTGCAGTGATGACAGGTTTTCCAGCAAGATTACAACGGCGAATAATGTCTTTCTGAATTAGGGGTACTTGGTCGATAGGCATTTCTACGCCCAAGTCTCCACGAGCTACCATAATTCCATCGGCAACTTCCAGAATACTGTCAAAGTTCTCAACAGCCTCACGTCGTTCGATTTTAGCTACGATACGGGTTTCGACTCCTGCTGCTTCAATCATTCTTTTCGCTGGTTCCAAGTCAACAGCAGAACGAACAAAGGAAACTGCGATCCAATCGACGTTATGTTGAATCCCAAAGCGTAAATCTTGTAAGTCTTTTTCAGTGATTGAACTAATTGGTAGACGGGTTTCGGGTAAGTTCACCCCTTTGCGTGAGGATATTTGTCCGCCAATTTTTACTATTGCTCGAATTTTATCCGCATCGCGATCGCTAACTATCAGTTTTATCCGACCATCGTTAATCATAATCGGTTCGTCGCGTCGTACCATTGCGAATAAAGTTGGCATTGGTAAAGGTAAGTCGTCAATAGTTTTACCTTCTTCTTGCAAAACAAAAGTAACTTCCTGTCCGGGTTCTACTGTCAGTCCTTCCTCAGGTAAAATTCCCAAGCGAATTTTGGGTCCGCATAGGTCTTGCATTAATGCAAGAGGACTTTGGGGAGGAGTAGTTAGTTTTCTCAAATCGTGAATAGTTTGACTGTGGAACTCATAAGTACCATGGGAAAAATTGAGTCTAGCAATATTCATACCAGCGTCTACCAGTAACTGTAAACGTTCGGGTGTGGATGTTGCAGGTCCAACAGTACAAATTATTTTGGTTCTACGCATGAGATTTAATAATCAATTTAGGAGTTTTCAGAACAGTTATACTTTCTCTTGCAATAATCCAACCATCAGGAAATTGAATCTCCAAAATCTATTTTTCTATTCAACTTGAAAAACTGAAAATGGAACATTCACTCAGAGTCAAGGCTACAGGAGATGTAACCTTAAACATGACTTAATCGAATGTTAGTATTGGCAAGAGCAAGGCTATTTCATTCTAAAAACAAAAAAATAAAACTTTATCCTTGACTTACTTGCAAGGAAGTGTAGTCTAAGCGCAGAGTGCTTTTCAAGTACTTCTTATAAATTTAAATGATTATCATTATTGAAGCTTAAGATAATCATTCATATTTGGATTTTATATATTTTAGTTTTATAGATTTGGATTTTAACCTAGAATCTAAAGTCTGTGACTTTTTCAAGAATTTTCTTGTAAATCCTTTATATAAGTTTTTATTATCCAATAATAGCCTCAAACTTTTGGAAATAAAGCTAAAAATATGGGTTTTATATGCGTCTAAAACCCATATTTTGATGTTTTTTTATGTAAACTTCTAAAAAAATTTGTTTTACTAATAATTGAAATCGCAAAAATAATGAACTGCAGCGACATTTTGAGTGGATTTTTAATAAAGTTTACCCTGTTTTAACTTGTGAAGAATGAGACAAGCAAAATTCAAATTATTCTGTGAAGATGCACAATGCAATTGATGTTCGAGTTGATTAATTTCTTCCCATTCTTCAACCCAACCTATATCAATCCATTTCATAACTAGTTTTGGATTTTCATTCCCAGTTGTGACCCATTTACAAACTTGCATTGTCGAATAATCCTTGTCAAATAGTAAAGACAAAAATAAGTTTTTCATGGAAATCTTAATTTTGTCATTTAATTTTCTATTATTTTCTTAGACACTACATGAGCGTTAATACTGAATTTTTAAAAAGTATTTTCAAATTAATAATCATATTTGATTGAGTCTAAATACAGCTTCTTTTTCAGTGTAATTACTTAATTTTAAATCATTATTTTAAAATTGGTATAACAGGTCAAGCACAATACTATTCATATAATTTACCTCAAATCTTTTTCAACGAGACTTAGACAAAAAGCCTTAAAGCTAGTCATGACAAGGGATTAACTTCAAAGCCCTAAAAATCGCTCAAACCTAGATATATTAAGAAAACAACCAATTCGACGTAAAACTATTGATTTATAAAGCTTTGAGGCTATTTTTTGAGCAAAAAAATGTCTAAGTCCCGTTAATAAACTTAAAATTAATTTGAGGTACTTATCGAAAATAATTTTTATCATTCTTATTGTTCACTTAAATTAACCTGAATTAACCTGAATTACCTCAAAGAAACGAAAGTATAAAATTAACAAATTAAACTAAAATTTTAAGCAAGAAAATAAAATATAATTTTGATTTAAGGTTGCCAGTAATTTCTGTCATAATAAAGAATAATGAAATTGAAAAAAAATATATTTATCTTTGCAATAGCATTTTTGGTCATATTATTCCTGAATTTACTTCCTAATATTAGCTATAGTTCTGATTTAAAAAGTATTAATCGGTCTCAAGGCTATAAATCACCAATAAAAACATCACCTGACACTCAATACATCGGAAATAATACCCAGTCTAATTTGCAATTAGATCGCGATGTTATTGAAAATGTAAGAATAGATAATTATGAAAATAAATATCTAATCAATTCTGACTATACATATACCCGACTAGTAACTCAAAGAGTAACTTTTCTGACAAAGCAGGGTATTGAAAATTGGCGAAGAGATTTTGTTGATTATTCCCCTGATACTCAGTCTGCAGAATTAATCGAGGCTTATGTAGTTCAACCAAATGGAGAAAAAATTCGAGTCACTGACGAAAATATTTTCAATCGTTCCAGTGCAACACATGTACCTGGCTTTAATAATAATTTAAGAATTTCAGTAGTATTTCCCAGATTAGTAATAGGTTCTCAGGCTTTAGTAAAATGGAAAATGATACAGAAAAAGCCTTCAACTGTTGGGTTAAGTTATATCGAAAGTCCCACATTCTCACAACCAACTGTAAAACAATCAATAGAAATTAAATTACCAAAATCTCTAAAACTAAACTGGAAAAAAAGAGGAAAATATACTGTCACAGATACTTATGATGGAGACAATAGAATAATCAAAGCTGTAATTACTAACCAACAGGGTCGTAAAGTAGAAAATCTAATGGTTAGTGTTTGGGATTTTGATTCTATATTTATGTTTTCTAACTTAGATAGTTGGGAAGAGATTGGTAGAAATATTTGGGATAAATGGCGTGTTCGAGTCGTGATAACGCCAGAAATTAAAAAACTTGCATTTCAAATTACTAAAGATAAAGAAGGTATTGAAGCTGCAAAATCTATTTATAACTGGGTAGCACAAAATATCAAATATTTGGGTGTCTATCTTAATGAATCATCGGGTTATGTACCCCATACTGCTACAGCTATTCTCCATAACGGTTATGGAGACTGTAAAGATTATGTACTTTTAATGCACACTTTACTTAAAGCTGTAAATATCAAGTCTTCCCCTGCGATGATTAACTCAGACAATATATATAAAGCTTTACCATTACCGACACCTTGGCAGTTCAATCATGTAATTATTTATCTACCCGATTATAATATTTTTGCAGATCCAACAAATATTTATTCGTCTTTTAGGGATTTAGATAATTATCTTAGTAATAAATTTGTTGTTTTACTTACAGAAAAAGGTTTAACTAAATATACACCAAAGTCTTCACCTCAAAAAAATCGTTATGAGATGAAGGCTTTAATTAAAATTAACAAAGATGCGACAATTGATGGTCAAAGCGAATTAAAATTTTTTGGTAATTTAAGTAGCGAACCTAGACAATATTTTGCATCTGATACACCAAAACAGTTAGCCGAAAAAATCCTAGCAAATACCCGCGAAGCTGGTACTGGAATTATAGAAACAAGCAATTTAAATAATTTAGATTTACCCGTAACAGTTAAAGGAAAATGGATTAGTCCTCATGCTGTTGAAATAGAAGATAAAATATATTTCAGTACACCTGTTGGTATTAGTAAAATTAGTCCTGCATGGTTGAGAACGTACATAACATTTGGTAAGCGTCACTACCCATTCGTAGCATGGGTTGGAAATTACAACTGGGAATATAAAATTAATATTCCTAGTGGGTATAAAATTGTCCGCAAACCAAAAGATAGAAATTTCTCAAATACAACTGGTTCTTATAAAAGTATTTATGAACAAGGGGATGGATATATTTTGGTTAAGCGTAATTTAGTTATTAACAAAAATGTTTATCGTGCTGAAGAATATCCTGATTTTCAAGAATTAATTTATAAACCTATTCATGATACACGTAGCGTGATAGTTCTAGAAAAGTTACCAGTTTAAAAAAAAAGAAGCAGTGATTCAGACTCAGTGATCGGCTAGTTTGAATCAATCAATACCTACTTGAGTATTAATACTTATAGTATAAAACCTCTGGGCATACAGGTTTAGACTATGTGTATTCGGCTTTCTTATAGCGTTTCGTTTATCATACTTCTCCTTTCCTTACTGTAAATTACGCTTCAGTTCTCGGATATCTATATCCCAAAGTAGAAATAATCGTTTATATATTCCTGATACCTCAATTTTACTTAGTTAGTAGTATATATAGATACAATATTTTTTAGCTAATTCAGTAGTTAGCTGATTGCAGCTTCCTGTAACTTCAGTAATAAAAAAAGGAATAGTATGATATCCAAAACTCTTCAAAAAGCAAGAACATCATTATTAAAGTTCGTCAGTATTACCAGCATTATTCTACTTTTTCTAGTAACAACAATATTATTACCAACTGAATCGGTATTTGCTCAAGAAACTAATAAAACTGTAATTATTGAGCTACCGAATTTTAACTGGAAACCTATAGATGGAGTACCCAAAGGACCAGAAGTCACCGTACTAAACGGTAACCCAAGTGAAGGAGCTTCCGAAATGATGATTAAATTACCTGCGGGATATGCTTTTCCTCGCCATTACCATAGTAATCGTGAAGTTCTCCTACTGAGCAAGGGCGATTTAACATATATCTTTGATAACGGTAATAAGCTAAATTTAAGGACAAACTCGTATATTAATGTTCCAAGACACACTACACATTCACTTACATGTCATCAAGAAGCTTGTTTGATTTATGTAAAATTTGACCAACCATTCGATATGATTTTAAATCCTTTACCAAGCAGCGATCGCTAATAGTGACAGTTACGGATAAATATTTTTCATTTTTGTTATATTTTTCCGTAAGGAATCTAACTCTATATCAATAATTTTGCATCTTTATATTTTTGTGGTTTGATCAACCTTAAAATTCTGAATTTTTAATTCCGAATATGAGTCAAACCACATTTTCTCGACTAGCACCTTTCATCCAAGAATATATCTACAACCACAACTGGACAGAGTTACGACCAGTTCAAATTGCAGCATGCGAAGTAATTTTTAATACAAATTCCCATTTATTAATTTCTGCTGGTACAGCTGCGGGAAAAACCGAAGCAGCTTTTTTACCCATTATCACTAAATTATACGAACAACCAACCAAAAGTATTGGAGCAATTTACATCGGTCCGATTAAAGCATTAATTAACGATCAATTTGAACGCCTCAATGATTTACTAAGGGAAGCAGATATTCCAGTTTATCACTGGCATGGGGATGTTTCCCAAAGTCGAAAAAAACAAGTTTTCAAACATCCTCAAGGTATTCTACAAATTACTCCAGAATCTTTAGAGAGTTTATTAATTAACAAGCATCGCGATATTATGCGTCTGTTTGGCGATTTACAGTTTGTAGTTATTGATGAAATTCACGCTTTTATGGGAACAGAACGCGGTTGTCAGATTCTTTGTCAGCTATCACGTTTAGCAAATTTAACTAAAACTCAACCTCGTCGCATTGGTTTGTCAGCAACTTTGGGTGACTATTCCATGGCTGAAAATTGGTTGGGTTCTGGAACAGAAAGACCCACAATTACTCCTGAAATTATCGCTGCTAAACGTCACATTAAATTGGCTTTAGAACATTTTGATCTATCTCAGGATATTGATGATTCAGGTATTACAGCTTACAGCAAATATATTTATCAGACTAGTTATCAAAACAGTAAATCACCAAAATGTTTAATATTTGCAAATAATAAGTCTCAAGCAGAATCTACGATCGCATCTCTGAGAAAGATTGCTGCAGATCGAGGAGAACTAGATATTTTCCACGTCCATCACGGTAGTATCTCTGCTAACTTACGCCAAGCTGCGGAAGATGCAATGCGCAAACGTGATCGACCTGCTGTTACTGCTGCAACATTAACTTTAGAGGTTGGTGTGGATATCGGTCATTTACAAAGAGTTATCCAACTCGAATCACCAATGTCCGTAGCCAGCTTTTTACAGCGCTTGGGTCGTACCGGGAGACGTGGAGAACCTGCAGACATGCGGTTTATATGTGCAGAAGATGAAGTTTCTCCAGATGCACCTTTACCCACTCAGATTCCTTGGCAATTATTACAGGCAATCGCTATTATCCAACTTTATATCGAAGAAAAATGGATCGAACCAATTCAACCGCTTAAATATCCCTTAAGTCTGCTTTATCATCAAACAATGAGTACTTTAGCAGCAATGGGAGAAATTTCACCAGGGGTATTAGCCAAACGAGTTTTAAGTTTGTCGCCTTTTAGGAATATTTCTCCAGAAGATTTGAAATTATTGCTGCGTTACTTAATTGATATTGACCATATTCACCGAACTGAAGCAGGTACATTAATTATTGGTTTAGCAGGGGAAAAAATTGTTCGTAAATATCAGTTTTACGCGGTGTTCCCTGAGACTAAAGAATATATTGTTAAACACGAATCGCAATCAATTGGCAGTATTGTTATGATACCAACAGTCGGAAGTCAATTTGGTTTAGCTGGAAGAAGTTGGCAAGTTTTAGATGTAGACTTTCGGAAAAAAACTATTGCTGTCAAGCCAGCAGAAGGAGAGGCTAGTATTTATTGGCGCGGTGGTAGTGGTAATATTCATAGCAAAGTTTTACAGAGAATGCGTCAAGTTTTACTTGAAGATACAGAGTATAGTTACTTACAAAAAAATGCTGTCAAACGTTTGCAAAAAGTTCGCCAATTAGCAAAAGAATATCAGTTAGATAAATGTAATATAGTCCGATTAAAAAAAGGTAAATGCTGTATATTTCCTTGGATGGGAACAGTAGCCTATAGAACTTTAGAAAGATTAATTAATTCCTTTTGTCGAGAATCACTAGAAATTAAAAGTATTGGCGGGACTAATCCTTATTTTATAACCTTAAAATTACCCAAGGGAAAATTTGACAACATTTATCCAGAAATAGTCTCATTGTGCAAACAGAGGATTGTTCCAGAACATTTAGTCAGTGAGGCTGAAGCCCCAGAAATGGAAAAGTATGACCGCTTTATTCCCTATCCTTTATTACGGAAAGCCTTTGTTGCAGATTATTTAGATCTGGATGAGGTGAGGGAATTAGTTGCTTTGTGGGAAAAATGATAATTTCAATCTTAATTACTACTCTGAATTTGTCTATAATTGCTACTTGATTTTGTAATTCAAAAGCAATCCCCAATTCAAAGAAATAATTTAAACTTACAATAATAATTTCACAATCATTCTTGTAAGTTTAAAAACTTCGGTAAATATTCAAACTTGATAAGCTGAAAATACTATCATGATTAGTTATTTTCTTATATGCACTGGCTACTAACTGGGAAATTGTCTGTAGAAAAACTGACAGTTAATATTCCGGGATTACCAGCATCTTTACAAGGCACTCGTTTAGTGCAGATGTCAGATTTTCACTACGATGGTTTGCGCCTTTCAGAAAAATTATTAGCAACTGCGATCGCAACTTGTAATCGAATTCAACCGGATTTAATTGTACTTACAGGTGATTATGTAACTGACGATCCCGCACCTATTAATCAGTTAGTACTGAGACTCAAATATTTACAAAGCAGATTGGGAATTTATGCTGTTCTAGGTAATCATGACATTCACTATAGTCACTCTCGAACAGAAATTACCAATGCTTTAACTCGTGTAGGAATACAAGTTCTTTGGAACGAAATTGCTTACCCTCTAGGAAAACAGCTACCACTAGTTGGGCTAGCTGATTATTGGTCAGGTGATTTCAAACCTGCAGCAGTTATGAACCAGCTAGATATAAAAACACCTCGTATTGTTCTATCCCACAATCCCGATACAGCAGAAATATTGCAACGAAAAAAGTGGCGAGTAGACTTGCAACTTTCGGGTCATACCCACGGCGGTCATATTGTAATTCCTCATCTCGGCTCAGCTGCAACAATATACCAAAATATTCTTAAGCAACTACCTCGAAATCTACAATATAGGATGCCATTTACCAAAAGCGAAATCTTCAATGTAGTCAAAAATTGGCAATGGTCAAAAGGATTTCATAATGTAGGTTCAAATAAACTTTATGTAAATCGTGGTTTGGGTACTTATTTCCCAGGACGCTTTTGCTGTCGACCAGAAATAACCCTGATTACTTTAGCTAGTTATTAGTCATTGATTATCAGTATTTGTTCCTCAAACTCTAAAATCTAAAAGAAAAATAATTTGGAGTCCCCGATTGTGGGTAACTCGGCATAATAACACTGCACATTAATTATTTGAATCTGTTCCCTATTCTCTGTTCCCTTTAATAAACGTTCTGCTTACCGCATTCTAAATGTAGCAATTAAAAAAAAACCGATATTAAAAACTCTCTTAAACAGCGATTAAAAATTTTTTAAATAAATTTAATTAAATTTTAATAATGAACTTTGTTAAGTTGATAGTGCTGGTACAAAGAGAGATGTCAGCGTAATGCACTGGTTGTTATCAGGACCGTTAAAGGTAGAAAAAATAACAGTCAAAATTGCAGGCTTGCCAAAATCATTGCAAGATACCCGGTTAGTACATTTAACCGATCTGCACTATGACGGATTGCGCCTTTCTGAAGCTATGCTTGCACAGGCGATCGACATTAGTAACGATGTTAAACCAGATTTAGTACTTTTAACTGGCGATTATGTAACAGACGATCCATCACCGATTCATCAACTAGTGCGCAGATTGAAGTATTTAGAAGCTCGATCTGGAGTCTACGCAGTACTTGGAAATCATGATATTTATTATCAACGTTCCCGAACTGAGATTACCAATGCTTTCTCCAGTATTGATATTAATGTCCTTTGGAATCAAATTGCTTATCCACTCGGAAAAGAATTAGCGCTTGTGGGGCTTGCTGATTATTGGTCTCGGGAATTTAAACCTGCACCAGTAATGAATCAGCTAAATGATTCTATACCGCGTATTGTGCTATCCCATAATCCAGATACTGCTAAAGTCTTGGAAAAATGGCGGGTTGATTTACAACTTTCCGGTCATACCCATGGCGGTCAATTTGTGATCCCCGGAAAGGGACCAGCAATAATTTACTATAAAAAATTCAGTCACTTACTTCCCAAAAAAATACGATGTTGGTTACCCTTCTTACGACCTGAATGTGCAAAAGTAGTGAGATATTGGGAGTGGTCGGAAGGTTTTCATAAAGTGGGTAAAAATCAACTGTATGTAAATCGTGGTTTGGGGACTTTTCCCCCCGGAAGACTATTTTGTCCGCCCGAACTGACAATAATTACTCTTGTTGCTAGTTAGGGGTAATGGGTAATAGGTAATGGGTAATAGGTCAAAGTTAATAAATTCTGAATAGAAAGCAACGATCGCAAATAAATTCAATTACCATATGCCGTTTGCCGTGGTAGGTTGTGTTATCACCAATTACCAATTACCATATGCCGCTTGCGGCGGCACGCAGTGCTTATGGCTCTTAGCGGAAGCGTGACGCCAGTCATACGCCACGCTTCCGCTAACACCAATTACCAATTACCAATCCCCAAAACAATTTAACCGCCTGTAGCTATGACGGAAAGGTGTCAGTAGCATAGGCGGTTGCCAACCATTAAACCGATTCAGATATAGTAAAACTTTAATTGAAATCAAAAACTAGTATGGACAGTATTGCGATTTATCTACAACCAATATGAAGCATCCTTTGTATTCCAGCTAGGCAGACATTTTTGGCTGTGCGTTCTATAACCTCCAAATTAACTCGACAGACTAAAGGCGAAAACACATTAACTGGATGCAATAATGGAGTAGATATTTCCAAATCATCAGAGCGGGAGGACACTAGCTCTAATTCCTTCGTTTGGATAACTTATGAAAGAGATTTCTTTGTTGTGTCCATATGATTAAATTAGCACCACTTTATTGTAAACTCAGCAACTGTTTACTAAAGTTGATACTCATTTATTTCGCGTAATATTTGTCTCGATTGTCTAATTCAAGACTAGAGTAAGTATTCGCAAATACATTTATTTTTGTTAATTGTTTTTTATAGGGAATAAGCTGCTACGCATTTAACTTATATATTCATTTCTCATTGGTTAATGGCTACAAATCTTGTCCCTTCTTCCTTCTTCCCTCTTCCTTCTTCCTTCTTCCCTCTTCCTTCTTCCTTGCTGTTGTGCATTTAAAATGCACAACAGCTTATGGAGAAAACCCCGCAGGGTAGGAACGCTGACCAAGACAGGGAAGGGGGAAAAGGGAACAGGTTCAAAGAGTTGCTCAAAAAGTTGATGTGTAGCAGTGTTTTTTGAAATTGGTATAACTCAGAGATAGCGGCTAAACGTCTTTTATAGTTATTTACTTTTTATAGTTATTTACTCAGTCGCTAATAAAGAAATTGTCCATAAGGTTGCACACCAAAATTTTGAGTATCATAATATACTCTGTGCTGCTACCCAATATGATTCTATGGGATTAATTACTCGTTATTTCCATCAATTTGGACTTTTGAATTTTATTCGCTTTGTATCGCTTGAATTAATCTCTAAAATTTTTGATTCTCACAATATATATAGTTATTCCCAAACTGGAGAAGACAGAATTATTACTTCCTACTTATGGAAAAATGAGGGGTTTTATATTGATGTTGGTTGCAATCATCCCATTCACTATTCCAATACTTTTATTTTATACAGGAGAGGTTGGACTGGTATAAATATTGATGCTAATGAGACATTGATTAGCAAGTACAAAAGGTTGAGGAAGCGAGATACTAATATTTGTGCAGTTGTATCTGACCAAGAGAAAGAAGTTGTGTTCACAGAATTCGATGATTCTTTTGTTTCCTCAATTAATGCTGAGCATGTTGAAAACTGGAAAAATCATCGCCAAGTTAGCAACCAACATGTTGTGACAAGTATTTCTCTAAATACTATTTTGGAGAAGTGTAATGCTCCCAAAGTCATTGATTTGCTGTCGATTGATGTTGAGGGACATGATTTTGAGGTTCTTTCTTCATTAGATTTGAATATTTATCGTCCCAGATTAATCGTTGTTGAAATACATAAATTTGATATTAATAATCCTTCTACAAGTAAGATCTACGAACATTTAACCAAGCATAACTACAAAATGGTTAGCTATGCGGTTATGAATGGTTATTTTTTAGATGCTTTAGCTGAAAAGTGATTTTTGTTGATTGAGTACTATGAGTTATTCTTATAATTAATCTTAGAGTTTTGATTCTGCCACATCAAAAAGGTGTTTCTACGTTTAAATGTATTTTTTGTTTGATTTGAGGATGATTGAAGTAAAGTTCTCTCGCGTGCAAATGTAATCGGTCTACTTCTGCGTTACACCCGTACAGGCGATCGCCTAAGATTGAAATACCCAAACCCTGTGGATCTGCAGCGTGAACTCTTAATTGATGGGTTCGTCCTGTCAAAGGAATAAACTCAACCCGAGTACGCTTGTTTTCTATTTTTACTAATTTGAATTTGGTTAAACTGGGTTTACCATATTGCTGATTAATTTCCTGATAGGGGCGATTGTCAGGATTTCCCCATAGTGGTAATTCAATTATCCCTTCCTCAGTAGTAATAACACCTGCAAGTACAGCTTCGTAAACCTTGTATACATGTCGTTCTTGAAACTGTTTACTAATTTGACGATAGGTTTCCAAATCTTTTGCTAGAAGTAGAATACCAGAGGTATCCATATCTAAACGATGTACTGCTGTGAGATTTTCAGCAGTTGGTAATAAATTATTTAAACGACTCAACACACTATCTTGATTATGAAGATATCGTCCGGGAACTGATAGTAAGCTAGGAGGTTTATTAACAGCAATCAACCATTCATCTTCATAAATAATTGACAAATCAAGCATATCTTGTGGAGACGCGTTAACAAAGCATTCCCCCAGAGAAACATGATTTTGGTAAGATTGTGTTTCTACATCGTTTCTAGATTGCAAACCCGACAACAAAAACCCCATCAATGGTTGACAGCGTTCCACACAAGCACCATAGAATTTACCTGAAGTTTTTTTACCTAGAATTTTTTGACCTAGAATTTTCTCCCCACTAATGGAAGAATCTACTCCAGAAGACTTTCCCCACCAAAATTCAGCCATTGCTAAAGGTTTCAAGCTATGTGTCGCTGCATAGTGGAGTAATTTAGGAGCGCAACAGTCCCCGGTTCCTGTAGGTAAGCCAGATGGCATTAATTCTTGTAATGTTTTTGACTTTCCTAGAAAATTTATCAGGTTATAAGCAGCATGCATTTTTGCTTGAAGTTGACGAGATAATTCCTTACGTTGTTGTTTTAATTCCCGTATCTTTGCATTTGCTGCATCAATGATTGCTTTAAGGGGTTTTAATGCTCGATCGCGTTGGCGTTTGAGTTGTCTTCGTTCGATCCCATCTTGACGACTTGCTTCATCAAGTTCTTGGAGTTTTGTATTAAGTTCTTCACCTGTGAGTGTTTCAGAGATTTCCTGACGTTTTCTGTGACGTTCTTGTTTGCAGTTGCGATGGCGATCGCTCATTTTTTGTAACTGTTGTTCAAATCCCTCGGATATTTGTTTGTATTGGCTTCGTTCGGGAAGTTCTTTGAGCTTAATTATTTCTTGTTTAATAGCTTCTAATTTAACTAAGGTAAACTTTTCATCTAATGCAACTTCTTCACGTCCCGGAATTGGTGGAACCCAACCTTCAACTACACCCCAACCATTGAGCAACCCTGAGAAAGCTTTAAGTATCCTTTGTTCACCAGAAGGTAATTCAACTAGTAATATCCCGTACATTTTACCTTCGTGGGAATATACTTCATCTTTGTCCAGATGTTGCATTAAACCAATCGCGATCGCTTCTGCTTGTGGAGTGCGGGGAAGCTTTAATAGTTCGCCAGTTTGCGGGCAATGTCCTTCATAGTAATATTTGGGGGGTGAATTATTAGTTGTAAATTCCTTGGTTTGGAAATTGGAACCCGTAAAATCTGATAATAGGTGAAGAGTTACCATAAATAATTAACTGAATATCATATTATTTACTTATTACTCATCACTTATTACTCATTACTCATCACTTATCACTCATTACTCATTACTCATTACTTACCAGCTTTACACCCCTCGTCACTTGCTGTATCCAGCCAATGTACTTGGTTTTTACGGAATTAAATCCAGCCGTTCGCATCCAATCATCAACACTCCCACTAGCATATACTTTTGAGTAAGGTTCTCTAAAAAGTTCAATTAACCAATCAGTATGGCGAAGAATTTTTTGATTCCCATCCAAAACGATCGCTTCCCCTCCTGGTTTAAGCAAGCGGAAGCATTCTTGCAAAATTAATTGGGAAATATTGGGTGGTGTTTCATGTAGTAGAAACGAAACCGTCACTAAATCGAAAGTATTGGATTCCAAACCGGTAGATTCGGCTAAACCATGAAGGAAATTTATATCTAATTTTGCTTTTCGTGCTTTGTGTTCTGCTAAAACCAGCATATGAGTAGATAAATCTAACCCAACCGTGGTTGCTTGTAGATAAGCCTGTTTTAGCATTAAGGTAGTTGAAGCGGTACCACAACCAAGGTCGAGAATCTGTTTTGGTTCCGATTCAATTGCAGCAAGTAACTGTTTGCGTACCCAAGTCTCGTTTGGTGGTGAAGCGAATGCTGTAACTAAATCGTAAGTAATTGCTGCAATCGGGTTCAAATAGCCATTCTCAATTCCATGAAAATTTTGACTGCTGTAATATTGTGGATAGCTTAGCTCTGGATCGTGAAAACGAATCCCTTCTTTTTCCCAATTTGTACTTTCATAAATTCGCAGTTTTTCTTTACCGATGAGAAGGCGGATAATTGATTCAAAAGAAAGCTGCAAGATTTGATTATGAATTCCTGTCACAGCAATCTCTATTTATAACTACTCACTAAATAGGATATAACATTTATGGATTTATATTTATGGATCTAATCATCTAAAATATTACTATCGGTAAAGTATATCCGCTATATATTAAAAAATAGTAAAAGTTAAGATTTTTTCAATTAAACCATGAAAAAAAATATTGTTACCTCGATTAAATTTATCTCTACAATATTGATTACATGTGCTATTGGATTAGAGTTATGGAATATTTATGCCATATATACTCAAGCTCAAATTCCAAATTTTCTACATCCAGTTTTTTGGATTGAACGTGTTGCTGTTATAAGTCATCTCATTGAAGCAATTATAGCCACTTATTTTGCACCTTCACGTAATAAAACGCCGATTAAATATGGTATTTATACTTTTTTCGTTGGTACTGTTGGGCTATTAGAACTTTTTGACAAAACAAATAATCTCCTTGAAGATAGATAGTTTGAAGCTCTAACTGTGTGTAGTCATTAATGTTGAGGATAAAAATATTCTCAAAAATATAATCTATCTCACTGTTAGTATCTCTTAGAGTCAAAGTTATCTGCACCCTGATAAATTTTATATATCTTTAATTAGAATTTCCAAAAAATCGAAAAAATTAATTAGTGGATTGTAGATACAACAAAAAAATAGTGAGTGTAGGAGCAATTTACAGATTTGTGACCAATTATTTAAAAAATTATTTTGAGTAGTTATTTCAAACAATTAATTCGAACACTATTAATTGTGTATCACTACCCTTTTATGTCCCTGCATAAGATGGTAACTATCATCCCCAAGTTTATAAAACTTTAATGCCAAAGTCTAAGCTCTTAGGGGATACAATATTGTATTAGGGGACTAAAAACTTAAGCTTTTAGATTCTAAGCTTTTAGATTCTAAGCCTTTAAACTAAAACTTAAGTATCAATAATTATTCTCCTCTATAAACTCCAAAGCTTACGTGAATCACTCATGAAAGACTTGGAACAGAGAAAAAACTGGTTTTCTCCGGTCGCTGCAGCTTATAACAAAGCTAGACCAAGTTATCCCGTGCAGATTGTTCGTCGTGTAGTAGAGCTAGCTCGACTTTCTTCTGACTCAATTATTCTTGAAGTCGGCTGTGGTCCAGGGACTGCAACTATTACATTTGCTCAACTAGGTTTCTCAATGCAATGCATAGAGCCGAGTCAAGATTTTTACGAGATAGCCCTACGCAATTGTCAACAATATCCAAAAATAGAAATTAACTGTACTTCCTTTGAAGAATGGGAGTTAGAGACTAACAGGTTTGATGCGGTAATGGCTGCAAGTGCTTTTCATTGGATATCACCTGACGTTGCTTATTCTAAAGCCGCTGATGCTCTCAAAGATAACGGTTTCTTGATTTTATTGTGGAATATGACACCTCAAATTCCATATGAAATATATCAAGTACTCAATGAAGTTTATGGAACTCAGGCTCCTCCATTAACGCGATATGAAACCAGAGAAACTCAAGAAAAAATTCTTTGGGGCTTTGGACGGAATATTCTCAAATCTGGACGATTTAAAGGGTTAATGTCTGAAAACATACTTTGCAAAATAAGTTACCAGGTTGAGGTTTACCTTGAACTTCTAAGCACTTTTTCACCATATCGAAATTTACCGCGTTCCCACAGAGATTCTTTGTTCGCAGGTTTAAGACAGGTAATTCAAAATCATTTTGGAGATTATATCCAAATCTCATATTTGAGTGCTTTTCATGTTGCTCAAAAAATCTAGTTATTTAGGGAATAGGGAACAGGGAACGCGAACAGGAGGGGATAAGAGAAAGATAATATAAACCGAAGTCATCCTTCTCGAAGCTCTCCCGAGTTTAACCACCTCCGAACCTTCCCTGAGTAAAACCCCTCCCCTCCTAATATCCCCCGAGTTCAACCCCCTCCTGACCTCCCCCAAGGGAGGAACTTTAGTTGACCTATGGTAAATAGTTGTAAAGAAATGTAAAGTATTTACATATGGATTTTTAATGTGCGGCGAAAACAGTGGGATTTCAAAGAGCGTTACCTTTCGGTAAAAAGTTAAAGTTTTCACAAATTCAGCTTATTTTGGCAGATAGTTTGACGATATTTTGGGGTGATTGGTTGGATTTACGGGTGCGAATTCCCCAAATTGCGTCATCGGGTTTAATTTCACCACTGATATATATCATTGCTTTCGGTTTGGGTTTAGGTACTTCAATTAGACCTGGTTCAGTAATTAGCAGCGACTATGACAGCTATTTAGAATTTATCCTACCGGGAATGATAGCTCTTTCCTCAATGACAATTAGCTTTGCTGGAACGACTTTTTCTATTTGTGGCGATCGCCTGTTTACAAAATCCTTTGAAGAATTATTGTTAGTACCGATAAATCCCCTATCTTTGCATTTGGGAAAAATGTCCGCAGGAATTGTGCGTGGGTTGTTGACTTCTGGATCTGTGATTATCTTAGCTTTGTTATTCACCCAGAACTTAGGTTTCCTAAATCCTTTGTTTTTATTGATTTTGCTTCTTAACTGCGCGGTGTTTGCTGGTTTGGGAGTAATTACTGGTTTAACGGTGAAATCGCTGGAATCTGTGGGACTTTACAACAATTTTGTAATAATTCCCATGTCTTTCTTAGGTGCAACCTTTTTCGATCCCGCTACATTACCAGTAGGATTAAAGTTTTTAGTCTATTTATTACCCTTGACTTACGCTAGTACTGCTTTACGTGCTGCGGTTTATTCACCTTTATCGGATTTTCCTTGGTACAGCATACCGATTTTACTTGCGATCGCAGCAGGATTATCTGTGTGGGGAGCATATAAGTTTTCTAATCAGCAAGATTAGCTCGTAGCGCTATATTTCCTCCTAGCTAGGTTAATTCTTATTGACCAGCATTAAAAATTTGCTCCACAGTTAAATACAACTCAGGGAAATTAGGAGATATGATTCGCTCGCAACCCCGAAACTGAGTAACTTGTATCATAAAATTTATGAATTTGTGACTTTGGGTACTACCAAATTCTACTTAAATCCAAGATAAAACCAGGTAAAACATCATCCCCGTTTAATGTTGCAGGATTACTTAATTCTTTAATTACATTATTGGAACTGTAAACATAAACTTTGCGATCAATGCGATCAATTAACCAACCCAACCGAGTACCATTTTCAATGTACTCTTCCATCTTGGTTTTTAATATCTTTAAAGCATCAGTTTCCGAACGTAATTCCACCACAAATTCTGGACAAATCGGAGCAAATTTTTTACGTTTTTCTGGGGGAATAGCTTCCCAATCAACTTTTTTAATCCAAGCAGCATCGGGAGAACGTACAGCACCCGACGGTAACGTAAAACCACCACTAGAACCAAACCCCACACCAGTACCGTCTTGCTTTGTCCACAACCATAATTGTCCAATTAAATCAAAATTGCGCTCTTCAGTTTCTGAACCTGTTGGGGTCATAATAATAATTTCTCCATTTGCTTGACGTTCGATGCGAAGATCCTTATTTAGTTGACAAAAGTCAAACAATTGGTCATCTGTCATTCTAATAACAGGAGCAAATTTCAACACCATTGGAGTTGTTTCTGTGGCGATCGGGAATTGTGTAGTCATTTCCAAACTCGCTGATTAATTTTCTTGCTTTAATTTTAAATTAGCTACCTTCGGAGATTTCTTTTTAGTGATAAAAAAGCGATTGAGGCTTCCATCTCCTCCATCGCAATTTGCAATTTACGCACGATCTCAGCAGCGATCACATCTGGTTCCAGTAAATTTTCTCCTTTCTCCTAACTGCAAACTTTCATCTCGCAACCAAGTAATATCAAGATTTTCTCCCCCGTTTGGCGATTTATTCTCAACTAAAACACCTTCAGTATCCCGAATATCCCATATCTACGCAGTTACTTCTCAGTTTCATTGCATACTCGCAAAAATTATGCGCAATCAAGTCAAGTTTTGAAATGGTCAGTGTTAAGAAAATATTTTCATCACGAGTGGTGACACTAAATAACAGGCTAAAATCTGCGTAGTGCTCGTTTTAAGTATAAAGAAATAATCTATGTCTGAAATTACTCGCGTATCGTCAACACAAATTCAGTTACCATCACTACCAGAAAATGTTTTACCAGCGATCAATGAATTTACTAAATCTTTAGGAATTCCGAGAAATGTATTAGCAAGTGATGAAGATATTGAATATGCTTGGAGAGATTTACCTCGTGAATTGCGGGATATACCTAATATAAATTCACATGGCGAACTACTTGCCAATGTGTGTTGCGGTAAGTGTAGGACTTTTTGATAGTGCAATCAACTATACTTGGAATGCTTCAATATTGAAGTTGAGAGAAAAAGTAAAAAATTTTGGTTTACCAATTGTTGCTCAAATTCTTCAAAAAGATTTTGAATTAATGTTTAGCAAGACAGTCACCAAACTAATGCGAATTGATTAAACAAGTATTGGTGTTATCCACAAAATAT
Organism: Mastigocoleus testarum BC008; assembly: GCF_001456025.1. Taxonomy (GTDB): domain Bacteria; phylum Cyanobacteriota; class Cyanobacteriia; order Cyanobacteriales; family Nostocaceae; genus Mastigocoleus; species Mastigocoleus testarum. The sequence goes on from NZ_LMTZ01000098.1 coordinate 29,522, forward strand.
CTTTTCGCTACTAAAAACACAATAAGGACGCACCGAAGTACGTCCCTAAAAGTATTATTTTATTCCTTACAAAAACCCGTGCAAATCGCATGCGTAACGATTGCACTGTATCAAACGAAACCTTAGCTAGCCAATAAAGTCTTTTCTAAAGGCTGCCAACGGAAATAGCGATCGCCACCTCTTTCCACCACAACTTTTACCCGTGGTTCGATTTTAGGTAAATTTGTCAGGTATTCGATTTCTTGATTATCAAGAACAAACCCTTCAATAATCCACAAAACTAACCCCTTAGACTTAGGCGGTAAATTTTCTAAGTGATAGTTAACAAGTGGGGGTAGATAGTAGCGTTCGCCAACAGCAGCGCCACTACCAGTACTTTTTTTACCCAAATGAGGCGGTCTAACACCGTGAATACCAGTCAAGTAAGCAGCAACGTCACCCAAACCTCTGGCGGTAAGATTCAGAGTGGTGTAGCCAGCAGCCCGTAATCTGCGGCGATAGCGACCTTCAAATCCTCCTTCGAGAGGAGCATAAACTCCCGCAGCGCCATGTTTTTCCAAACAGCGAATCAATCCTCTACCGGTGGTTAGTAGTGCCATAAATTAGTTTCTTGTCCTATACCACTCAAACATATCTATTATTTAACTTTAATTTCTAGATAAAGCTATATGTTTTGAGAAATGAAGAGAATAGGAAATGGGTAACAACGGACTCCCCACACTAATTAATCAGCGCGATCAAGCATATCCACTCCGCAGGATGGAAAACAGTCGCAAGACACGGAAAAGTAAACAGGGAAAAATGAGATAAAGACCGGTTATGGGAATCATTATGTTTCATTGTTACCCTATACCAATCACTCATTAATCAATTACTTATCCCCAATCCCCAATTCCCAATCCCCAGTCGCCATATGCCGCTTGCGGCGGCACGCAGTGCTATCCCCAATCCCAATCTCTCGACAAAAGCAAACAAATGTTTTATATTTTGAGATTGTGACCACAAAAAAAATTGGTTCGCATTCATATAGCTATACAACGTGATTTAAAACATCACGGTGCTCTGGCAAAAATGATAAAAGATAAAATAGTTTCGCTCGATTTTAAGAAGAGCTGATATAATTAGGAGTCCTTGGGCTTCGACCAGTAGATTTGGCTCACATACAAAACTCAGGGCGACCCAAGAGATGAATAACCGAACTGTGCCGTATACTCTTAAAATCTGAAATTACCTCTCGATTATATATATTTTATGTGTGATTTGAGGGTTCTTCGGTAAAGTAGAGACTGCTAAGTAGAGTCACCGTGTAGCATTGAGTTAGTCTCTGCGAACGGATACTGAGCGGAAATAACTGCTTAAGTCCCAATTGACTTATGAGTGCCATAGTAATATCTTGATTTCTGACCTTTAAAGGTTTAAAAACTAAAAGTTCAAAACTGAAAGTTCAAAACTGAGAGTTTAAGACTGAGGGTTCAAGACTAAAGGTTCAAAGCTAAAGGTTCAGAACTAAGAGTTGCTGCACGAAAAGCCAAAAGGTAATTCCTTACACCGATTGATTAAATCATCCCTGCAGGGAAGAAGATTTAAGCTGCTCTGGTGCAGAATTTAGGTGTAAGTTGCGGATTGACGTTCATACGTTACGAATACTCGATAGTCATCGCGTCTAGCAATTTGCAAAACCGCTTTGATATAATACGCGCCAGTTTATTTGAAGATCGAAGTCGGTCAGTCAAAAAAGTAGAAAGGAGAGCCAGTTACTGTGTCTGTAGGCATTCTCGGCACCAAACTGGGCATGACCCAAATTTTTGATGAGGCGGGAACAGCTATCCCTGTTACCGTTATTCAGGCGGGACCATGTACAGTTACACAGATAAAAACTAAAGATACTGATGGTTATTCAGCCATTCAGGTCGGCTATGACGAAGTAAAGGAAAAAGCATTAAATAAACCCTTACTCGGTCATTTAGCGAAATCATCAGCATCCCCATTGCGTCATCTCAATGAATATCGTCACGAAGGTGTCAGCGATTATTCATTAGGGCAAAAGATTAGTGCTGATATTTTTAGTGCAGGTCAATTAGTAGACGTAAGCGGCAAAAGTATCGGTCGCGGTTTTGCTGGTAACCAAAAACGGCATAACTTTGGTCGAGGACCAATGTCCCACGGTTCAAAAAACCACAGAGCGCCAGGTTCGATTGGTGCAGGTACTACTCCCGGTCGTGTATATCCCGGTAAAAAGATGGCAGGACGCTTGGGAGGCAAGCGTGTTACTATTCGCAAACTTACTGTGGTGCGGGTAGATACAGAACGTAACCTGTTATTAATCAAAGGAGCTGTTCCTGGTAAAGCTGGTTCCTTGCTAGATATTACGCCTGCTAAGTGGGTTAAGTCATAGGACAGATACAAGGGACAAAGGACAAGGGACAAAAACATGTTTGAGTGTGAAGTAAAAAATTGGCAAGGAGAACAGGTCGGACAAAAAAGTTTTGACCTACGTGTTGCCAAAGAAGAATCGGCGGCTCACGTCGTGCACCGCGCCTTAGTCAGACAAATGAACAACGCCCGTCAGGGTAATGCTCATACAAAAACCCGCTCAGAAGTGAGAGGTGGTGGTCGTAAACCCTGGAGACAAAAGGGTACAGGTCGCGCCCGTGCGGGTTCAACTCGTTCGCCCCTATTGCGTGGTGGTGGTGTTATCTTCGGACCCAGAAACGCCAGAGTTTTTAACTTGAAAATGAACCGCAAAGAACGTCGTTTGGCATTGCGAACAGCTTTCGCCTCTCGAATTGACGATCTAATTGTGGTAGAAGAATTTGCGTCTCAGTTATCGCGTCCAAAAACAAAAGAGTTAATGGGCGCGATGTCACGTTGGGGTGCAACAGCAGAAGAGAAAGTTTTATTAATTTTGTCTGAGCCCAGCGAAAACGTATATTTGTCGGCTCGTAATGTTGAAAAGTTGAAGTTAATTGCAGCTAATCAACTAAACGTTTATGACTTGTTGCACGCCGACAAAATAGTTGTAAGTGCCCCAGCATTAGAAAAGATTCAGGAGGTCTACAATGGTTAGAACTCAGACACGTGACCTTCCAGATCTGGTACGTCGCCCACTTATTACCGAAAAGGCGACCATGTTGATGGAACAAAATAAATACACATTTGAAGTCACTCCCAAAGCAACCAAGCCGGAAATTAAGGCAGCAATTGAGAGTTTATTTGATGTGAAAATTGTCAAAATCAATACCCATAAGCCAGCACGCAAGAAAAAGCGGGTGGGTAGATTTATTGGTTACAAGCCCCAGTATAAAAAAGCTATTGTTACATTGGCTCCAGGGGATGAGGAAAAGATTAGACAAGTTCTCTTCCCAGATGTGTAATTAGTTGCGGGTTTTGAATGACGTTAGGGTAATTCATCGCCCAATACTCAAAACTCATTCGTGGCGCAGCCGCGCGTCTTCCAAACTCAAAACTCAAAAACTAAAATTCCAACTTAGCAAATTATGGGTACTCGTTCTTATCGTCCTTATACCCCCAGTACTCGTCAGGTGACAGTTTCCGACTTTTCGGAAATTACCAAAACAGAACCAGAAAAGTCTCTGACGACCTATGTTCATCGTCGTAAAGGTCGCAATAATCGCGGTGTAATTACCAGCCGTCGTCGGGGTGGCGGTCACAAGCGTTTATATCGAATTATTGACTTTAAGCGGGATAAAAGAAATATTCCTGCTACTGTCATTGCGATCGAATACGATCCCAACCGTAATGCCAGACTTGCATTATTAGAATATCAAGATGGCGAAAAGCGTTATATTCTTCAACCTAGTGGGATGAAAGTTGGAACAACCGTAATGGCTGGTCCTGACTCGCCAATTGAAGATGGAAATGCTTTACCTCTATCTAAAATTCCCTTGGGTACCAGCATTCACAACGTTGAATTGATTGCCGGTAAAGGCGGACAAATCGTACGTGCAGCAGGTGCTAACGCCCAATTAATGGCAAAAGAAGGTAATTACGTCAGTATCAAGTTACCTTCCGGAGAGGTCCGCATGATTCGGCGCGAATGCTACGCCACCATCGGACAGGTAGGTAATTCAGAATTTAGAAACCTCAGTGCGGGTAAAGCTGGACGGAACCGTTGGAAAGGTCGTCGTCCTAAGGTCAGAGGTAGCGTAATGAACCCAGTCGATCACCCACATGGTGGTGGTGAAGGTCGCGCACCTGTGGGTAGATCCGGTCCAATGACACCTTGGGGTAAACCAGCTTTAGGTAAGAAGACCCGGAAGCCGAAGAAAGCTAGTAGCAAATTAATTGTTCGTCGCCGTCGTAGGTCTTCCAAACGCGGTCGTGGTGGTCGTGATTCTTAAGTAATGAGTAATGATTCTTAAGTAATAAGTAATAAGTGATGAGTAAGAAGTAATGAGTAATGAGTTATTTCTCATAAAAATTTTACTCAAAATCTAAAACTCAAAATCTGAAACTTGAAATCTAAAACTCAAAATCTACCCACAACTGACAACTTAAAAATTCCTATCTATTGAAATTATGGGTCGTTCTCTTAAAAAAGGTCCGTTTGTCGCCGATCACTTACTAAAAAAAATTGAAAAGCTCAACGAAAATAACGAAAAACAGGTAATTAAAACCTGGTCTAGAGCTTCAACAATATTGCCGGATATGGTGGGACATACTATCGCCGTTCACAACGGACGCCAGCACGTGCCAATTTTTATCAGCGACCAAATGGTCGGACATAAATTGGGTGAATTTGCTCCTACCCGTACCTTTAGAGGTCATACCAAAGATAGAAGATCGGGCAGATAGTTAATGAGTGTATAACTGTCCTTTGTGATTTGTACGCAGCAAATGACGAATGACAGCAAAGGAGAAAATCATGGCAGTTGATACTCAAGAAATCAAAGCAAAAGCGCGATTCATCAGAATGTCCCCTTTGAAAGTACGTCGCGTACTGGATCAAATCAGAGGACGTTCCTATCGTGAAGCGCTAATTATTTTAGAATTTATGCCCTATCGCGCTTGCGAACCGATCTTAAAGGTCCTTAGAAGTGCAGCAGCAAATGCCGAGCATAATGCTGGCTTAGATAGAGCAAAATTAATAATTACTCAAGCTTTCGCCGATCAAGGTCCTGTGCTCAAGCGCTTTCAGCCACGTGCACAAGGTCGGGCTTATCAAATTCGTAAGCCTACATGCCATATCACAATAGCAGTGGCTGCAGACGAAAGCATCGAATAGTACCCTAATCAGGAATGTTTTAGAGGAAGATTTTGTGGGACATAAAATTCATCCAGTAGGATTTCGCTTGGGAGTAACCCAAGAACACCAATCTAGATGGTTTGCCGAACCGGAGCGTTATCCAGAGCTTTTACAAGAAGACCACAAACTCCGTCAGTACATTGACAGCAAACTCGGCAGATACACTCAAAATAACGCCGGAATTTCGGAAGTTAAGATTGAGCGTAAAGCAGATCAAATCGATCTTGAAATACGTACTGCTCGTCCTGGGGTAGTTGTCGGTCGTGGCGGACAAGGTATTGATGCCTTGCGTAATGGACTACGAGAATTGTTGGGAGGATCCCGACAAATTCGCATTAACGTTGTTGAAGTCCAGCGAGTAGATGCCGAGGCTTCATTAATTGGCGAATATATTGCCCAACAATTAGAGCGACGGGTATCTTTCCGTAGAGTAGTACGCCAAGCAATCCAAAGAGCTCAAAGAGCTGGGGTTCAAGGTATCAAAATCCAGGTTAGCGGTCGTTTAAACGGTGCAGAAATTGCCCGAACTGAATGGACTCGTGAAGGTAGAGTACCTTTACATACTTTAAGAGCTAACATTGATTACTCTTACTGTACAGCTAAAACCATCTACGGGATTTTGGGTATTAAAGTTTGGATCTTCAAAGGAGAAGTAATTCCCGGACAAGAAGAAGCTCCAGCCTCACAACCCCCTCGCGATCGCGAACCCGGTCGTCGTCGCGGACAACGTCGCCGCCAACAGTTTGAAGACCGCTCTAATGAAGAATAATCATTAGTTATTGGTCATTGGTTATTGGTCATTGTTCACCTCTCGTTAGTTTTAAGTAACAGGTTATTGAAAAAACATGAGACTAAAGCAAATGAGATAAAAGTCCGAAATTCAGGACAAAAGATAAGTGACAAAAGACAAATAACAAAACAAAAGTGACAGAAGACAAATTATGCTAAGTCCAAGAAGAACTAAATTCCGCAAACAACATCGCGGACGTATGAAGGGTTTGGCGAAAGGTGGGACCACGATTAACTTTGGTGATTTTGCCCTTCAAGCTCAAGAGCCATCCTGGATTACTTCTCGTCAAATCGAAGCTTCCCGACGTGCAATGACCCGTTACGTTCGCCGGGGTGGGAAAATCTGGATTAGAGTATTCCCCGATAAGCCAGTTACCATGCGTCCAGCAGAAACTCGTATGGGTTCCGGTAAAGGTTCTCCAGAATTTTGGGTTGCTGTAGTAAAGCCAGGACGAATTTTATTTGAAATTGCTGGGGTACCAGAAGATACTGCTCGCGAAGCAATGCGTCTTGCATCTCACAAATTACCCATTAAAACTAAGTTTATTACTCGTCCTCAAGAAACTTAAGGAGTAGCTTGATATGCCCCTACCAAAAATCTCCGAAGCAAGGGAACTGAGCGACGAACAACTGAACTCGGAAATTAGTGCGGTTAAAAGGCAGCTTTTCCAATTACGCTTGCAAAAAAGTACCCGCCAGTTAGAAAAACCTCACGAATTCAGACACGCCCGCCATCGCCTTGCTCAGTTACTCACAGTAGAGTCAGAGCGCAAACGTGCAGCCGAGCAAAATACTAGCGAATCAGAGTAAGTACGAATATGGCAGTAAAAGAAAGAGTAGGCATGGTGGTCAGCGATAAGATGCAAAAAACGGTAGTTGTTGCCGTTGAAAACCGCGCTCCCCACCCTAAATACGGAAAAATCGTTGTTCAAACCCGGCGCTATAAAGCTCACGATGAGGACAACCAATGTAAAGTCGGCGATCGCGTCCGAATTCAAGAAACCAGACCTTTGAGTAAAACAAAGCGCTGGCAAGTCAAAGAAGTTTTGAGCAAATAGTAAACCAAGGCTAATAAATAAAATTTTTTATATAAATTTTTTTGTTAGTACTTGTTGTTGTTAGTTCTTGATTTTTGTTCGCAACCTAACAACATTTTTAGGGAGAAGAAATTGTGATTCAAGCCCAATCTTACCTTAATGTCGCAGATAACAGCGGTGCCCGTAAACTAATGTGTATTCGGGTTTTGGGAGCTGGTAATAGTCGTTATGGTTTCATCGGCGACCGAATTATCGCTGTTGTTAAAGATGCTCAACCTAACATGGCAATTAAAAAATCAGATGTGGTTGAAGCAGTAATTGTCCGCACCCGTCACAACATTCGTCGCGACAGCGGTATGAGTATCCGTTTTGACGATAATGCGGCAGTAATTATCAATAAAGAAGGAAACCCCAGAGGAACCCGCGTATTTGGTCCTGTAGCACGGGAATTACGCGAAAAAAACTTTACTAAAATCGTTTCTCTGGCTCCGGAGGTACTCTAATGTCAGTAAAGAAACAAAAGCCCAAGTTTTACAAAATGCATGTTAAGACTGGGGATACCGTACAAGTCATTTCCGGTAAGGATAAAGGTAAAGTAGGGGAAGTAACACAAGCATTTCCCAAGGATAGCAAAATCATTGTTCAAGGGGTAAATATTAAAACCAAACATATTAAACCCCAACAAGAAGGTGAATCAGGAAGCATTGCCACCCAAGAGTATCCGATTCACAGTTCCAACGTTATGCTTTATTCCACCAAGCAGAACGTTACTTCTCGCGTTTGCTATACCTTTACACCGGAAGGTAAAAAAGTCAGAATGCTTAAAAAGACTGGCGAAATTATCGATAAATAAATAGTGGATAGTGGGTAGTCAATTATGAATCCAATTACTAAATATTAAATTCATAATTTATATTCATAATTCATTGTTTAGCTGCGTTAAGCCCAGTTTAAGTAATCTAAAACTTCTCTGACCAAGCCCAGGGATAAGATAAAGAAAAGTTATGCCAATAGCACTCAAGAAAAAGTACGAAGAAAATATAGTCCCCAAACTGATTAAGCAGTTCGAATATACGAACATTCATCAGGCACCTAAAGTAATTAAAGTTACTATTAACCGGGGTTTAGGAGAAGCTTCTCAAAACGCCAAAGCGTTAGAAGCATCGTTAAGTGAAATTGCAGTCATTACCGGTCAAAAACCCGTAGTTACCAGAGCGAAAAAAGCGATCGCGGGTTTTAAAATTCGTCAGGGAATGCCTGTCGGTGTAATGGTTACCCTTCGAGGCGACCGCATGTACTCTTTTTTGGAGCGTTTAATAAACTTAGCTCTACCCAGAATCCGCGACTTTCGGGGTATCAGTCCCAAAAGCTTTGATGGTCGTGGAAACTATACCCTTGGTGTAAGGGAGCAGCTAATTTTTCCAGAAGTAGAGTACGACAGTATCGACCAAATCCGTGGAATGGACATTTCTATCATTACCACAGCTAAAAATGACGAAGAAGGTCGTGCCTTACTAAAAGAAATGGGAATGCCCTTTAGGGATAATTAAGTTCACAAGAAAGAGGAAACGATGGCGGCAAACGATACAATCGCAGATATGCTTACGCGCATCCGCAACGCCAATTTGGCGAGGCATCAAACTACAAATGTGCCTGCCACAAAAATGACTCGTAGCATCGCTCAAGTGTTGCAACAAGAAGGTTATATTGGCGAATTTGAGGAAGCGGGAGAAGGTGTAAAGCGCAACTTAGTGATTTCTCTTAAATATAAGGGTAAAAATCGTCAGCCTATAATTACAACCTTAAAACGAGTTAGCAAACCAGGTTTGCGAGTTTATTCCAATAAGAAAGATTTACCAAGGGTACTTGGTGGTATTGGCATAGCCATTATTTCAACATCTTCCGGCATTATGACTGACCGAGAAGCGAGACGTCAAAATGTTGGTGGTGAAGTACTTTGCTACGTTTGGTAATCACTGGTAATTTGTCATTAGCCATTGTTCATTAGTCATTAATTTGTGTTTTTTCTCATAACTAATTGAGAAACTTCATAAGCAAGATAGACAAAAGGTGAAAGACGAAAGACAGTCATACAAAGAACAAAGGACAAAATAATATGTCTCGAATTGGTAAACAACCAATTACCGTTCCTGCCAAAGTGCAGATAACTCTCGACGGTACAAAAATTGCCGTTAAAGGACCAAAAGGAGAATTGTCCCGCGAACTTTCCAGCAACGTAAGTGTAGAGCAAGATGGCGATACACTATGGGTGAAACGTCAAGATGACTCCCGTCTATCTCGCCAGATGCATGGTTTGAGTAGAACCTTAGTTGCCAATATGGTTCAGGGAGTTTCTAAAGGTTTTGAGCGACGCTTAGAAATCCAAGGGGTTGGTTACCGGGCACAGGTACAGGGACGTAATTTGGTTTTGAATATCGGTTACTCTCACCAAGTCCAGATAGAGCCCCCCCAAGGTGTTCAATTTGCTGTTGAAGCGAACACAAAAGTAGTCGTCAGCGGTTACGACAAAGAAGTTGTGGGTAATACAGCTGCGAAAATTCGTGCAGTCCGTCCTCCTGAACCTTACAAAGGAAAAGGAATTCGCTACGCGAATGAAGTAGTCAGACGTAAAGCTGGTAAAGCCGGTAAAGGTGGTAAGAAGTAAACTATGAAACTTACTCGTCAAGAATCAAAACAACGTCGTCACAGACGTATCCGGGGCAAAGTCAATGGTTCTCCAGAGCGCCCTCGTTTAGCAGTCTTTCGCTCCAACCAGCATATTTATGCTCAAGTGATTGATGATACTAAGCAACATACACTGGCTGCAGCCTCTACTGTAGAAGCAGAAGTCAAGTCAAAATCATCCTCTGGAGATACCTGCGCGGCTTCCTCCGAAGTAGGTAAATTAGTTGCTAAGCGCGCTCAAGAAAAAGGCATCAGCAAAGTAGTTTTTGACCGTGGTGGTAATATTTATCACGGTAGGATTAAAGCACTTGCCGATGCAGCAAGAGAAGCAGGTTTAGATTTTTAGGTTTAGATTTTCAAGATTTAGATTTTCAAGATTTAGATTTTCAAGATTTGGATTTTCAAGATTTTAGATTTTCAAATTTGTTATTGCTGATTATTCATTAGTCATTGCTCATAAGCAGTTGTGGATTTTCACCCTAGCGCTCAGAGAATAGCAGTAACATAAGATCTAAGTATTAAGAGTCAACCTTAGTCATAAATCGTAGCTCATAAGAGTGTGGCGTTAGCCATAGACTGTTAGTTTAGAGTGCGCCTTATAGCGTAAGCGTACTGTAAGTATTGCGCATTAACTGATAACCAAAAAACACAGTATTTATATGGCAAATAATCGTCGTAAAACAAGTCGCGCCAAAAAAGAAGAAACTAACTGGCAAGAACGTGTTATTCAAATCCGACGTGTTAGCAAGGTAGTAAAAGGCGGTAAAAAACTCAGCTTCCGTGCCATTGTTGTCGTTGGTAACGAACGCGGTCAAGTTGGAGTTGGAGTTGGTAAAGCTGCAGACGTAATTGGCGCGGTAAAAAAGGGTGTAGCTGATGGTAAAAAGCATTTAGTTGATGTACCCCTTACTAAGTCTAACTCGATTCCCCATCCCACCAATGGTGTTGGTGGCGGAGCAAAAGTTATCATGCGTCCCGCTGCACCTGGTACAGGCGTAATCGCCGGGGGAGCAGTTCGTACAGTCCTGGAATTAGCTGGAGTTAAAAATATCTTAGCTAAGCAATTGGGTTCAAATAACCCTTTAAATAATGCCAGAGCTGCAGTAAATGCTCTTTCTGGTCTACGTACATTTATGGAAGTAGCGGAAGATCGCGGTGTCCCAATCGAGAATCTCTACGCGCAGTAATAATACTGAAAAACGTAATATTGTCTGTATTTAAGCCGACACAAAAATATCATAGAGAATTATGAGACTAAACGATGCCAGACCCCAAAAAGGGTCCAAAAAACGTCCCCGTCGTCTTGGTCGTGGCATAGCTGCTGGTCAAGGTGCCAGTTGTGGTTTGGGAATGCGGGGTCAAAATGCCCGTTCTGGTAGTGGAACTAGACCTGGATTTGAAGGTGGACAACAGCCCCTGTACCGCCGCATACCAAAATTAAAGGGTTTTCCCTTAGTGAATCGCAAAATTTACACTACGATTAATGTAGAGAAGCTAAGTTCCCTTCCTGCGAATACAGAGGTATCTCTTGCTTCTTTACAAGAAGCAGGAATTGTTACTGCTGTTAAAGGACCCCTGAAAATTCTGGGGAATGGGGAATTAAGTACTCCGCTCAATGTTAAGGCGGTGGCTTTTACTACAAGCGCTCGTAACAAAATTGAGGCTGCAGGTGGGAGTTGCGAAGTTATAGACGCAAAGAAAAACCAGGCAAACTAGTCTTCGTTTACTCTCACCAGCGCCTGGTTCACACTTCAAGGTAGCCATTTTATGATCGGTCGAGATAAAGCCCCAACGGCTCAAGAAACCTTTATGCAGATGGCACAAGCAGCTGGGCTTAGAGGTCGGCTGCTTGTCACTCTTGGTATTTTAATGTTGATTCGTTTGGGTATTTATTTACCCATTCCAGGCATTGACCGAGGTGCCATCGCTGCTGCTGTATCTAGCGGTAATAATCAGATATTCGGCTTGCTAGATATCTTTACCGGTGGTGGACTTTCCGCTGTGGGAGTCTTCTCCTTAGGTATTTTGCCTTATATTAATGCCTCAATTATCATTCAATTACTAACAGCTGCAATCCCTGCTTTAGAAAATTTACAAAAAAACGAAGGCGAAGCTGGGCGGCGAAAAATTTCCCAAATTACCCGCTATGTGGCTTTGGGTGGAGCAATTTTTCAAAGTACCAGTATTTCTGCATTTTTCCTGAATAGGTTTGCTTTAACTCCAGAACAAGGCGGACATGGGGCGGGAATATTCTTTATTGCTCAAACCGCACTAGCACTGACAGCAGGTTCGATGTTTGTCATGTGGGCTTCGGAACTCATTACAGAAAGGGGAATTGGTAATGGTGCTTCCTTGTTGATTTTCACCAACATTGTTGCCTCTCTGCCAAGATCCCTAGGGGATACAATTGACTTCGTGCAGAACAGTAACCGAGAAACAGTGGGTCGCGTGATCGTACTGTTACTTCTATTTTTGTTCACTACCGTTGGAATTGTATTTGTCCAAGAGGGGATGCGTCGGATTCCAATTATCTCTGCTCGTCGTCAAGTCGGTAGACGCGTATTTGCTGAGCAAAGAAGCTTTCTTCCCTTGAGACTGAACCAAGGTGGCGTAATGCCAATTATTTTTGCTACCGCTATTTTGAGTTTACCCATAGTAGTAGGACAATTCATTAGAAATGCGGATTATTCTCGGATTGTCAATACTTACTTAAACCCTTCAGGTAGTGGTTCTTGGGTCTACGCGCTAGTTTATTTTGTTTCCATTGTTTTCTTTAGTTACTTCTATTCTTCGTTGATTGTCAACCCGGTAGATGTGGCTCAAAACTTGAAAAAAATGGGTTCTAGTATTCCTGGCATTCGCCCTGGTAAAGCAACTAGTGAATATATTGAGCGTGTTTTAAATAGACTAACTCTTTTAGGTGCTGTTTTCTTGGGATTTATTGCAATTATTCCCACAGCAGTAGAAAGGGCTCTCAATGTACCTACCTTTAGAGGTCTAGGTGCAACTTCTTTACTGATATTAGTTGGCGTAGCTATCGATACATCTAAGCAAATTCAGACTTATGTTATATCCCAGCGCTACGAAGGAATGGTGAAACAATAGTGACGAGAATAATCTTCTTGGGACCACCTGGGGCTGGAAAAGGTACGCAAGCTAAGGCACTAGCAAAACATTGGAATATTCCTCATATCTCTACAGGTGACATTCTGCGTCAGGCATTAAGCGAACAAACTCCTTTGGGTATTGAAGCTCAAACTTATATGGATAAAGGAGAATTGGTTCCAGATCGCCTAGTAGAAGCAATGGTAGAAGAGCGGTTAAACCAAAGTGACACCAAGTCTGGCTGGATACTTGACGGCTTTCCGCGTACCGTTGTGCAAGCAGCTTTTTTAGAGAAATTACTGCAAAACCTCAGTCAGGGGGGAGAGAGAGTAGTCAATTTGGACGTACCTGATGAAGTTGTTATTGAACGCTTACTTCAAAGAGGACGTAAAGACGATACAGAAGATGTAATTCGTCGCCGTCTGCAAATTTATCGTTCGGAAACTTCACCGTTGATTGACTATTATTGCACTAGAAACCAGCTTGTGGTGGTAAATGGTAACCAGTCTCTTGAAGATGTCACAACTGAACTGGAAGAAGCGATAGCTTCTGCTGACTAATAGTTTGGGAGGTTGGGGTAGTTTCAGTGTCTTTAACCTACACCGACACCTTCTACTCCTGACCTCTATTTTTTTCTGGGGTGCATTTAACTTTTGAATAAGATATATTAATAAACTGTTGATATATTATCAAAAATATGTTTAGCTGCCGCTGGTAGCTGTAGTCGAAAAATCTAAATATAAATCTCTTTCACTGAGTTGAGGAATAAGTAAGTTGTCCAAACAAGACTTAATTGAAATGGAAGGCACAGTAACCGAATCACTACCCAATGCCATGTTTCGTGTGGATTTGGATAACGGATTTAATGTGCTAGCCCACATTTCCGGAAAAATTCGCCGGAACTATATCAAAATCTTACCTGGCGATCGCGTCAAAGTAGAGTTAACGCCCTATGACTTAAGCAAAGGTAGAATCACTTACCGCTTGCGTAAAAAGTAGCTTCATGTTCTATATTTTACCATAAAGCCATTTTTTAGTGGTAATGTTCAGAAAATTAACTGAATAAAATTTCAATAAATGTTATAATTTAATATTTGGATTTGGAGTCTAAAAAATCGGCAAATGAAAGTAAGAGCCTCAGTTAAGAAGATCTGTGAAAAGTGCACAGTAATTCGTCGTCGCGGTCGAGTCATGGTAATTTGTCCCAACCCCAAACACAAACAACGTCAGGGATAAAAGTTTGGAGGTAAGTGGGAATAAGTTATTTATTTTCCCTGAAAATACTGGCCAGCACAATACAAAAATTACCCAAGTTACATACACACTAACTGTCTAGGAAAACTATTAGGGAGACTGCCCAATGGCACGTATTGCCGGAGTAGACCTACCACGCGACAAGCGTATAGAAATTGGTCTGACTTATATTTTTGGAATCGGTTTACAAAGCTCGAAGAAAATTTTAGCAGCTACAGGGGTAAATCCAGACACCCGTGTTAAAGAGTTAAATGATCGCGATGTTGCAGCCTTACGCGCCGAAGTAGAAAGCAACTATCAGGTTGAAGGTGACTTAAGGCGTTGGGAAGCGATGAATATCAAACGCTTAGCCGATATTGGAACCTACAGAGGACGTCGCCACAGAATGGGTTTACCAGTAAGGGGACAGAGGACTCGTACTAATGCCAGAACCCGTCGCGGTCGGAGACAAACAGTAGCAGGCAAGAAAAAAGCACCAGGTAAATAGAAATTACCAAAACTTGTCTACCTGGCAAGTTACTTTACCTTTATTCATATAAACTAATATGGCTAAACCAACACACAAAAAAGGCGGCAGTAAAAAGCAAAAGCGCAACGTACCCAATGGGATGGCCTACATCCAGTCTACTTTCAACAATAGCATTGTCACCATTACCGATCAAAACGGAGATGTGATCTCTTGGGCTAGTGCAGGTTCAAGTGGCTTTAAAGGGGCAAAAAAAGGTACTCCCTTTGCCGCTCAAACTGCAGCAGAAAGTGCAGCGCGTCGTGCGATGGACCAAGGGATGCGTCAAATCGAAGTAATGGTTAGCGGTCCAGGAGCAGGTAGAGAAACTGCAATCCGAGCTCTGCAAGGTGCAGGATTAGAAATTACGTTAATCAGAGATATTACACCTATCCCTCATAATGGTTGTCGTCCACCGAAGCGCCGTCGAGTTTAGATATAGTGTATGGGGTGAATTATGAAAGTTTAATTTTGAATCAAATAATTTGAATCAAATTCAACCTAATCCAAAATTAATTTCATCCAAGATTAAATTTATCTAAATTAGATTCTGTAAAGAATTTATCGCGCTCAATGTGCAACATCAAGTGTGGGAGCTAGGACGAAGCGAACCTCCCTAGGAAACAGAATATTATTTATTTCTCTTTGTCATAGTGGGGTTTTTATCCTAAACAAAGTTTGGTGTCGCCGTATATCTGTATGTTGCAGGTATTTGTATGATTTACCAACAAATAAACTATCCGGCTATTGTCAAGCAATGTCGGCGACAAAGCTTTAGAAAGTGGAATATTTGCCGTTTGCATTTGCCTTTTCGGTTCTCCTCACTCACATAGTGACTGTCCGTTTAACTTTGACGTAACAGCCACAAAAGTAGTTTAGCGAAGCTTCATAACTTCTCATAGATTCAGCTTAAAAGCTTTTTGCCAAGAAGTTTTCTATCTTCAAAGAACGAAAAATAAATTAAGTGCCTGCTATTTGTATACGAGCATCTTAACTTACTTAATCTGAAGGCGATCACAGTAAGTTGAATCAACGATAAACAAATAGAGTGCAAACATTTGACAGCAGGTATCTAAAACCCTGCTAGCAGAACCTTTAAACGAGGGAGGCTACTCCGTGGCGCAGTTTCAAATTGAATGTGTAGAATCTATTTCTGAAGAAATTCGGAATAATTATAGTAAATTTGTCTTAGAACCTCTGGAGCGAGGTCAGGGAATAACTGTCGGTAATGCTCTCAGACGAATTTTACTTTCTAACCTTGAAGGAACAGCTGTAACAGCTGTTCGTATCGCGGGCGTAACCCACGAATTTGCCACCGTACCTGGAGTCAGGGAAGATGTGCTCGAAATCCTCATGAATATGAAGGAAATAATTCTCAAGAGCTATTCTCCCCAACCTCAGATTGGTAGATTAGTTGTCAATGGTCCGACAACAGTTACATCAGCACACTTCGATCTACCAGGTGAAGTAGATACAATCGACCCCACCCAATATGTTGCAACCTTAGCAGAGGGAGCAAAATTGGAGATGGAATTTAGGATTGAAAATGGTAAAGGTTATCGCAGTGTAGAACGGGGTCGCGAAGAAGCGACATCCCTAGACTTTATGCAAATTGACTCGGTATTTATGCCGGTCAAAAAAGTTAACTATAGTGTGGAAGAAGCCCGTGGAGAAAGCGGGATACCAAAAGACAGATTACTGTTAGAAATCTGGACAAATGGTAGTCTGACTCCCCAAGAAGCATTATCCTCTGCCGCCGGTCTACTAGTAGATTTGTTTAATCCATTGAAAGATATTTCCTTGGAACCAACAGATACTACCTCCGATATTCCAGACGATCCTACCGCTCAAATTCCAATAGAAGAATTGCAGCTTTCTGTTAGGGCTTATAACTGTCTGAAGCGGGCACAGGTTAACTCAGTAGCAGACTTGCTTGATTATACTCAAGAAGACCTATTGGAAATTAAGAACTTTGGTCAGAAGTCAGCTGAAGAAGTTGTGGAAGCCCTGCAAAGACGTTTGGGAATTACTTTACCTCCAGAAAGAAGTTCTAAACATACCTGAAATTGGCTTGTAGCTAATTGCGAGTAGATAACGAAAACTATTAGCTATTGGCAATTAGCATCGAGCAAGTCAAATATTCATTTTTATCCCATATCACAATCCATCAGTTTATTGTTATGCGTCACCGTTGTCGGGTTAAAAAACTCAGCAAGCCAGCTGACCAACGTCGCGCTCTATTGCGAGCCCTTGCGACTGAAGTTATTCGTCATGGACGGATTACCACTACCTTACCCCGAGCCAAGGTAGTTAGATCGGAAGTAGATAAAATGATCACCTTAGCAAAAGATGGTTCTCTTGCAGCACGTCGTAAAGCTTTAGGTTATTTGTACGACAAAGAACTAGTTCAAGCACTATTTGAACAAGCTCCTGATCGATATTCTGGGCGTAGTGGTGGTTACACTCGTATCTTGCATACTATACCCCGTCGTGGGGATAATGCCGAAATGGCAATTCTTGAGCTAGTTTAAGTTGCTGCATTGGACGTTGTTGAAGTCAGGAGTCGCAGATGTAGAATGTTACATCTGTACGGGAGTCATAATTGTATAGATGTAGCATGCTAGGTCTGTACGAGAGTCGAGAATCGGAATTCAAGATATTAAAAAAAGATTCTTGAATCGTGAATTATGACTTACGCTTTATGTGAATTAGAAGCTGAAATAAAGTAAATTCGTGATAATAATCACAAACTTGATTTAAGCCAGTTCTTGAAACCCTTGATATTACAAGGCTGAATTTAATTCACATTAGCCGTGACTTGCAATCAACAACAAACGACGTAATGACTGAGAAAATCCATGGTTGATTAGATGTCAGAATGCCAAAACTCACAACTGAGTCAGAGAGTTGCCTTGGTAATTCAATACCTGGGCACTCATTTTCACGGTTGGCAAAGGCAACCTCATCACATCAGCATCCAGGAAGAGATTGAAAAAGCCATATCAACAATTGTTGGGGAATCTGTAACCCTTCATGGTGCGGGTAGAACTGACTCTGGGGTACATGCAGCAGCAATGGTGGCTCATTTTAACGTTAACAGTAGAATCCCCGGTCACCGATGGGCAAACGTTCTGAATAGTTATTTACCTCAAGATATATTAGTTCGAGCCTCGGCGAATGTAGACCAAGACTGGCATGCTCGCTTTAGCGCAACCTACAGGAGATATCGTTATACTCTGTATACCCAAGCTCGCCCAAATTTATTTGCACGACCCTTGAGCTGGCACTATTATCACTATCCCCTTGATGAGAATTTAATCCAAGCGGCTTTAGATACTCTGGTGGGATATCACGACTTGGGTGCTTTCCAAAGAGCTGGTTCAAAAAGAGCTCACTCTTGGGTTAATGTTCAAGCCGTACAATGTTATCGAAACGATCCATTCGTTCATATAGAGATCCAAGCCGATGGGTTTTTATATGGTATGGTGCGACTGTTGGTCGGTATGCTTGTAGAGGTAGGTTCCGGTGAAAGAAGCCTAGCTAATTTTACTGATATATGGAAAAATCAGCGTCGTCAAGAAGTTAGGTACGCAGCTCCAGCCCAAGGTTTATGTTTGCTTAGAGTAGGCTACGAAAATTTTCCCTTTCCTCCAGAAATTTGGTTTGATACCCAACCTAAATTTCTTTTACCAACTTATATATCTGAAGAAATAACTGTTTAGTAGAAGTATTCTTGATTGAAGGAACTGAAATTTTCGATATCCTTAAATTTTGGATAATCCTAAAAGTTTCAAAACTTAGTAAAGTTTAGATTTATAAGTAATTCAAGCAATAAGTAAAGTTTTCCAAGAAATCCTTGGACATAAAATTCAAATTATTAAATTGTAGACCTAACGATCATAATGTTATTCATGAACGATTAAGTTCGAGTAGTAACTATTAACCGCAAAACAGCAAAATCCATGACTCAGACTAAAACATATCTTCCTCCTCAAGACATAGAACGTGAATGGTACGTAATAGATGCTGCAGAGCAACGTCTAGGTCGGCTAGCAACTGAAATTGCGACAATCCTTCGGGGCAAAAACAAACCTCAGTTTACTCCACATATGGATACCGGGGATTTTGTGATCGTAATTAATGCTGAAAAAGTTTTAGTTACCGGTAAAAAGCCAAGTCAAAAACTGTATCGCCGTCATTCAGGTCGTCCTGGTGGGATGAAAACTGAAACTTTTGCTCACCTCCAAGGGCGTTTACCTGAGAGAATTATCGAGCATGCAGTAAAAGGAATGTTACCTAAAAACAAAATGGGACGGCATTTATTTACCAAACTCAATGTTTATGCTGGACCTACTCACCCCCATGCGGCGCAAAAACCAAAAGAGTTAAAAATTAACACTATTCCAGGAGCAAATAAATAATGCAAGCAGTAGATAAAAAAGATGATGGTCGTGCTGTTTACTGGGGAACAGGACGTCGTAAATCCGCAGTAGCTAGAGTACGTTTAGTTCCTGGTGAAGGAAAATTAATCGTTAATGGTAAGCCTGGAGACTTGTATTTCCAATTCAATGCTAGTTATTTGGGAATCATTAAAGCTCCCCTAGAAACTCTTGGTCTAGAAAACGAGTATGACATTTTAGTCAAAGCTGAAGGCGGTGGTTTAACCGGACAGTCTGATGCAGTACGTTTAGGAGTTGCACGGGCTTTATGTCAGTTAGATCCAGAAAACCGTTCTCCTTTAAAAACAGAAGGTTATCTTACCCGCGACCCACGTTCTAAAGAGCGGAAAAAGTACGGTTTGCACAAAGCACGGAAAGCTCCTCAGTACTCCAAACGTTAGTATAGATGGATTTTTGGATTTTGGGTTTTTGATTTTGGGTGCTTGTTTCGCGAACAATGAACCGAAATCGTAAAATCTTAAATCTAAAATTTACATCACCAAAAAGTCTGAAAGTTATAATTTATATAGATTAATTGCAAGCAAAGCAATGGCAAGACCTGATATTCATCCCGAGTGGTACCCCGAAGCCAAAGTATATTGTAACGGCGAAGTTGTAATGACTGTCGGTTCCACTAAGCCAGAATTACACGTAGATGTTTGGTCTGGAAACCACCCTTTCTACACCGGAACACAAAAGATTATCGATACTGAAGGTCGAGTAGAACGCTTCCGTCGTAAATACGGTATGTTACAAGGAAGACGCTCCGGCAAAAAAGAAGAAGAACAAAAATAGCTGGTTGGCACAAATAAGCTTTCTGGACGGCTCAGTCTTCTGAGTCCGTTTTATAGTTTTTTGCCAACTTGTTATTTTTTAGGAGCGAAAGTACTCGTCATGGCTGAAAAATATTTACTGGAGAAACTCAAATCAGTAGAAGAAACTTTTAATGAATTAACTCGTCGCCTTGCAGATCCGGATACAGCAAGGAATCCTGATGAATTTCAAAAAGTAGCAAAATCTCGTTCTGGGCTAGAAGAAGTCGTCAATACCTACGAAATCTGGAAAAATTCTCAAGAAGAGTTAACAGGTGCTCGGGAGGTT
Organism: Mastigocoleus testarum BC008; assembly: GCF_001456025.1. Taxonomy (GTDB): domain Bacteria; phylum Cyanobacteriota; class Cyanobacteriia; order Cyanobacteriales; family Nostocaceae; genus Mastigocoleus; species Mastigocoleus testarum. The sequence continues at coordinate 49,703 of NZ_LMTZ01000098.1, forward strand.
TTGAAAGAAACCCAAGGGGATCCAGAAATGCAAGAAATGGCGGCTCTGGAAGTAAAAGAACTCGAACAAAAGCTAGAAGACTTAGAAGAGCGTCTGAAAATATTGCTACTTCCCCGCGATCCCAACGATGATAAAAATATCATGTTGGAAATTCGTGCCGGAACTGGTGGTGAAGAAGCTAGCATCTGGGCAGCCGATTTAGTACGGATGTACGAGCGTTATTCTGGCAGCCAAGGTTGGAAAGTCAAATTAGTTAGTGAATCTGTCGCTGAAATGGGCGGTTTTAAAGAAGCTGTTCTGGAGATTCAAGGCGATAGTGTTTACAGCAAATTAAAATTTGAGGCGGGAGTACATCGAGTACAACGGGTACCAGTTACTGAAGCTGGCGGAAGGGTTCATACTTCCACTGCAACAGTAGCAGTAATGCCGGAAGTTGACGATGTAGAAATTCATATCGATCCCAAAGATTATGAAATGTCTACGGCTCGTTCTGGTGGTGCTGGCGGACAAAACGTTAACAAAGTGGAAACGGCGGTTGACTTATTCCATAAACCAACTGGTATTCGAATTTTTTGTACGGAAGAACGTAGCCAATTACAAAACAAAGAAAGAGCGCTACAAATCCTTCGTGCAAAATTGTATGAGATGAAATTAAGGGAACAACAAGAAGCGGTTACTTCTATGCGTCGTTCCCAGGTTGGTACCGGTTCTCGTTCGGAAAAAATTCGCACTTACAACTATAAAGACAATCGTGTTACTGACCACCGTTTAAGTCAAAATTATTCCTTGAATTCAGCCTTAGAAGGTGATTTAGAACCTGTTATTCAAGATTGTATATCCCAAGATCAACAAGAACGTTTAGCAGAATTGGCTGCTTCCACAGCAGCAGGAAATTAACTTTAATTGGGGATAGGGAGCGGTTAGGACAAATTTATAGTAAATAATTTGTAATTTCCTATTGATATCCCCCTTTTAATTAAATATTTTCTTTCATAAACTAAAATTTTATCTAGAGGTAATTGGTAATTGGTAATTGGTAATTGGTAATTGTTAATTATTCATTAACCTCTATTTAATTCCAAAATATACTCCTTTCTGCTAATTTATCATTTGTTTGAGCATAAAGTCTTAAAAAGTACAATTACTCTACAAAATTAGTTGTATTTTTTGCTTGTCTTTTAATTTCAAAAAATTTTTGGGTACTTCAAGGAATTTTTTATAGGGAAAAGGTAGTTAAATTTTGTTAAGATTGGACACGATAAACCATCTTTTCACCTTTGTAACCATCCCTTACCTTGGAGATACTTAATGCTGAGACTAGAACATATCAGTAAAATTTATCCAACTGGCGAAGTTCTCAAGGATGTTAATTGGGAAGTTAAAGTTGGCGATCGCATTGGTTTGGTTGGCGTAAATGGTGCGGGTAAATCAACACAGTTAAAGATTATTACTGGAGAGATTGAACCCACCCAGGGAGAAATAATTCGTCCTTCCAGCTTGCATATTGCTTATCTCAATCAAGAATTTGAAGTTGACCCCAGTCGTACAGTCAAAGAAGAATTATGGCGAGCTTTTGGTGAAGCGAACACAGTTAATGAATCTTTGGCGACTGTACACCGAGATATGGAAACAGCAGATCCTTCTGAACTGGATAAACTACTCAAGCAGATGGATCGCTTGCAAAGACAATTTGAAGCACTGGACGGTTATGCTCTAGAAGCGCGTATAGATAAGATACTACCAGAAATTGGCTTTGAAAGTGGAGATGGGGAGCGTCTCGTAAGCGCATTTAGTGGTGGTTGGCAGATGCGCATGAGTTTGGGCAAGATCATGTTGCAAAAGCCAGATGTATTACTATTAGACGAACCGACGAACCATTTAGACTTAGAAACCATTGAGTGGTTAGAAAACTATCTTAAAGGTTTAACTACGCCAATGGTGATAGTATCCCACGACCGGGAATTTTTGGATCGCCTTTGCACTCAAATTGTGGAAACAGAACGAGGTGTCTCCACCACATATTTGGGTAACTACTCCCGTTACCTAGAACAGAAATTTGAAAACCAAGCAGCACAACAAAGTGCATTTGAACGTCAACAGAAAGAATTAGAGAAGCAACAGGCTTTTGTAGAAAAATTTCGGGCTAGTGCAACCCGCAGTACCCAAGCAAAAAGCCGAGAAAAACAACTAGATAAAATTGAACGTATTGAAGCCCCAACAAGTAATCTCAAAACTCTCCAATTTCGTTTCCCAGATGCTCCCCGTAGTGGCAGGGAAGTAATTAAAATTACTGAACTGACCCATGAATATGATGACAAGATTTTATTCTTGGGAGGCAACTTACTTATAGAAAGGGGCGATCGCATTGCAATTTTAGGTCCTAATGGTGCCGGTAAATCAACCCTTCTACGGATGATAGCGGGTATAGAAAAACCTACAGATGGTTCTGTCAAATTGGGCGAGCATAACGTGATCCCCGGTTACTTCGAACAAAATCAAGCTGAAGCTTTAGATTTAAACAAAACTGTCATGGAAACGATCCATGATGAAGTTCCTGATTGGAAAAATGAAGAAGTCCGGACTCTTTTGGGAAGATTTTTGTTTACTGGCGATACAGTTTTTAAAGCAGTTTCAGCCCTCAGTGGAGGTGAAAAAGCCCGTTTAGCACTAGCAAAAATGCTCTTGTGCCCAGTAAACTTATTGATGCTTGATGAGCCTACTAACCACCTAGATATTCCCGCCAAAGAAATGCTCGAATCAGCCATCCAAAATTATGATGGCACAGTAATTGTTGTTTCCCACGACCGTTATTTTATATCCCAGGTCGCTAATAAAATTGTGGAAATTCGTGACGGGGAATTCCGTGTTTATTTGGGAGATTATAACTATTACTTAGAGAAAATTGCCGAGGAAAAAGAGCAAGCAAGATTAGCAGCAATTGCAGCCCAAAAAGCAGCTAAAAAAGCAGCTAAAGCAGCTAAAGCAGCGGCGAAAAAGAAATAAACTGCTTTATTGTCAAGTAGTAAAATGTATCAAGATGGCTATTGTTTTATACGAAATTAAGATTGATAATGGAGGCTAAGTAAAATTACTAAAATTTAAGAAGTGTCTAAAAAAACAGCATTTTGTAAGCAAAAAAGATAATAGGCAGAAATTCACTTGCGGTTGCTAACAGCAGTGGTATCATTCGGGTATTACAAAAAGTAAAGGGCGATATATTATGACCAAGGCACCTGTTGCTCCCGTGGTGCTAGTCATTTTAGACGGATGGGGCTACTGCGAGGAGACAGAAGGAAACGCTATTGCTAAAGCTCAAACGCCGATAATTGAAAGTTTGTGGACTACTTATCCTCACACCCTGATCCGTACATCAGGAAAAGCTGTAGGATTACCAGAAGGTCAAATGGGTAACTCAGAAGTTGGTCATTTGAACATCGGTGCGGGAAGAGTAGTTCCGCAAGAGTTAGTACGCATTTCTGATGCGGTGGAAGATGGTTCCATTAACAAAAACCCGGCGCTGGAGAAAATTTGCCAAGAAGTGCTCAGTCGCGATGGTAAATTACATTTAATTGGGCTTTGCTCTGAAGGTGGCGTCCACTCGCATTTAAGTCATTTATTCGGACTGCTTGACCTAGCAAAAATCCAAGGAATTTCAGAAGTTTGCATCCATGCAATAACAGATGGTCGCGATACTAAACCTACAGAAGGTTTAAATTCCATCGGTTTAATCCAAAATTACACAGATCGTATTGGTGTTGGGCGTATTGTGACCATCAGTGGTCGCTATTATGCCATGGACAGAGACAAACGTTGGGATCGGGTTCAAAAAGCTTATGAAGTAATGACAGTTGATGGTCCAGGAAATGGTATGTCGGCTGTAGAAGCTTTAAAAGCATCTTACGAAGAAGATGTAACCGATGAATTTGTTATTCCAACCAGAATTGCACCGGGTGGGATTGAAGCAGGAGATGGGATAATCTTTTTTAATTTCCGTCCCGATCGCGCCAGACAAATAACCCACGCGTTTGTCAACGAAAAATTTGACGGTTTTCCTAGAGAGCAAATTAAACCATTATCTTTTGTCAGTTTTACCCAGTACGATCCGGAGTTATCAGTTGGAGTTGCTTTTGAGCCCCAAAATCTGACCAATATCCTAGGAGAAGTACTTGCAAACAATAATCTCAAGCAGTTTCGCACTGCAGAAACAGAGAAATATGCCCATGTGACCTACTTTTTCAATGGTGGACTAGAAGAACCATTTGCAGGTGAAGAGCGAGAATTGATCGAAAGCCCAATGGTTGCAACCTATGATTCTGCACCAACAATGTCAGCACAAGCAGTTACTGATGTACTAATTTCAGCAATTGAAAAATGTGTTTACTCGTTGGTGGTTGTTAATTATGCAAATCCAGATATGGTAGGGCATACTGGTCAAATCCCAGCAACAATCACAGCAATAGAAGAAGTAGACAGTTGCTTAGGGAGATTACTAGAAAGTGTCAGTAAAGTTGGTGGGACGACGATAATTACTGCTGACCATGGAAATGCAGAGCGTATGCTGGATACTGAAGGAAATCCTTGGACAGCCCATACAACGAATCCAGTTCCTTTTATTTTGATAGAAGGAGAAAAGGTGAGAATCCCCGGACATGGTACAAATGTGATTTTGCGAAATGATGGCAAATTAGCAGATATTGCGCCAACGATTTTGGAAATCTTACAACTACAACAACCAGCAGAAATGACAGGGACTTCTCTGTTGAGAACGGCTGAGTACGAAGTGCAAATGTCTCGTGCTCCTTTGCAAGTCGGGTTGTAAAATATATATCAGTTAAAAGTTAAGAGTTAAGAGTTAAGGGTTAAATAACTTCCTACTCCTAACTTTTCTGGCTAAAAAGTTATTATCAATGAGACTGATATCATGACAGTTACTACTATCCTGCAAGGTATTTGGGCATTTTCCGCTGTGGCTTTAATTGTTTTGGTGTTGTTACACAGCCCGAAGGGAGACGGTATTGGAGCAATCGGTGGACAAGCTCAATTGTTCAGCAGCACCAAAAGTGCAGAAAACACATTAAATCGAGTTACTTGGGCGTTAGTAGTAATTTTTCTCGGTTTAACTGTAGTTTTGAGTGCAGGGTGGTTGAATTAATTAGAACAGGGGAAATAGGGAGATTGGAAAATGGGAAAATTAACCAAATACCTTCCACCTAAAACCCCTCGAATTAAAGCTTATCGAAGTAAAACCTCTAGAAATAAAAATACTCTGAAAAAATCAAGGTGCGATTTATTTTCAAGTTTATTTCTAAAGAGTTTATTTTTTAAAAGTTTACTTTTAGTTTTAAATCTAATTCTTATAGTTGGCTTATTTGCTCTAATTAATTTGCGATCGCCAGCATTTAGTGAAACTAATTTAGGTGTAACCTATTCCGGTGAAACTAATTTAGCTAGTTTAGATATAGAAATTCAAAACTCCTCGAATTTTTTCGCAGAAGCTAACAAAGATTTAGTTACCAAACGACTAACAGATAAGGAACTCGATCACCAATATATAACTCGAAAACAATCTTTACCTGCTTTAAAAGCTCATCTTTTACCTTCTACTTTGAGAGAATGGCAAGATACTAATAATAGTGGGGATTATTTTTCTGAAATTAAGCCAACTCCCGTTGGTTATTTAGTTTGGTCTCAATTTCCAGTTAAAATCTATATTACTACATTAAATAAACTGCCACAAAAACAAGCACAAACTTGGGTTGAAACTGTTTCCCAGGTTGTTAATGAGTGGCAAAATTATTTACCTTTACAAATAGTGTATAAAGCAGATATTGCCGATATTATTATCGAACGCAAAGCCCCGCCACTTCAATTTGACCGCAAGCGCAAAATATCTCGGGCGCGATCGGCACAAACTACCTACGAGTTTTACACCAAGAATAACACTTTATATCATCGCTTCACTATTCTGTTGAGTCCCAGTCAAACAGGAAAGTATTTACTTGCAGCTACTCGTCACGAAATCGGTCACGCGTTAGGTATTTGGGGTCACAGTCCAGTGAAGAGTGATGCGCTTTACTTTTCTCAGGTCCGCAATCCACCGCCAATTTCTCCTCGAGATGTTAATACTTTGAAGCGGATTTACAAGCAACCTACAAGTTTAGGATGGTCTTTACCGTAACTGGAGAATTTGTTTGCGGAGCAAATTAGGATTTGTAGCGTCGCGCACTGACGACAGATTATGACAAATCCTGTTTGTTTATCTTTAATTAACACTCCCCTGACTCTTTAAATTGTGCTGTCGCTTGGTTTATCCAATAAGTCAGGAGATTCTTGAACGCAGCAAGCAGCAAGCTGTTTGTTGACGCAGCTACGCTGAACACCGTAGGTGCGTACTAACGATTCATCGTCGCCACTTGCTTAATCAGACCTTAGCTAAAAAAAGGTCAAATTCTTTTTGTTGTTCACGTTCGCTGTAAGCACCTCGAAACAAATTTATGTCATAACCCTTTGGGTTGACGGTAGTTACTCAAATTGACTGATAAACTGGTATTTCAATTACAAATTCTGTACCCTGTCCTGGTGTTGAGTAAAAATGCAACTTTCCACTATGTTTATCTACAATTATTTGATAACTAATTGACAATCCTAAACCTGTACCTTTACCTACTTCTTTTGTAGTAAAAAACGGGTCAAATAGTTTTGATTTAATATCTTCTGGGATCCCGGGAGCATTATCCGCAATACGAATTACTATCCATTTATTACCAGTAACCTCAGTAGAAATATTTATATGGCTGGGATTAGCTTTAATTTCTTCGGGTGTGCGTTGCAAGTTATATTCATCTAAAGCATCAATAGCATTAACCAAAATATTCATGAATACTTGATTGAGTTGACTAGGATAACAATCAACCAAAGGCAAATCAGCATATTCTTTAATTACCTGAATTTTTGGTTGATTTAATTGTGCTTTCAAGCGATTTTGTAAAATCATCAGAGTACTATCTATACCCTCATGAATATCAACTTGTTTAAATTCAGCTTCATCGAGGCGGGAAAAATTACGTAAGGATAGAACAATTTGACGAATTCGAACTGTTCCAGATTTAATTGAATTAAGCAACTTGATAAAATCATCTCTGATATAATCAGGTTCAATTGCCTGAATCTCATTTTCAATGTCTTCATGAGGTTCAGGATAATGTTTTTGATAAAGTTCAATTAAATTCAGCAAATCAGACGCATATCTGACAGCAGGAGCTATATTGGCATGAACAAAGTTGACAGGGTTGTTGATCTCATGAGCAACCCCTGCAACAAGTTGTCCTAAACTAGACATCTTCTCAGACTGAACTAAATGAGCTTGACTGATATGGAGTTCTTTTAAGGTTTTTTCTAAGACGACAGCTTTTTGTTCTACAGACGCCTCTAAAAGCTTGCGTCGAATCCCTAGAGATATTTCAGTTGCCACAACTTTTAGTGAAGTAAGCCTATCAACCGACAGAGGGGCTCGGGCAAACATAGCAACGACACCCAGTAGTTCATCTCCTATCATCAACGGATATCCGGCAAACGCTACCATCTCCTGCTTTCTTGCCCATTCAGGATTACTAATGCGTGGATCATTGAGAACATCATTGGTCAAGTGAGGGGCTCTTTCTTGAGCAATTAAGCCAATTTTGAACTTTCCAACGGGAACATATTGGTGGTCACCGTTGAGGTGGGTGTAGATTCCAGCACTTGCTTTCAATTCGAGGATATTCGACTCGGAGTTGAGTATCCAAATTCGCGCAAAGGCTGCTTCTAGATGGTCAACGATGACCTGACAAAATTGCTGGAGCATTGCAGATAATTTGTCATTGCGGGCAGCAATATGACTAACAGTCGATTGAAAGGCTAAGAGGTGATTTTTTTCTTTCTCTTCTGTGTAGAGTCGGGCGTTTTCCAGAGAAATCGCAGCTTGGCTACAAAGGAATTTGAGCATCTCTATGCGATCACTCGTAAACACACCACTGGTCAAATGGTTCTCCAAATACACAATCCCAATCAAATGTCCCTGATTGAGGAGGGGCAAGCAGAGGAGACTCTTGGGTTGTTGCTGACTCAGATACTCGTCAATCACGGGTAAATCCGTGTTGAGATCGTCAATCACCACCATCTCTTGGGTATTTTTGACATATTCAATCAGCTTAATGGGCAAGTTGGGATTGTCATCAAGGGGATGCGAACAAAGTTCTATGGTTGAGGGTGTGGCAATGGCTGAAACATGCCATGAGTCATCACAATTGGGAAGAATTAGAGCACAGTGTGAACCCCCAGAGTTTTGCAGAATAATTTGCGTAAGTTGGCGCAGTAGCTCATGGAGTTGAATGGTTCCAGAAAGTGCTTGAGAGACTTTGAGGATAGCTGCAAAGTCTAGATTAGTATTCATGCTGCCGCTAGAAGAACTGCTGGCTAGAGCGGCAGCATTGAGCCCAGATTCTTGTAAAAAGCTGCAAGATGTATTCAAAATCATTGATTTCTTATTACTGATAAAAGTATTTTTGAGTTGTATGGTGCAGCAAACTTTCCGTCTGCAGAAAGGGTAAAAATTAGAAAGCACATATTGTACTCAATTACACATATCTAGCCCTACAGTAATGTCAATTTTTGTAATCTGTTTTTACTATTTTTATTGCGATTATTTTTTATTTTTTTAATTGTGTGTTCATATTTTATTAACACTAACTATATTAAGCTTATAGTCTTATAATTAGTCAAAAAACCTTTAAAGAAAAAATAGATTTTGGATAAATAAAATCTATTTTTTGTCATTTTATAGACTGAATAAATACTGATTTACAACCATATTTCTCAAGATAAAATAATTATAGAATAGCTGTTTAATACCAGAAAAAATACTTATTTGAAGTCAGTAATAATACCAGTGTTTTCATTAACTTCAAATTTCCCCTATATATAGAAAGAATCTCCTTAAAAATATCATTGGACCCGTCCAAAAATTAAATTTGCGGAAAGATAGAATATAGGAATCCTATTTGATTTTTGAAAAAACTCCGTACATCTGAAGAGCAATGATGATAAATTGACAGGTAAATCTCCCTTTATTCAAGCAAAAATTGATCTTCCTGTTTTTTGCAAAAACTCGGAATTTAACTTCATTAGTTAAAATGCTTATAATGCCTAAATTTTACGTTGCTCCATTACAGCGATAACACTAGTCGCGATAGCATTGCAAAAATGAGATAAACTACTCCCTCAGCAATGCCCCTATGTTTTGATAGATTGAATATAAGCCCCCCTAAAAAAGGAGAGCTTAAAGTAATAACAAATCTTTAATAGGAAGTTGTAGGAAGATAAAAAATCTTGCAATCTTAATTATCTGCTTTAATTTACACCGCCCTGTTTTTTTAAAGTCGTGCGTTACGCAAATATGTCCCAATCGATAGTATGAAAAATGTCGACTTACAGCAAAGAAAAATCATAACACTTATCACCAACCATAAGTTCTGCGACTCATCTGTACGTGCGTATTTGATAAAACTTCTTCATACAGCTTTTCTAAACGAGTGATGTTATCGTCAAGAGTATAACGTTCTAAAATTCGTTGCCGGGATTTTTGCCCTAATAAAGTTGTTATTTCTGGATGGTCTTGGAATAAAGGTAGAAGAGTACGTAATTGCGCCCTTACCTGCTTAGGATTAATAACAACACCTGCACCTTTCTCTAAAACTTCACCATCAGCACCAACATCTGTTGCCAAACAAGCTACCCCGCAAGACATTCCCTCTAATAAAGATAAAGAGAGACCTTCAACAAGAGAAGGTAAAATAAATACATCTGCCCCGCGTAAAATTTCGATTCGCCTAGTTTCTTCAGCAATAAATCCCAACCAAATAACGCCGTGTTCCTCATTAAAATACGACTCTAAAGAAGGCTTTAGGGGTCCGTTACCAACAATTAGTAACTTACTTTGTGACCCCATATCTGCTTGTTTCCAAGCACGAAGTAAAGCTTCAACATTTTTTTCTGGTGAAATTCGCCCTTGATAAACAAATAAACGTTCGGCTCCAAATTCAGCTTTGACATTTGAAGGACCAGGGGAATATTTATTTGGATCAACTCCGTTGGGAATAACGGCTATTTTCTCCTGGGGAACGCCCAAACGAACTAGCAAATCGCGTTGTAATTGAGAAAAAATAATTACGCGATCGTAATTCCCTAAAAAAGGTGCATACACTTGGTATGCCAAAAGTTGTGTGCCAGAGACAATTTTTGCTCCCTTCGCAGCAAAAGCAGTATGAAAAGTCGAGACTAGGGGTAAATTTAATTCTTCACAAATTTCTGGGAGAACGAAGTCTAAAGGAGAAAGAGTCAAAGAAGCATGAACAATATCTGGCTTAATTTGCTGTAAAGATTGAGTCAGAACCTTTGTCGCTTTAAAACTAGGAATTGTGTAAACCTGAGACTTGTAAATACAAGGAAGAGGAACTTCTGGGCAATTAGGCCAATCATCCCGTTGCGCTTCTTCTTGGGCAAAGTGGAGGAAACTAACTTCGTATCCCCGATCTAGTAAGGAATTTGTTATTTCTCGACCGTAAGTGACATTACCGCAAAAGGGTGATTTTTTTCCAATCCAGGCTATACGCATTCTTTATTAGCTATCAGGAAAGTAGGTTTGATATGAACTTTATTTTCGTAAAGTATTTTTTTTCGCCTTAACTTACTTATGGCTCCTGGCTATCATACAATTTAGCCAATACCTGTATCAAACCCTATACAATACTTTAACAATAATTGAGTATTTATAATTTTATTAATAAATTTACTGCCCACATCTGAAACAGCAGTTAAATTCAGAACATCAATGATTAACTTTTATAATATTCTAGTTAGCTTATTGTCTTTATAAATTATTGATTTTATAAGCATTTATGATTATGACAATTCTACACAAGTATTAAATATTCTATTTAACTGACAATCATCATAACCTAACTGATAAAACTCACTATTTATTCCGATCAACTAACTTTAACTAATACTTATTCATAATAGCTATAACTGGATAGTAAACCACCGACAAAAACAATTGCACCTAGTCCTAAAAACACTGTGCGTAATCCGAAAAAAGTTTCTGCTACTCCCGCTAAAGCTAAAGGTAGGGAAAGAGCAATATTAATTAAGTTATTTTGTAATCCAAAAACCTTTCCTCGCATTTCTGGTGGTGTTTCAGTTTGAATTGCAGTTTGCATGGGAATACCAACTAATGCTCCAAAAGCACCTAACAAAGTTACTAATAACAAAACTATCCACAACTGTTGGCTGAATAAAGATAAACCAGCCAAAGATGCAGCCATTCCCAAACAACCGTACAAACTTAAGCGAGCATAAGCAAAACGTTGCCCAAATTGACCTAATATTCCTGCACCAACTGCAACTCCGACCCCACCAGATGCGAGAAGAAATCCAAACTGTTCTGCCTTTAGATTTGGAATTACTTCTGCCATTCTTACTGCAAGGACAGTCAATGCTGCCAATACAGAAAAAAGAATAATTAATCTTACTAAAGCATTACGCAAACGGTTATTGGCCTTAATATAAATAAAACCGTCTTTTAAATCAGCAAAAATATGCGGCTTTTCGATTGTTTGATGGGATTTCTCATTAGTGATTAAAAGCAATAAAATTAATCCGGCGACAGCATAACCTCCACCAACAACAATTTCTTGTCCTAGCCCAGCAACACCACCAAACTTTTGCCATAAATGCTCAACAGCACCTAATAACGGTTCTCCCACTGCAAAACCAACAATCACTGAAGCCATCATTGTTGTAGTGTAAAGTGAGTTGGCACTTAGCAAATCTTTTTCTTTAACAATTAAAGGAATTGCAGCTTGTTCTGCTGGAGCAAAAAATTGCGTAAGTGTAGATACTAAAAAAGTTATGCCAAGAATGATCGCAAAACTGACTGGAATTATTCCTTTAAATGATTGCCAATCATGGGTCAACCATAATAAAGGTGGTAGTACAAAAACTAAAGCTCCTCGCAAAATATTGGTCGCAACCAGTACTGTCTTTTTTGACCAACGATCTACAAATACACCAGCTAAAGAACCAAAAAAAATTGCAGGTAAGGTAAATGCCATCATTAGCGCTGATACCCACCCACTGATAGTCCCAGATCCTGACTGGAAATTAGCATTAATCAAGGCAATCATCAGTACCAAATAGACTTTGTCTGCTAATTGGGAGAAAACCTGACCAGACCAAAGTGCTAAAAAATTTCGGTTTTTGAATACAGCCAGAAAACCTTCTTGGTTGTTTTGTATCGATATATCATTGATACCATTTGATGAACCTGATGCCAGTTCTAAATTATTGTTAGATAAATTATTGTTAGATAAATTATTATTAGATAAATTATTATCAGATGTGTTATCCGACTTATTGTTAGATAGATCATCAGATTTGTGGTTATCATCGCGATTTACAATTTGTGAAGAAGTATGATTGTCGCGATCGCTGTTATTGTTTTCGATTACTTCTGACCTAGTTGATTCTGAATTATTGTTTTTTTGTTGGGAGCAATCTGGATTAATCAACTGATTTGGCTGTTCGATATCATCAGGAAAGCTGTAAATTTCTTCACTACCAGATGTCTCTTGGGAAGAAATTTTACTAGTTATGGTTTGAAAATTTGGCCCATAATAATTTAACCTAGAAGATGAATCATACAGATTATTTGTGTCATCTGTTGGGTAAGAAGCACTATTTTTTATTTTTTCATCAAGTTTAAACGGTTGCATCATAATTAATTGCAAAATAAGAGTCAATCAAAGTAGCAGAACGAATAGATAAGCCTAAGTGGTATTGCGTGTACTGACGTAGAATTTTTTCGATGGATAACCAGACCGGATGGGTAGTTAAATTTTTAGCTATTTCCGATCTTGATAATTGTTGTAACATTTCTAGTTCTCTAGTACTCAATCTGTGGGATACTCTTGGGATTTCTTGAGTATGATTAATTGTCTTATAAATTTCGGAATTCTCTTTTGTAACCGATGAAGGGACTGGTGATGAAGAGATTCGCGGTCGGGAAACTGAGTTGGACAGAACTACTTTCGGTACAGAATCTTGAACTGATGTAGAATTCTGAACTGATGTAGAATTCTGAACTGATATAGAATCCTGAATTAGTTTGTTTTCAGTAGCTTTACGCTGCTTGTGTAAGTTTTCCCAAGTTTTTAAACAAAGTATTCCACCTCCATTAATACTAAATCCTACCTGTGGTTCGGGTTCATTAAAATTAGGAACTAGAGAACGTTGGCTCAAACAACAAATATTAATTTGTGGCGTTACCCCTGCTAAAGCTAAAAGTTGAAAAAGCCCATGGGTCAAATAAGCTAAGATTTCATACTTATTTGAATCCAATTTACTTGACGTCCCATAACCACCAAACGTACTGTCCGGACTGATCGCTTCTAAACGACCGATATGCTCATTAAATAGGTGGAAAAGCTCTGCTTGAGGTTGCTCGCTGAGTGCTTGACATAGTACAACTTCTGCTAAATATTGACTTGCTGCAAGTTTTCCCAAATCTTTTGCAAGCCCAGGATATGTTTTTACTGTTTGAGCTTGAGTAATTTTACCAAGACTTTTACCTTTCGCAATCAATAATTCATTAACCACAAACACTCCACTCCTACCACCCAAGCTGGATTTGTGTTTGCGAGCACCAGGAGCAATGACTCGGATTAAACCATGCTCCTGAGTCAAAATTGTAACTATTCGGTCGGACTCACCAAATACTTGGGTTTTGAGATTAATACCAGTGGCTTTAAAAGTTTTACTCATTAGTCAATAGTCAGTAGCTACATAGTAGCGAGCAAAGACATCATATACAAACTACTAGTAAACTACCGACCCCTGCTGTTTATTTTCAGTACGTTCGCGAAGTAGTTCTACACCTCGGGATGTACCTAACCTCGTCGCACCGGCTTGTATAAGTTCTAAAGCTTGTTGAATGGTACGAATACCTCCAGAAGCTTTTATACCTACCCTTTCTCCGGCAATTTCTTTCAACAATCTCACGTCTGCAACTGTAGCACCACCATTCCAACCAGTACTGGTTTTAAGGAAAGCTGCTCCGGCATCCAAAATAATTTCTGCTGCCAGTCGTTTTTCAGGCTCTGTAAGTAAATTTGTCTCCAGAATTACCTTAACAACCTGCCCTGTTGCTTCACAAATTTCTGCAATTTCTCGATGTACTTCATTAGTTTTGCCAGACTTTAACCAACCCAAATTCATTACTACATCTAATTCGGTTGCTCCATTTTCAACTGCTTCTTGTGCTTCATAAAGCTTAACACTTGAAGTTGTAGCCCCCATAGGAAATCCAATCACCGTGCAAACCTTGGCTGTCTTACCATGAAGCAGTTCCGCTGCTTGTTTCACATGTACTGGATTGATGCAAACTGTGGCGAAATGAAATTTATCTACTTCTTCACACCATTGCTCAACCTGTTGCGGACTTGCTGTTGGTATCAATAAGGCATGTTCGATGTATGGCGCAATATCAATGTCTGAATAGTCTACTCCTGCTGCCATTGCTTCTAGTTCTTAGTTAACAATTATTAACATTTGTGAAAATTTAAGACTATTCTTCTAGAATAGACTAGAAATAGAATAATTTTCGTAGAAAATTTCCATTCCTCATTTATTGGAACCTCCAAACATAAATAATTATGAGGAAGCACTATAAGATATTTTACTTTGCTTTGGCTTTACTTTTGTTTGTTAAATATTAGACAAAGATAGCTTAAGCAAAAATAATATTAGCATCGATAAAGATTATAGAATTATCATTTTCTGTCCATTTGTATCGAATAAGTAATCCTCAATCCTCAATAAAAAAGATGGAGATACCAAAGATGACTCCATCTTTTTTAATTTTAATTAGAGTATGGAAAAGAGTATGGAAAAGTTAGGTTGCAACTTTTTGATTTGTAATTAATTTATTTGTCTCAGTTCCCGGTAACAAACGTTTAATACCTTTTTGAACAAATCCTTGAAGGAATTTTGTTTGTTGGTTATTCTCAAAAACACTTTGTAGAGTTTGTTGTAATTTACCCAAATTTAAAGCACTACCGGAATTGATGGCAATTTCTTGCTCTTGGAAGTATTCAATTAAAGCCAGACCAGCGATTCTTGTTAGATAGGCTGCACTAATTCCCTGAACAGCACCTCCAGCAACAAAAGTTACAGTATTACTTTTCAGGATAGTACTTACAGTTTTGGTGGAAAGTTCTACTAAGCCCAGTTTTAACATTAGGCTCCCCATTGTGCTAGCTACATTTTGTGCTTGTTCTAGGGAAAATTTTTGCTGATAAAGTTCACCTAACTCTACAATCATTTGGGCATTAATTGCCACTGTCGCGAGAACGTCTAAGGCTGGAACAGGATTTACAAATGCTGCTGCTGCTGCGATCCACTGATACTGCTCAATGGTTGGTTGGGCGCGATCACGTCTGATTTCATTTAACAAGTCTTTAGCTTGAGCTTTTAATCCTAAGGCTTTACGCATTGTAGTAGCCCAGACTAAATTCTGTCGTTGGTTCGCCAACATTTCACTTAGTTGAGTATTTAACTCTTCCAAGTTTGGTTTTACTTGTTCCATCCACTCTTGGAAAGAACCATCTTGATGATGTTTGCGCACTTTAATGGGTAAGGGGGATGCAGCTATCCCAACTACGGGAGAAGATATTTTTTGCTTTAAAGATTGCAAAATACTAGCCCGTTCGTCTGCTAAATATCGATCTTGCTTGTTGAAAACTAAGATGACTTGTTGATTCCTGGCTTTAAGTAGTTCCAAAGCCTGAAATTCTGAGTCAGTTAGATCGCTGTCGATCGCAAACAATACAAAATCATATTCGTCTCCACTTTGAAGCACTTTATTATCTGCTTCTTCATCAATCTGCAAGAATAAAGGTGATGTTTCCTGAATATCAACAGTCAGTTGAGGAAAATTCTCAAAACCAGCATTTAGCTCTTTGACTAAAATTGTTTTCCCTACCGATTTACCACCTGTAACAAGTAACTTAATTTCTTGTCTGTCTAATTCGACTTGTAACTGAGTAAGTCGCTCCCGCAGATTGTCCAATGCAAAATGACTTTGTGATTCTTGAGCTAATCTGTCTATCACTATTTCTGAACTAGCGATCGCATCTACTGCTGTTTGTCGATCTACGGGTACGATACTTTGAGTTTGGGAGTTCTCCACAACATTATTTTGCCTGACCAGCCACAAACCACCACCAACTGCAGCTAAACTTAATAGGCTAAACTCTCCAATCTGTATTATGGAATCTTGCCAACTTTGTAAAACCCACAACCCGAATGAGATTCCCAATCCTCCAACTAAAATAGGTCGCTTTAATTTAACAATCATAAATCACCTTATTTTTTAGATGGTTTTTATACTGTTGCAATAATTGTAGGTGGAAAAAAGCACACAGAACAAAACTCAATGCTAATAGGAGTCAGGAATTAGGAGTCAGGAGTCAGGAGTCAGGAGTCAGGAGTCAGAAGTCAGAAGTTAGGAATTAGGAATTAGAATATTTTTTGCACCTGGATTTGAGTTTTTTAGCTCACTTGCAATTGCTATTACTTATAAAAAATAAAGCCTCACACTCAAACTAGAATGTAAGACTTTATTTTGTGTATTTGGTAGCGGGAAGTGGATTTGAACCACTGACCTTCGGGTTATGAGCCCGACGAGCTACCAGGCTGCTCTATCCCGCGTCGCTTTCTTAACTTTCACTATAAAATTTTCACCTTACTTACATACAATCCACTATTTTTATAACAACAATGAATCTACGTTTTCTGGTTGGGATATTTTCTATTCCCTGTTCTCTACAAAAATAATGCCTTACACTAAAAATATGGTGTAAGACTTTACTTTGTATATTTGGTAGCGGGAAGTGGATTTGAACCACTGACCTTCGGGTTATGAGCCCGACGAGCTACCAGGCTGCTCTATCCCGCGCCGCTTTCTTAACTTTCACTATTAAAGCACACAGATAATAATTTGGCAACTACAAAATTGATAATTCTCCAATAACTTCCAAACGCTTGTATTTGTCTAGGATTGTGAACTTTTCTGATAGGGCTTCCGCAACAGTAGGAGCGATCCAACCCATTTGTTGCAATAAGTGAATGGCTACTGCATATTTTGCCCGTCTTGCTCCATCTATGACTTTAATTGCCATGCCCATACCTTCACCAAGACGACCGATGCATTGTATGCCTTCTCCACCAGATTTACTGACTAATTCTCCCGGAGTTAAGCGCATCAATTCTGTATCAAACAGCCCATCTCCTGCCACCATCGTTGGATGATGGGTCATTGCACGAACAATACGTTCCATATCTAAAGTACTTCGCGTTGCCAGTTTCGCATATAAAGTGGCAATTTGAGCAATTTGCATCAGATAGGTTGGTACGCCACAATCATCATGGGCGCTGATAAATTCTTCTGCCGGCATTCGCAGTAATTCTGCAACTTTAGTCAGAATTAGTTGCTGTACGGGGTGCTTGCGCTCAAAATAGTTATTAAATAACCAGTTATTTTGTTTGCATACGGCTAACATCCCAGCATGTTTTCCAGAACAATTATGTTCTAGACGACTACTTTTACCTTCTGGTAGAGGGCATTGTAACAATAATGGGTCGATATCAGAACGCCAAAGGATATTAAATGCCTGTCTTACATGCTCAATACTACCCTTGTGGGAAGCAGTAATAATTGCCAAATCGCGATCGCTCAGATTGTAACGCTCTAAAGTTCCCGTCGCAGTTACAGCTAGCGCCTGAAATGGTTTAAGCGCCGAACGCACAAAACTAGCAGTTTCTGCATTTCCGGCGACAGATAAAATTCTTCCACGTTCATCTGTGACAACAGCCTGAACTATGTGCCTTGATTCGATTATACCTTCCCGCAATAATCTTACTTCTAGCGGTACGGCTTGAGTTCTTTTTGCCATCGTCAATATTTAGCTGCGAACCCCAAAGTTATGAATTAGTTCTTCTTAACGGTGGAAGTCCCAACTACTCATAGTAATTGCCAAACTATACTACCAGCAATGAATAATCCAACCAAGCCAACAAAGGTAAGCTTTATGCGCTGCAAAATTGGTCTGATTTCATAACTAACAATTAAGCGATCGCGATCAAGTATATCTTGAGGTTTAGCCCAGTTATGTCCGTCATACCACCCTGATTCTTCATAAAATATTATTGGGCTATAAAGACGGGAGCGAATATAAGACCAACCCAGATATAACCTTGTTAGCAACAGTATGACCCCCACACTTCCACCAGCAGCACTGGATAACAAAAAATGTGAGAGATCTTTGTGTAGAGGAAAGCTGGTAGCAGCAACAGGGGCAGCAAAAATCAAAGACAAACCCCAAGCCCAAATGATCTTGGTTATATATTTTCGCCACGTTAAAGTGCAATCGCGAAATAACCAAGATGACTTTAATTCTTCATACTCATTAAGGGGCTGTTGCTCTGTTGGTACTGGACAGTTAAAAACTGAGGACCTAATCATGCCGATTTACCCCATTTCATCATCTGATAACTGCAACTCAATACGTTCGGCGTGACCCCAGAACGCTTCTAAGTTATAAAATTCCCGTTCATATGGCATCATAACATGTACTATGACGTCACCATAATCTTGCAATATCCAGTTACCTTCAGTTTTCCCTTCTGTGCGTAAAGGACTTTTCTGCCATTCAGTTTTGAGAGTATGTTCTACAGCATCTGCAATTGCTCTTACTTGTACGTTGGAATACCCTGTTGCGAGGATAAAATAATCTGCCAGATAAGAAACATCTGCGACTTTAAGCAACAAGATATCTCCTGCTTTTCGCTCGGAAGCAGCATTTGCAATACTTACAGCTATTCTTTCACTAATTTCTCTGTCTTCAAGCTGTTGCCTCTCAACTTCACTCTTGGTAGTGGTGGTAGACTGTGATGGAAAATTTGCTTGGAAATAATCAGTCATTAAACCTCAACTTATTTTTCTGTTCGTCAAAAGTTTTCACGATTACTGACAAGCTTTCATAGAACTGCAACCTTTGCTCTTTGTTATCTTGAATACTAACAAAAAAAACAGGTTTTTATGCACAATGAATTAACAATTGTTTGAGATTACTTTCACGAGAGCGAATAGCAAATTACAATTTGTCGCAACTCGGGTCCCAATTTACTAATTATTAAGGATAATCAACTCTTTAAGTGTATAACCATAATTCAATTAACAGTTCAACACATGTATATATGACTTAATATCCTTAAAGCTTGCAACAAGTGTGAAAATTATTTGTTGATTTTAAATATCTGCCTTCACATAGAATACAAGATAGTAAAGTGACACTCGGTCTACCTAGAGTATGATTGGTAATTTCCTGTAATACTTCTTCACTCGATTAGATGTAACAAGTATCACATTATTCGTTGTTAGTAAAAATTAAAGGTAGATACTTTAAACTCTGTTTAACTCTGTTTATTCATGGGTCCTTAGCCTTAAGACAAGATATTTCATTACTTAAAGTTTTGAATCATTGATTCATTTCCAGCTTATCTCAAAAAAAAACATTCCCGATGTTAATTAAAATTCTTTCACTAACATCAGGATTTTTGAGGGCTATTCATAATAGATGTATCAATTTATTGCTTTAGAAGTATCAAGCCATATTTGTAAGCAAAAAATCTAACAATATGGCAGTTGATACCCATGTTTAAATGCTAGCGTAATATTTAAAGATATTAAGCAATGAATTAAACTTCTTGTTTGGATGCAATTGCCGGATTGATTGTTTCTCTGTCTGCAGTTACAGAATAAAATAGTGATTCATAATTTTTCAAGGCTTGTTCAAAGCTGTATTGCTCTGTAGCAAATTTACGGCTGTTGTAGCCCAAAGTTTTAACTTTTTCCGGATGTTCATATAGGTCTAACACAGCATTAGCTAGTTCCTGAGGATCTTCTGGTGGGGCTACAATTCCACCACCGCTTTGTCTGATCGCCCTAGCTGCGGTTCCATTATCCGGAACAGAGGCTACAATTGCTCTTCCACTGGCTAATAAAACTTGGATTTTAGATGGCATATTAAAAGAGATCACATTTTTCTTTTGTACGACCAAACCCACGTCTGCAGCAGCTAACATTTGAGGTAAATCTTTGCGGGGTTGAAATGGTAGTAGTAAAACATTATCTGCACTGCAATTGGCGCACTCTTGTTTTAGCCGTTGTAAACCCGAAGCTTCTCCAACAATTACAAAAGCAATATCCTTGATTTCTTTTAATTTTGCCGCAGCTTTAATAACCGTTTCTAATCCTTGGGTCAGAGCAATGTTGCCAGAATATAAGACAACAAATTTACCATTTAAATTATTTTGTTCGCGAAAATAGTTACCTTCTTTTTTGAAAGGTCGGATAAAATTCACGTCAACCCAATTGGGTATTTGCACCATTTTATTTGCTGGTACGTGCTTCTCTAGAAGATTTTCCACAAAACCATCAGCAATAACGCTTATTTTAGTTGCAGAGCCGTAAGCAAATTTTTCTAATCTCGAAAATAAGCGAATCAAAAACTTATTTTTCAGTAAGCCCACATGAACTGCAGCTTCCGGTAAGATGTCTTGAAGATTGAGAACTACAGGGCAAGCATGTAACAATCCTAGTAACGTGCTAGGTAGACAAGCAGGTAGTGATGGAGAAGTTGTTAAAATTACATCTGGACGCCAATCCATTAATGCAGGGAAGAAGCTATTAATAACAAAGCTTGCGTCTAACAATATTCTATCTATTAGCTTGGGTTGGGGGCGAATCCAAACATAGCAACGTTGAATTTTAACCCCATTTTTGTATTCTGTTAAAAAGAATTTTCCTTTATAGTCTTCGTATATTTGACGTTCTGGATAATTAGGCATAGCTGTGACTACACGCACTTGATGTCCGCGTTTAACTAAGCCTTCTGCTAATTCCGTCATCAATGGTGCAATACCAATTGGCTCCGGATGATAGTTATAAGAGTAAATTAAAATCCGCATAATAAATAATTCAAAAGAATCTGACTTTTCTTAATCTGTGTATTTTTAATTCGTGTTTTATTTCAAATAGAAGTTTTATTTCACACTTCTATTTGAATTTTCACTTCAGAAACACTTAATGTCAGTTCTTATTCGTTGAATATTGAGTAAAATTTTACTTGAATAGCTCAAGTAGGTAATGCAATATTTTTAGCTTGCTCTGTGGAGGTTCAACTTGATGATTTAGAGGATTTTTAATCTCAGGTTGCGGTTTTTTACGGATATCAAATGATATTGATCGCAAAAACAAATTTTTAGTTGTAGATTTTAAGTATAAATATCAATATAAAAGGTGAAAATAAATTTTATTTATACTATGTGTATGTTAAAAATAGATACATTAAATATTTCAAAAAACAGCAATGTTACTTACTTTAGTAATAAGTTTAGAAAAATCCGAATTCAACATGCATTCGAAGATTTTCATCTAAAATTAAGTACAGAACAAAACAATCGTTCGCCTATTACCTTGACAATAGTTTGACCTGATTGACAAAGCAATATAACGAACGATTTGTTTGTTTTAAAATTTACAGTGCGAACTAAATAATTGAACTATTTTTGACTGCTAGGCGTTGCATCTGCCATAGGCGCTGCGATCGCTAAACAGCTTTATAGTTTGTCATAACTACATATAGTTGGTTTTAGGAAAGTTAAAAAATATTAAACAGCACCACTATTTTTATCAAATAAAATTGTTACTGTTTTGAAAATGAGCTTTAGATCGTAGAATAAATTCCAATTTTTCTGATACTGCAAATCAAGGCGGATAACATCTTCAAATTTTCGGACGCTAGATCTCCCATTAACTTGCCATTCTCCAGTCATACCAGGTTTAACGTCTAAGCGTTGCCATTCTGGAACTTCATAGCTTTCTACTTCATTGGGTGTGGGTGGTCTTGTACCCACCAAACTCATTTCCCCTTTTAAGACATTCCAAAATTGTGGTAGTTCGTCCAGGCTAGTTTTTCGCAAAAACTTTCCGACTTTAGTAATTCTGGGATCGTTATCAATTTTGAAAAAAGCACCTTCAACTTGATTGTGCTTTTGCAACTCAGCTTTTTTTGCTTCTGCATCAACACACATCGAACGAAATTTCCAAATTTTAAAATGCTTACCCATCCAGCCACAACGAATCTGACCGAAGAAAATTGGACCGGGATCGTCGACTTGAATAGCGATCGCGATCGGAAGAAATAAAATAGCTGTAATTACTAGACCAACTAACGCACCAAGAATATCTATAGAGCGCTTCATCCAAGATCGTATGGAAGGATGAGTGGTGGGTAGCTGTTCTTCTAAAACAGCATTATTAACTGGGCTAGTTTCTGTAGCCACTTCAATTGGAAAGACTAAATCTAACCCAGTAAGATTTAATACAGCCATTACCTGAGGGGTAACATTTTTGAGTTTAAAATCAATCCCCTTCTCTTGTGTAGTTTTTAAATTACTGACCAAAGCACCCAAGCCACTGCTATCAATAAAAGTTGTTTGGTGAAAATCAACTGTAATCTGTGTGACGGGTGTATTGCTTGGCTGAGTCAAGTTTTCACAAGTTTGCTTGAAATTGATAGCCTCAAGTACGCTCAGGCGAGATGGTACTTCTACCATCGCTTTATCTTTGGATAACGTTACAGGAAAGTTTACCTCTGTGGGTTGTCTGCTCATGAAACCCTACTCTTTTTTACTATAGAAATAAATTCAATAAAGTTAAACATTTTTATGTTTTAAGTTATTCCTGACCTGCGATCGGCACTGAATAAATATTAATCTCTAATTTGAGAATGAATTTAAGACCGAAGACGACCTTTCTCGATTCACAATAGAATAAGAAGTCAAAAATTTCTCTACCTTTATATTGACTTCACGCATACTTTACTTCCCAATTATCCAATGAATATTGAAACAATTAAATCAACCGCACGCCTGATTGAGATTTTTTCTGCAATTCAAGGAGAAGGATTAAATGTCGGAACACGCCAGATTTTCATTCGTTTTGCCTTTTGTGACTTACGCTGTCACTATTGTGATAGCGCTCACACTTGGAATGCACCCGATACTTGTCGTATCGAGAAACTTCCAGGCTCCCGTGAGTTTGAAATACATCCTAATCCAGTTTCATTACCTATATTAATTGAATGGGTAAAGCGACAAAATATACCTCGTTTACACGATAGCATTAGCTTAACTGGTGGTGAACCACTTCTTCACTCTAATTTTTTAATAGATTTTTTACCTAAAGTCCGCTCTGTGACTAGTCTACCAATATACTTAGAAACTGGAGGACATCGTCCAGAACAATTAAGCAAAATTTTGCCATATCTTGATTCTGTGGGAATGGATTTGAAATTACCCAGCACCAGTGGTGAATCTCATTGGCAAGCGCACAAACAGTTTCTTAAAATTTGTAACCGCGCTCAACTAGAAGTTTTTGTGAAGATAGTTATTTCGCAACAAACCAGTTGGTCTGACTTAGAACAAGCTGCTTTATTGATTAAAGATATCAATCCGAAAATTCTAGTATTCTTGCAGCCTGTAACGCCTTTGGAGCCGGGTAAAGTATTTACAAGTGAGCAAGTATTTGCTCCTTTTCCCGAACAAGTTTTAAGTTGGCAAGCCTCATTAAAGCAGTTACTCGATAGAGTGCGGGTCGTACCACAAACTCATAAATTTATCGATCAACTATGATTGAGTACTCAGCGATTGGCAAGCAAAAATACATGAGTCATAATCATTACTCTACAACATCAAAGACAGTTAAGCGGATCGTTTAATTTCTATTCAACTAATATACTTAACTCACCCTCCAGAGAACAAGTAGTAAAAAGCACGAATTAATACACTTTGAAGAAAAAATGAACAAGAACAGAAATATTATGATATTTGCAATTTATGGAGTATAGCTGTACTGATCGCTATTAATGTTGATTGATTTAATTAATTCCATGATCCTTTCAAACTGAAAGTTATGATTCAGATCGATTAAAAATTCTGCTAATAAAGCTTTAGTCTGAGGAATTTGTTCCAGTAGACCGGAAATGGTGCAATCGCTTCCTTGAGCAGCAGCATAATTCAGTTCCTGCAACCACTCTTGGGGCATTTGAGCAAGTAGTTTTGATACTTCTTCTGGAGTTGTTTGATTCTCTGCTGATTTTT
This sequence comes from Mastigocoleus testarum BC008, assembly GCF_001456025.1. GTDB lineage: Bacteria > Cyanobacteriota > Cyanobacteriia > Cyanobacteriales > Nostocaceae > Mastigocoleus > Mastigocoleus testarum. The sequence goes on from NZ_LMTZ01000098.1 coordinate 74,021, forward strand.
GATGGCTGTTTTCTTGATAAATATATTTCAAGCCTAGATGGTATCTGAGTTTTTCTAGTAATACTTCTTCCCGGAAAGGTTTATTAACAAAATCATCGCAACCAGCGTTAATCATTGCTTTTCTATCTTCTTCAAAAACATTAGCGCTCAGAGCAACAATAACGGTTTGGAAACTGGATGCTGAATGCTCTGTATTTAATGCTTTAATCTGACTTTGTTTATTTTTGATTATTCTGGTAGCTTCGTAACCGTCAAGCACGGGCATCCTTATATCCATGAGAATCAAATGTGGTCTCCATGATTCCCAACTGGCTATCGCTTCTTTTCCATTTACTGCTTCCTTGACGCTAAATCCTAAAGATGAAAGTGATTTTACCAGTAACAGGCGACTTTCAGTCGCATCATCTACCACCAAGATCCGATATTGGGGTTGGTTTACTGCTAAACCAATAACCTGACGATAATTTGTTGTGGAAATGATTTCTTGGGAGCAGGATAATTCTACAGGAATATAAAAGGAAAAAGTACTTCCCATACCAATGATACTAGTAACGCTAATATCACCACCCATCAGCTTAATATATTTGCGACTAATTGCTAAGCCCAATCCTGTTCCCTGTTGAGATTTTCTTCCTGTCTCAGTTTGCCCAAAGGCTTCAAATAACAAGTCCATTTCTTCTGAAGATATGCCCGCTCCAGTATCTATGACATCAAATATCAAAAATTGTGAAGGAATATCAGATTCATTGTTAGTAGATTGAGATGGATCAACAGCTGCAGTCCCGATTCGATCCATTTGTTGCTCCGATTGATTTCGAGCGGCTGTATTGTTTTCTAATTTCTTGGGAAGTTCGGGCTCATCAATATTGAATTTAACTTTGAGGGTAACGTTACCTGTTTTGGTGAATTTAATTGCATTCCCCAATAAGTTCAGCAACACCTGACGTAATTTACTCGAGTCAGTTTGAATGTAGCGCGTGAGTTGGCGAACGTCGTATTCAAATACCAATTGTAGTCCTTTAGAAGTTGCACGAACTTGCAACATATCTTGCAAGTTGTCTAATAGAGCAACTAGATCGAAACTGGTGACATTAAGTGTCGTTCTTCCTGCTTCAATTTTTGACATTTCTAAAATATCATTAATTAAATTGAGCAAATGTTCCCCAGCACGATTGATAATTTCTACATTTTGTTGATGTTCGTTGAGGATGGAGCGATCGCGACTCATAATTTGGGTAAAGCCCAAAATTGCATTGAGTGGCGTTCTTAATTCGTGGCTCATATTGGCCAAAAATTCACTTTTTGCTCTATTTGCGGCGTCGGCAGCAATCACAGCTTGTTGGAGTGCTTCTGATTGGTTCCGGGTCTGGGCGAGTAATTGTCCTTGCTGAAGTGCTACACCTAAATGGTTACCAATTTGAACAACAATGTTGATTTCTCCTGTTTTCCAATGGCGAGGTCCGGAGTTTTGATAACTTGCAAGTAGACCCCATATTTTGTTCCCACAGAAAATCGGAACCGTAATATATGCTCGGGCTTGAAAACGCTCCAAAAAATTTATATAACAGCTTTCAAAACTTGCTTTATAAATATCTGGGACGCAAAGAAAACTAACTCCGCGACTATAAGCACCACCTTGGGTCTCTTGTAAATAAGTATCTACTAACTGCTCGTCATCACTGTCGAGCATTTGGACAACACAGCCTTCATTGTCCAAGGTATCTCCCGCCAACCCAGAACTATCTTTACCTTTATTTTTCATCATGGCGCTGACCCAAGGAGAACCTACAGACTCAGCAACGAATTCGCCACTCCAGTCGGGGTTGAAGCGGTAAACTACTACGCGATCGCAGTTAAGAACTTGGCGTAATTCTTGGGTAGTGGTGGTAAATATGCTTTCTAAATCTAGTGTTTGACGCATATTTTGAATAACTTGGGAAATAGCTTTTTCTCTTTCAGCACTTTCTCTTAAAGCAACTTCTGCTTCTTTGCGTTCGGTGATGTCGGTGATTGTGCCAATATAGCTATTTACTTCCCCATTTTCGTTATATTCGGCTAAAGCTTGATAAATTACCCAAATAACTTTGCCGTTTGCACCTAGAACTCTATGTTCGCACTGGTATTTTGTTTTGTTGTCAACAGCTTTTTGCCAAGTTATAAAAACGCGCTCGCGATCGTCTGGATGAATCACTTCTAACCAACCTTTACCCAATGCTGCTGATTGCGGCAGTCCGGTAATTTCTGTCCAACGTTGGTTGATATAAAAACAATTACCATCAGCATCATCGTGGAAAATGCACACAGGTGAAGCTTCAGCCAAAGTTTGATAGCGTCGCTGACTGGCTTGTAAATTTAGTTCAGCTTGTTTGCGTTCGCTGATATCTACCCAATATCCCACGCATTCAATAGGGTTTCCTAAATCGTCATGAATTAATCTTACCTGTTCGTAGAACCAGTGATAAGTTCCGCTTTTGTGTAGAAAACGATATTCAAAAGAACTATATTTTTGCTCGCAAAGTTTTGATAATTCGCAATGGACGCGTTCGATATCATCTGGATGAATGTGAGAAAACCAAAAGTTGGAATGTTCGAGAAATTCTCGGGCTTCGTAGCCCACCATTGCTTTAACATTTTCGCTAATAAAGGTATTAGCAAAGTCTTCTGATGGTTTCGTACTAAAAATGACTGCAGGACTAGAAGTGAGCAAATATTGCAGTCTTTCTGAAGCTAAACGTAATTCTTGTTCGACCCGTTTGCGTTCCCTTAGCACGGCTTTACGTTCGCTGATATCTTCGACAACGCCAATACAATATTTGAGCTTTCCTGATGGTTCTCGGACAACTGAAGCGGTTAGATTGGTCCAAATTGGTTCTCCATTTTTACGAATAAAGCACTTTTCCATGGAAAATACATCAATATCACCTTTTCCAGCTAAGCAAGCGTAATCTAAGTATTTTTCCAAAGAAGCAGGGTGAGTGATATCCTGACATGTCCTTTGTAATAGTTCGGCTTTGGAGTAACCGACTATTTGACAGAATTGTTGATTAACTTTAATGAAAAATCCATCTGGTGCAACTTGAGCAATCCCAACTGCTGCATTTTCGAATATTGCCCGAAATTCTTCTTCTCGCTCTTGTAACGCAGCTTCTGCACGTTTGCGATCAGTAATTTCAAATAAAACTGTACCAACATCAACACAGCGTTCATTTTCTGAGGGGATGGGAAAATAAGAAACTAAAAAGTGACGTAGGGTGTTTGGCTCTTCAAGTGAGGTACCACTCAATTCCAAATTTAGAACGGGTTGACCGTCGGTCATGACTTGTTTGTATACCGGCGCAATTACAGGTGCAATTTGAGGTAATACTTCATTGATAGTTCTGCCTAAATGTTCTTCTACTGAGATACCGTTAATTTCAGCAAGTAATTCATTAATTTGCAAAAACCGCAGTTCTTTATCTAAAATTGTTAATCCTACAGGAGCACAACTAAAGAAAGCATTGAGACGAGCTTCTCTCAAAGCAATTTCTCTTTCTAGAGTTTTTCTTTCTGTAATATCTTTATGGGTCCCCGTCATCCGCAACGCTTCGCCCCAGTGGTTGCGTTCGACAACTTTACCTTGAGATTGAATCCATTTCCATTCATTAAAACGAGAACGCATCCGAAATTCAACTTCATAAACGGGACTATTCCCGGCTAAATAATCTGTTAGGGCTTGTTTAATTTTTGGTATATCCTCTGGATGCATCAACTCTTCAGATGATGCATTGTTGTTGTTAGTTATCGTTTCTTTGTCGTACCCCAACATTTTCCACCACCGCCAGTCGCGATAAATTTTATCGTTGACTAAATTCCAGTCCCATAGTCCCAAGTCACTGGCTTCTAATGCTAGTTGTAAGCGTTCTTCACTTTCCCTGTGAGCAGCTTCTGCTTGTTTGCGTTGGATTAATGTTCCCAATTGAGCTGCAACTGCACCCACAAGTTCTAATAACCTTATGTCTACAGGAGCGCGATCGCTTTTGAAAAATACTAAAACTGCTAGTACTTGTTCGTTGGCTAAAATCGGCACCCCAAATCCAGCTTTTAAACCTACTCGGTCGGCGACGGTGGCGCGGACAAAGTTGGGGGGGAAAGTTTGAGATACATCTTCCAACCATTGTGGTTGTTTGGATTGCCAAACTTTACCGGCTATTCCGATTCCGGATGTCAGGGTGATACTTTCGCTATACAGACAAAATTCTTCTAAATTATTTTGATACCCATACCACCCCAAACAATATTCTAAAAATGTTCCATCATTGTTTGGATTCCAAGCTTCTGCAAAATCCCAACTAATATTGTTGCAGATCAAACGTAGGATTTGCGCTAAAGCATGATCAACATCAGCCGCTCGACTAATTGCTTGAGTTGTTAATAGTAACAAGCGGTTTTCATTTTCTGCCTGTTTGCGTTCTGTAATATCTCGAACAGTAGCTAAAACATGCTGTTGGTCACCAATTTCGATGGAATCAGCACTTAACAAAGCCGTACAAATTTCCCCATTTTTTTTGCGAATCTCAACTTCGTGGTTGCGTATAGTTTCAATTTGTCCCAGGAGTTGGGAAATTTGATGGTATTCCTTCAAATTCACCCAAATATTTACTTCTTCTGGGGTTCTATCTATGACTTCTTGACGAGTATAACCAAAAAAGTTGCAGAAACTGTCATTAACCTCGATATAACTGTTTTGGGGTAAGGCGCTGAGGAAAATTGGATCGGGAGAAGCACGAAATGCTGAAGCTAACATGACTTCTGATGCTCGGCGTGCAGCTTCTGCATTTTGACGGGACCTTGCTTCCAAGGCTAAATAAACTAAGTTTCCTAAGGAACGGGCAAAGTTTTCATCTTCTTGTGTCCAGTGGTGTTCGTTACCTACTTGTTCTAAGGATAGAATTCCTGTGGTTATTCCTCCTAATCTTAGGGGAATGCTCAGAGTAGCAGTAATATCTAAGGGGGTTAAATATGACTCAGTCAGTTGTTGAGTTCTGTGGTCGAGGATTGGCTGACTAGTCACTATTGGTTGATCGGCTTCTAAAGCCTGAAAATAATTAGGATAATCTGCTACTACTAATTCCGATCCTTCGCTGTGTCGGCTGCAACTTGACTCAAATAAATCTAGACATCTGACAACGGAACAAGAATCGTTATAAAGCCAAATACTAGCCCGTTCCACATTAACGTTTCTAGCTGCAGCTTCTGTGATTTCCCGTAGAGCTAATTTTAAGTCTCCCTGATAAATAACTTGATTTTTTGCAAGCTGGGTTAAAACAATATTATGATTACGAAGCTTAATGGCTGTTGTTCGAATTGCCTCATTGGCATGTTTGCGTTCTGTAATATCTCTATCTACACCCCGATAACCACTAAATTTACCCCAAGCATCAAATACTGGAACACTATTAGTTTCCAAGATTACTTGATGTCCATTTTTATGCAGGTTAGTTTTTTCCAAAGCCTGAAACGGATGTCGGGCAGCAATTTTTGAGTTGAAAACTCCCTTTAGCCTATTGGCTTCTTCGGGAGACACGAGGTCAAAAGGAGTTTTACCTAGTACTTCATGGGGATGATAACCCAATAGATCGAATACTCTGGGACTAGCATATGTATAGATAAAATCTCGATCTACTTCCCATACCCAACCACTACTAGTTTCAACCAAACTACGGAAACGTTCTTCACTCTCAAGGCGTTCGCGAATTTCTTCTTGGAGTTGTAAATTTTGCCGGTCGAGTTCGCTTCGAGCTATTTGCTCTTGTTCGAGAATTTGGGCTTGGGCTAGGGCTATTCCCAATTGAGAGGCGATGGACTCCAATAATTCTATTTCTTCAACTTTCCATTCCCGGTAGCGATCGCATTGATGCAAACCGATTATACCGTTGGGTTTTCCCTGATAGGAAGTGCGAACAGCCAACATGGATTTCATTTCCAATATCCGGCAAATATCCCTAACATTTTCTAGTAAGGGTTCTTTATAAACATCTTGAGAAGCAATTGCACGATCTTGGGACAAGACTTTATGAATATGGTGATTATTTGCAGTCAGAATTTGACTAACATGAACTTTTTTGTGCGAACTGCAACTAGGTGCAGTGAATTCTCCCAAACGTAAAAGCTGGGGTTGAGGAATATCAGTATAGCTACTAATTAATGCCCGGGATACATTTAAAGCTTGACCAATTTCTTTTGTAGATATCTCTACAATTGTTTTAGTATCTATATTGGAGCGAATTTTATCAGTAATCTTTCTGATGAATAAGCTGCGTTCTAACTGTTGCTGCAGTTTTTCTTCAGCTTGTTGGCGTTGACGCGCTAGAGAAATTGCTGTAGCTGCTGCTTGTAAAAAGGAAATCTCGTAATTATCCCAGACTTTTGCTTCTTGACAGTTATCAAAGCCGATAAAACCAAATAATTCTCCTTTGATAATCATTGGCAAAACTAGGGTTGATAAAACTGAATTTCCTCCTAGTATTTCCTGTGCCAATTTACTCAAACCTGAAACTTTACCACAGATAATTTCACCCCGAGCAAGTAATTTTATCCAAGTCGTAAATAATTTTTCTCTGAGCCGACTTTGGACTAATGAACTATGATTATTTGACTTAAATTCATCCTTACTCCATTCAGCTTTCTCACGTACAGACTTTATTCCGTTATCCTGACGCTGAATTTCAAATATATAGGCGCGACTAGCATTGGCTACATTACCTAAAATCTGGATAATTTGAGTCTCTAATTCACGACTTCCATCAAAACTCAACAAAGCACGCTGTACATCTACTAAACCGGCTAAGTAAGCTTCCCGTGAAACCCTTGCTGCTTCTGCTAATTTCTTTTCAGTAACATCTATTAAAGTAGTTACAGCAAAAGATTTCCCGTCATAGGAATCAAAATTTCCCCGCGCCATTTCCACGGTTAATTGATTCCCATTTTTCTGTTTTATCGTGTATTCATTTTTTCGTTTTCCTCTACCATAGTTATTATTCCCTAATTCGTAGCGGTAGGGAATTTTTTCTATGACTTCGAGTGGGTCGGACCCAATATAATTTAATTTAAATTTATTTCCAATTAATTCGTCCTTACTGAACCCATACAATTGGCAGTATGTTGGATTTACATCTACTAAAGATCCTGATTCATCAGTAAGACAAATTCCAACTTGAGCATTATTCAAAATTGATTCTATTTGCTGGTTGCGGTGATCTAACTGCAACGTAACTTTTCTTCTTTCTCTAATTTCTGTTTGTAGTTGAAGATTTTGAGCTTTAATTTGCTTTTGTAATTTTTGAATGGTGAGTTGATTCTCAACTCTAACTAAAATTTCTTCTGCTTGTAATGGTTTTGTTAAATAATCAGCAGCACCTAACCTTAGGGCTTTGACTTTGTCAAAAACTTCATTTTTAACGCTGGTGAATATAATGGGAATATCACGAGTTTTTTCGTAAGATTTTAAATACTTACATACCTGATACCCATCTAATCCTGGCATAACAATATCAAGCAAGATTAGGTTAGGTGGGGATGTAAAGGCTGCATTGAGGGCTAACTTACCCGATATGGCTCGCACCAGACTATAACCTTTACCAGCAAAAATTTCTGATAAAAAGTGTAGATTTTCTGCCCTGTCGTCAACTAATAAAATTTTGATATTTTCTTCATCCATATTGATTGAAAATGTCAGATTGTTTTAGTTGATTTTTTCATTCCCTAATGCTTTCTTAGTAAATTCAATTATTCTATCTAATTGAAAATGTTTCATCAGATAATTTAAGGTAAATCTCAGGTGATTTTTGTTATTGGGAATTTCTGCAATCAAAGAATTAACTAAACTTTCGTCAACTACACTTGAAGCATAATATAAATTTTTCAGCCAAGCTTTCGGCATTGTTTTTAACTCCTCTAAAGCCTCTATATTAAATCTGGCTTTGGACAAATATTTGTTATCAATTAAATCTTTATTCGAAAGTATAGATATTTTATTATAAATATAGCTTACATCTAAAAATTTAGCTATCATATCAAATACTCGAATTTCTGTAAGTGGTTTGGGAACTACATCATCATAACCAGCAGCTAAAATTTCTTGTTTGTTATTTAAATTAATACTATTAGCAAGGGCAATAATAACAGTTTTGTGAGTTACTGTTTTCATTTCTGCTTGTCGTTCTATTTCCTTAAATCTAATTTGTCTGGTTGCTTCGTAGCCATTAATTACTGGCATTCTTGTATCCATCCATATCAGATGAGGATGCCAGTTTTCCCAGGTTGTTATTGCACCCTTACCATTATTAGCTTCCCTAACTTTGAAACCGACAGATTCTAACAGTTTTGATAGCCATAGACGCGATTCTTTTGTATCGTCAACAACTAAAATTTTATATACTTGTTTGCCTGGCTTTAAGGCAATTACCTGGGGAATATCTAATGTATCTACTTGGGAACGTTCCGAAGTAGTAAATTTAGCATAAAACTTAAATAACGAGCCCTTACCTAAAATACTTTCTACTTGTATTTCTCCGCCCAGCATTTCAACAAATTTGCGGGTTATATTCAGCCCTAAACCGGTCCCTTGAGTTGATTCTTTCCCAGATTCAGTTTGAACAAATGCATCAAATAATTTAGTTGTTTCTTCTTCTGAAATTCCATATCCGGAATCTTCTACTTCAAAATATAAATATTGGGCTTCATTTTTTTTTGAACTACGATTCTCTTGCCAAACTCTTAAAGTAACACTTCCATTTTGAGTAAATTTAAGTGCGTTATCTATCAAATTTAGCAAGCAAATACGTAATTTTTTCTCGTCGGTCTTAATATATTGAGGTACATCTGCAGCCACTATAAAAGATAATTTATTCTTACTTTTAGCAGCTTTGATTTTAAATATTTCTTCTAAACTATCTAGTAGATAATAAAAGTCAAAATCTTTTTCTTCGATTTTATTTATTCCTGCTTCGGCTTTAGATATCTCCAATACTTCGTTGATTAATTGTAATAAATACTCGCCACTATTGTTAATTATTTTTAAATATTCTTGATATTCTAACTTCAAATTTGTGTCACGACTCATAATTTGTGTAAACCCAATAATTGAGTTCAAAGGAGTTTGTAATTCGTGACTCATTCGAGCTAGAAACTCATTTTTTGTTTGGTATGCCCGAAAAGCTATATTCTCTGCTTTTCGTCTTTCTTCAATTTCTATCTTTAGTTTATGATTTTGCTCTTTTAATTGTTGAGAGAGTCGACGAATAGTGATCTGATTTTCTATTCTTGCTAAAACTTCTTCTACTTGAAAGGGTTTAGTAATGTAATCAACGCCTCCCAATTTAAAAGCTTTTATTTTGCCATCAACATTTTGGATCGCACTAAGAAAAATAATTGGGATATCACAGGTGACTTGATCGCTCTTTAATTTTTGACAAACTTCATAACCGTCCAACTCCGGCATCATGATATCAAGCAGGATTAAATCAGGTGCAAGTGCATGCGCTGCTTTCAATGCCATTGAACCTGCACTTGCACCCCTAACTGTATACCCATACTGAGACAATGTCGCTGACAACATTTGCATTTCTTCTATGCTGTCATCGACTATTAAAATTTTACTCTGATGTAGTTGTCGCAGTTTACCGTTCATTCATCTTCATCTAAATTTCACACTTTTTGATTAAACTTAATTATTCTGCATAAAATAGCAAATTTAAACTGTGATAATATCCTTATTTAAAAATTAGGTATATGATATTTTTTAAAGCAAGGGTAGTAAATTTGTGAATAAATTAAATGGAGAAATAAATGGGTAAAATACAATTGATTTAGCTGAAATTTATTTGTGTATTTATTTTATGGGGTATATTTAGTGTTTGAGTTAACTGAAAATGTAATATACGTTTAGAAAATAAATATTCTTGTATTGACAATTGCGAGGGAAATAACACATTTTTCCTGTGATTTGATTTAGTAATTTGATTTTCAGTTAAAAATACTCGCATACTTTGTATCAACTCATTTGAATAATATCAAAAAATAATTTTCTATAGCTGAGAATTATGATGGATTAATCAAACAAGTATAAATTAGTGTGCTAATTTCCCGTGATTTCAAATAGGATTTTTCATAGTTCCATCTAAGTGTTAAAAACGCCACCAAGTTTTTTGGATGTAACTGAGAACTCCCATTATGATCGCAGTCAATAAAAACAATATGATTATTCCTCCAGGAAGAAATGTTAAAATTCCAAATCCCCTTAAAACCCAGACGGCGATCGCAATCCCAAGAAATATACCAAATCCCTGAATTAGTAGGCGATTTAATTTGGAAGATTGACTCACAATAATTTCCTCTGAATCACACAAATATATATTTTTGTATCTAGCTTTACTCGTTGTCCCAGAATTACAACTAAGCAATATGAATTAATAGTAAGCTGCCTGTGTCATTTTAACTGAACCTACCATAATTTTTGAATACGCTTTTGGATAATTACCATAACTAGACGGCTAGTATTTTCCATATTTTGAGCATTTACGGATATTTACAAACTTTGGGAATAATATCTTTTGAAAGATTGTTTCCGGAAAAATTGTCTTTTGAATTGCAAGTAGAATCAATTGTTTGATTTCCAGTGCAAATTCTTTTCAAACTTGAAACAATGAGGCTTTAGAACAAAGATTATGACTAAGTTTTGGAATTCAAATTCAGTTTCTACAGGTATGGATATGGCTTGGGACCAGAATAAACATCGGCTGCTGATGGAAGGTGAAATTTTAGTGGAGACCCAAGGACACACGAGAAATGGTGGTGCGGTACAGGCTTCAATGTATGTACCACTGATGCGTTCCAATGTTTGGCAACAATTAACTGATTATCCCCGTTGGGTCCAGTATTTTCCCGATGTTACTAAGAGTGTTGTTCTTAATAGAGGTGAGGTGAAACGCTTGTATCAAGCAGCACAGAAAGCGTTTTTATTCTTCACTGCCAAGGTTGAAATTTACCTTAATGTGGTAGAAGATTTAGGTCAAAGAATTCATTTTAGATTAGAGAAAGGCTCATTTGAAGATTTTAGTGCTGACATAAATTTGCAGGATTGTGGAGACGGGACTTTACTAACCTATGCAGTAAAAGCAACACCAGACATTCCCATACCTTCATTAATCATTCAACAGGCAATGAATTTTGAGTTACCTGCAAATATGCGTAAAATGCGACAGGTGCTTTGTAAGGGTCAACTAAAATAATGTCGCGTGCAGAAGAAATATTATCTTTTTGGTTTGGCGAGCCAGGTACAATAGAATACGGAAAGCAGCGTCAAATTTGGTTTCAGAAAAAAACTGAATTTGATATTACATTGCGGCGCGAGTTTTTATCAGATTACGAACAAGCCATTAATGGCGATCTAAATAATTGGTTAAATTTACCTGAAAGTTGTCTAGCTCTAATTTTGTTGCTCGATCAATTCCCGCGTAATATGTTTCGTGGCAAATCACAAGCTTTTGCAACTGACTGGGAAGCACTTTGTGCAGCACAACATGCGATCGCTCAAGGGTACGACCGAGAAATGCTACCAGTACAGCGTTGGTTTATCTATATTCCATTTGAGCATAGTGAAAATTTAGAGCATCAAAAGCAAGCAGTAAAGTTATTTAAACAAATTAGTGACGATCCTGACAGTGCAAGTGTTATTACTTACGCAATTCGTCATTTAGAAGTAATTGAACGTTTTGGGCGATTTCCCCACCGTAATGCAATATTAGGACGCGCTTCTACTCCAGAGGAGAAATTATTTTTAAAGGAGCCCGGATCTTCTTTTTAGAAATAATATTTAGCTGGTATTAACTAATTCGTATCAAAAGGCTTCCTAGAAAATACGGGAAGCCCTTACACAGCATTAAGTAATTAGGTCAGGATATTAAGCGGCAAACATGTGAATTTCGACCTGCGCCTATCTCTATAGTTAAAATTTAATTCTCCGATGTTTTCAGGGAAAATAGCGCTAGTTTTTTGGTTAGGGCATTTCTTCTATTTCCTTGACGGAAAGTAAGGACGTCATAAATACTATTATTTGGGCTATAAATCCAACTAAAAGTTATTTTGAGATTTCTTATAGCTCAACAATGAAATTATTAAAAAATGAAGATGTTATCCCAAATATAACTATTTAATTTCCAAATTAGAAACTACTGTAGGTTGGCGTTTTTATAGAGTTTTCGGTACTATCTGACTCTGTCTCAAACCATACTTGGTCTAACTCGCCTTCTGTAAAGTCAAAACCTAATTTAGCCGCAAAGTGAACAATTTTAGTCTTGTCCCAATTCCAAACACCAAAAACACCTTGCTGAGAACACTTTTTACAATATTGTTCGTAAACATCTCGATCTGAAACTAAAACTTCATAAAAAGCTGTAGCATTTTCAACTGACATAAAAGATCCTCCCTGTTTCCTTAGTTGCTAAATTTCTATGACTAGCTACGTAAGTACACGATATAATTGCGGTATCAGACAACATTTAGTTACTTAAGTCTTTATACTGAAGTAAATCACTTCTGCCGCCATAAATTATCATTTATTTACATTTCTTTCAGTAAAATACACTGGGTTAGTTAGAGTTTCAGTAAGAAAATCGAAGATCTACGTAGTATGAGTTAAAAGACTCAGTTGGAGAAAATATTGTTTCCTAAGCCAGTATAGAATTTATTCTGAATACAGAAATCTAATTTAGTTGATTTAGTTTATTTTTTGTTTGCGAAGAATCTTGCTTGTAAATAGTTTTGAATGTGGATTTGAACTTTCAACAACTACAGCTAATCCTGATATTAATTAAAATTAGTTCTATTACAGCAAAATTTATACGGGAAAGCCACACATCACTGAGAATTACGCTTACAAGGTTGTATTTGATCCCAAAAAACCCAACCCTGAGTACCATCAGTAAGTTTGACTTGTACAAAGTCTCCTTGAACTTGCATGAACATTACTTTATCACCTTCGGATAACTGTTTGAATCCATCAACTTCGGTATGGGGTTGGGGACGTAGTTTGATAGAGAATTTACCTCCAGTAGGTGCAACCACACGACACATATACCATTGTCGGGAGATCGAATTTTGTTTTGCCAAATTGCGTTCGAAACTCTCTGCTCGGAATAAGCCTAATAGCGCAATAGCACTAGCGATTGCAACACCCCCAGCACCTGTCAGAAATTTGATTTTCCCGAACAAAAACTGTATTAACCAATTATTTGGCAGTAAAAATGCTTTATCAATTGGCGACTGGTTGCTAACTTTTTGTGGAGGTAAAGTTTTAGCTACCGGTTCTTCTTGGGTGGAAACAAATTCTTCTTGCTTTTGCTCTATTTCTGTTTCTATGTGTGATGGATCTGCTTCTGGCTGTATAAGAAACGAATTGGGTCTGTTGGGAAAACGTTTTAAAGTAATAGCATCGACCTTGAGATTTTGTCTTCCCAAACGCACGCAACTTCCTTCTGTTAGAGGTATCTCTCCTGCTAATAATAACTGTCCATCAATAACTGGTGGGTTTGTTTGACGTAAATTCCGCAGAAAAAATTGCTGTTTTTGAGAATGGAAAAAGATTTCTGCATGTACCCCTGATACGGTAGGCTCAGAAAGGACAATGTCACATTCGTGGGAATTACGACCGATACGAATTTTTCCTGGTTGCTTGCTATCCTGATTTTCCAAGATTAAGCAGCTCTTTTCTGCCTGAGATTCTTCCCATCCCAACTTTAGTTCGTACAGACTACTAGCTGCAAGCGCTTTTTCTAGGTGGTTTCTACTTTGAAAATCTTCTAGCTTTCTGAGTGCTTCCAAGACTTCAGTTACTTTCTGATAACGTTCTTTGAAATGGTAACGTGTCATCTTGGTCAGTATTTCAGCTAAGTCAGGACTTACTGAAGTTAAATGTTGCCAAAGTATTTCTCCCGTATTTGGATCGTCTTCTAACTCCCCCGGATATAGTCCTGTCAAAGCTTGAACAGCTATCATTCCTAAGGCATAGATATCGCTACTAGAACGAGGTAAACGCCGAATTTGCTCGGAAGGCATGTAACCAGGAGTACCCACACTGATAGTTACTCTTGGTTGTCTGTAAATAGAAGTTTGACTTTGTATTTGCTTAATTGCTCCAAAATCAATTAGTACTATTTTTTTGTCAGATGAACGACGGATTAAATTTGCCGGTTTGAGATCTCGATGAATAACTCCTTGAGAATGGACAAATTCCAAAATTTCTAGAATTTCTACGAGCATTTCAATAATTTCGCCCTCTGTCCATCTCAGCCCTTTTGGTAATTCTAAATTTAGGGTATGTCCTGGGATAAATTCTTGTACTAAGTAAAACTGTTGCTCTTCTTCAAAATAATCTAATAGTTTGGGTATCCGGTCATGACTTCCTAATTTTTCTAATGTATCTGCTTCCTTTTCAAATAGAATTCTGGAAGTTTCTAAAACTTTAGATTCGGTACTAGAGGGTTTAAGATGTTTCAGGACACACCGAGGATTACCGGATAAAAGAGTATCTTCTACAAGATAAGTTTGTCCAAAGCCTCCCGAACCCAAGACTTTAATGACTTTATAATGTCCTGCTACTAAATTACCTATCATATTCTGATGGTGATGTTTTAAATATTGCTATTTCGAGATAGATGTCCAGTACTAGAAGTTTATTTTAACTAGTTATTTTGACAACATACCTAACTGACAAATAATAACTTTTAGTTAGTTTGTAATTCAGTTTAAACATTAAATAAAAATGAGTGCGATAAATATTATCTTAGATACACCAACTAGTAAATCAATAGCAAACCTAGAAAATCATTGTTGCCATTTTGGCAATTATTTATAAGGTTATACTATCTATTTTTTGGATAAGATTATTTATCCAGTTACATTTATGGCACATTTTTTAGGAGATGTCAGCTTTAGATTATTACTGACGATAAAAATTTATAAAAAAAATCGTAAAGCTTTATTCGTCGTGAATGGCTATAGCTTAAACTTAATTGCAAGGGAATATATACACAATTTGTGTTTATAGTAAACATTTTTAATACTGATGAAGAAGCGAGACTATAAAGGCCAATATAAATATAAATATCAACATCTATCTATTATGAGTTTTATATTACGAATATAATCAAAATTTAGATAATTACTAGATATAAAATATACATTTTTTGTATTTTCAATCTAATTATTTACCAAATCAACAAAAATAGTTGTACGCGAAATAGATGATATATTTGCTCTTTCATATATTTAAGTCGCTTAATTTATAACAAAAAAATTAATATTAGTTTTATAAACAAATACTTATATTGATAGTTTGTAAAAAGCAAGACTGTTAAAACGTAATGCCAGTTACTATTTATTGCTGTTATATCCGAATGTTTTAGTAAATGTTTTAGTAAAAGATTTATGCCTGACTTTTGTGCTCAAAGTATGCTAAGACATAAAAGTTCTACTGATTAAGTTTATAAAACTGCAAACTCGGGGAACACTGAGATTAACCTTAAACCTGCAAAGGGTAATTGGTAATAGAAAATCTCTCCCAAGGAAATTGAGACGTGATAATGCTACGTGGGTTTACTTCTCTGGTATTAGCTTGTACTGTTTTCGGACTAATCGCTGTCCCAAATGCTAGTAATGCTGTTGTATCTAAACAAGATGA
Source organism: Mastigocoleus testarum BC008 (assembly GCF_001456025.1). Taxonomy (GTDB): domain Bacteria; phylum Cyanobacteriota; class Cyanobacteriia; order Cyanobacteriales; family Nostocaceae; genus Mastigocoleus; species Mastigocoleus testarum. The sequence continues at coordinate 89,736 of NZ_LMTZ01000098.1, forward strand.
ACAAGAAAAATACCCAACTGAAAGTTCTCAGCAAACAATTCTGGCTGAAAACTATCTTGAAAAATATCTTGAAAACTACAAATCTGTAGGTGTTGACTCCTCTGAGTTAACCCCTACGTATCCAGCAACGACGCCACCACCTGGAGTAAAGCCCCTACCAAATCAACGAATATTGCAAGACAATCATAAAGATGTAGATTATCGCGTTCATGCTTTACAAAAAGATTATCTAGGTCATCTATGGGTAGGTTCTGGAAGAGGTCTCACGCGCATAGATCCGAACACTGGAGATATTTTAGCTCGTGTCAATTTGCCAAGCCTTGCAATTGGCGCTTTAGCAGAAGATAAAGTTGGACGTATATGGGTAGGAACCTATGCTGGGTTAAAACGAGTAGACCCCCGCAGCAGTGAAATTACAGCACAAAATTTATTTTTACCTTCTAAAAGGGTTTTGTCTTTACAACTCGACCAACGGGGCTATTTATGGGTTGGAACTGATAATGGATTAGCTTTGGTCAGTCCCGACAAAGGTTTAATTATGACGACCTTAAAAAAATTACCGGGAGTTAGCGCCAATAGCATGACCCTCGATGCAGATGGTCAGCTTTGGGTTGGAACTTTAGAAGGTCTGGTACGGGTAAATACAGCCAGCGCTTTTGTGATGAAACATATTAATAATTTACCCGGTACAACCGTACAAGCCCTCGCGATCGATTCCAAAGGTCTAATTTGGGCGGGAATGGCAAACAATTTACTGGTAATCAACCCTAAAAATGGCACAATACTCAGATCTGTAACTCGGTTGCGGGGTAAAGATGTGAGATCGATTAAGTTTGCTCGAGATGGTAGCGTTTGGGTTGGAACTAGAAATGGTTTACTCAGATTAAATCCCCACAACGGAGCGGTATTGGATCAAGTTGCGGGATTACCATCCAGTCGAGTTATGTCCATTGCACCCGACGTAGGAAATAAATTATGGGTTGGTACTAGTGAAGGTTTAGCTTGGCTAATGCCAAATATGGAAAGAGCACAACCTCATTTTGCATTTGGTCGAGATGTTGAGTAATTAGTAATGACCTGTCAAAGATATAAATAATTTTGTTTGCCAAATAAAAGGACAAGATTAGAAGTCAAAATTTAAATTTCTGCAGAGAATATATGACAAATGGCGGATGACAATTACACATGCAGCAGTGAACATTGCACATGCAACCTCACAGACATCTGATATTTGTGAACATTTTGCAGAACTCTCTTGCAAAGGGGTGAAGTTCCGCAGATAATTAGGTGTATCCACGCAAATTAATTGCAGTGATGCTCTGCTGTCTTAATCCTGCCTGTAAAAATCCCTCCCACCCTGATGACACTAACTTTTGTAGTAATTGTGGTACCCCACTGTTGCTGCTGAGAAATCGCTATCATCCAATCAAATTAATAGGTGCTGGAGGATTTGGAAGAACTTATCTAGCAGAAGATATTGATAAGCTCAATGAAAAATGTGTTATTAAACAATTTGCCCGTCAAACACGTGGAACTTATGCTCTAAAAAAGGCAAAAGATTTATTTGAGCAAGAAGCTAGACAGTTACAAAAATTAGGAGAGTATCCACAAATACCAAGATTGCTCGCTTATTTTGAAGACAATTCTTGTCTATATATGGTGCAAGAGTTTATCGATGGGGAGAATTTACTTTCTGAATTGAAACAAGAAGGAATTTTTGGCGAGCAAAAAATTAGAGATTTACTACAGGACCTCTTAAATATTCTCCAAATAGTTCACGAACATAAAATTGTTCATCGGGATATTAAGCCAGATAATATAGTCCGTCGTTCTAGCGATCGCAAGCTGGTGCTGATAGATTTTGGTGCTTCTAAGCAATTAATGACCACAGTGATGCCAGAACATGGAACAGCTATCGGATCTATGGGTTATGTTCCCATGGAACAGATAGAAGCTGGTGAGGCTTATCCTGCAAGCGACTTATACAGTTTGGGTGCTACTTGTTTTCATCTTTTAAGTGGAATTTTACCTTGGGAAGCTTGGAAGAGAGAAGGTTATAGCTGGGTAAAATGTTGGCGGAAATATTTACAACAACCTTTAAGTCAAGAGTTGGGATTATTTATCGATAAGTTGCTTCGGCAAAACTACAAACAGCGCTATCAATCAGCCGAAATTGCTTTACAGGAATTAATTAAGCTCCCATTGAACTCCAGTCAACCAGGGGAATTTTTCTTTTCCGGAAATCAACCTTACTTGTCTCAAGAATCTTCACAAGAATCTGTAACGCGTACCCTTGAACCTTCATACGTCAATTCAAACTCAATTAATTCAAACTCAATTAATTCAAACTCAATTAATTCAAACTCAATTAATTCAAACTCAATTAATCCAAACAGCATAAGTTCGCCTTCATTACAACCAGGAATCCCCACTCGGGAAATTATTTCTCCAAGCAACTTTCAAAGTATGCTTTCATCATCACTTCTGGAAGCACCTGCAGCCGTATCAACCAGCAATAATTTGCCATCCCTCCATTCTCTTGCCTTACCAAAACAAAGTAGTAAAGTTAAACAAGGACTGACTGTAGTTGGAATTTTTATACTCTTGAGTTTGGGGATATATGGTATTTGGAGCAAGAATAAAGAAACTTCTCCCTCTGTGCAAAAAGCTGAAACATCACTATCCTCAACTGTCCCTTCAGAGGAAATAGTTCTAGTTAAGACTCTTACCGGACATGATAGTCGCATCAAATCCATGGTGATTAGTCCCGACAGTGAAACATTAATCAGTGCTAGTACTGATAATACTATCCATATCTGGCACATACCTACAGGTAAGTTGGAAAAGAAAATTGCCAATCGTAATAGTCATGTGAGATCTATCGCAATCAGCCCTGATGGTAATACTTTAGTCAGTGCTCATGATGACAATAAAATTGACATTTGGTATTTACCTACTGGTAAATTAGTAACGAGTCTCAATGGTCACAATAGTGATATCTTTTCCGTTATTATTAGTGAAGATGGTAGGACTTTAGCGAGTGGAAGCGAAAATGATATCAAAGTTTGGGAACTAGCAACAGGGAAGTTACAAACTACACTTAAAGGACATTTTGCTCCTCTAAAATCAATAGCACTGAGTCCGGATGGTCAGACTATAGTAAGTGCTAGCGCAAATAAAATCAAAGTTTGGGATTTGTCAACAGGGGAGTTAAAAACTACTATTCCTCAAGAAGCTGGAATCTATTCTTTAGCGATCGCCCCGGATAGTAGAACTTTGATAAGTGTTGATTTCAATGGTCACGTTCATCGTTGGAAGTTAAAAACAGGCGTTCTCAAACACACTCTTGCAGACCGAAGAGATACTGTATTATCCGTATTTATTAGCCAGGATGGTAATACCCTGGTTACTGGAGGTCCCAACAACCAAATTAAGATTCGGAATTTACGGACAGGAGATTTGAGAACTATCTCCACAGATCATCCCGATGATGTAAAGTCTGTGGCGATCGCTCCTGATGGCAAAACTCTGATTAGTGGAAACAAAGATGAAACCATCAAGATTTGGCGAATACCTTAGGAGATTTTTTCAGAATAATATTTACCAAACTATTATCACTATACTATTTATTAATACTTCCGAGCCTGCTTAGAGCGTTACGAACGCGAGCGCGCGGTTCTTTGTTAAATCGAGCATTAGGGGCTTCCATAATTCGCAAAACTTTTGTGAATTCTGCGATCGCTTGTTGGCGCTGCTGAGTTGGAAGATTACTATTTTGCCAAGCTGTAGCCGTATCACGCGCGATTTGTCCTAGGATTGTTGCTGCATAGCCAGGTGAATGCTTCTGATTACCAGTAAGAATTGTGCGTAATTTGGGAACTAAACTCAATGCATTTGCTCCCATATTCCCAATTCCAAGAATTGCTTGATTGCGTTTGTTGTCATCTACCGAATCTAATCGTACTTTGTAATAAGGTAAGAGATAGGGAGCCGACTGAGTGCCATAATACTTTAACTGAGATAATGCCTGACGTTGCACTGAAGTCTTAGGGTATTGTAATAATCGTCCGATAACAGGTAAACCTTGATTCTGTCCGAATTGGAGTAATGCCCAATTGCTTGCCAGTTGCATCTGAGGATTATTATCTTTGAGGGCTCTTATAAGAGCACGAATAGCCCTGCGATCGTCTAATTTACCTAGTGCAATTGCAGCATTTACTCGCACTAAGTTTTCAGAATTATGAGGTGGATTGGGATATCTCGATGGTATTAAAAACGGTGGCAAAATAGGCAGTGAAGAAAAGTAGTTTTCTTTGGTGCGTCGTAGAATATAACGCCCTCTATCTTTCAGTAATTCTACTAAAGTAGGAACTGCAGACCGAGCGTTTTCTCCCATATTACCCAGCAATTTTGCAGTTTCCAAGCGTATAATGGGTTGTGGGGCTTTTAATCCTCGAACTAATTCTGGTAATGCTCTTCTTCCTAACAGTTTTAAGCCATCGCTGGCGGCATTACGAACTACAGAATCCTCATCTTTAAGGGCTTTAAGCAACGGAGCAGCAGTGCTACTATCAGCTTCGGAACCAAAAACTTTACGCAAAAGTGACCTCGAATCTTGAAATACCCTAGCTGCACTACGGCGTAGCTTTGGATCGGGATTCTGTATTGCTTCTAACCAATGAGATAGTAAAGGTGTGGAAGCTCCAATTTCTGCAAGCGCCCATGTAGCGTTAAGTTTTACCCAAGGGTCTGGGTCTTGCAAAGCTTCAGTTAATACAGGAGTCGCTGCTGCTCTAGTGGGTAAACCAATTTTTCCCAGGGCTGCGATCGCAGTAATCCGCAGTAGGTTTTCGGGATTTTGAGGGGGAACGGGTGGTACACGTCGTTGTATTTGGGTACCTGGTAAAACACGGGAATTTATTCGGGAAATTGGTCGGGGAGAAGGTGATAAAGGAGGTAATGCAGGTAAAACCGGTAAGTTTGAACCATACCAATTGGATGAAGTTCTAGGTGGTGATGGTACTATTGCTCTTTGAGTATTGCCGACCATCTCAACCAATGTGGGAATTGCTGGAACTGCTGCATCGGTAAGATTTCCCAAAACTTCTGCAACACCACTTTTGACTAGAGGGTCAGGGTCTGATATTGCTTTAACTAGTTCTGGCACAATATTTTGTTTACTTTCGCTTAGTTGTCGAATGATTTTTCGACGCTTTTCGACATCAGCAGTCCGGAGTTGTTCCACTAATTCCGTAACAATAATGGATTTTGTACTTACCCGATTCTGAGGAGATCCTGACGTGGGTGATGTTTGTGAGACAACTAGGGGTAAAAAGTTTAATTTTTTGCTGGGAACTGCAACAGATTTCTTCTCCGTCAAAAAAGTCAAAACCGCAAACAGACTTACGGCAAAATAGATTTGAGAATTCATTTTATTGAACTTTGAATTTTTATAAAATTTACGAAGTATTAGTGGCTTTCAAGTATTTTAATATACTTGCACCTGCTAGTCGATTCCTTTATGTGCAACTATATCTCGCTTTCATATATCTCCTTTTTTGTCTCTATATTTAATTTATTTCGATTCTCAAAAAGAGTATTATATTTGACTTGACAAGGAAGATATATTTTCAGTTAAACAACAAAGAATAGTCACTAACATAGATTAATTAGAAGATTTTATGGGAGCTTTGTCTTCACCAAACTTTGTTTTTTCTAAACATTTCGGATATTTCAAAATCCTCAGTAATTTCTTGTAGATAAATAATTCAGATAAAGAAAATCCTGAGAAAAATTACAAAAAATAACTTAAAAATAATAAATCTTGGGAAACAATTTTTTTATAAACCTATATTTCTTTTAGTCCACTTAATGCTTTATATTGGGCGAGGGAGTGGTTGTGTGTTCCGTTAGGGTTTTAAATATGTAAATAAGTGCCGCGCTGCCTTTATAAAGCCATAATTTAACACCATTATGGGTGAAACGCGGGAGATTTATTTTTATTTAAAGTTAAAATTAATCGTTTACCGCCTAATTGCAACCATTCAAGCGTAATTAAGATTAAACTGAAAAGTCTTCATCAGGAAAAACTTTTAGCTTCACAATAAGCAATCATGTCTAAGGTTCTCGTATCAGATTCGATCGATCGGGCTGGGATTGATATTTTGTCCCAAGTCGCAACTGTCGATGTAAAACTAGGTCTAAAACCAGAAGAATTAATCAAGATTATTGGTGAATATGATGCACTGATGATTCGTTCTGGGACCCGCGTTACTCAAGAAGTAATTGAAGCAGGAGCGCATTTAAAGATTATCGGTCGCGCTGGTGTGGGTGTTGATAATGTAGATGTACCTGCAGCAACCCGTCAAGGAATAGTTGTTGTTAATTCTCCTGAAGGTAATACAATTGCTGCAGCAGAACATGCTGTTGCAATGATGTTATCTTTATCCCGCCATATTCCAGATGCAAATGCTTCAGTGAAAAAAGGAGAGTGGGATCGTAAAACTTTCGTTGGTGCGGAAGTTTATAAAAAAACTTTAGGTATCGTCGGTTTGGGTAAGATTGGTTCCCATGTTGCTGCAGTTGCAAAAGCAATGGGAATGAAGTTACTTGCATTCGACCCCTTTATTTCTCGGGAAAGAGCCGAACAAATTGGCTGTCAACTAGTAGATTTAGATTTGTTAGTACAGCAAGCTGATTATATTACTCTGCACATTCCTAAAACCCCAGAGACAACTCACCTCATTAACAGCGAAATGCTGAAAAAAATGAAGCCCACTACCCGAATTATTAACTGTGCTCGTGGTGGGATCATTGATGAGGAAGCTCTAGCTGTTGCCATCAAAGAAGGTACAATTGCAGGAGCTGCATTGGATGTTTACGAATCCGAGCCATTAAAGGAATCTCCTTTAAAATCTTTAGGAAAAGAAATGGTGCTGACTCCTCACTTGGGTGCTTCAACTACAGAAGCACAGGTGAATGTGGCGGTTGATGTTGCGGAACAAATTCGGGATGTATTGTTGGGACTTCCTGCACGTTCAGCAGTGAATATTCCCGGTTTGAGTCCGGATATCTTAGAAGAACTCAAGCCTTATATGCAGTTGTCAGAAACTTTGGGGAATTTGGTCGGACAATTAGCAGGTGGAAGGGTAGAACTGCTTAATGTCAGCCTCCAAGGTGAATTAGCAACTAATAGAAGTCAACCTTTAGTTGTAGCTGCTCTCAAAGGTTTACTTTTCCAAGCGTTGCGCGAACGGGTGAATTATGTAAACGCCAGTATTGAAGCGAAGGAGCGCGGGATTCGTGTTATTGAAACCCGAGACGATTCAATAAAGGACTACGCTGGTTCTTTGCATTTAGAAGCAACTGGTAATTTAGGAACTCACTCAGTAACTGGTGCTTTATTGGGTAATGGGGAAATTCGCGTGACAAATATTGATGGTTTCCCAATCAACGTTCCCCCGAGTCACCATATGCTATTTACCGTACACCGCGATATGCCAGGGATTATCGGTAAAATTGGTTCCTTACTGGGAAGTTTTAACGTGAATATTGCCAGTATGCAGGTGGGACGTAAAATCGTACGCGGGGATGCTGTCATGGTTCTCAGTTTAGACGATCCTTTACCTGAAGGCATTTTAGCTGAGATTATTAAAGTACCCGGTATTCGTGATGCATATACTGTGACATTGTAATATTTGTCTTATGGAATTTTAAAGCCGTTCGGATCTCGAGCGGCTTAGTCGTGGCTAATCGGTAATAAGTAATTGGCGATCGCGTGAGTTTCTGGTTTCAAAAACACCGTTCGCAAAAACAATTGAAAACTGAACGATTCTCACACCAATTACCAACAACCAATTACCGACTACCAGTTTTTAAACATACAAGAAAATATGTAGGTAAAGTATGATACAAATTTATAAATTAAGATCTTAAAATTAAGAAATATAACAGATGCAGATTCATCACAGTTTGCATAAGCTAGTAGTAGACTGAGCTAGATCGTTAAATTCTTAGAATCAAAAGGAGCGCGATCGCGCATGAGCCAATTAAAGGTTGCAGTGGTTGTTGGCGTAGGAACGGGGCTAGGAAGTGCGATTGCTCATCGGTTCGCAGGCGAAGGCTTTAGTGTGGGTTTAATCGCCAGAAGTGCAAAAACGCTGGCTAATATTCAATCTGATTTGGAAAATTTGGGCAGTAAGGCGTTGTCTGTAACTGCTGATGTTACAGATCCTGTATCCCTTGCTGCAGCTTTGGATCTAATAAAATTAGAATTAGCTCCACCGGACATTTTAGTGTATAATGCCGGCATATTTAAAGTTAATGGCATTTTAGAACTGTCACCAGAAGAGTTTGAGTATTGCTGGAAAGTTAATTGTTTTGGTGCTTTTGTCGCAGCACAGCAGGTTTTACCAGCAATGTTAGAACGTGAAAAAGGTACGATTCTTCTAACTGGTGCTACTGCATCCCTTAGAGGTTCGGCTCGATTTTCTCCCTTAGCTGTGGGTAAGTTTGGATTGCGGGCGTTAGCGCAGTCATTAGCAAGAGAGTTTGGAAACCAGGGTATTCATGTGGCTCATATTGTCATTGATGGTATGATAAATACCCCTAATATTCGGGAACTATTCCCACAGGTAGAAGAGGATAACCTTCTCTCGCCTGATGCGATAGCTGAAACTTACTGGCATCTTTATAAACAGGATCCTAGTGCTTGGAGCTTAGAAATGGATATACGTCCTGCAGTGGAGAAGTTTTAACTCTGTGGTTTTGATTTCATAGGTTTGAACTCCAAACATAAATGGATTCTTCCTCAAGCTGAAGCTTTTAAAAATACCACGTGTAAACCCCTAAGTAAGACTGATAAAAAATTAAAAATGTGAAGTTACCGTTAAGAAGATAAATATCTGTACTCATTCTATTTGGTTTTCATTCCTTTAAATGATTTAAATCTGGGGCTTTTCTGGATATTTCGACACATAAAGTAGTTCCAGATCGGAAGTAAACTTCATATCAGTTTAACTTGATTCAGATATTAGGATTTGTAATTGGTAAATTTACAACGAGGTTCTTGGCAAAAATCACGTCACAGTTTACGCAATTGCCAGGACAGTTTTTACAAACAAATATTCTGAGAAATCAACTCTTCAAAGGTTTATGAAACAAGACTTTAAATCCCTGAAACAGTAAAAAAATCCCGATAATAGTTTATTTTTTCGGGGTTTGCACTGAGGCTAAATATGATACACGCTTGAAACAATGAGTTGTTTTATATACATATTTTCATAATATTATCAGCAAAAACCGATTGTGACAGTCCTGGGTTCGGACTGCAGGTCGTATGACCCTCTATTCCTCTCGGGTAGAATTCGGAAATTGTCTTTTTAGAAGATTGTCCTTTTGGTGGCCTTAGATGACAAACATCATGCATCAGATGACAAACATCACCCAACGACCATGGTATGAAGCTGCTATTTTGTCAGCACCATACAAACCTTCTTCAAAAAATTTTGAGAAGTGGGTGCTTGCAGCAACTATCATCGGTTCGAGTATGGCGATGATGGATGTTACTGTCGTTAACGTAGCGCTGCCAATATTGCAAACTGTATTGGACGGCACGGCAGCTGAAATGCAGTGGGTGGTTGAGTCTTACTCATTGTTTCTTTCTGCTTTAATTTTGGTCGGTGGTTCTTTGAGCGACCGTTTTGGTAGACGAAAGATTTACGCTGCTGGCGTGATTCTGTTTGCCTTGGCTTCGGCTTGGTGTGGTTTATCATCAACCGTAAACCAACTAATCATTGCTCGTGCAGTTCAAGGTATTGGTGGTGCACTTTTGGTTCCTGGTAGTTTGGCAATTATCAGTGCTGTTTTTGAAGGCGAAAAACGAAGTAAAGCCATTGGGACTTGGGCAGGTTTTACAGCTATCACTTCGGCTTTAGGAACCGTTTTAGGTGGCTGGTTAGTAGAAGAATGTTCCTGGCGATGGATATTTTTTCTCAACCTACCTTTAGCTGTGATTGTTTTGGGTATTTCATTTCTATATATGCCAGAAAGTTTTGGTGAAGATTCTCCTAAACTTGACTGGTGGGGAACCCTTTTAGCAACTTTGGGTTTGGGGACACTAGTTTACGGATTAATTGAATCGTGTAATTTAAGTCTTACCCACCCTTTGGTGGTTACCTGTTTAGTTGTAGGCACACTGATTATGTGTGCTTTTATTTTAGTTGAGGCTAAAAGTTCTTCTCCAATGATGCCGCTAAATTTGTTCAAATCTAAAACATTTAGTGGTGCTAACTTACTTACTTTGTTACTCTACTCCGCCTTGGGAGGAGTGTTTTATTTGGTTCCCTTCGATTTAATCCAGATTCAACACTATTCTGCAACTGCAGCTGGCGCGGCTTTTCTACCTTATATTCTGATAATGTTCTTTCTGTCAGAGTGGTCGGGGTCTTTAATGTGTCGCTACGGAGCAAGGTTACCTTTGACTCTTGGTCCATTGTTAACAGCTGTTGGTTTTGCTCTGTTCATCATACCGGGCATTGGGGGTAGTTACTGGACTACGTTTTTCCCAGGAATTATTGTTTTAGGTTTTGGAATGACAATCAGTGCTGCACCTTTAACAACAACTGTCATGAGTGCAGTTAACCAGCGTCAAGCTGGTATTGCTTCAGGAATTAACAATGCAATTGCTCGAACTGCGGGATTAATAGCGATCGCAGTGTTTAATATTTTCCTGTTCAATGCTTTCAATTACAATCTGGATCGGTATTTGGCAAAATTGAATATACCTTTATCAGTAATAGAGCAGCTATCGGAACAAAGATTCAAGCTAGCAGGTGCTGAAATCCCAGCAAATGTTACTGAAGAGATGAGAAGAACACTTCAAGAAGCAATCACTTTTTCGTTTGTAGATGGTTTTCGTTTGGTAATGTTAATTGCGGCACTTTTAGCCTTCGCAAGTGCATTAGTTGCTTTCCTCACAATCAAAAATAGACCGGAGGTTTCCGAAGAACCTTCTTCTAATGCTAGTAAGCAGCAATATATAGTATTGACACATCACTAAGAGTAAAAGAGATAGCCCTCAGCAAAAAAAAGAGGGGCAATCGGTAGCTATCGATATAAATTGATTAAAATATCTATATTAGGGAAGTCGGGTAAATATTAATATTTTCGTTAGACAATATAAATATATTTTCTAGGGGTGCAGCGTTATCATTACTGTGCCCCTTAAAAATGCAGCAACTATACACCAACATGATAAAAACTTAGTAACCAAAAAGTAATAATTTACTTGTAGAGAGCTAAATTAGAGGATAAGCACAAGTGAAAATCTGGTTAGAACCTCCCCGTTTACGGATTGGACCAGAGACGGAAAAAGAACATCGTCATGCTACTTGGCTAGAGCTTTTTTATGATTTAGTATTCGTAGTTGCAATTTCTCAGGTTGCTCACTATCTCCACGAACATGTAACTTGGTCGGGATTTTTCAGCTTTGTATTTTTGTTTGTTCCTATTTGGTGGGCTTGGATTGGAAGTACCTTCTATGCTAATCGTTTTGATACTGATGACATTGGCAATCGTTTGCTCACGGGTTTGCAAATGTTAGCAATAGCAGCACTTGCTGTCAATGTTCATGAAGGTTTAGCGGAAAGTTCCACCGGTTTTGCTTTGGCTTATGCTGTTAGCAGATTTATTCTTGTTTTCCAATATTTGCGCGTTATCAAACATATTCCCCAAGCGCGGAAATTTGCAACCCATCATACAATCGGTTTTGCGGTCGCAGCGTTCCTCTGGTTTATCTCTGCATTTATTCCTATTACTTTGCGGTTTATCTTTTGGGGATTGGGATTAGCTATAGATTTTGCAACCCCAATCACAGCTAAACGTCATCAAACAAACTTACTTCCTCACCCAGAACATTTACCAGAAAGGTTTGGGCTATTTACAATAATCGTTCTAGGTGAAGCTATTATTGCTGTTGTTAATGGTGTATCGGAAAAACATTGGGATATTGGGAGTGCAATATCAGCTGTATTTGGTTTTATTATTGCCTTTGGTTTGTGGTGGGTTTATTTTGAAAATGTTGCAGGTTCAGCTTTAAGAAATGCTGGTAAGCAAGGCAAATTAGGTATTTTTCAAGTTTGGTTATTTGGACATTTACCTTTAGTTATTGGTCTGACAGCTACTGGAGTTGGGGTACAAGGTGTAGTTCTAAGTGATGCAAGTCTTGCTTTACCAACTCCCGAACGCTGGTTGATTTGTGGTGCTGTAGCACTTTGTTTGTTCGGTTTATGTATTCTCCACCGTACGGGGTTAATATTTCCTTGCAAAGTTCGAGCTAGATATAGATTGGGTGCGGCTGTTGTATTGTTGGTTATTGCAGCAGCAGGTGTAAAGTTTAATTCGGTAATTATAATTGGATCGGTGGCTTTAGTAGTCGTGTTCCAAGTATTGCAAGATTTATACCAAAGTGGTCAGTTTAGTTCTTGATGAGGATTGGGGATAGCACTGCGTGCCGCCTTGCGGCATATGGCGAATGGCGACTGGCGACTGGAGATTAGGGACTGGGGAATGATTAAATTTAGTCATGTCGAAACATGAACGAAGTTTTCACACCATCAAGTTCAGCTATTCTATAAACGCTATAGCCAAAACGTTTGTAATAAGCTATGTTCTGCTCTGTTTGAGTTTCAAGAGCAACACCACGAGAGTAAGGATGTTGTTCTGAGATTGCATGCACTTGTGACAAAAGAGCTTTACCAAGACCTTTTCCTTGACTTTGAGGATCCACAGAAATCACATCGAGATAAAAATGAGGTTGCGGTGGTTTATTTTTATCTTGAAAACTTAAATATGCATCAATTCGCATGACAATTTTCTCACCAATTATTGCAATTAGCTGTTTTTTAAGGTGAGTGATTATGCTTTGAAAATCTTTTTGTGGTTCTTGTGGTGATAAAACAAAAGCAAAGCCTTGTAATTCACCTTCAGTAAAAGCCCCCAAAAGTATTCCATCAACAATTAGTGCAAAGTCATAAACATATTTCCAGTAATACCTTGCTGAGTCTTGATATGCATTACCAAAGAAGAATTGCATCAATGGATAGTCTTCAAAGGATCTAAATAAAACTTCGACAATGTCATCTTTGTGCTTTTTCTCCAAATGAGCAACTTCGATGGTAGTCATTATTTAGAATATGGGGAAATATTTGTGCCTACATAATTCATACCTCATTTACGGAATGTCTTATTTATTAATTTACTTTAAGATAGCATTACTGCGATGGAACCAAGCCTCTACTAATCGTACCGACTGATGTACGATATTTTTCCTTTTAAAGGTTTGAGTGAAAAATAATCCTAATTTGTGCTGACGTACAATTTAAAGAGGAAGCAGTTAAATTTAATGGTTCTCCCATGACTGTTGTAACACCAAAGCGATTTACAATCGACGAATATCATCAACTGATTGAACTCGGTTTTTTAACAGAGAAAGACCGAATTGAATTGATTCGGGGAGAACTGATTCAAATGGCTCCAAAGGGAACGCCACATACATTTTCTACAACACGACTTTCCCGTCAATTGGATCGGTTACTTGATGACAGTGCTGTTATCCGTTGTCAAGAACCTATTATTCTGTCTGCAAATAGCGAACCCGAACCAGATGTGGTAATTGCAGTGGGAGATGAAGCTGATTATCTGGCTCATCATCCTTATCCTCAAGATATTTTTTTAGTTGTAGAAGTTTCTGATTCTAGTCTTGAATACGACCAAACAACAAAGTTGGGGTTATATGCAGAAGCAGGAATTAATAATTATTGGATTGTGAATTTGCAGGCTTTTCAACTAGAGTGCTACGGTCAGCCTTATCAAAATGCTCGAGGTGAGTTTAACTATTTGAGTAAGCAAATTTTTCTATCAAATAATTCAGTTAATATTCCTGGATTTGAGGATGCTTTGTTGGAATTGAGGCGGATTTTTCCAGAAACAACAAGTTATTAAAATTCTACAATCGAAAAGCATCTTACGTTCCGGGAAGTCCGATCGCTGCTGTAAGACAACAACAGCTTCCCGTCATTGACGAGAAGCAAAGACCTTAATTTTATTTTTTTATAAACACCTTCTAAGGATTTAAAAAATCTAAATGGTTACCCGATTGAGAACGCAATTCTTCGAAAGTTCCTTGAATTTTTAATTGACCTTGATCTAACAGTATTATCCAATCAGCCTTGGAAATTACCCGGGGACGGTGACTGATCAAAATTGTAGTTTTTCCTTTACGAAAAGCAAACAACTGACTCAAAACTCGATTTTCACTAACTGGATCTAGCCCCCCGGTTGATTCATCCAAAATCAAAACAGGCGGATCGTTAATTATTGCTCTGGCGATCGCAAGTCTTTGACGTTGACCTCCAGAAATATTCGCACCAAACTCACCCAAAATAGTCTGGTATTTATCCGGTAACTTACTAATAAAGCCGTCAGCTTCAGCAATTTTACAAGCAAGCACCATTTGCTCAAAACTAGCTCTCGGAGCAGCTAAACGAAAATTTTCCACAATCGTTCTACTCCAAAAGTGAGCATCTTGAGGAACCAGAACAATCTGTTCTCGTAAACAATCTAAGGATAAATCCTTTAAATTATAATCACCAATGCGAATATTACCCGACTGAGGTGTGTACAAACCTGCAATCACTTTAGCCACACTACTTTTACCACAACCCGATTCGCCAATCAAAGCCACAACTTTTCCACCAGGAATGCGGATATTAAAGTCTTCCAACAGATTTAATCTACCCGAATAATGAAATGTGACGTTATCACAGGTAATATCAGCGTCACCAGGAATTTTAGCGTAATGCTTCTTCTCATCGTCTTTTGTTTCTGGCGTGGCGTCAGTCACTTCTGACAAGCGCTGAGTCGCAGTCTTCACCATCGTAAATTCATCGACAAAAGAAACTATAGTACTAATAAATGACGACAAATTTCGATTCATAGTGGTGAAAGCCAACAACTGACCAATAGTGATTTCCTGATTAATTACCAAACTACTTCCATACCAAAGCAGGGCTAAATTACCATTGGTCGAAACAAACCCAGAGAATACATTATTGATGATGCCAATTTGAATAGTACCGAATGATACATTAGCAAATCGAGAAAATCTAGCTTGTAATTCCTCCCAAAATTGCGGTACTGCATTGGTTGTTTTGAGTGTCAGTGCACCTTTGAAAGTTTCAACCAAAATACCTTGATTTTCAGCTTCCAAAATTAATAAATTTCTTGATTTGCGCTGTAGTGCGGGTAAGAAAACAAACGTGGAACCAGTCATCAAAATAGCAATTCCAACTGCAACTAATGTCAGTATGGGGCTATAAAAAATCATCACACCCAAAGAGACTAATGCGATCGCAGATTGACTGGGTACGGCAATTACTATTTGTGACACTAACTGGTTAATTTTTTGAATATCTTCTAACCGACTCACTACTTCACCACTACGACGAGCTTCGTAATACTTTAGAGGTAGGCGTAATATTTGTCGTCCAAATTCAAGTATCAAACTCAGTTGCAACCTTTGGGCAAAATGGGCGACTAAGTTAGATTGAACCATCCGTAGGCTGTAGCTGACGATGTTCATCACTAAAACAGCAATCCCTACTTCCCTCAACATATCCATGTCACCCCGAACGAGTACATCATCTGTGAGGATTTGCATCAGGATAGGAGAAGCAAGGGAAAGCATACCAACTATGATGATACAAACAAGAGCCTGGGCCAAAATACCTTTATAGGGCCACACTCGGGAAAAGAAGCGCCCGAACCCTCCTATTTTGTCATTCGGTTGCTCGTAAAAACGACCCGTATCTGGCTCAACCAATAGCATGACCCAGTTTGCCCATCCTTCGACCAACTCTTTCTTAGATAGGTAACGAATATTGATCGCTGGGTCTGCAACTACGTATTTATTTCCTTTTTGCCCGTATAAAACAACCCAGTGCTTACCTTTCCAGTGAATAATCGCCGGGAGCGGTGCTTTTTTTATTTGATTAACCAGTTCTGGTGAAGCCCTGACTGCTCGAGCATTAAAACCTAGAGCTTCTGCTCCCTGTCTTAAGCCCAACATGGTTGTTCCTAGTTGTCCCGTACCTATTGCTTCCCGAACTCGGTTGAGGGCAAATGTGCGCTGATAATGTTTTGCAATGGCAGCCAGACAGGCGGCACCACAGTCTTCTTCACTATGCTGTCGAACAAACTGATATTTCATAATACCTTGCGGCTATATCCTGGAAACCTCGGTCTGATAACCGGAGGTGGTTAACTTAGACTATAGATTTTCTTCTTACTATAAGCTTGAAAAATTAAACCATACCCTATGCTTAACTCGGTCTAGGTTGGTGTTTTTTTATCATTTAAGGTTCTACTCCATAGAGGTTGAAAATTGACTTTACAAATTGTGATATGGCTGATTTTAACAATAAAAATACACTTTTAAGTTACTTAAATTTTATGGCAAATTATTTTACAATGTTGTTTTTTACTCTTTAGCTAAGTAGTAAATATTGCAAGACTTTTGAGAGATAAAATAATTTGCAAGAGTCTACAAGTTTTGGAATAAAAGCTTTTAAACAAGCAGCAGAAATAATAGGTAGGATCTAAAAAAAAGATATAACGTTACATGAAAAACATCGTATTAGTAATAAATAATATTGTCATACTGTTTTTCTTAGAAGTTTGCATTAAATTGAATATTTCAATATAAACTAAAAAAGCGTATATCACGATTGACAAGAATATTACAGAAATAATTCCTGCGAGCAAATCTGTGATGCTTTTCTCAGTCAATTTATACTAGTCAATTTATATATTGATTTATCATGTTTATTGAAAGCAAACCCATAGAGAGTAAACCTGAATATTTGCCCCAAATCGGGAGTGAAGATCTGTTACCGGAAATTGGTACTTGGACAAGATTAGGAGGCTTGGTTCTACCAGGTTCTGTTGGGATTGCAGTTGCACTAGCTGCAACTACCGAATACCCGATGACAGTAAAAACAGCTGCTAGGGTACGCCCAATTGGGGAAGATCGAGTCGTGGAAGCAGCAGCATCGGGAATGGTGACCAGCATTAAGGTCAAGCAGAATCAAGTAGTTGCAAAAGGTCAACCAATAGCTACCATTGATGATTCTCAACTACGGACAAAAAAGAGTCAGGTTAAACTGCGAATTCGTCAGAATCAGTTAGAAGTTTCTCAAATTGATGCTCAACTGTGGGCATTACAAGCACAGATTAATGCAGAATCTAAGTCAGTTGAGAGACAAGTTGCATCGGCACAAGCTAAATTAAGACAAACCAAGAGAGAATATAAAGATAAAGAAATTGGTACTCAGGCGCAATTACAAGAAGCAATTGCAAATCTAGATTTAGCCAAGGAAGAGATGAAGCGATATCAAAAACTGGGTAATACCGGAGCTATCTCTGAATTGCAAATTAAAGAGAAAGAACAATCTTTTAAAGCTGCACAAGCTAGGGTGGAAAATGCTAGAGCCCAAATAAACCCAACAAATGCAGAAATTTCCATTGCTCAAGAAGAAATTGCTCAAATCAAGGCTAGAGGCGAATCTACTTTAGCTGCATTGCACAAAGAAAAAGAAAGTATCGTCCAAAGGCGAATCGAAATCGAAAATCAAATTATGAGCGATCGCCAGGAATTCAAACAGGTTCTTGAGGATTTACAAAAAACTATAGTCAGAGCTCCAATGGCGGGAACTATTCTTAGCTTAGAATTAAGAAATTCCTCCCAAGTAGTCAATCCAGGGGAAGCTGTTGCACATATTTCTCCCGGTTCTGCTCCCTTGGTGGTTAAAGCTCGGGTTACAGCAGAAGACATCAGCAAAGTTAAAATTTGCAAAGCTGTTAAAGTTGCTGATTGTCAGGAAGGTAAAGTCCAAATGCGAGTTTCTGCTTACCCATATCCAGACTACGGCGTTCTTAAGGGTGCAGTCAGAGAAATAACCGCCGATACAGTTGAAAAAGAGCAAAAATCTCTGACTCCCGAACCACCTTCTTATCAAGTGACCATTGAACCAGAACATTCTTACTTAGAAAAGCAAGATGAACATTTTGATTTACAAGCGGGTATGGAAACTACAGCAGAGATAATTTCCCAAGAGGAAACAGTATTGACTTTCCTTCTCCGCAAAGCTAGGTTAATTACAAACATTTAAGTTTGTATAAATCAAAAATATCTGGATCGCATAATTTTTAGAATTCTAGGGTCATGGGGGAAAATTACGGTGCATAAACTTATTGGAGACGTGGCAGGAGTGTAACGTCTCCAAAGAGACTGGTGTTTGTAATGATAATTCCAATAACTATTAGACTCAAACTAAGCATCCGAGTAATTCTTAAAGGCTCCCCAAGAAAAAGATTGGAGAGAATCACAACACAACTGAACATAATTCCACTTGACACTGGCTGAGCGATAGAAACCGGTAAAAAATCTGAGGGTCTTGCAAAAAGAAGCAAATCAATACAGTAAAAAACCAGCACAGCAATAAACCACAAAGATGTAACATCTGCAAACAATTTTGACTCTACATCAAGCAAACGCCATCTCTTTAATAAAATATTTCTAATTCCAGCACTTAATAGGTACTCGTGTGAGGACACTACCATTTTTAGCCAATTAGTCAAAAATCATGTGACATATGTCTATATTTGACTACATTTACCTTAAAACTTTGCAACACTCAATTTCAACAACTATCCAACTCCTCAACGGAATAGTCCGCGTTTAATTCTTTTGCCTTTATAATTTGATTGTTTAGATAAAGGATCTGAATCAATAAATGAACATTTAGAAGTCTTACTCAAAGAAAATTGCTCTTAAAAACAAAGTTAATGTAATAATTGCTTTGATGGATGATATTGGTAGTTGCTGGTCTTGCGATCGAAGCTATTGGATTTCTTTTTGAGCAACAGAAATATCGTTTACGTTTACAACATATATTGACTCTTTGTTGAAAGAGTAACTCGGTAACTAACCAAAAAGTTATGACTTTTATACTCACCAATGACGATGGGATCGACGCTCCCGGAATTCAAGCACTCTACAAAGCTGTAAATTCATTACCAGAACGCAAATTTCCAATTGTCGTTGCAGCTCCAAAAGAACATCACTCCGGTTGCGGACATCGAGTAACTGCAAACGCTCCAATTCATATTCAAAATCGCTCTGAAAGTGAATATGCAATTTCAGGTACTCCTGCAGATTGTGTCCGCGTTGCTGTAAGCCACATTAGTCAAGAAATCAAATATGTGCTTTCAGGAATCAATGCCGGTGGTAATATGGGAGTCGATACCTACATATCTGGAACCGTTGCTGCAGTTAGAGAAGCAGCAATGCACGGTATCCCAGGAATTGCAATCTCCCAGTACAAAAAAAAGGATTTAGAGTTTGATTGGAATTTATCCTCTAAGTGGACTGCTAAGATTTTAGTCGATTTGCTCGAGCGTCCCATAGAGCCAGGTAGTTTTTGGAACGTAAACTTGCCCCACCTGTCTCCGGAAAGACCACAACCGGAAGTAATATTTTGTGAATCTTGTACAAAACCTTTGCCCATCAGCTATCACATAGAAGGGAATAACCTCTACTATAACGGTGAATATGCCAAACGAGAAAAAACTCCCAATAGTGATGTTGATGTCTGCTTTTCAGGAAAAATTGCTGTTACCAAATTGAGACTGTAACTTTTACTCTTGGTCAGTTTATGCTTTGCACCAAGCCCTTACGGACTACGATTATAAGTTACCAATATCTCCGATACACTATTTTTATTTTTCTGTCCCTTCAAGTATATCCATTAAGCGGTTGAGACTCTGTGTCAATCCAGTGATTTTCTTCAGCGAGTCATCTTGGTTGTCAGCTAGAGTCTCAATGACATTGCAAAGCGCCAATATTTGATAACCTTGCTGCTGAATTTGCTTTCCTTGTTCCTCTACTTGGACGCTCAAATTATCAATTCTATGACCAAGATTTTCGATGGTTTGGGTTGTGGCTAGGACAGCTTCTCCTATTTGCTCCACAATAGACTCTAAGCCATTAACTCTAGCATTCATTTCTTTGACTTTATCTTCAACCTCTGTTGGGATCATATTTTTAAAACCTTAATTCTGAGATAGCACCACAAAAATTTATTTGAGCAAAAAATTATTTGAGCAAATAAAAAGTAATAGTAGCACTCGAAGCATTCAAAATACTAAGTGAAATTTACAGCTTATACGGAAGTATAACTAAACATATTTATACCAGAATTAGATAATTTAAAGTTAGATAAAGCAAGTAGCTAGCATTTAATTGTTAAGTACAACTTAATTTTATAATTAAAACAACATAACTAGTTAAATATATTACTCTGAAAAACAGTTTCCTATCAAGCAGAGAAAGGTGTTTTACCCTTATTTTTCTGCATTATACGCAGATTGACACTCAGAATAACATTAATTTATATTTTTGGCTTTAGTTAGCTTAGTTA
Source organism: Mastigocoleus testarum BC008 (assembly GCF_001456025.1). Taxonomy (GTDB): domain Bacteria; phylum Cyanobacteriota; class Cyanobacteriia; order Cyanobacteriales; family Nostocaceae; genus Mastigocoleus; species Mastigocoleus testarum. The sequence goes on from NZ_LMTZ01000098.1 coordinate 110,273, forward strand.
TTTTTTTAACCTATAGTGCAAACAGTGAATTACTAGCAAGCAAGAACACTAATAAAAAGAATTTTCAGATTGTCAAGTCAATTATCATCCCCCACAAGAAATATTTATTTGACTTTATCGTAAATTTATTAAAAGCGATCTGATAGATTACCTTGATGAAGATTAAGTAAATATACTGTTTAACAATGATTAATTGAGTAAGACTAGGTCTATATTCAGAATTAAAGACTCATAAATATATTTTTTATCTATTATTTCGCCGAGCAATGTACCAGACATCATTAACAGCATATGTTAGGGGTGGAAATTCTAGCACTTGGAAATTACAACCCGAACCACATCCTTCTGCAACATCAAAATTTAAACGTTGTTTGGACATTGTTGGTAGTTTGGTTGGACTACTGATTTTGGCAATTCTATTTGTACCCATAGCTATTGCAATCAAACTTGACGATCCAACAGGTCCAATCTTTTTCGATCAAGAACGTTACGGACTTCAAGGACGTCCATTTCGTCTTCGTAAATTTCGTTCTATGGTGAATGATGCTGAAAAGCTCAAATCTTTAGTTGAAAATGAAGCAAATGGATTGTTTTTTAAAAGTAAAAATGACTTTAGAGTCACAAAAATCGGTAAGTTTCTTCGAAGCAGTAGTTTAGATGAATTACCACAATTTTTTAACGTTCTGGTAGGTGAGATGAGCTTAGTAGGGACGCGCCCACCAACAGCAGATGAGGTAAGCAAATATCAAATTCATCACTGGGAGCGTCTAAATGTTAAACCAGGTTTAACTGGAGAGTGGCAAATTAATGGACGTTCCCAAGTCAGAGATTTTGAACAAGTGGTTCAATTAGATTTGCAGTATCAGAAAAAGTGGCATCCACTGTATGATGTGCTCGTCATAGTTAAAACATTCCGCATTCTTTTGGGACGTACAGGAGCATTCTAAATAAATTATCCTTTGGGGTTGAACCGCTCTAAGTTGTTGAAATAAAGGAGATAAACGGGAACGGAAAAATTGGCAAATGTAATAGCAAAGAATAAATTTCCAAGCAGCAAAAAATTTATTTATAACCGTACATTTTTATTGAAAATTTTTCTTATTCCCTGTTTTCTATCTTCTGATCCTCTTTCGGAGGACTTTGAATTATGATGGGATGGATAATGAGGATATAAATAACAAAGCTTCTAATCTAAATATTTAAGTATTATTTTTTACAGGAGTTTTTAGAGATTCTTTATTTCCAAGTAAATCGGTAGTTGTATCAACAACTATTTGTGCAGCACCTATAAAAAACGATCGCTCAATATTGCTAACTGTGTCACTGGGTTTGTGATAGTGAGGTGTGCGAAGATTCGCTGTGTCTGTTACTAAAACTGCACCTACTCCCTGATACCAAAATGGAGCATGATCGCTACGCAACACATCAGGTGTCAGGATACCTTTGAGAGGGATCGGTAACTTTAAAACAGATGGTTGGGGTAAAGTTTTTAAGTTGCTGACTTTTGAATTTTCATTTGAGTTTTTAGATTTTGAAGCTATTAGCTTGTGAGCGCTAAAGGAATTTAATAAAGGTAGGTGTTCTATATCGCCAATGACTGCAAGAAAGTCACCCCGATCGCTAGGTGGAGTTACAGGTAAATTATCGGGATATTTCTGACAGCCAGAAGTATAACAGCCATAACCCACCATATCCATCACAATAACCCCCTGGAGGTTTTCTATATGTTTTGGCTGCGCAGTAAAAGCCAAACTACCTAAAAGTCCAGCTTCTTCTTTATCAAAAAAAACTAATTCTAAGGTTCGAGGTGTTGGAGTTTTTCCGAGAAGTCGAGCTATTTCCAAAATTACAGCAACGCCACTAGCATTATCATCGGCTCCAGGAGATTTAAACACCGTATCATAGTGAGCTCCAATCAGAATTGCTCCCGCACTTTCTTCAGTTCCTTTACGTTCAGCAAAAATATTAACTCCTTGGGGAAATTTTTCTAATTTCGGTTCCCATCCTAAATTTTTCAGTTGATTGACGATGTAATTACGAGTGCGTTCTCTTTCTGGGGAAGTATAGCGCTGAAAATTTAATTTATTCAGGTGTGTAAATAACTTTGTTTCAGATACTTGAGGATAATGATTTATTGGTGTAGAAGAATTTTGAGGCTGATTTTTTTTAGTTAGGTGTTGTGGAGCGGTTTTATTACTTTTGACTTCTGAAACAATTCTAGACTGTGGCGCTTGCGAAAAACCACCATTTCCCACTACGAAAAATACTGCTGCTAATAAAAAAATTAGCCATATCCACTTTTTCATTATCTTTCCCACTTGAAGTTTGGATGATGTGATGTGTGCTTAGATGGTAAAGACGATAAATGTTTAATCCAGTTCGCTTCACAGAAACTAGGAATAAATCAGTAAGACACAAAATATATGTAGCACATAAAACATTATTTGCTGTATCGTCTTATATCTTTATAACTCTTATTTTCGTAGTTGATTTTACCTCTGTAAGTACTATTTTTACTAGGTTTGAGGCTAGAAACTTTTTTAGGTTTGACATTATGTCTTTTGACTTTGTACGTATTTACACGTAAAATACTCAGGATTATCTACAGCGTAATTAATTTTCATTGCAAATCATGAAAAATAAATTTTTTGCTGCTGCGCTCGGATTATCTTGTTTCAATATGATTTTTCTTACAAGCTGTCTTGCTAATGCTAACCCCAGAACTCATAAAAGCAAGTATCATCATCATAAACAAGTGGAAATTCCTGCTACTCAAGAAGCACCAAAAGTAGATTTAATAGTCCACAAAGATACAATGAAGGGGTGGAATTTAGAAATTAAAGTTGATAATTTTAAGTTTGCACCAGAACGAATTAATACAAACTCAGCATTAAATGAAGGTCATGCTCATCTGTTTATAAATGGGAAAAAAGTTACCAGGCTTTACGCTTCTTGGTACTATCTCAATAATCTTGAGCCAGGTAACAATGAAATAACCGTAACTTTAAATACTAATAAGCACGAAGATTTAACTGTCAATGGTAAGTTGATTAAAGATACGGAATCTGTTGAAGTAACAGCGGCTAAGCAGCAGGCAGACAAACAGCAGCACAATAACAAGCATCAAATGTAAATCAATTTTACATCAATCAGGTAGATAATTGATGTTCGGCATTTGGTAATGTAAAAATACCACGAAAAAATATTACCAAAAATTTCCAAACTACATACAGTTAAAGCTATATACAGTCAAAACTACATACAGTCAAAAATTTTGATTGTCCTTATTTGGGGATTTGAGTAATAGCCATCGCAGAAGTAAAAAGAGTGTTCTCAGTTATACTCTTGGATTTCAGTTAGTATTTACTAGAACTTACAAACTGATAATATATTTGTATTGTTGGTATTTCAGGTTACCATCAGTATTACTTTAAGGAAATAGGAATCCTAAATCCTTGTTTCTTAGGTTGGGAGTGCATCAACTTGGTTTATGTTTCTAATTTCGGTTTGTGTAAGAAATTAATGTAGCGCTTCGAGGCAAAGATTATTTAAGCATCAATAGCCTCTAATTTTATAACAACATGATGCTAAATTTACTACTCATTATGACCCTGGGTTTTCTAGGTAGCTTTGGACACTGCTTGGGGATGTGCGGTCCCTTAACAGTGGCTTTTTCTTTGTCTAAAAATCAACAAAATCCCCATTGGGTAGAACAGTTAAGGTTTCATTTTTTGTTAAACGCAGGGCGAATATTGAGCTATACACTTTTTGGTGCTGGGATTGGAGCCTTAGGTTCAGTATTGCTCGCTGGAGGACAATTAGCAGGGGTAGGTAGTACTTTACGTCAATGGATGGCAATTATCGGTGGTTTAATGCTGATATGGTTTGGAATTCAACAAATTAAACCTGACTTTCTCCCGCGCATTCCTTTACTGCACCCAATTTTACAAGGGAATTTGCACAATCGCCTAAGTGCAGGGATGAGTAAGCTTTCTCTGCAAAATAGATGGTGGACCCCAGCCTTATTGGGAATGACCTGGGGATTAATGCCTTGTGGTTTCTTATACGTAGCCCAAATCAAAGCAGCAGAAACTGGTGAATTAGGAATGGGTGCTGCAACTATGTTCGCGTTTGGTTTGGGAACTCTACCCATGATGTTGGGTATAGGGGTCTCTACATCCTTGGTAAGTAAGGACAGACGCTCTCAATTATTCCGTATGGGTGGTTGGGTAACCATAAGTATCGGTATCATTACTCTGCTGCGAACCGGACAAACAATGGTGGACTACACGGGACACGCAGCATTGATATTTTTGGCTTTAGCGCTAATTGCTCGTCCTCTAAGTGGTCTATGGGGTTCCCCTTTACGTTACCGACGCGCCCTAGGTGTAGGTGCTTTTGTACTTTCCCTTGCACATACTATTCACAAAGTCGAACATTCGTTTGAATGGAATTTAGAAGCTGTTTCTTTTTTTACGGTCGAGTATCAATGGGGTATTTTAGCCGGTTTAATCGCATTATTGTTAATGGCTCCAGCTGCTTTTACCAGTTTTGATAGATTACAAAAATACTTGGGTCATTGGTGGCGCAAGATTCACTTACTCAGCGTTCCAGCTGCAATCCTAAGTGTATTTCATGCAGCGTTCATTGGTTCTCACTATCTTGGTTCTTTTGATCTCACTTGGCACAATCAGTTAGCAACTTTGATACTGATTATTGTTAGCACTGGCGTAATACTGCTGAGGAATAGATATTTTTGGTCACTTTTTGGTTTACAAAAGTTTTATGTATCCAGTAAAGAATCCTAACAAAATTGTTTGTACCACCAAAATAATTCACGCAACCAAAAATATTTATACTCCATTTTTTGGTTCTGGGATTTGCTTATTTCTGATACTAACTTCAATTGGCACAAATATTACCTCAACCTCTGCCCATAAAATTAAAACTGACTCGGAAGTCGGAGCAACATTACACATCGAACCCAATGACAACCCCAGATCTGGTGAAACTGCAAAAACTTGGTTTGCATTAACTCGCAGAGGTGGTAGAGTAATACCCTTATCAGAATGTGATTGTAAATTAAAAGTTTATAAAGAACCTCTTAAAATTGATAGTTCTCCCATAGTTGAACCAGAGCTAAGAGCAGTTAATGCTGAAAGGTATGAAGGTATACCAGGAGCGGATATTGTTTTTCCTCAACCAGGTGCGTATCAACTAAAACTAAGTGGTTTACCTACTGACCCAGGTAGCTTTCAACCGTTTGAATTGAAATTTCCTGTCACAGTTGCCCTTGGGAAAAAAGTAGTAAAAAATACAGGTGAACCAAGGATAATTCCTCAAGAAGTAAACGCTGCAGATGAAAAAGGAACGACAAAGCCTGGAGAAACAAAGACTGTTAGATTTCCGATCTGGGGTATAGGTTTATCTGCGATCGCAGTTCTGGGAATATTATTTATTGCGTTGCAAAAAATTAAGCAGTGATGGGATTGGGTATAGGAGATGAAAAAATATTAGATTAGTACCCAAAATAAAGATATGTGCTGGTCGCCAGCCCCCAATCCCCTATCGCCATTACTTATGTCGCTTTTGGTGCCAATTCCAAGCGTGGGCAATAATATCTTGAATATGCGGATATTTGGGCTCCCAACCTAAAATTTGTCTTGCTTTATCGCTGCTACCAATTAACACTGGTGGATCCCCAGGGCGACGATCGCATTCTATAGCTTTGATATTTTTCCCTGTCACTCGCTCGGCTGTTTGAATAACTTCTTTGACAGAAAAACCGTTTCCATTACCTAAGTTAAATACAGCACTATTCCCACCCTTAAGTAAGTATTTCAAACCTAATACATGGGCATCTGCTAAATCGTTAACGTGAATGTAGTCTCTCACACAAGTTCCATCACCAGTAGGATAGTCAGTACCGAAAATGGAAATTGACTCTCGTTTTTCTAAAGCTGTTTGTAAAACTAGAGGGATCAAATGGGTCTCGGGATTATGATCTTCTCCTAACAAACCAGAGGGATCGGCTCCAGCAGCATTAAAATAACGAAAACGTACTGATCGTAAGTCATAAGCGTTGTTAAAGTCAGAAAGGATTTTTTCTACCATCAGTTTGCTTTCCCCGTAAGGATTGATTGGGTTTTGGGGGTGATCCTCGGGTATGGGAACTGTTTTTGGGACGCCATAAGTCGCACAGGTAGAGGAAAACACGAATTGTTTGACAGAAGCAGCTAGCATGGCTTCCAGGAGGACTAAGGTACCGATTACATTATTTCGATAATATTTTGCCGGATCTTTTACCGATTCGCCCACATAAGCGTAGGCACTAAAGTGCATTACAGCAGTAATATCTCTACTGCTGAACAATTTATCCAATAATTGGCGATCGTTTGTATCACCTTCAATTAGTTCTACCTCTAAAACGCTTTTTACTAGGTCACGATGTCCATAGACCAAATTATCCAGAATTATAACTTTATACCCAGATTTTTTAAGTGCATATACTGTATGAGAACCAATATACCCAGCTCCACCTGTTACCAAAATGGTAGGATTTTCTTGTGTCATATTTTTCCTTATAGCTACGTAGTTGCTCAATTAATTTAATTTAATTCATCAAAATTACGGATCTAGGATTCATAAATACTAGACAGATCCTAGAGGAATTGCACTAAAATCACTACGACGGTAGTCTTTGTGTGTGAGGCGTGATGTGTTTGAAGTTAGTAAATGGTAACAAACATCATTTGCACGGAAAATAAATCCTTCGCCGAAAAACCACAAGCTGTCCGCGAAACGAAGATTTGAGAGTAAATCTATGTTCGTATTACTAAGCCGGGTTTTATTGTGGCTGCTGATCGGGACCATTATTTTTTCGTTATTTCGGAGATTTTATCCGTCGGGAACATTTCTGGGGCGATTGTTACTAATCATCCTGTTAGTAGTTATTGGCTTCGCTTTCTTTGCTCCTGGCGAACCAGTGGTTTCTTCACTATGGGAAGTTGTATCTTTCCCACTTAGACCTCTGGGGGCGGCGATTTTACTGATGATTCTTGCCTCACAGAAAATGAAGAAAGGTGGAGACATTGGCGATCAGGGAGGATATTTGGTAGGTGGAGCTTTAGCTATATTACTATTTGCCAGTACGCCAGCAGTTGCCTACTTTTTGGTTAGAGCTCCAATCGCTATGACTGGTGATACACAAATCGCTCGCCAGGAAGTTATTCAAAATTACCAAAATGCTGTTTTTACAAATTCACCATCGGAAACTTTGGTAGCTTTTGGAAATAATACGCAAAATAATTCTGTAACTGATATAGCAGGCGATAGCATACTTACTAGTGTAGATACTGATTCTTCAGTTTTGGCCTGGAATCCGGCAAATTTGAAAGTATCGCCTTATCTTTTACAAAATCCTCAGGAAATTCGCCGTAGAGGTTTGCGCTTAGAAGATTTCGTCCCTAATGCTGAAACCTTGCAGCTAACAACCCAGGTTTGGGACAGTTACCTGAATCAGGTTTCTTTCTTCTTGCGTGGTAACCGCAACTAGAATCAGGAGGTCAGAAAATATATCCATCGGGGTATCCTGCTACGCCTTCGTAGCAGAAAGTACTCCAATTTTTTTAGTTCTAATTTTTTTAGTTCTGATTTTTTTAGTTTTAATTTTCGCTAATTTTTTATTTTTGCGACATGTGCATGTACCACATGTCTGAGGCGTAATTTTCGGGGTGTATCATACCATAAGCTAGAGTTTAGTCGGAGATAGAATGTGCTCTTTTGATTTTTATCCGCCGTCAATGATAGAGTTAACACAGACTAAGGAGTGTCAAAAGAGACAAATTTCTATATTGCTGGAATGGCAAAATCACGACGACTTGCTACATTAGGAACCTATCTACGTCCCCATTGGCAAGAAACAGCACTAGGAATTGTTGCTCTGCTGGCTGTCAATGGGTTGGGCGTTTATATCCCTTTACTTATTCGTGACTGTGTAAATAAGCTTTCATCTGACTTTAATTTAGAGGATATTTTTAATTATGTTGCCATTATTGCCCTACTTAGTTCGGCGATGTGGTTGATTAGAATGGCTTCGAGGATTTGGTTATTTGGGGTCGGACGCCAAGTAGAATTTGACCTCAAACAAAATATTTTTGAGCATTTATTGACATTAGAGCCATCTTATTTCGCTACAAATACTCCCGGCGATTTAATTAGTCGCGCCACCAGTGATGTAGATAACATTCGTCGCTTGTTAGGTTTTGCCGTATTGAGTTTGGCAAATACCTCTTTCGCTTATATTTTGACTTTACCAGTAATGCTATCGCTGAGTTGGGACATTACCCTCTTCTCATTAGCGGTATATCCAGTGATGTTTTTACTGGTGCAATTATTTAGTAATCGTCTTCGGAATGAACAGCAACAAGTACAAGAAAAGCTCTCTTCTTTAAGCGATTTAATTCAGGAAGACATTAGCGGAATCGGTGCGTTAAAGATTTACGCTCAAGAAGAGAACGAACGACGTGCTTTTGCGGATAAAAGCCAAAGATTACTAGAAGCTAATCTTGATTTAGCTAGAAGCCGTAACACCCTTTTCCCAATCATCGGTGGGCTTGCAAATATCAGTTCGCTAATAATTATTTGGCTGGGTGCTAGTCGTTTGATTTCTGGAACAATGAGTGCTGGCGATCTAGTTACATTGCTAATTTACGTTCAACAACTAGTATTTCCCACAGCACTTTTAGGATTTACAATTACGGCTTACCAAAGGGGAGAAGTGAGCGTGGATCGGATTGAGGCGATTTTAAGCGTTCAACCTAAAATTAAAGATGCTAGGAATACAGAGAATTTAGAACGATCGCAAGTTAAAGGTGAAATTTCTGCAGTTAATCTCACTTATACCTATCCTGGAGCTAATACCTCTGCTTTAGATGAACTGAACTTTACAATTAAACCTGGTGAGATAATTGCAATTGTTGGCGCTATTGGTTCAGGAAAAACAACCTTAGCCAACTCTTTACCCCGATTGCTAGATATTTCACCCGGACAGTTATTTTTAGATGGTGTAGATATTACCAAGTTATCTTTGGGTGAATTAAGGGGTGCGATCGCCTATGTCCCCCAAGAAAGTTTTCTTTTCAGTACAACAATCAGAAATAATATCCGCTACGGCGATCCTGTTAGCGAAGAAGAGGATGTAGAAACAGCAGCTAAACAGGCTCAAATAAGTTCTGAGATCGCTAATTTTCCTCAACAATACGAAACTGTAGTTGGCGAACGCGGTATTACACTTTCTGGAGGACAGCGTCAGCGTACAGCCTTAGCAAGAGCAATGTTAGTCGATGCTCCAGTTTTAATTTTAGATGATGCTCTTTCTAGCGTTGATAATCAAACTGCTACAGCTATCCTGAAAAATCTTTCTAAAGGTGCGCAGCGAAAAACCGTAATTTTTATTACCCACCAACTTTCTGCAGCAGCATCAGCCGATCGGATTTTTGTTATGGATAAGGGGAAAATCGTTCAAACTGGTACGCAAGAGGAATTAATACAACAATCAGGACTTTACAGAACTCTTTGGAGTCAACATCAGGTTGAAGAGTTATTGCATTAGTTTGTAGCTGCGCTTTAGCGCTCATAAATTCATTGTATTTATTTGGCAGAAAATGTAACAGGAATTAGACAAAAATCAAGAAGGAAAAAGCCTCTAATCAATTTATGAAAAGGGATTACTTTCAAAGTCAATTGCCAATTAATTTTAAGAAAGCGTGGTGTTAGCAAGAAAATAACTGACTGATATAAAACCATTATTAAATAAAGATTTTAGGCTTTTTTGGAAACAAAAAATGTCTAAATTCTGTTAATAAATTCGTCGCAGGAGATGCAATACCGGACACTGAATTTGATTGATCTGAACGCCAGATTTCATACCTATGGCTGTATTTACCCAATGCCGGGCTTACCATAAGCACAATCGCAATCAGTGCGATCGCGATTAACTTAGTTACCCTATTGAAACGATTCATTATTAATATCCGATTTTAAAACACTGTCATTAAAATGTTATGCAATGTATTTTACGGGTATTAATTGTTGTCTGATGGTTTGTAATCAAAATATAAGAAATAACTTTCAAACGATCCCATTATTTGAGATTGTATTGAGAAAATAAATTCTATATTGTTGCAGCACTGCTCTACTAAAAGCTTCAACCAAGAAACTATCTAAGATTTCTTAGCTTCGGGCTTATTATACTTATTCGGATATTTGCGCCCAAAATAATCTTTCAATACCTCTAAAACCATCGGCGCAGCAATCTTACTACCACCACCACCAGCATGTTCCCCAAAGGCTACCACTACAATTTCCGGTTTATTATATGGAGCATAAGCACCAAACCAAGCGTGATTTGCTTTTACCCGGTTAGGCTTCCAGGCTTCAGCAGTTCCACTTTTACCTGCCGTAGCAGGAATGATTGGTTTATTTAAAATAGTACCAGTTCCTTTGGTTACAACTTGTCGCAGTCCATCGCGGATAACCTTGACAGTGGATGGCTTCATTCCCAAAGAAGTTCGCCATTTTTCTATTTGAGCTTTATCTTCAATTAAATGGGGTTGGACCCGATAACCATCATTTGCAGGTATGGCAAACATTACCGCCACTTGTAATGGTGTCGCCAAAAGCGCCCCTTGACCGATGGACATATTTGCTGAGTCCCCAACGGTCCAAGGACGTTTCCAGGTTTTTAGTTGATAATCATTATCTGGAACTAAACCCCTTGATTCCTCTGCTCTAAATTCAAAGCCAGTTCGTTTACCAAATCCAAATTTACGAGTCCAATCAACTAAAGTTGTACCGCCAACTCTTGCACCTACTTGATAGAAGAATGTATCGCTACTCCAAGCCATAGCGCCAGTAAAACCTAAAGGTCCAAATCCCCTATGGTTCCATTCTCCAAATCTATGTCCCCCAAAAGTAAGAGAACCATAGGTAGGTAATACAGTACGAGGAGAATATTTACCCGACTCTAAACCTGCAGCAGTGGTGACAATTTTGAATGTACTTGCAGGTGGATAAGCCCTTAACGCACGATTGAGTAAAGGATTATTACGACCCCGAAGAATATTTAGAATTTCCTTAGCTTTTACTCTCTGCTTAGTAAAAACATTGGGGTCAAATGTCGGGTAAGATACCATTGCCAAAACACCACCTGTTTTTGGGTCTAAAGCAACAATTGTCCCGTTACGACCTTTTAAAGCCTTACTAGCAGCTTTTTGGACATCCAAATCCAACGTTAGTTTAATATCATTACCAGCTTTAGCCTGCTTTTCTCCCAAAACTCTAAGCGGGCGACCTTTACCATCCACTTCAACACGTTGACCACCCCATTCACCCCGCAAATTTTTCTCAAAGGCTTTTTCTACACCTTTTTGCCCAATTACATCCCCCAGACGATAGCCTTCTTTTTTCTTCTCTTTAAGTTGCTCAGCTGTGAGTTCACGAGTATAACCTAATACATGAGCAAAGTGCTTACCGTGGGGATAAAATCGCACTGCGTCCCGGTGAATCTCAACATTCTTTAATTCGCTAGCATATTCTTTAAGTGCGGTAATTTGCTCGATAGAAATATCGCGAGCAATTCTCACTAAAGAAGAAGAATTTGGACCTGCTTCCTCCAATTGTTTGCTAATTTCTTCTTGGGGGATTTTAAGAATTGCTTCTAATCGCGGACCTACCAGCGACCAAGATGCTGTCTTATGAGCCATTGGCCATAAGTATACGGAATGAGGGTAACGTGTTGTTGCTAACAATTTACCATTGCGGTCAAAAATATTACCCCTTTCTGGCTGTTTGGGAATGATACGAATTCTGTTAGCTTCAGCACGTTCGCGGAGGTTTTTACCTTCAAAAATCTGTAAATATACTAAACGACAGGTAATGCCGGTCGTCACTGTTAAAGTGAATAAAACTAAAAATACAGACTGAAAACCTTTGCCAACGGTACGAGTATCCTTTTTACCACCATATAGGGATGATTGTAGTAAACTCATAAAATTTAATGTAATGACAAGATTAGTAATATATGTATACGATTAAGCCAAGATTCCACCCGGCAGCTAGTTGAAAAATTTTTAAAACAGTTGAAAATTATTTACAGACTAGTTAATTATTTTTGCTTAATACAGTAAATTAAAGTTGCAAATGTAGTCTGCCTAGTAGATTACAATCACAGTAAAAATACGTAAAATAAAGCTATTTTTTTAAAGGCTATGGCTCAAACTATAACTCAAGATCGGGGGAAAAAGAAAGCTTTTGAGTCCAAAGATGTGGAGTTGAAAAATGTATTCAAATTTTTCAATAAAGAGCCCGCGATATGTGGCATTAATTTAGACATTAGGCAAGGTGAATTCTTCAGTATTCTTGGTCCTTCTGGATGTGGTAAAACGACTACATTACGCCTAATAGCAGGTTTTGAAAGGGCTAATACTGGAAATATATTAATACAGGGTCAATCTATGAGCAGAGTTCCTGCTTATCGACGACCGGTGAATACAGTATTCCAAAGTTATGCTTTGTTTAACCATTTGAACGTATGGGATAACGTAGCTTTTGGGTTGCGCTTAAAAAGAATATCCAAAAAAGAACTAAAAGCTCGGGTTTTAGAAGTATTAGAACTGGTAAAAATGGAAGGCTTGCGATCGCGCTATCCGTCTCAGCTTTCTGGAGGTCAGCAGCAGCGAGTAGCTTTAGCCAGGGCTTTAGTTAATCGTCCAGCAGTATTGTTATTAGACGAACCTCTAGGTGCATTAGATTTAAAGCTGCGTAAGGAAATGCAGGTCGAACTGTCTAATTTGCATCGGGAACTGGGATTAACTTTTGTCATGGTGACCCACGACCAAGAAGAAGCTTTATCCCTATCCGACCGAATTGCAATCATGAACCAAGGTAGAATCGAGCAAATTGGTCAACCAGCAGAAATATATGAATTTCCCCAAACACCTTTTGTTGCAGATTTTATTGGCGATACCAACTTATTTGAAGGGGAAATAGTCGGAGCAAACAATGAAGAGATCGCAATTTTAACAAAAGCAGGTATAAAAATTATCGTTAGCCGCCAAAAAGATACAAATTTGGTAGTTTCTAAGTCAGTTTCGGTAAGTGTGCGCCCCGAGAAAATTCAATTGTCACTTTACAGACCAAGTATAAAAAACAATTGTTTTGAAGGCAGACTAGTAAACACAATGTATATGGGGACCCATGTTAATTATGTAGTCGAATTGAATAAGTCTTTACGAGTTAATGTTAGACAACCCAATACTGAAGGTAGTTTACCAAACTCAGACATGCCAATTTATGCTTGGTGGTCGGAAGCAGACTGTTTAGCTTTACAAAATTGATTAGCCTGATACAATCTATTTCGCTAATTGATTTTGTCATTTGTTATTTAAATTGTTATTTAATTAATTCCCGATCCCCCTAATCCCCAAATGACCAGTAGAAGAAAATTTTTTCAACAAACGGGAGCAGCATTTTCCGGTTTTATGCTAGCTGGTTGTGGTTGGAGACTGGCTGAAATGCGTGTAAATCCCGTTGCTAGCGATCGCGATCTACTTAATGTTTATACTTGGAGCCAATATGTCGATAGAGAATTAGTAGAAGGTTTTAGTAACCAAACCGGAATCAAAGTCGCAACCAGTGTTTATGAAGCTAATGAAGTTATGTTAGCAAAATTACGTGCTGGAGGAGGTGGAAATTATGGCATTATTTACCCTTCCGACTACATGGTCCAAAAAATGATAAATTTGGGTCTATTAATTAAGTTAAATAGAGATAAATTAATTGGTTTAGATAATTTATTTCCTAAGTTTAAAAATCCCCAATATGACCCGAATAATAGTTATAGTATTCCCTTCAGTTGGGGAACCACTGGTTTAATATATAATTCAGAAATTCTCGATCCCCCTCCGGAAGACTGGAATTATCTTTGGGAGAACCAAGATAAGCTAAAAAAACGCATGACTTTATTAAATGATGTTCGAGAAGTCATGGGTGCAGTCTTGCGCATGTTGGGTTATTCCTATAATTCAAAAAATGAGAGTGAGATTAAACAAGCTTATGAAAAATTGAAAAATCTCAAACCAGCGATTGCGGCTTTTGATACTGATGCATGGCGCAACCAAATTTTGGCTGGAGATTTATCATTAGCAATGTGTTATTCATCTGACGCAGTCAAAATTACTCAAAAAAACCCAAAATTAAAGTATATTACTCCCAAAAGTGGTTCATCTTTATGGACGGATACAATTGCCATCCCTAAAACTTCTCCTAATGTTGATGGAGCTTATAAATGGATTAACTTTATGTTACAACCCCAAGTTGCAGTACATATGAGTAAACGTCTGGGGGTAGCAACACCTAATTTAGAAGGCTATAAGCAACTACCAGATAAATTACAAAATAACACCAGCTTATTTCCCTCCGAATCTACGATAGAAAATTGCGAACGTCTTGCACCTGTCGGAGACTTGGAAGCTATTTATGAGCGTTATTGGACAAAATTAACAAGCAGCTAATATTGCGATTTACTCAACAAGACAAAATTAATTTAATATTTATTTTTTTATTAGGAAGCAGGGAACTGATAACTGATAACTGGTAACTGATAACTGATAACTGACAACTGATATTGTGTCTATTCAAACTTCTTCTAATCAAAAAATTATCAAAAAAAGGCGTCGACTCAACTTAGATTGGTTGGGAGCATTACCTTTATTAGCACCTACTGGTATATGGTTTTTCTTTTTACTAGTATTACCGACTTTAATAATTCTTGAATTAAGCTTCGTTAAAGATATTAAACCAGGGGATATCGTACAACCCAATGGATTTGATAACTACATTAGGATATTAGACCCAGTTTATTTAGAAATAATAAAAAATTCAGTTTTACTTGCTGCTGGAACTACTCTAATTTGTTTAATCTTAGCCTTGCCTACAGCTTACTGGATCGCTCAGAAAGTACCTAAGCGCTGGCAAAACTTTTTGTTACTGTCGATAATCTTACCATTTTGGACTTCATCGTTACTGCGTTCCTACGCTTGGATTACAATTCTTCGCCCCACGGGTTTACTTAATACAGTATTAAGCTATCTAGATTTACCCAGTTTAGAAATTCTCAATACCATTTATGCCGTCTTGATTGGCATGAGTTATAGTTTATTACCCTATATGGTATTGATTTTATACGCCTCTTTAGAAAAACTAGATAAACGTTTATTAGAAGCTGCAGCTGATTTGGGAGCAAGTCCAATTGTTGCTTTTTGGAAAGTCACAGTACCACAAGCACTTACAGGTATTATCGCTGGTTGTTTCCTGGTATTTATTACCGCCTTGGGAGATTATATTAATCCCCAATTACTTGGTGGTGCTTCCAGCATGACTATTACCAGGTTAATTTATAACCAGTTCCTTGGATTAACAGAGAATTGGGGTTTTGGTTCGGCTCTAAGTACGACTTTGATTTTGATTGTTAGTGTTGCGATCGCTTTATTGATTAAGTTTGGTGAAGCTGAACCAAAAAAATGAACCAAATATGTACAAAAATTCAGCTTTTTACCATGGAGTTGCTTCGGAAAGTTTTCATATGAAAGTCTTCGGTAGCTCGGAAACCTCTTACTTATGACTAAGGTACGCAAGTTATTAAGTCGGAGGTCGTTGACTACCTGTGGGAGAATCTTGATGTAGCAACCCCAAATTATATTGGTTTATCAAGCTGGGATTGTAATTCGGAACATATTTAATGATTTTAGAGAATAATTACGAATTATAAATAATGCAGGTCAATATATATGGTTCAGTTGTCCTATTATTAACAATTGACAATGAGCAGTAATATGAATTAACTAATGACTACGCAAGACACTATTTTCGGTAAAATTATTCGTCGGGAAATTCCTGCCAATATTGTTTACGAAGATGAATTCGCTTTAGCCTTTAAAGATGTCAACCCCCAAGCGCCAGTTCATATCCTTGTAATTCCCAAAAAACCCATTCCCAAGTTAGCTGAAGCCGAAAGCCAGGATGGTGAAATACTAGGACATCTACTATTAACAGCCAAAAAAGTTGCTCAAGAAGCAGGTCTTGCCAACGGTTATCGCCTCGTAATTAACAATGGAGATGATGGAGGACAGACAGTTTATCATTTACACTTACATATTCTGGGCGGGCGACAAATGAAATGGCCTCCTGGTTGAAAAATCTATTATTTAATTGAGTTAAAATCTCTTGGAGATGTTGCAATGCAGCGTCTCTAAAATTTAGAGCATGTTTTAAATGGACTCTAAACTAAATATATATATCTATGTGAGTGATTACTCACAACATTTTTTATTAATTTTTGTACATAAAATCAAAATATTACTATTTTAGGCACGTGAATCAAATCAATTTATTTTACTGAAAAAGCTCTTATCCCTCGTTACACAATAATTACAGATAAAAATTTACCATAGTATCAGTCTCACATATTATAAAAAATAATCAATAATATAAGCCAAAGTAAACAAAAATACCTTTACAAAACTCAAAAAAAATTCTAATCTATATTCAGTAGGCAAAAACACCTACGAAATTAATAAAAGACAAAAGCAATTATTCGTACCATGACAACTACATTACAGAGACGCGAGAGCGCATCTTTGTGGGAACGGTTCTGTCAGTGGATCACCAGCACCGACAACCGCCTTTATATTGGCTGGTTCGGCGTATTGATGATTCCTACATTATTGGCAGCAACCACCTGCTTCATCATCGCATTTGTAG
>NZ_LMTZ01000099.1 GCF_001456025.1 Mastigocoleus testarum BC008
ATTTGTTTCTAGAATCAGTTTACTCTTCATATGAAGAGTGTACGGGAAATTATTTTTATTAGGAAGTTATTTTTGCGAGTGCCCTTAACAATCAAGAATTAACTCGCTTAGTGGCGATGCAAAAAGAAAATGTCTCCCATTTAGCACACGAATTAAAGTCTCCTCTCAACTCAATAATTTTTTCATCAATATTATTACGACAACAGCAGGAAATTGCTCAAGAGCAAGATACATCTTTGAATTTACAGCTTACCGAAAAGGTAATTAAAAATGGTAGACAATTATTACGCCTAATTAATGATACCTTAGAAATATCTCGCTACGAAGCGGGGAGAATAACGCTAAATTTAGAATCAATTAATGTACAATCGCATGTAAAAATGGTAGTTGAAGCTTTGGATGCTTCTGCTCGTCAGAAAAATCTGGAAATGATACTGGATTGCAATCGCGCTCCCAAAGAAGTATTAAGCGATCCCTTAAGGTTACAACAAATTATTACTAATTTGGTAAACAACGCCATTCGTTACACTGAATCGGGAACTATTACCATAACTTGTGAAGATCATGAGAATGACCAATGGTCGATTATTGTTACTGACACGGGAATTGGTATCAGTCCAGAAGCTCAAACTAAAATTTTTGAATCTTATTTCAGAGTCGGAACGTCTGCGACTTACTCTCCTGATAGCACTGGTTTAGGATTAGCTATTGTTGACAAGCTGGTGAAAATACTGAGGGGAAAAATCGACCTAATTTCAAAACCAACAGAGGGTTCTACTTTTACCATAACTTTTCCTAAAGAAATTACCGTGTCTAACTAATGCTACCGTCATCTGGTCTAGACCTACCAATAAGTAAATGAACGTGGAGTGCTTTCGTCTTCATGGTTATCAGTTACACGTAATTAACCTGTTCGTTGGAAAGTATAATTAACTAAATTATTCACAAAATCATTTTGCGGAAGAGGAAAATAAGTATATTTTGTCTCAATTACAACTCGATTATTAAGGACGAACAAAATTTCGTCTGTTTCTGAGTGGACGTGACATTTGGTAATCTTTCTATACATAAAATGCACATTAACCTCATTTTCATTGAAATATCCAATTCGTTCGCTGGTCCAAAATGGATTATGCTGGGAGATTTTCCGCACGACCTCTAGTAAATTTACTAGTATTAAATTTTAATAAGATTATTTTTATACTTTGTTTTAACAGTCTCTAGCGAATGATGAGGAATGCGATCGCAATAAATATAATCATAATAATTACAACCAGGAGCAATATTCGATCTAACCTGAACTTACCGCCTTGACTGCGAGCGAGCAGATCTTGAGTCCTAGAGTTAAGCGCTATACGCTGTTTCAATAAGTCTAACCTTTCAACAGATAAATCTTTGACCTCTGCATAAATTTTTTCTGCTCGTTCGAAATACTGTGTCGGAACACCAAGAACAATATTTCGATCTCTTTTTGTTGGGTGAGATGGAGTTAGGTGGAAAGTAATTTCTTCTTGTTCTAATTTCGCACAGAGAATTATAAAGTATGGATCCATTCGATCTGTAAATGTCTCTAAAACAGTATAATCCATAACTCTATACTTCCTTTCAGCGAACTATGGCAAAAAATCCTAGACGTATTTACCATGTTTTACTTAGTTATTTCTACATGGGTAAAACTTTGTCCAGGATGTTATTTTACAGACTTAGTATATTTATTCATCTATCTGTATATAGATTTTAAGTTTTTAGGTTTAAATATAAAATTGCATCACACCCAATTTTTTTTATAACGAAGTTCAACAATACCAGAAGAATAAGACTTCGTATTAACAAGATCGAGTTTTAGCTCTGTGACGGATTGATAAAGGGAAATTCCCGAGCCTAGAATTGTTGGAATGATTGTAATGATGTATTCATTCACTAAACCCCTATTAATAAATGACGATATAAGATTGCCACCACCCATCAACCATATTCGTTTGTAATCTTTTTCTTTAATATTCTTGAGAACTTCTTCTACACCACCTTTGACGAACAATACGTCAGTACGTTTAGTGGATAGATTTCGACTCGTTACCACATAAGATATTTTACCTGGGTACGGCCAATCTCCAAACCCTAAAACTTGTTTGTAAGTTGTAGCACCCATGATCACAGCATCGATAGAATCATAGAACTTGTTGTAACCAAAATCTTCTTCACCATCTTCAGGTGATGGCAACCAATCAATGCTTCCATCGGAGCGGGCTATATATCCATCAATACTCGTTGCAATATAAATAATAAATTCTACCATGCTTGTAAATTATAGGTATCCAGTATTTATTTGAATAACCAAATAACAATTAAATTAAATAATGATATAAAAATTAATATTGCCTTGGCGATTTGTTAGCCAGTATAGCCAATTTTGGCACTATTATTTTTTCTCCAGAAAACCAATCAATAAAAAAATAACGAACAAGGGCGTACCGAAGCACGCCCCTAAAGATTGCTTATCTGTGGTTTGTTGCGAGTATTCTTGAAAAACTCCCAAGAATTTTACGAGGTGGTTTTTAGGCTATTTCTTTTTTGAGGCGATCAGCTAATCTAATCGCCAATGCAGCCAAGGTTAAGCTTGGATTTGCAGCAGGAGATGTTGGGAAAACAGATAAGTCGCAAGCATACAAGTTTTCGTATGCATGGAATTTCAGGTTGGGATCGACCACGCTGGTTGTGGGGTCTTCACCCAAACGCAATGTTCCCACTTCGTGAGCAACACCACCCAAGTCAGATCGCTTGAGGTCTAAACTTTCATTTGCTAATGGAATGCCACCCAACCAGTTAATGATATTGTTCTTCAGATCGTTGATTTCATTCCATAACTCTGGTGAGACTTCATTGGGCTCCATCTGAACCACTGGTTTTACTACAGAAGCTCCATCCTGAGTGATGTTATTAGTTTCTAATAAAGGTGCATTTAGTAAAAATACGATTTCACAAAGCATGGAATTACCCAGCATTGTCACGTGCTCTGCTAGCAAGTCATCATCCACGTATCGCCCTTGGTTCAAATCCGAACCTAGTTCCAACACCATGTTGTAGGAATGTTCTTCAGAGTTATCATTAGCATTTTTATGCTGAGAAAGGAGTTTACTGCTGTCCAGTGCAGTGTAGTAAGGGGACTCCAAAGGTATAGCAAAGTGTGTAAAGAAAATAGGGTGGTCTGTAATTCCTACACCAATTTTCTCTGATGCATTGTCTAATTCGCTAAGTAGGGCTAACTTCGCACTCTCAACTGTTCCCGCACAAAGAACAACAACTTTTCCTTTATAAGTACGATGTTTATTGGCAATCAAATCATAAGCGGTGACTCCAGAAATTCGACCTTCTGTTTTTTCTAACTTCACAACCGCATGGTTGAGATTAACAGTCAGATTTTGATTTCCTTTGGGGGAATTAGTGAGGCGAGATTCCATCAACAAATCTGCTGTGGAGAACATACCCACGGGTATAGTTCCTAAATTACCGTTGTTATATTGAACCGCAATAGGTGCATCGAAGTGATTATAATCCGGTAAAAAGTTTCGAATCTCACGTTTTACCAATTGATGATAAGGAGATGGTGGTTGTGGGGATCGGTTCATCAAATCCTCTGCCCGTTGATAGCCACTATCTTCAAGGTACCACTTGATTTCTTGGGGCCATGACTCCATTTCGTAATTTTGCATTCTGGGGATCAATCCTCCCCAAAATATGGAACGACCACCTAGGTTAAAGCCTTGTGCTCCGTTATAATTTGATTCTGGAGCATTGATGTAATTAGGAATTTGAAACTCATCCCATAGACCCCAAACATGCTTATCAAATTGTCCGATTTGATGTTGACGAGGCAAATTAGCAATATGAGTTGGGAAAAGATAACTACCTGCTTCTAACAGCAAAACATCCAAATCTAGGTCTGAAAGTTGATCGGCTAGAATACCTCCTCCCATTCCCGATCCAACTACTATGACGTCGTATAACTTCTCTTCGTCTAAATTGGGTTGAAAGAACATCTGTTGGACAGAAGAATTTTCAACGCGCACCTCTTGCATTGGTGGGAATTGAATGGCGGGTGCTGCATAGGAATAAACATCTCCCTGAGCAGGTTGTAAAAACAAGTTATCGCCAAACATCCAGTAGACGTTCTCTAAAATGAATTTGAAATTAAAC
Organism: Mastigocoleus testarum BC008; assembly: GCF_001456025.1. Lineage (GTDB taxonomy): Bacteria > Cyanobacteriota > Cyanobacteriia > Cyanobacteriales > Nostocaceae > Mastigocoleus > Mastigocoleus testarum. The sequence continues at coordinate 4,195 of NZ_LMTZ01000099.1, forward strand.
CCATGGGCAAAATCCGCATGGGATAGTTCAAATTGCCAACCATCATCAATGTATTTGCCTGCAATATTGTTGTCCCAACCTGTGGCATCAGTTCGTAGGGAAATCTTCAAATCGGGACGAAAATCAATTGTATTAAACCGGATCGTAAACATTATTTAAGGGCGGTGTAACTTGTTCTGTATTGTCGTTATCCTTCACAACTGTAGTTGTTATCATTTACAACACTTGAAATACAACCGCCTTCAAGACTAATTTAAGTTAAGTTTGCAGAAAATTTAAGAATGACGCTTTTATTAGTCACTTCATTAAGATTTGAAGTTTTTTTTATCATGAATTCTTGTGATATGAATTTGGTACCGAAAATATTTTTAATCTTGTATTCTATCCTATAAATAAATTTACATCTGGTCTCAAGTTAAAATTTCAGTTCCATAAGCTGAATTCGTAGTTATTCATAAGCTACGCTTTTGATTAATACTTAGAGTAGATTAAAACTCAGATAGGGTTTTAACGTTGAATTTTTAACATTTGGTCACCACCTTTTTGAAATTCATAGCTAACATTTTGTACTTCTACTTGAAAACCTTGCTCAGAAAATTCTTGGATAACTGAATCAATGTACGGGGATCGTTTGCAATCAAGCTTAACTAAAGGAAAAATACGAATTTCTGGAGCTATCCTCATCAGTTCATAGATAGATGATATGTGGAAGTCAAGGGATAAGTGTTCGGAGTAAAGGAAAAGCAAATGAGAACATAAACATAGCTCGAAGCGATAAGCCCGAAGGGCATGCGCGTTGCGACCGTCAGGAAAGTCTAGAGTTGGTAAACATAAGGGTAAATAGCGTTGCGATGAATTATCTGCTTGATAATCCGACAAAAATTTTTCCATTACAGCAAGACGAGCGCGACCAAGCTCATCTGCATCGCGGAAGTTATTCCACATGTAGCGATCGTCGTTTTGCTTGACTTGAGAAATTATCGGTTCGTAATTTGCTTGAATTCTTTCCTTTATCTGTACGGCAGAAAATTGATAAATTGGATCGATCGAAATCACAGAATATCCTAATGCTGTCATTTCAGAATTAAAGCTGGCTGGACCATCACCACAACCTAAAATTTTCTTATTCAAGTCCGTTTCATTCATGTTGAACATTGACTTGTATTCTTCCAGCGATCTTCCCCAAGGAACGACTTCATTAAGTTTCATAAGCTTAAATATTTAGAATATATATGGTGAATTGTCTATAGTGAATTACCCTCTTCAGTAATCTTACGTTAAAAAAGAAACAACTCACCAATATTAAGTTTAGTCAGGTAGTTGAACTTTGGTAACCCAATGAGAATACTCTGGCTCTCGATCCTCCATTACTGCTTTTAGGCGATCGCGTAACATTTCAGTCATTGGACGTTGTTCGGGAAAAGAGTAATTTTCAATACTCAAGATAGAACTAATCTGTGCGGCTGTGCCACAAAGAAAAGCTTCATCAGCAATAAATAACTCCGATTTATCTATTGGTCTTTCTCGAACTGAAATACCTAAATCCGAGGCGATAGTAATGATACTGTCTCGGGTTATCCCCTCTAGAATATCTTGGTCAAAGCTAGGGGTGATCAACTCACCATTTCTCACTAGAAACAAATTCATCCCTGAAGCCTCACTGATTTTTCCTTGGGAGTTCATCATGATAGCCTCATCAAACCCTGAGTTAACAGCTTCTGTTTTGGCTAGTGCCGAAGCAATATAAGATGCACTTAATTTACCTCTGAGTGGTTGACTTCTGTCTTCCTGACGACACCAAGAACTAATCCGACAGCGTACTTCAGGTGCAAATAAATTACTACCCACAGATAAACCGTAAATCAGAAAATCTTTCTCAATTTCATGAAGTCGAGGAGCTATTCCCAAACCAGAAGTGTAGATCAGGGGTCGCAAATAAAAAGGATAATTTGGTTGATTGAGATAGACAAACTCCAGCAGAGTGGATTTGAGAAAATCTGAGGTTATGGAGTATCCAAGAAATTTAGCACTGTTACTTAACCTTTGACAGTGAGCATCTAAGCGAAATAATAAAATTTGATTAGAAATACTTGGTGAAGGTAGACTTCTGATTCCCCCTAATACTGCTGTACCGTAATGTAGAGCGTGGGTTGCAATAGAGATTTGAGCCTGTTCAAAAGGCAAAAAGCTCCCTTGCAAATAAGCTTGTGGGAGAAAAGAGGGAGTAGATTTTTCCCCAGCTTTAGCTGTTTGCTCTGTTGCAGTAGTATTCATTTTTTTGATTTTTCAATGTTTACTTCAATATTTATGTTTAATTTGATCTGCTTGCAAATAGTTCACCATGAACATTAAAATAACACCACTCATTAGTGGTGTCAATCAATGCCCGATCCGCAAAAGCTCGAAAATCTTACTAGTTTAGGACTAACTCGGTATGAAGCTGCAGTATATTTGAGTTTATTAGAACGACAGGACTTCACTCCGTCTCAGGTTGCAACTCGCGCCCAAGTACCTCGACAAAGAATTTACGACGTGTTAGCATCCCTGTGCGATCGCGGTTTATGTGTAGAGCGTCGTTCTGGTAGACAACGACTCTTTCAGGCTGTAGATCCCAGTAATGCTTTACCAAATCTGGTACAAGAAAAACAACGTCAGTACGAAGCAGAAATAGCGCGACAAAATCAACAGACCAAAGAACTTGTGACTGCGTTAGCACCATTGTATTTAGCCGGACATAAGACCCAAGACCCTTTAGCTTATATTGAGGTACTCTCAGAGCCCAATCGAATTGTCGAACGGGGAAGTAATTTAGCCCAATCGGCTGAAGAAAGTATTATTGTGTTCTTCACTTATCCTTCGTTATTGGGCTACGAAGAAGGACTAAAGCTAGTAAAAAATCCCCTTGAACGCGGAATTACTTACCGCAGTATCTATGAATATAGTATTTGGGAAGATCCGAGTAGTCGTGATTTTATTCGTCAATGTCAGGAATGGGGACAGGAAGTTCGTTTCGTTCCAGAAGTTCCTTTTAAAATGCAACTATTTGACAAGAGGACGATACTTCTATCATTGCAAGATCCTTTAGTCAGTACTCCCAGTTTTACTGCTCTGAGTATTAATCATCCAGGTTTAGCAAAAATGTTACAGATTGCTTTTGAAACACTTTGGGGACAGGGGACAGTGGATCCACAGGGAGTAGATCCGCATCAGTTAATTTAATATTCTGGGAATTGGTAATGGAAAGAGATGTCTGAATCAGAATAAATGCTGATGTACTCTGTAAAGTTATGATTTTATGATTTTAAGTATCAAACTGTACCTACATAAATTTTTCATACTTTTTTTCAGCAATCCTCTAAATGCTTACAGGCTATAGGTAAAACAATGGATTTTAATCGTTTGGATTATATCAAAAATGTCAGTGCAGATCGTGGTTGGGCGTATGATTGCTACCCTGTTGGGGCTTATTTCCAGTTGAATTTCAAACAGGGTAAAGGTGTAGAAACTCATGCTTCAAATCTAAAAAAAGAATCTTCGATCGTCCTTTCTCAAAGACGAAGAGGTGATAATAAGCGGTACTTGACTCATGTTGTTGAACTGGTTAATGAAAAAAGTGAAGATGAACGCCAGTGGAAAAAAGAAGAATTGTGGGGTATTTTTCGATGGGTTAAAGTTCATTGGGTTGCAGACTTCAACGATCTCAGACTTATTGATGAAGAAGTGATAGGAGTTAACTGGGGTTGGTACGACACTAAAGCCAAATTGTTAGAAAGTCCAAATTTGATGCGTCAGCGGAATATAGAAGAATTGAGATCGGACTTGAAAGAAGCATTCAGCCAAAATCGTAGTTCGTAGTCATGACTTTGTTGTCTGCAGTGTTAATAGCCCTCTGTAAAACATGAATGATACTAAATTACAAAAAATACACTTCGATCGCCTAAAGCTAAAGTACAAAATAGGTAGTACTGGGAATGTTACGTTTGATAGTTTTCTCTATTTAATATTGCGAAAAGCTGAGTTAGGTATGCAGGTGACAGAGTTAGAGATTCAATGGTTAACAGAAAATCGTCTGTTCAATTGTGTTGACTCCATTTCTTTACAGCAATACGAAGCAGAGGAAGAAAAGAGATTAAAATCTGAGTTAATGGAACTGCGAGCCAAATATCGCATTCCAGATAATATAGAGCTTCCGATTGCTAGTCCCATCGATTCAGTACTGTGGAAATTAGAAACCAACTATAAACTGGCAAATTCAGATATTGAAATACTACGTACTCATAATCTTTCAGAAACAATTGCTTTAATCAAAGACATTGAAAATTTTTTAAAGCTAAAAAATAAGTTCAAAGTTACTCAAGGCTCTAATATTTTTCCTGAAGAACCTCTTTATCTCATCCTGAAAAAGCTTTCTGCAAAAGAAGAGCTATCTGACTCTGAAGCGGAATGGCTTTTAAATTCAGGGTTACAAGAAGTATTTGAAACTTATCAACAGCAAAAAAATATAAGAAAAGCCGAACTTGAATTCTTGGAATTAAAATCAAAATATCAGGTTGATTCTTATCCAGAAACCGTTATTTCTAGCAAACTTTATGCCATATTAAAAAAACTAGATTCTGGAGACACTTTAAACCATAAAGATGGGCAATGGTTAAAAAAGAAAAAATTAAACTCTCTAATTAAACTAGATGAAGAACAAAGAATAAGCAGATTATTTATCGAACTAAAAGAAACGTATCATGCTACTCAACATAATGATACAAAAGTTTGCGATATCCCCACAGGGGATGCGTGTTCACCACAGGTGCGTCTAAGTGATCACTTATTTAAAGTGCTGATAAGAATGGCTTCTTGTGACACAGGTGTTTCAAAATTATTGAGAATAATTCAAACATTTCCCGAACATTTCAAATCTGAACTACGTGAAAAAGATATTAATTGGTTAACAGAACAAGGACTTCCTGAAACTGCAGCAATTGCTCATAAAATTCATTTTCAATCTTTAAAAAGTAAATATCGGATTATAGGTCATAATTTACCAGCAGACCCATTCTACTTAATTATGCTCAAACTTGAGCGTGAAGAGAGGTTAGATCCAAAACAGGTAGTTCAATTAATTGAAGAAGACAGTCTGTCCAAAGGTGGAAAAATTGCGATCGCTCACTGCAGGTTAGAAGCAATATTTTACGAACAAGAGTATCAACGAACTGGGAATAAGTGGAATCTACCTAGTGCAAGCAGTAACTGGCGTAAAGCTTGTGAACCAAAAAAAGCCTTAAAACTTACAGAAAATCTAAATTGGAATAAGGTGCGAGAGGCTGACCTTAAATCTGCTTTGCTAGTAACAAGAGGTGCTGCTTTTCGCGATTTGGCGCAATTGGAAGAAGCAGAAAGTTGCGCTATGCAAGCAATGGAATCCCAACCTGATAACCACCAGCCTTACACTTTAATGGGAGCGATTTGTTATGACCAAGGTAGATATACTGAAGGCGATACCTGGTTTGATATGGCTGCAAAACGGGGTGCTAACGATACAGACGATGAAATTGAAAGAATTGTCAGAATGACAAAAGATAAGGATAAACGCATAGCAGTTGTAGAATATCTTCTAAACAAAGATCCAAAGCGCTATAAGTGGGCAAAGTCCGATCTAAATTAAGATAAAAACAGAGGCTTTACGTGGATGAGTTCCGATATACAGCTTTCACAAATTTCATCTCTCCTTCCATATCACCATCTTTGATAACACCTGCAGGCTTCCATCCCAGGTGAAGATAAAAACCATAAGCTCTTAAACTTGGGTCATTTCCTGTTAACAGCCAAATTTCCTCAATGTTTTGGGAAAATAACCATTCTTCAGCTTTTTGTACCAGAGCTTTACCCACTCCGCGACCCTCAAAGGATGGAAGGACAAATACCCCAAAAATTGTTTTGTCTGTTGCATTAGCAATTGAAAAACCAATCGACTTACCATCGATATCTGCGATCCATGCACAACAGTCATTTTGCAACATTTGAGTAACTGTTTCTGGAGTAATACCCAATTCAGAAATCTCCTCCCGAGACTGATGATTTTCAGTCACGCTAGTTCTAATTTCAAACATGGTTTCAATATCTTCTATTTGAGCTTCTCGAATATTCATTTATTTTAGATTTTCTATTTATTTGGATTTTTACACTACATGTAATCTAGTTGTAGTGTATTGTATTACCGTTGGTATATGCAAGCTTTAGGTAAAAAGATGGCTCTCGAAGAACCCAATCAAATAAACAGATGTTTTATTCGTATTGATGCTGAGAAGCTGACTTTAGATCGAGTTCATCACATGAACTAGGAAATATAGCACTACGAAGCTACGTTAGGACCCGCTTAAGCCATAGGTATCAGGCTTATTTCCTACGGACACGCTATGCTAATGACTTTTTACTTTTTACTTGCGCGTAGCGCTATAAATGCAAATCTCAATTACTCCTATGATTTTTATGACTCCATAGAAATCAAAATATGTTGAATTTGCGCTGCAATTTCATTCATTCTCGTCTCACTAACTCGCTCTTCTTCTGAAGCACCAAGATATTTGAAGATTTTAGTACTTTTGTAATCTTCTGGTTGATTTACCATGCGAGGAACAATGTGAAAATGAACGTGGGGATGTTCTGGTGATTCCGCAAATTGCATTACGTAAGTTTTCACACAGCCAGTTACTTTTTTCAAAGCAATAGAAACACGACGAACTGCTACACCCAAGTCAATAGATTCATTTTCAGTCAGTTGATCAATTGCTTCTATATGTCTGTGAGCAACTAAAAGCAGCCACCCAGGTAAAGTACTATTAAAACTGTGAACTACATCCCAATTTTGATAACGATAAATATTATCCCATAGTGGAGCTTTACCTCGATCGCGTAAACTAATAAGTTCGCAGGTTTTACATTTATTCACATTTGTATTTTTGTTTGGTTACAAATATAATTCTTATTTTATTACTTTGATATCTTCAATCGGCGTTTTAGCCTTATTTTTTATCAATATACCTATGGAATTAAGGTTTTATCTTACGCTCTACTCCGAATCTATAAAAGTATTGATAGTTATACTATGTAAATAAGTGGAGACTGATTCCACTTTGAATATATTTATCACAATAATAGAAAAAACGTTAGACTTATTATATGACCGGTAACGATGAGAATATATTCGATTTTAATGCTATATATTTGGTTAAATTTTAGGGGGTTATAGTGGACAAAATTATAAGTAGAACATACTTAGTAAAATTGAAGTCATAAAATTTAAGGTACTTGCTTTAAGATATTTACGAGACAAGATATCATTTGCCAGTAATATATTAATTATTTTTGTTGTTTGAGTTGTTGTGTCAGCAAGATATCGAACTTATATCAGTGATTTATGAAGATAATTTTCATCTTCAACTCTGCAAGAGTTCTTACTACTTAGAAATGAAATTTTGAACTCTTTCTTACAGAATAGCATTAATTATGTTAGCTAATCTCGGTGTTAATTATTGACTTAATACATTTTTGCAAGTTTCTTATTTTGAGTTAGAAGATGAAGTTAACTTTAAGATAGAAAAGTCAGATTAACATCAAATTTAGTTGATTAATTTATATATTATGCTCTCATATCTGAGCGATTCTGATGTGGGTAATATACCCATTAGCTATATCTCAGCAACTAGTAGCAACAATGAAAATTGGCAAGAAAGTAAACATAATTTTAATCTTAGTTTTCGTATCTGGTATTTTAATTAGTGGTGTTGCACTGTCACAAGTATTAGAACAAAAAGCAAAAAGTGAGATTAGTAGCAACGCACAGGATCTCATGCATATGGTTAACTCAATTAGAAAATATACAAACACTCAGGTAGAACCTATTTTGGAGCCAAGATTTGATACAGAAGAAAGGTTTATATCCCAAGCAATACCAAGTTATTCGGTCAGGGAAGTATTTGAAATTTTTCGTTATGACAAAAAGTACAGTAATTTTCTTTACAAAGATGCTACATTAAACCCAGTAAACCTGAGAGATAAAGCTGATGTATTTGAAACAAAAATTGTAAATAACTTTAAAAAGAGTTCAAATTTAAAATCTATAAATGGTTTTCGCAACATATCTGGAGAAAATCTCTTTTATATTGCCCGTCCTTTTAAAATAGAAGATGAATCATGTTTGCGTTGTCATAGTACTCCAGAAAAAGCTCCTAGAAGTCAAATTGCGACTTATGGGAGGAAAAATGGTTTTGGCTGGAAGCTAAACGAAATAGTTGCGACTCAAATCATTTACGTTCCTGCACAAGAAATTTTTAATAATGTCAGTCGTTCCTTTTATCTAGTTATTGGAGTTCTATCTAGCATTTTTGCTTCCATTGCTATAGCTATGAATATTTTTCTGAAAAAAATTATATTACGGCGGCTCAAAAATATAGCTAAAGTTGCAGAGAAAGTAAGTATCGGTGACATGGAAGCAAAATTTGAAAAACAGGATAAAGATGAGATTGGAGCATTAGCTGAATCTTTTAACAGAATGAGATATAGTTTAGAAATCGCAGTAAATATGTTAAATCAAAGAATACGATAATAAATAATATACAAAATCGAAAACAAAGATAGTAGTAGTGTTTGTTGGTAATCTAATTTTTCACTTTTGCAATTATTTTATTTTCTCCAGCATTTTAATTTTAAATTCCACGGCCTGCATTGGATCGGGAATAACTTCTGCAACTTTATTAACTAATTCTAGTGCAGAAATATATTGATTTTCTGTCAGTATATTTTGAATTATAAAATTAGCAAAAGGACCAACTAAATAAGCTAGCTCACGCGTACATTCGTGGATAAATTTAGCATCTATCTCAAAATTCTGATTTTTGTTTTGAGGGTTACAGTTAGATGTGTGTGAAGTTAAATTTCTTGAAGTTGAATTTCTTGAGGTTGAATTTCTTGAGGTTGAATTTCTTGATGTTGGATTTCTTGAGGTTGAATTTCTTGATGTTGAAGTTCTCGACCTAGGATTTGTTGGACTTAAATTAGGTGAAGATATATTTTGCTGGTTTGCACTTCCTGAAGTTGGATTTTGTAACCCCAGATTATTTGAGTTTATATTATTTGAATTTGTACTGTTTGAACTTAGACCTTGTGAATTTACATGTTTTAAAATGGCTATTGCTTGCTCTTTGAATTTATTCCTATGTTCTGGCAATGTGAATGAAGCCAAAATCCCCACAAGTTCTTGAAAATTTCTAGATTGTGGTAATACATTTTCTAGAATAGTTACTGCAACAGGTCCAATAAATTGCTTCAGTAGATTTTCTATTTGAGTATAGTATTGACCATTTAGGGCGAAGGAACGAGTAGGATTGGTAAAAGATTTTTCAAACTCAGGAAGTGATGCTTCGGTTTTGGGTACGATTTGTGACTTACCGCAAGTATCATCCGATAAGTGTGCTTGAGCATCATAATTTTTAGCATTATTTGGCTGTATAGGCGTACCATTATATACAGTTGTTGGGGGTTCGGTATTAGTTGGATAACTATGTGAATTTGAATGGGATCTTAGATGTTCCGATCGTTGGGTGTCGAGCTGTTGTGATCTTTGAAAAGCAGCTGAGATATTACCTGGTAAAATATCAATTACTCCTCGAGTACCTGACAACCAAGTATAAGTCTTAATACCAGTTCTTTGAACAGCACTTTGCAACTGAGTAATCCATTCAGCAACCGATAAGCCCGTAAAAGGTTCAGATTTTGCAAGAGTTTCTATAATTATCTGAGAAAATAATTCTGGTCTTCCGATTGGAGAAGCTGCTGCTATTAAGCATTGTGCTTGCTCCGAGTTGAGTTGTAAATCTTCAACCCAACTTTCTAAACCATTAGCTCCAGGACAATCCAAGATAATTATTTGTTTGCATATTCCTGAATGACGCAACTGTTGTCTTAACCAAGAACGACTCAATCTGGCTCCAGAATCCAAAACGAACCAAGCTTCTCCTTCTTCTATTTCCTCAATTTTTCCACGTAAATATAGCAGCTTAGTTGGAGTATTTTGAATTATGTTATATCCAGATACATTAGATCCAGAATTAATTTGTGCTTGAACTCTCCCCTTTTGTTGGATAAATTGTTGAATACTTGCTCGTAAGTTTGAAGAACTTTTGTTATCGAGATAATATTCCACTTCAAATTCACCAGAACCACCTAAAAAACGAGCAAGATTAGTGGTAGTCTTTGTATTTCCTAACCCATCAACAGTAAAAGCATATCGCTGTTTTGAAGATTGAACTCGAGATTGAACGGAGTGAGACTTGAAACCCAGAACTAATTCTCCAACTCCTTCCACAATGCGTTTTGGAGTTTGTAGTGGATATTCTGGATAAAGTTCGCTATCCCCACGACGTAGTTTATGTTCATTAATTAAACGTAACTGTTGATTTAACTTGTTGATATATTGCAGTGTATGACGATAAACGTACTTATACAGACCATCTGCCTCGATAATACCTTGATAATCTGCAGCTCCACCCAATAACCCCTGCATTAAATAATAAGTAAAAACTCCATGCCCCAACTCAGGAAACTCCCAAGATTGCTGTCCGTGATCGCAAGATAGTAAAGCACAAAATCCTTTGCTTTTAGCAGCGCGTTGTCGTAATAACTCCATAAACTTTGGTGTGGAGTTAATTAAAGCTTCTGATGCACCTGCATCCCTAGATAGACCTCTATTTCCTCCCAACAACATTACGTTCCCGCTGTGACAGGTATCTAAACATAAGAGTTGTTGGTGGGCTGAACTACTCCCAAGCAATTGTAATAATTCTTGCATTACTAAACCAGTATTTAGCAGGTCACCTTTACGAGTGTCAGCCATACACAGTACTGGTTGCTGAGTATCTTCATCTAACATTCCATGTCCGGAAAAGTACAATATTACTGAGTCACGGGATTGTGCTTGAGTGACTATTCTTCCTAAGCTATTACGAACTTGGCTTAATGTAGGAGGTTTTTCTGTAAAGTCGTTATGGACAATAACTTCCTTATTGGGAAAATTATGAATTGCTTGGGTCATAGCATCTCCCAAACCTTTACAGTCCACAGCAGGATAACGTAAAGAAGGTAAACTTTTATCCTGGTACTGGTTAACGCCTACCAATAAAATCCACAGTTTAGCTTCTCCTGTTCTTAATGTATATGTAGAGTGACTAGCACCAATACCTATAGGAGACATAGCGATTTCCTTAATGTTAATAGCTTTGAAAATAAAAAATAGGGATAATCATCGAGCTTTGACCACAAATAATATTGCTGAGACCTATCTCAATAACTAACTAATTAAAAGATAATCGAGAAGAAATAGGGAAGAAAAATTAATCTCAAATAACGATTAAGGTTTTTATAAGCATATATTTAGGAAGTTGAAAACCAAAATAATATACTTCTTGTACGCTTATAAATATTCGAACCCTTGATTTTCCAAGGCTTGACAGCAATAGTTTTTACAATAAAATATACATCGATATCACATTAGTGACTCTTATACAACAACGGCAACTTGTAAATCTCAAGTATTACTTAGTAATATTAGATTCACTACTTGTATGGTATTCCTTCAGTAAACTCAGAACCACTAAATATCATTATAAAAACTTTCACTTGTAATAAACTAGTAAATAGAAAAATAAACATTCAAAAGAAAAATTCGAAATAAAAATTCCCTCATTGCGTACTTTGCTTTATTAGTTATGTAGATAAATCTATGCTGTACCTATGCAAATAATGAGGAATCAATTATGCAAGCACGCAAGACCATTATCAGGTTATTCACAACCTTTTTACAATTTGATAGCGATAAAGCAATTGGTTGGGTAACTGATGGGAGGTTAAGGCGAAATATAGTAAATTCCCAAGTATATTCATCAGAAATCGAAAATTCGGAAAATTTTTGGGTAACTTATTGGTATAAACAATGGCAAGACAATCCAAAAAGTCTAGCAAAAGAACACTTGTTAGCCTACTTGCAAGAAACATGTTATTGGGTCGCGAGTAAAACTGTTAAAAATATTTATTCCCCACAATATACGGTATCTGACTGCTTTCAAATGATGATCGCTCGTACCGATAAAGTCCTAAAGGGATTCAAACCTGAAATGGGTTTCGGTCTCAAAAATTATGGAAGTGCAATTTTTAGTAGCGAACTCAAAGAATTATTGCGTCAAGAGCAGGAAATTGATATTTGTACTAATTGGCGATTGTTACGAAAACTGACTCAAAAGCGGTTGACAGAATCCTTAGAAAATATTGGAATGAACTCAAAAATTATAGAGCGTTACATCTTAGCTTGGAAATGTTACCAAATGCTCTATACTCCTACGCAACGTACTGGAACCCGCAAACTGCAAAAACCAACCCTACAAACATGGGAAGCAATAGCTGAACTTTACAATAATCAACGCCTGAAGCAATTACCTACAAACACGCCAGAATGCAGTCCTGAAATTATTGAAAAGTGGATGGTAGCTAGTGCAAAAGCTGTGCGTGCTTATTTTTATCCCAGCCATATTTCATTGAATGTACCCCATGGAAATAGTGAAGCTTCCAGGGAACTAATTGATGATTTACCAGGAGATGAAGAAAAATCACCAATATCTCAAATTGTTATTCAAGAGGAGAAGCTTGCCAGAGAGGTTCAGCAAGATAGAATTAAAAGTGTTTTACTTACAGCATTGGAAGAGCTTGATGAAGAATCAAGAAAAATTATCCAGTTATATTATGGTGCCGAACTCAGCCAACAGCAAATTGCCAAAAAGCTGGAAATGAAGCAATATAATATTTCCCGTCGTCTTAGTAAATCAAGGGAAGTTTTACTTTACAAGCTTGCTGCTTACTGTAAAGAGTCGCTGCATATCTCTTTAAACCCACCGGTACTTGATTATATAAGTACCCTTATGAAGGAATGGTTAAAACTCAAATTTAACCCTCCGACCTCTGAAATGGAGAATTAGACCATGATTGTCACACCAATGACGGAATTAAACCATTTGTGGTTAGAAATACCCCAAAGCGAACAACAACAAGCTTGGGAAGAAAGTCAATCTTTTTCTACAGCAAGCAATTGTTGGAATGCTTATTTGAATCGCTTAAGTATCAATGCTTTCCTTCCCTGGTTGCAGGAATATGCACCTGGTGCAAGTATTTTTCCTAATTCTGCTGCATTACCAAGTTTTTGGGAAGTCGTTAATGGTACCGCAATAGACTTTCAGGGAATGCGTTTAGTGTTGATCCCCAGTGATGCGATCGACTTAAGTGAATTACGCGTTCCTCAAGAATGGGTAGATATTCCAGGTTGGGTGGCTGATTACTACGTAGCAGTACAAGTTAATCCAGAAGAAGAGTGGGTAAGGTTTTGGGGCTACACTACTCACGCACAATTAAAAAACCAAGCTCGCCAAGATTTGAGCGATCGCAGTTATTGCTTAAATGGAGAAAACTTAATTGCAGATCTGAGTGTTTTGTGGGTAACACATCAACTTTGTCCTGGAGAAGTTACCCGTGCTGAAGTTAAACCTCTACCCGAATTAGGATCTGCGCAAATCAAAAACCTACTAGTGCGTTTAGGAAATTCAGAATTACTTTTACCCCGTTTAGAAGTGCCATTTGTAACTTGGGGCGCATTATTAGAACATGGAGGTTGGAGACAACGCTTATACGAACTTCGCCAAGGAATTAGAAAACAGTGGTCAGTTCCCCAATGGATGCAATTAGGTGTATCAAATATAGCTACATCTGCAGGGTGGAGAAGCATCCAGATACGACCTGCTCACCTCGGAGCGCGAAGTGCTGAAACAGCATCAGGACTACAAATGATAGTAAGAGAATTAATCATTGATAATCAAACGTATCAATTACGAATACAACCCAAAGATAAAATCGAAGATAGAATATGGCGTTTTGAATTGCGAAATACCAATCCTAACGCAATGATTCCAAGTGGATTTAAATTAAAACTACTTACTGAAGACTTACAGCCATTTCCTGGTAACCAAGCGAAAGCAAAAACTTATGTGGAACGCCTTTATATAGATGTTGCTTTATCAGAATCTGAAGAAGGATTGGTTTGGGAAGTAGAACCACTACCAGAAAATTTTGAAAGGGAAATTTTGATTTTTTAAACAAACAGTTTTGAAGAAGTAAATAATAATGCGCTGTTGTACTTGGCTATTGTTAAGCTAACTTCTAGTTATGCCGATGACCAAGCTCAAAATAAATAAAGGCTATTCCATATCTATCTAGTTTAAGACACAATTCAATACTACTGACTGAAGATCAGTCGAAAGTCATAGATTTAAAAAAATTTTTTCTCCAGGGTGCAATGAAAATCGTTGCGCAACAAAATTTTCCTGCCAAATTTTATTAATTCTTCACGCTTTTAGTCATCTCTCGATTCGCGTTATCATGTACTAATTAAGTATGACTGAAGAATTTGATTACCTACTTCATCAGTTTGTGTGCTGTATATTTTAAAGCCCAAATCTAACAAAAATAACTAACCTGCAACTAGTCACCTGTAAACCTGTAAATTAAAACTGAATAAATTACCATGCTTACAGAAATTTATCGCGGAACCCTGGTCGATAACCGTTATGTCATTAAAAAATTTCTGGGACAGGGAGGTTTTGGTAGAACTTATTTAGCGTCAGACACTCGACGTTTTGACGAATCCTGCGTTCTGAAAGAATTTATCTCTACAAATTCCAACCCAGAAATTCTTCGCAGATGCCAAAATTTCTTTCAACGGGAAGCAAGAGTATTATACCAAATTGAACACCCACAAATTCCAAAGTTTAAAGCTTGCTTTACGGAAAAAGAACGGTTATTTATTGTTCAAGAATTTATTGACGGCAAGACCTTTTCTAAGATTTTAAGCGAACGCTTGGCGAAAACAAAACAGCCATTTAGTGAAACTGAAGTCCGTAGTTGGCTATTAGAACTATTACCAGTTATAGATTATATTCACGGGCAACATATTATCCATCGTGATATATCACTAGATAATATCATGTTTAGCAAGCAACAAAACAAACCTGTTTTGATTGACTTTGGAGTCGTAAAAGAAAAATTTACTCAATTTTTTGCTGTTGAATCTAGTCAACAACAAATGTGTGGTTCGGTGGTAGGAAAAATTGGTTATTCTCCACCAGAACAATTACGTATGGGCTATTGCTACCCCTGTAGTGACCTTTACGCGCTAGGTGTTTGCGCTATTGTTTTATTGACAGGTAAAGCACCATTCATGCTCATAGATAGTTCCTTAGAATGGAACTGGGAATCATATGCTAGACTCAGTGATGATTTGAGTCGAATTTTGAGGAAAATGCTCGCAGAAAAACCAACTCAACGTTATCAATCAGCCAAAGAAATATTATTAGAACTGCAGCATTATAATTCTGATATCAATATATTACCTACAACTGTACAAACAAATAATTTAAAATCTGAGAATCAGTCTCATACAATACCAGAAAAATATTTAGAAGAAAAAATTATATCTTCAGATAATAAAAAAGGACTTAGAAAAGACACTCAATTAAATTCTCAACCAGAGATTAAAGATACTATAGCTGATAGTCAAAATTTTATTAATTACTGTCAACAAGAACTAACTTCTTTTGTTGGTCCTTTTGCAAAAATTTTAATGCAACGTACTTTAGAAAGTAATCCTGCAATCGCACCTGAAAAACTGGTAGAAGTACTTAGTGAAGCAATTTCTCAGCCAGAAAAGGCAGAAGCATTAAGAAATCGGCTACAAAACTATTTATATCGTTATTCAAGTCCTTCTCAAGTACAGGATAATAATAATGATGAATCTTTAAATCCAGTAACTACTTTTAGTCCAAAATTCATCGAGAACTGTCGAAGAGAACTTACTACTTTTGTCGGGCCATTTGCTAGTATTATTATTGATGATACTTTAAATGGTAACCCCGATCTAACACCAGAAGAATTGATCGAAAATCTAATATTACAAATACCTGATTCAGAGAGAGCAGAAAATTTTAAGCGCCGAATCAGATCGTTTTATTAGCTTTGATAGTCAATTGATAACATTAGTTTTTGTTCGCTTTTAATTTTTTTGCAGTTGTTATGAACCAAAAATTAAACTTACTGGTGATGAGAACCCACGCAAGAATAATAATGTTTGATTTATATTTGCTGCTCTTTTGCGCCAATCTGTAGGTGTTTGAAACCACCTGTTGGGGTAATGCCAGAGAAGGTGTCACAAAGTGCCAACGTGGCTGAAAGCATTATCATGAAAGACTTCTAGAAGACGAAATTTAATGAAGGTATTAAAACTTAACGCAGTTCCTAGAAGAATTTTACACGCATTGCCTTGTTATCTTGCGCTTGCTTCCACACTCTGCGTTTTGGTGCGTTGCATCCACCAACCGACAAGAGGAAATTGAATCCAGAAAGAAAAGTAGAAGAACGTCAAATACCAGTATGGAATAACAAACCCGATTCCAAGCCCCTTGTAAACGGCCAGCAGCAGATAGTCATATACAAAAAGCGGAAGCGTCAGGTATAGGGCCAGCCAACACGAGTTGACCAAATGCTTGCCGTCAGTCCAGTACTTTTTGAGGGTATATTGCGTAATCGGAAAATAGATGAGTGTGACGAAGACACAAACTACAATTTTTGCCCAAAAGTACCATTGCTGGTAATAGTCGGGAAGTCCAATTATGTAAAAAATGAGCCAAGTAATGAAGCTGTATGGAAGCAATTGGAAGTGTTTCTTAGTGTTCATATTTCCTGTAGTCGTCAGTAGCACTTTTCTTGCAACTCTATTTTTATACGATTACACAAAGTCAGGACGAAAGTACATTTTAATCACAAGCTAGAACCCTGATTAAATCGTTCAGCTTTTTTCTAACTCAATTTAAAATGGGCGAACCGTGTGTATTAAAACAAGATTTAGCCTTGAAAACTAAATATGGTAAGGGTTCTATAATGAGCAGTTGAAACTTACCAAAATCCCTATCAGGGATTGAAACGTGATTGGTTGCTGTGGTGGGAACAAGATAGAAGGTTAAAACTTACCAAAATCCCTATCAGGGATTGATGAAACGCCCAACCCCCGTTGAAACTTACTAAAAATCCTATTAGGAATTAAAACCCAATATTCCTAGACTAAGCGGTGGTAGTTTATTGTTAAAACTTACCAAATAATTTTACTAAATATCAGCAGAATTAATCCTTATCTCTATTGGTATTAAAACGATATTTTTCTAAAGCTCTAATTGCCATTACTAAACTTATCTTCATTCTGGTAAACGCTTCTACTAGATTACCTATTTCATCTTTACTAACTTTACCACCAAATTTTTTATCAAATTCAGCTTCCATATTACCAGTACTAACAGCTTCAGCAACATTAACAACATGTTTGATTGGTCGAACAACATATCGTTTTACCCAATAATTAGTCATGCAAATAGTAAAGGCGAAAATTACAGTTACAATACTCATAACAATTGCAAGTGATGTATTTGCCTTTTGCAAAACTTCCGTGGTTGGAATAGAAAGAATTTGAGTACCTAATGGTTTATTTAATTGCCAGCCAAATCCATTTTTATCGCCATACATTTCAATCATTGCTTTGGGTGCAACATCTGGCGTACTGTGACATTCCAAACAACTAGATTCAGTGATTGCTAAAGGGCGAGCAATGTAAAAATATCTCTCATTACCAAAATTTCTAAATCCTGATATTTCAGCATTTAGATCGGCAGTTTTACGAAGTTTTTCGATAATTTTAACTTCAAACTCATCAGCTTTATCTTTAGGATTAGTGGGATTTAGCATTGCTTCTTTATACAAAAAATCTTTGTACTCATCTTGACGTAGTTTCTCAAAGACTCTCCGAGATGCATAAGAAGGAACTATCTGAGGTAAAAACTCCTCTTTTTCTAACCTTTCTTTTAATTCAGGTGTTGTTTCAACACTTGTATAAGAGCGAACAGAATTTAAGGTGCTAAACAATAATTTAGTATTAGAGGTGATTTCTTCTTGAGCTTTATAGTTGAGGATTTTAGTGAAAGCTATACCACTAAATATGATTCCTCCTAAAAATATAACCGTGAGTAAAATAGTTAATTTCCTAGCTAAACTTAAACTTCGAAATATTTTCTCAATTTTTCTAAACATTTTACTTATTTGTAATTCGTAATAAATAATTGGTAATATTTTTATTCATTATTACCAATTTGATTAATTCTTCACTTATTGAATATTAACTTCTTGATATTAAAGTTATTGAATTCAAGTTTACAAGTTTATGAAATTCAGATTGATTAAGCTCATAGTTATGACTTACTTTTGGGCTTATAACTCACTAAAAAGCTAAATAATATTAAGGAAAATATAATAATAACACTACCAATATAACAAACTCCTTGTATTCCTGAAATTCCGAATATTATCCCAGCTAAAATTGGACCTATTGCCCTTCCAATTGATTGAACCGTGACATTAAGTGACATAAAACCAGCCCTATAGTCTTTTGGGGCTAACTTGGCTAAAGAAGCTTGGAGTGAAGGAAAAGCTAGCGCTTCAACTATCCCAATTAAAATACAAGGAATTACTAGCATTTTGATTGAGGTAACTGTAGGAATTATCCACAAAGCTACAGAAAAAATAACCAAGGAGATTTGGATTAATCTAGTTTCAGAAACTCTGCGAGCAAATAATCCCACAAGGAAAGCAAAAAATGTTAGGGATATGGAATTCGTAGTAAATATTATTCCAATTTCCATGCTTGAAGCACCTAAGGTATCTCCAGCCATTATTGGAGTAAAAGTATAAAATGCTCCAAATTCAATCATGAATAAAGCAATAATTGCTAAAAACAGTCCCAAAACTTGACGATTTTTAATACTCTTACCGACATTGATGATATACCTTTTGAGTTCAAATTCCCGATTGCTATATCGTTTTTCTGGTAATTTAAGTGCTAGCAATACCAGTAGTGCAACAGGAACTGCTAATAATGATAGCCCAAAAGTGTATCGCCAATTAACTGCGGCTAACGCCCCTCCTAAAGGAGGATAAAATGTGGAACCGACACCAATCGCAGTCGCATTCACAGCCATAGCTGCAGTTAGTTTTTTCCCGGTATATAAACCACCTATAATTGAGAGAACTAGAGACTCTAAGCTTGCTGCACCAAGACCCTGTAAAATTCGCCATTCTATAAGACTACGAAAGTTTGGTGCAAAAGCACACAAAATACCCCCGAGGGCAAATACTAGTAATGAGGGGATTAGAATTTGTTTAAAACCAAAACGATCTGCCAAAATCCCAAAAATTGGAGTTCCAAGTGCTACTGGGATTAAAAAAGCAGCCATTATTAATCCCATGCGATCTAGCGATACGTTCAATGCTTCAGCAATACTCGGTAGCATTGGACTAACACTAAACAAAGGTAGAATTGCTATCATAGTGATACTGACAACAATAAAAATATTTTTATCTTGGTAGATATTACCTTTTATTTTAGAATTAAAATTTGTTGATGATGTATTCATTGTTTTTGTCTAGTAAATGTTAATTTTATATGGTTCATAGTTAGATAATTAACGTGGGCTAAAACTCTAAAAATGAAATTTAATCCCACAATTTATATCGATTAAGATTGGATTATATAGCTAGTTATTTGTAGGGTACAGATAAACTAATTTATGCATTTTTTTATTATGTAAAAGATATATAATTCATGAGTTTCACGAGATGGATAGCATCATCAATTGATTAAATAATGAGTTAATTAAATAACGTTTGATATTGCATATCACAATAAAAAAATATTCTCTGCGCAATTATTTTACGCAGAGCAAAATAAAATATGATTAAAATTACGTTCAGTAAGAATAATTTAATAATCTGCAATTCTGGAATTTGGGATGATATATTACGCAACACTTATAGCTGCGCTAATAACACCCTAATTTTGTACTTTATTTAATCTGTATTACTTAATTATTAATAAGCAAATAAAAAAACTATAATTTATTGTTCTCAGGATATTTGAAACACAAAAGATACCATATCCCTTTTCCCGAAACCAATACGAACCTGTGGAGCTATCTTGTACCAAATTCCAGGAAGCATTGGATATTTATTAATGTAAGTACCATTAGCACTACCCATATCTTGAATAAAGTAGTCTTTCCCATCAAAACGAATTTGGGCGTGTTTGCGCGAAACAAATTCAGCATGGGGAAATTCAGATAAATTGATATCTGGAACTTCACTTTTACTCAACTTACCAATTGTTATGATTGAGAAATCTTCAGGTAACTCAATTACCTTATTAGTCTCTAGATGAAATAGTTGTGGAACTGGCGTTTGTAAAATTGTCGGAGATGCAAAAGATGGAGGATTTACAAGTTGTTCGGTAACTTCAACACCAACTTCTCGTTCTGAAATTGAAATTGAATTTTCTTTAGAAGTACCTTGAGAAGCACCTTGAATAACTGGAGTCAGTAGAACACCAAATACTACGAAGGAAATGATTGCAAAAGTAGCAGCACTAAAAAAAACTCCATGTATTCCCCATAGACTAAGAGCAAAACTCCCCAGCATAGGACCCAATGCTTGTCCCATAGATTGCACGCTGGCGTTAACAGCCATAAATCCACCTCGGGAATCTTGTCTGGAAAGTCCAGTTAACAGCGCCAGACTTGACGGTAGTGCAAAAGCTAATGATATACCAAACAGAACATTGGGGATTAAAAGCAGCCACAAACTAGGAAGTAATGGAGTAATAAATAATGCTAAAGCACTAATAAGAAAGGAAATTTTAATTAAATTAATTTCTGAGGTTAATTGCGATAATTTTCCCAACTGCGAAGCAGTCAAAGCTAAAACAAATGAAGATGTACAAAGAATAATACCATTAGTAAACTCAGAGGAACCAAAAGAATTTCCCGCTAAAGTAGGAATAAAGGTAATAATAGCTCCAAACTGAATCATAAATGTAGCGCCTATTGCAAACAAAAGTCCGGCAACAGAACGATTATTAACGCTTTTCCAAGTATTTTTTAAATAGGCTCTGAGATTTTGTTTGGGAATATCAGTTGGTCTTTTAGGTAATTTCAGAACCATGAGCACCAACATGACAAGAGGGAAAGCAAAAACTGCAAGTAAAAATGGATATCGCCAATCTAATTCTCCTAAAGCTCCACCGATTAACGGGTAAATGGCTGAAGAAATACCAATTACGCTAGCATTGATTGCCATGACTGTAGCAATAGTTCTGCCAGTATATATATTCCCAATCATGGTGAGCGCTAAAGAATCTAGGGGTGCTGCACCTAAACCTTGTAAAAATCGCCACCCTAAAAGTGTATTGAAATCCTCTGAAAAAGAGGCGAAACCTCCAGCGACTGCAAACAGTATCAATGAAGGAACCAAAACCTTTTTAATGCCAATACGATCAGCTAAAACTCCTAATATAGGAGTTGCAATTCCAACTGGAATCATAAAAACCGTCATTACCAACGCAGCACTTGAAATATTGAATTTTTCGGCTAAAGCTGGTTGTATAGGTGCAATTGTTAATCCACCCATAATTGCAGTCAAAGTCACACCAACAATTATGTAAAGATTTTTATCTTTGGCGACATTTTGTGATTTGTTATGCTGTGATTGTATAGATAAGTTGTTCATGCATTTAAAATAATATCAATAGGGATGACTTAGATGGACTCATATATCAATAGAAGTAGTTCTATGAAATTTATGCAGTTCAAAAATCAACTACCCATGCTTAAAAGTCTGCAGGCTTAGAACTGAACCCACAGGTTGACAGACAGAAGAGACTTTCACCAACAGTATTTGGGGAAAGAGCAAGAACTCATATCAGAGAATGTGCAGCTTTTTCTGTTAATTAACACTGCTCTAATAAAAACACAGCATTTTTAAAATTAAGTCTGAGAATTGTTTCTTATTCTTTGTGAAAAACTCCAGTGTAACCAATTTTTTTGGCTTGGAGTATGAGAAACTTCAAACTTTGTTTTGAGTTTATGAGCAAAAGCACCTAGAGTAACAGCAAAAATAAAATAAAGTATTGCTATTTGACTTTCTAAGGCTTCCGCAGTAACTGCATAAACCAAAATAAGGGTCGCTAGTACCAGACAGATCTGTTGGAAAATTTTTATTCTTTGATAGGCGCATTTACAGGAGCTACACATCAGTGTGTGTCTTGATAATCTATCTGAACAATTAACTTTTAGTTCGAATTTATGATCTATATCTGTACTGCTGCTCTGTATATTTGTACTTTGTGAAACTAAATTATTCCCATCAGTAGGTAAAGATAGATCCACCCTATCAAGCCACTTGCGATACTCCAGGATAAAAAGATCTGATGTCTTCAAAGGTAAATAATGTTTTCTCCAGTTTTCTCTCAACAGCTTCATTTGTGTCTGCTGTCCCATAATGACTTGTAAATCTTCTTCAAATATTTTGTTTTGAAACATATGGTCTAACCAACGAGGTTTCAAATTCATTGACCCAGTCATGAAGTTTCTATAGTTCCGGATCAAAATTCGGCATCTATCTTCACTCAGAGGCATAGAATAACAAACAACTCCCCAAGTCCAATCCTGCAGTGGATTGACCTTACAACTATAAGTAATAAAGTTAGGAGCAATAAAGCTCATTTCTAGCCAAGGAGCATCAGGTTTACGCATATAGCGAAATCTGCCTCGAAATCCCTTAATAGAGGTTTCAGTAACTTCCATTTCCAAGGCTTGAATATTTTTGTCATTACCTAAAGTTCCATTGTGGATAGAATCAATGTGACCGAAATCTACAATATTTTCTACGAAATAGCATTGATTGTAAGGAGCATCAGCCATGTACTCTGCTGTCACACAATTGAGTTTATCTAAATCCGGGACGGTAGGTATGGATTTTTGATCTGCTGATGTTGTTTCACCAGACCACATCCAAATGACACCTTGAGATTCTACAACAGGAAAAGATTGCACGCATGCATTAAGAGGAATTTTGGCATTTGCTGATAACTGGGGAATATCTAGACATTGACCATCTGGAGCAAACTGCCAACGATGATACGAACACTCTATTTTGCCATCAATTATTCGCCCATCTGATAGTTTTGCAGCACGGTGAGGGCAACGATCTAATAAACATGCAAGCTCGCCATCTTGAGTTTTAAATAAGACAAAAGGTTCGTCATCTAAGGAAAAGCTATGGATCGTGTTAACAGATAAATCCCGCACGAAGCAAACAGGATACCAGCATTCTTGCCGGTTGAAATTTTGCTCTTTTTTAGATGCGATCGTTGCAGATTTCTTTACTGACTTTATAGTCTCACTAATTACTTTGTTGCTTACGCTACTATTAAGATGCATGAATGAATATTCCTAACTTTTAATTTACACTAATTTAAACAGAGAATATTTCAAAGTGATGTATGAGTGTTTAGGGAATTTTCTAAAACTTGGGTATTTGGCGAATATAAAATAGGATAACTTTGGTACACCCAATTGTTTCTTCTACTAGGTTAAATTTTGAAAATCAAGTAAATACTATCCCATAGAGCCTAAACTGCTACGAAATCAAAATAAGGCTGGGCTTTGTTGCTAGATCAATAAGGCTTTTAATCTTCACATTGTTTATTTTAGAGTATTGAAATTTTAAAAGCATTACATATTTTAAAAATCGATACAAAGTATTATTTAATTGCTAGTTTCACATGTTGCCACTAAATAAATAGAGTTGACTCTCCTGAGCTTATACAGTCTTATACCGTTGAGAGGGTGTTTTATTTTAATAAATTATTTATACCAATTTCAAATTGAAAAATGGGTAAGGAAAACAACAGGATAAATCCTGCTGAGTCAGATTTAGACTTACGTCTCGCTGAGCCGCTCTTAGCAGCGAACGCTAACATCCCCTCGCTAAAGCAGATGGGTTCTCATCTTCCTACAAGATTCTTGATAGCAAAATAAAATTTGGAAGTTTGTTTATAAATTTATTCCAATAGGGAACAAGAAACAAAAAATGTCCTAATTCAAAAACGTAGTACCGTAAAAAAAGCTACACTTACTGAATCTTAACTATACTATCTCAGTCATCAATTGTGGCAATACATCCAATTTCTACCCTTGCACCTAGGGCTAAACCACTCGTACCCAAAGCGCTACGTGCTGGTAGGCGTTTTTCCGGAAAATAGGTGACGTAAACTTGGTTCATTGCACTCCACTCTTTGATATCAGCAAGCATTACTGTACATTTAACTACTCGATCTAGGGAGGATCCATTTCTCTGGAGAATACGGCTGATATTTTCCATTACTTGCTTCGTTTCTCCTTTGATACCTCCACTAACAAGCTTTTTTTTTCCAGGTATATTACCAATTGCGCCAGAAAGGTAAAGTATATTCCCAACACGTACAGCTTCTGAAAAAGGTAGATTCAAAGATGTTGTTTCATCTGAAGTTAGGTATTCAACGGAGTTTGCGGAGTTTAGATTTTCTTGTTTTGCTATGGTCGTAGAAGTTAAAGCAACACTCAATAATATTACGGCAACAAGTGGAGATATGAATTTCATGGTATTCTCCTCAACATAATTTGAAAATAGCTGATAAAAAATTAAATTGTCTGTGAATGAATTCTTTAAAATACTTTATTGGAGCTTATGCTCTAAAACTTAATACTATTTAATTTTAGGTAAAAATAAAATAAAAATAAAAATTAAAAATATTTTATCTTGTTATTGTTTCATATTTTCCTTTGAAGGATGATAAAAATATTCATAACCCTTATGCATTCATTCTATATAAATTCTATGTTTGGATTATCGAACATTTTATACAATACATCACTCTTAACACCATGATTCAATACGGTAAAGATGATAGTGACAAAAGAAGCATGTAACTTGTCTTATCGAAAAGAACAATATACTTTGATTTATGTGTGTAACAAAGCTTAAAGGCAGAAATACAAAAATTTGCAGTGTATATGAAAAATTGAGTTATAATCTTTGCACAACAACACCCAGACGTATTGAATTAATCTCCTAACTGCGATCGCTCGTGGCTAGGAGATTATTTATTGGAAATGAGATTGAGCATTAATTAAAAAGCATTCATTTTTGTGATACTCAAAAATATTATCTGGAATCATTTGTCTATTAAAGTTGGCTGAGTGTAGTATTGAGGCGTGCTTATTTGGAACACCGAAACTCATGAATGAGGTACTATATTTGCGTAACAATTAATACTCTATTAGCTTGCACTACCTTTGCAACACAACTACAGGCGTTGCTGATTTGAGATATGATCCGTACAGGTATTTCTGATCGTTTTATAAAGTAGCTAAACTAAAATTCTGATGTATTTATCACTTATAAAGCCAGTTTAGATTTTGTTTGGGCTTAATTGTTGTTTAATTACCGTTAATTCATACATCCCTAAATAAAAAGCGGACTGATAATTCAATCCGCAAGTTATTAAAATCAAAAATGTTTAGGTTTAAAAGTTTAGCTTTGAAAATGTTGAACTTTAAATTTAAGCAAGGGAAGCGCCTAATTTTGGACCGGTTTCTGCTGCAACAACTCCATCTACAGTTAAGTTATTATCCTTTTGAAACTCTTTGACAGCATTTTCTGTATACTCATCAAAGTTCCCATCAATACCATTTGGTCCAAGTTTGTATCCTCGTTCAGATAATTCTTTTTGTAGACGTTCTACATAAGATCCACTCATTCCAAGACGTAAAGTTGGTGGTACATTTGTCATTTTGAAATTTCTCCTTTTTAATGTTGTTAGTTTTATAAACCAGGTAATAAACTAATTTATATTTATGGATAAAATTTAATTGTTTATTAATAAAGTAAGTTAGGAACTATTAGGAAAATACTTTGAACCAATAGAATTAAATTATTTGGGGTTAAAAGTATTTACACGAAACTAAACTAATACTTATTGTTAATATTTTCCTATTTACTTTTACCTGATTTAATTATTGTCCTTATTTAAATATAGGGTCAGAAATATTAAATTTATGCAACAATTACACTTGGTTGAGGTAATTTATTTAAAACAACTTTGATGCCGTTTTTAGGTTGTAATGTAATTGTTGGTTCGGGGACAATAGATTGATTAGGAATCAAATTTATTTCAAACTTTTGGACGATTGTTACTAGTAATAAAACTGCTTCCATTAATGCAAAATTTTTACCGATACAAGTACGTGGTCCACCACCGAAGGGTGTATAAACTCCCTGGGGTAATCTTTTTTCTAAATCTTCAGCCCAGCGTTCTGGTTTAAATGACTCAGGCTCTTCAAAATAGCGTTCCCAACGATGCATAACCCATTGGCTCGTAATGACAGTACAATCGCCAGGTACGTGATAATTACCAATTGTGCACTCTCTACTTGTATCAGCGATAATAGTCCAAACTACTGGGTAAAGCCGCATTGCTTCTTTGATTATCATGCTCGTGTATTTCAAGGCTGGAATATCTGTAAATGTAGGAGTGCGGTCGCCTAGTACTTGTTCTACCTCTAGCCGTAACTTTGTTTGTATCGTAGGGTGCTGAGACAATAGCATCCACGTCCAGGCTAGAGTATTAGCACTAGTTTCATGTCCAGCGAAAATTAGAGTTGCTATTTCATCTCGCAACTGCTTATCATTCATTTGGGTTCCATCATCTTCATCTCGTGCTTGCATCATCATCGATAATAAATCCCCCGGATCTTCACCACTAGAACGTCTTTCATCAACGATCCGATAGATATATTTATCTAATTTTTTGATTGCGTTATGGTAACGGAGATTGGAAGGTGTAGGAAATATCTCTGGGAAAGGAATTAGAGATTTGCGTTGTGTTATCATCCACTCCGATGATATTTGCATTGCTTGAGCAACATCATGGGCTTCATCTTCTAATACATCTTTGTTGAAAAGTGTTTTCATGATGATACTGAACGTTAGGTGCATCATCTCAGATTGAATATCTTTGATATCCCCATCTTGCCAATTTGCAAGCATTTTTTGAGTGTTTGTAACCATGATTTCGCCATAGTCAGCAATCCGTTTTTGATGAAATACGGGTTGAGCTAGACGTCTTTGTCGGAACCATGTTTCTCCTTCGCTGGTCAGAAGACCTTGTCCTAACAGTGCATGCATACTTTTTAATGCCATAGACTTAGTAAATGTTGCTCTGTCTTTAAGCATTTGTTGAATGTATTCAGGTTTTGCAAGCAAAATTACTTTTTTGGAGCCCAAGCGCAAGGGAGTAATTTCGCCGTACTCTCGAACACATTGAGTCATAAATAAGAGGGGATCTCGAGCAAAGTCGATTAGACTACCCAGTAAGAAATTACCTTGGGGACCAGGTAAAGAAAAAATATCTTGATTGGATTGATGTTTATCTAATTTCATTATGGATAAACTCCTTAGTAATTAAATTAATGTAACAGGACTTACACAACGAAAGCAGATCCGTAAGGTAGCGGCTCCCGATCCACTAACGTAATGACGCAATTACGTTAATTTTGCGTAAGTCCTATGTAATTTATTAAGTAAAAAATGTATTTTTTGACTAACTGTTTTACTTATATCTTTTGTTTGCTACAAATACATCCGGAAATGTTATTATATTTCATCGTCTTTAGAAATTTTTGCTTAAACTTTACCCAGCTTTGTCTATCTTTAAAAGAGGTTCACTAAATAATTGGTATGTTGTCAGCTGCAACCCTAACTAAGTTTTCTTATTAAGAACAAACTTTTTGGTTTATGAGTGTAAATTACCAAGGAAAGTTTTTGAAGCAAAATTTGAAGCGAAAATCATAAACTCATATCCCACTCAATAGTTAAGTTTTTGAAACCTCGAGTCATTAATGTGGGGATATATTCCAGTTTTTGATTGGAGGTAATTCTAGGGTTACGTAATCTTGTGGACAATAACTCAAAAGCAATGCGTGCTTCTAAAAGAGCTAAATGCGAACCAATACAGCGATGAACTCCATGACCGAAAGCCAAATGATCTGAAGACTTATTTTGAAAACGTTGAATATTAAACTTTTGAGCGTCTTCATAATGGTCTTCATCCCGGTTACCAGAAGCGTACATTAAAAATAACTTACTATTTGTTGGTAGTTTTACCCCAGATATATTGACTTCTTCATTAGTTGTGCGGACCATTCCCGGAACTGTTGCATCATATCTGAGTGCTTCTTCCAAAACCCCAGGAATTATAGATGAATCCTCACAAATTGCTTGCCAATAAGTTGGTTGCTCTAGAAGAATTTTTAAAGTATTTCCAATCAAATGAGAGGTAGTTTTATGTCCAGCAATAATCAAGCCAGATAAAACTATTACCATATCGTTAATGGTCAGTTCGGAATCCTGAAGTTCGCTAATTAAATCGTTTTGGGGTGCTTGACGTTTCTCTTTTATCAGTTTTGCAATTGCATATTGCATCTCTACAACACTACGGGCGCATTTGACCTGTTCTTCCGGCTCTAAAACTGAAGAAACTAACTTCGTGTTGTCGTAACCCCATCTCTTGAAATCAGGTATCATCTCTAAGGGAACACCATAGAGAGTAAAAATCACTTCCAAGGGTAGGGGATAAGCAAACTGAGTAATAATATCGGTCTTACCATCATTAATAAAACCATCGATTAATCGATTCGCGATCGCAGTAATAGAAGCAGATAAGTTTTTGATTCGTGCTGGTGCAAATACTTTTTGCAAAGGTGCACGTAATAGTTTGTGGCGATCGCCATCGCTGTTTACTAGATCGGGAACAAAGGGAAAACCTTGACGCAAGACTTCAAATGTTTCAGGAGTAAATTCAATAATCTCTTGTAAAGCATCCCTGGAAGAGAATATAGTAGGATCTTTGAGGACAGAAATAATATCATCATAGCGAGTTACAACATAACCCTTTAATAAGGAACTATAAAATATTGGTCCCTCTTTTCTCGCCCGTTTGTAAAATAAATAAGGTTCTTGCAACTGAGGACTGACAAAAGGTTGGTATTCTTTCCCTATTTTTTCTATCTGCGATCTTTTTTGATGGAAAGGACAATCTTCTTTATGGTCTTTTCCTATATTTGGTGAGTTCATGATTTATTCCTCTCAAATCATAGAATTACTCATTATCCTGTATATTGTGTTAACGCTTGAATATGAAAATTTTGAGATATGAAAAAATTGCCCGACCTTTTATCTTAAACATGGTCATATCCCCATAAACCTTTTGATTCTCGAGGAGATCTAAAAGCAACTTGTAAATGCTTTGGTCCGTGAAATACAATGTTATTTGCCCAGTCAATAGAATCGTTTTTTAAGCGCAGATCTGGTAATCGATTAAGTAAAGTATTCAATGCAATACTTGCTTCAGCACGGGCAAGGAAAGAGCCTAAACAAAAATGAATACCACTACCAAAACCACAATGTTTAGTTTCCGGACGATGAAAATTCAACTCATCAGGATTTTCAAAGCGTTCTTCATCCCGATTTGCTGAGCCAAGCATTAAACCAATGCTATCGCCTCGTCGAATTAATTTATCGCCAATCTCGATATCTTCGTATGCCCATCGACTTATCATTTGTACTGGACCATCATACCTAATTAACTCCTCTACTGCTGCAGGCATTAATTCTGGATGAGAACGCAACAATTTTAAAGCTTTTGGTTGACGTAATAGAGCTAATACTCCCTTTGTAATTAGGTTAATAGTGGTTTCATGACCTGCTGTTAATAAGTGAATGCAAGTAGCAAGAACTTCCTCATCGTTTAATTTATTTCCTTCATCCCGTGCTTTTACTAAAGCAGTTATTAAATCTTTACCTGGCTCCAGATGTCGTTTAGCTATTTCTTTTTTAAAGTAGTCAATAAATCCCTGAGTTGCAGCTTCTGCTTGTTCGTAAATTTCTGGAGATGGTTTGAGACGAGAAGCACTAGCATTCTGTAACGCCAAAGCCCATTTACGAAATAGAGGACGATCTTTGGGATCTACCCCTAACATATCAGCAATTACCATGACAGGTAGTGGAAAAGCAAAATCGTCCACTAAATCCATTTCTCCCTGAAAATGAACTCTATCCAATAAACAATCAGTAATACCGATAATAGCCGGACGAACATTCTCAACCATCTTAGGAGAGAAGACCTTATTAACTATAGTTCTAAGTCTGGTATGAGTTGGTGGATCTCGGAAAACCATCCAATTGCTTACCATTGAACTAAATCCGCGATAAGCCTTTGGTACTGGTGCACCTTCACCGTCGTTTCTAATTTTGCTGGCTTCACGACCAAATTTTGGGCTTTCCAAAACTTTCATTACATCTTGATAACGGAAAATATACCAAGTACCAGGTAAGTTTGGGTTAGAAGAAACTCCCCAGTGCACTGGATCGTGTTCCCTATAGTAACGATAGAATTTATAGGGATCTGGCATTACTTCAGGTAAAAATGGGTTTAATCTCTGGATTGTTGGAGTAGACATTTTCAGGGAAAAATATTGGTTAATATTTTTGTAGGGATATGGTACAGAAATTTATGCAAAAAATAGAAGTCAAAAGACAGGATCTAGAAGATAAGAAATTAGAGTATGTATAGGATTGTGCGTGGTAGCCCACCACTTTGCTAACAGGGAAGAGTTAATTCTTCTAAAGCTACTAATTCTAATGGATAGGGTAGTGTAGATAGCATTTGTATCATCTGTTCGCGTCCCGAGTGGAATACTTTACTTACAGACAATCTAGACTCCAAACGTCCAACATAAGCCGTTAAGTTAGAGAAGTGTTTGTAGTTGTAAACCATACGCAGGTAAGCAAGAGTAGGAGCTGCAGCACAATCGGCTAAAGAAAATTCTTCTCCTGCAAGCCAAATTCGATCCACTAATTTTTCATTTAGTAGGGTACAAGCAGTTTCTAACAATCGCTGTGCTTTGATAACCGGTTTTTTAGCTCTTTCTTCAGGTGGAAGCTGACTATCCTTAAAAAGTGCTTCTCTTCCAGCGTTAACATATATATCAATTATTCTTTCCAGCATTCTCACCTCTAAAGCGAGTTTTGGATCTTTTGGAATTAATCTTTTTTGTGAGCCCTTGCTGCATCTATCGAGATATTCAATAATAATGCAAGCTTCGTGCAAAACCTCACCTTCATCTGTTATGAGTGTGGGAATTTTACCAAAAGGGTTAATTTGTAAGTATTGGGAACGTGCTTGGGCTTCGAAAAGATTAACTTCAATGGCTGTGAAATCTATTTCTTTCTCATATAGAGAAATTAGTACTCGCTGAGAATAGGATGAAGCTGGAGCATAGTAAAGTTTCATGTCAATAAATATGTTGAATGACAACAAATATATCAATTCTCATTAATGAGGTGACAAAAGATTGTAAGTTTTCCACCTAATTAATCTCTAGCTACAGTTTATTTATAAAGTATTTCTGAAGTTGATATTTTGATATTAAGGCATAACTAGAATTTTCTTCATTCTCACGTGATTAATTCCCGCTTCAACAAATGTTTCCCCGTACTGCTCAAAACCTAACTGCTCGTACAAACATTTAATACAGCAGATTGCAGGTAAATGAGGTACACTAGCTCTGGTGCGTCAACGGGTAAAATGAAAGCTTACTCCATAGACTTACGAGAAAAAATAGTACAAGCTTATGAGCAAGGTGATACCTCTGTTAGAAAAGTCGCTTCCAGGTTCGGTGTAGCCAAAAGTTTTGTACAAAAACTGCTCTTGATGAAAAAGAATGAAGGTCATGTAAAACCCAAACCACAAGGTGGGTTAATGAAGGGTGAGTTAGATGGATGTGAAGTTAAAATAGCTGCAATGGTTGAAAAATACCCAGATGCAACCTTACTCGAATATTGTGAATATTGGGGGATGAATTATAACCATTGGGTAAGTACAAGTACCATGTGTCGTGCCTTGCAAAAATTAACACTAACATTAAAAAAAAGACGTTACGCAGCAGCCAAGGGAAGACGCAAAGAGTCCAAAATCTCAGAAGTGAGTATTGGCAGCAAGTCAAACAGATAGATCCAAGAAACTTGGTTTTTATTGATGAAATGGGTGTTTTGCTTGGTTTGACTCGAACCCGTGCCCGGAGCCCTCGAGGATATAGGGTATACGATTTTAAGCCATTTTATCGGGGAGCAAAGGTTACAGTTATTGGAGCCATAAGTATAAAACAAGTCTTGGCTGTTATGACTTTAAACGGTTCCATGGACGGAAACGGATTTAAAGTTTTTGTAGAAAAGTGTCTACTTCCACAACTATGGGAAGGTGCTGTTGTTGTAATGGATAATCTTCCAGCTCATAAAGTAGTAGAAATTGAACCATTGATTCAATCCGTTGGTGCAAGGGTTCTTTACCAATCACCCTACTCTCCTGATTTTAATCCAATAGAACATTGGTGGTCACAACTCAAAGCTTTTCTACGTCAGTTTTCTCCAACCAATTCGACAATGGTTGATGTCCTGATTAGAACTGCCCTCGATCTAGTCAATCCCAAGCATTTAAAAAACTGGTTCACAAGTTGTTGTTACTGTACCTCACTTACCTGAAAAGTGCTGTATTATCAAGTTATTCGGAATAAAAAAAGTAAGAAAGCCTTAGATGTTCAAGGTAACTCCATAGATGATGGAGGAAATATCCATCAATACGATGCCCATAAAGGAGACAATCAACGGTGGAAATTTATTCGGGAAAGTGAGTATTACCTG
The DNA here is from genome assembly GCF_001456025.1 of Mastigocoleus testarum BC008. GTDB lineage: Bacteria > Cyanobacteriota > Cyanobacteriia > Cyanobacteriales > Nostocaceae > Mastigocoleus > Mastigocoleus testarum. The sequence continues at coordinate 37,000 of NZ_LMTZ01000099.1, forward strand.
ATTCAAAGTAAAAAAAGTAGTAAATATTTAAATATTCATAATGCTTCTTCTAGTGATGGAGCTAATCTCCAACAGTATCAAAGAAACTATAGAGATAATGAAAAATGGATATTAGATGGAGGTAGTGATTCTTTCTATATTATTAATAAGAATAGTAACAAAGTAATTGATGTAGAAGGTAAATCAACAGAAAGTGGAGCAAATGTTCATCAGTGGAAGAAGCATAGTAGCCAGCAATATCATCAGCTTTGGTATCGCGAGCAAACTAACGAACATTGTAATAAGAAGATTCGCAATGCCCAAGATAATTGGAATGCCAAGAAAACAGAATTAAATGCCAAAATAGCTCAAAGAGATAAATTAATTGGCGAACGAGATGCAGACAGAACTAATTTAGGAAATCTGAAAGATCAACTTAATAATTTACAGGAAGAATTACAAGGGCTAAATGACGAACTAATAAAGGGTATCTCTGAAACTCAGCAATCTTCCCAATCAATGACGGAATTAAACCAAGACCGAAGGGGATTGGTTACTAACGGTGCAATTTTAGGTTTTGCTCGTCCTATCAGTTCACTCAATGCCATTGAAACCTGCGAAGGTAATGTACAACTGAGCTACTTTGATGAGGAAGGCAAAATGCGGCAAACCAATTTTGATGCGACTGCTGATAGCCGTAATGCCTCATTTGAGCAGTGGATTCCCGATAAATTACCCTTGTGCTTCAAATTTTCTGGCAATAATTATGTTAATTGTGAGAATAACATCGATCTCGCCAATTCCAGTTTTACTATTGAATTTTGGGCAAAACGTGATGAAATTGGTAATGAAGATCAACTTATTGTCAGTCAAGGAGAAGCAGACACAAACAAAGGATTACATATCGGTTTCCGTAAAGATGGACAACTAACCTTTGGCTTTTTCCGCAACGACCACGATACCAAAAGCACTTACAACGATCTAGAATGGCATTACTGGTCGTGTGTTTATGACATTGTAAATCGAACCAGAATTATTTATCGAGATGGGGAAACAGTTGCAACACATTACAGAGATAGTGAAGAAGTTGCAACACCAGAGGAAGTCGATGAATATGAGGGTTCAGGTGATTTTATTCTTGGGAGCAGTTTTGAGCGGAATAAATTTTTCAGCGGAAAATTAGCAGAAGTCCGAATTTGGAATGTTGCATTGAGTGCTGAAGAAGTTGCGGTTAATCATAAAATCCGACTCAGTGGAAACGAACCTGGATTACTCGCATATTATCCTTTAAATGAGTTAAATGTAGTCAGAGATTATTCAGAACAAAATGAAGAAAATGCATCAATTGAAGGTTCTAGCAATTGGTGGGGATGCACCGCACCAATAGGAAAAATTAAATCATCAGTAATGTTTTTTGATGGTAGCAATGATTATGTAGAAGTTTCTTACAAGGAAGAACTAAACCCTGAGAACTTTAGCATTTCCTGTTGGGTAAAAGTAACAGGTGGCGAAAATACCTATCGCTCAGTTATCACATCAAGAGATGTTTCTCCTCAAAGAGGTTATCTCATTTATGCTGCAAATGATAATACTTGGCAGTTTTGGGTAGGAACAAAAAGTTCTGAATGGAAAGTCTTGAAAGGTTCAGAGGTGTTTTTAAACAAATGGACTCATTTGGCAGCAACCTACAACAAGAATGAAACCAAACTAAAATTTTATGTTGATGGGGATTTAGTGAAGGAAGAACAGCAGGTTGAATTAGCTTTGAATGAAAGTAAACCCTTACGAATTGGAGCAGGAGTAACAGAAAAAGAACCTCGTTATTTTTTCAATGGTTACATTAGCGAAGTTAGTGTCTGGAATAAAGCTCTTACACAGTCAGAAATACAAGCTAATGTACACAAAAGGCTCATAGGCAAAGAAGATGGCTTAGTTAGCTACTGGCAACTGAATGCAATTCAAGATGACCAAGAAAATCGAATAGTTGTAGATTTGGCAGCCCAACACAACGGCACTGTGAAGAACAAACCCACCATCACATCAGACGATGGTGACCTAATTAGCTGCGAATATAGCACTATCGGTATAAATCCCGTAAACAATAAAAAAGCTGCCATGATGAGGCGTTTCTTTGCCTTTGTTAGCAAGGATGGCGTTAATATATTACCGGATAAACGGGTAGAAACCTTAGAACTCAAATGGATTGGTAACGCCCAATTTCAACCAACTTTACTGGGATATATTGAAGGAGCGCCACCCGTACCGAGCGAAAACTTAACCCTAGAAGACAACTATAACAACGCTACTTCTGTAGAACTCATCTCCTCCGAAGATATTTCCTATAGTTGGGAGCGCAGTCAAGATTCAGGAAAAGGTGAAACATTATCTTTGTTCAGTGGAGTTGAGCAAGAAATTGATATTCAAAAAGGTATCGGATTATTAGTTGGTGAAACCGCTCTAGAAGCTAAAGCTGGTTTTCAAGGTGACTTCTCTTTTTCCTCTAACACCCTTAATAGCAGTAACGTTTCATCTTCTTCTGGTTTAAACATCACCAATAAATTAAATTTAGTTGGGACTCCGGAATATAAAGCAAAATTTCCGCACTTGGGTAAACGCTTTATCCCCAAAAATGTCGGCTACGCACTAGTTGTATCTGGCTTAGCAGATGTTTACGTACTGCGTCTTACCCGCAGCAAGCAAATGGTAAGTTACAAAATTGAACCCAATGAAGATATTCCCCTAGATGTCAATACTATTACTTTCTTAATCAATCCGTCATATACCATGAATGGTAGCCTTGATGGAATGACAGGAAGTAACGCAAGCAACAACAGCTTTTTCCAAGACGTACCAGAAATGCGATCGCAATATGGCTCTCTTTACCCAGCCAGTTATTTCCGTTTGTCAGAAGCATATCAATTGAAAGAACAAATTGATTATCGAGATCGCCAAAGACAAGCTTATTTCGATCAGTTTAATACCCTTGGAGTTAGTGAAGGTTCTTTAGATGATGAAACAAATAATGCCGGTTACTACAGTGAAGAAACTGCTATCGGACAAGAAGATTCAACAAAAGAGCTTGATGAAGAAATTCAAAAGTTGAAACAAGAGATAAAAGAGCTTGAGAAAAAGGATAAATCGCCAGGGTTATCGTCAGAGGAAAGAGAGAGCTTGATTGAAAAAAGGCAACAGCTAGCTGAGAAGGAAGATAAACAAAAAGAGGCATTAAAACAGAGAATTAAAGAACTAGAGAGTTTAAAATCTTCTAGCGAAGATACAGCAGACCAGAAAAAGAAAGAGATACAAGCCCGGTTTGAAAGTACATCTCAAAAAGTTCATGCCACTGAAAGTTTTGCAAACTGGCAAACAAAGATGGAGAATATCCAAATTTTAGCAGGGAAGCGCAATATCGTTAATACCTATGTCTGGGATGCAGATGGAGGAATTTATTCCGAAAGCCAACAATTTGCGAATACCTTTGAACATACCGTTGGTGGTTCCTTTAGTTTAGATGCTGCTGATGGTTTTCAAGGTGGCTTTAAAGTGTTTGGAGTAGGTCACGAGTTACAGGCACAAGCAACTTATCATCTTACCCAAACAATGATCAAGACAGAAAGTCGGAGTAAGGGCTTTGAGTTGAATGTTAATATTGGCGAAGTAGAAAATAGAGGTATTACAGATCACAACGATCGCCCTATCTTACCCGGTGAGAAAGTAGATCGCTATCGCTTTATGAGTTTTTACCTAGAAGGTAGCACCAATAACTTCAATGATTTCTTTGACTATGTAGTTGACCCCGAATGGTTAGCCAGTAATGATGAAGAAGCTCGTGCCTTACGTCAAGTTGATACAAGCTCACCCAACAAAACCTGGCGAGTTTTGCATCGCGTTACCTATGTAGAACGTCCAAGCTTGAAAAGTTAGATAAGGGATTCAAAAACGGATGGAATAGACATCCGTTTTTCCCATAATCATCCTACGCGCGATCCCATCCGTTGCTAATACCCATCCACTGCTAAATATTTACACTTCAACAGGACTCACGCAACGTTAGCATAGCGTGTCCGTAGGACATAGATTTGTCATTGCGACTGAAACGCAGTGTAGGGAAGCAATCCCTCGAAATGATTGTTGTCGTATGTATAAGTTTTAACTAATTTTATTTCAGTTTTTTAGGTTTTGGTGCAGTTTTCGCCCTTTAGCTTTTCAAAGTTTTTGTGATAAATTTTCCAAGTATAAAGCTTTGTTTACTGTTGTGCTATTCGCCCAATTTCTGATAATTGTATTTTCCCAGAAATAATATCTCCGAAAAAACAGGTTTTATCTTGCGTGCATATGGTGACAAAATAATACCCATTTGCAGCATAATCTCGATTTGGTAAACGTGTAGATTTAACTCGATATTTATTTTTGAATTTAAAATCCATCGGTTATTGGTTTTTCCACAAAACTGTAGAGACGTTGCATGCAACGTCTCTACATCGGATATACCTACAAATGGAACATCCCTACAATGTTGATTTCTACAGAATTTATAACCGATTCGGTAATCAACTACTCAATCCCTTCAATCCGATCCTCAGCTTCCTGATACAACTGTTGCAGTAACTCCAAATTCTCATCACTGGTTTCCCAGTAACCCCGACCATTAGCTTCCAACAAAGTTGTCACCATCTTGCGGAAAGAATTAGGATTCAGGTTGAGCAACCTTTCCTGCATTTCCCGATCTTTCATAAAGGTGTCGTTCGCATCTTCATAGATCCAGTTATCAACGGAACCCGAAGTAGCACTCCAACCAACGGTATTAACCAACCGTTTCGATAATTCCCGCACCCCTTCATAACCGTGGGAAAGCATTCCTTCATACCATTTAGGATTCAATAATTTAGTCCGAGAATCCAAACGCACGGTTTCCGATAAGGTACGCACCTGAGCATTTGCTGTGGTGGTATCTGCCATGTAAGAAGCTGGCATTTTACCGTCTTCCCGCAAACTAGCAACTACCTTGGTGGGGTCAGAATCGTAGTAGTGGGAAACATCAGTTAAGCTAATTTCGCTGGAGTCCAGATTTTGGAAAGTAACTTCAGCTGTCTTCAAAGTAGTTTCAAAGATTTTCCGGGAATTTTCCATCATTCCAGGGTTATCAGCACTGAAAGCAAAGGATTTACGTTTGAGGTACATTTCCTGTAACTCTTGTTCGCTTTCCCAACTGCTGTTTTCTACCGCTAAGTTGATGTTAGATGAATAGGAACCGGATGCATTGGAAAATACGCGGGTAGCTGCTTGACGTATATTAATTCCCAATTCTTCCGCTTGTTCCATTGCATGTTTGCGGACAAAGTTCATTTCCAAGGGTTCTTCTGCTTCCGCAGCCATTTTCACCGCTTGATCGAGCAGGTTCATTTGGTTAATGAACAGGTCGCGGAATACTCCAGAACAGTTAATTACTACGTCAATTCTGGGACGTCCCAACTCTTCCAAAGGAATTAACTCTAGTTTATTAACCCTTCCCAAAGCATCGGGAACTGGACGCACCCCTACCATCCACATAATTTGGGCGAGTGATTCCCCGTAGGTTTTTATATTGTCGGTACCCCAAAGTACACAAGCAATTGTTTCGGGATAGTTACCGCCGTTCTCCCGCATTTGCCTTTCTAGCAAGCGTTCCACAACGATTTTCGCTGACTGTACCGCTGCTTGGGTGGGTATTGCTTGGGGGTCGAGGGCGTGAATATTTTTACCGGTGGGTAATACATCAGGATTGCGGATTGGGTCGCCACCGGGTCCAGGAAGAACATATTCACCTTCTAAACCTTTGAGTAATGCTCCCAATTCATTGTCGGCGCAAACTTGCTGTAAGCAGAATTCCAAGTATTCAAATAAGGGTTTGATGGCTTCCTTATCTACCTTGGTGTAACCTGCATTGTGCAGTACTTCGATCCAAGGTTCTTTTTTACCCATATTTAAGAAATTCAACTTGGAAACTAGGGAAACCCTACCTTCGGCGTCGATTTGCGCTCTGACCATGGAACCAACGGTTTCGCGAGTAAGCATGGTAATGTCTTGCAACAATTGGACGTCTTCTAAAACGCCTTTGTCACTGTTGCGGTAAATTTCTTCGATATCGCGATCAATACTTTCGGCGATAATCCTTTGCAAACTCTTGATTCCTTCTTCGGAACGATCCAAACCGGCGATATTTACCAGAGTTGCGATCGCTTCTTCTGCACTAGGAGGTTTTCCGACAACGTGCAATCCACAAGGTAGAAGTCGCGATTCGATTTCCATTAACTTGCGGTATACAATCCCGACGATATTATCCCGCTCTTCGGAACTCATATCCTTGGCGTCAGTTTCCGGGAGGTCAATATCTTTATCTAGATTTACCATCCGGCATTTATCCATGATGGTATTAACAATGGGAATACCGCGACCGGAATCTTTCAGGGTTTGGTAGGAAGCAATTAACTCGCTGAGTTCTTTTAACCCCTTGTATAAACCTGCATTTTCCGCCGGGGGAGTCAAATAGGAAATTGTCTCGGCGTAGCTGCGACGCTTAGCAATTGTGGCTTCACTAGGATTATTGGCTGCGTAATAATACAGATTGGGAATGCTACCAATTAAGTTATCTGGGTAACACTCATTGGACATACCCATTTGCTTCCCGGGCATAAATTCCAAGGAACCGTGGGTTCCAAAGTGTAGTACCGCATCAGCACCCCAAATTCTTTCTAGGTAGGTGTAATAAGCAGCAAAACCGTGGTGGGGACTTGCAGAGCGAGAGAACAACAACCGCATCGGGTCGCCTTCATAACCGAAAGTTGGTTGTACCCCAATAAATACATTACCGAATGACTTACCGTAAACCAACAGATTTTGTCCATCGCTGTTGAGATGTCCTGGTGGTGGACCCCAGTTTTCTTCCAAACGCTGGGAGTATGGTGTCAATTCTTCATATTCAGGAACCGACATCCGGTAAGCAATATTTAGTTCGGGGCTAGCATACTGGGCTTGGGCGTCATGAATTACCTCTTCCATTAACTCTTTGGCGCTACCAGGTAATTCCGGTAAATCATAGCCATTATTCTTCAGGGCTTTCATTACCTCGTAAATGGAACCAAACACGTCCAGATACGCAGCCGTTCCCACATTACCTTTATCCGGTGGGAAACTAAATACAGTAATTGCTACCTTCTTATCTAGCTTGGGCTTGCGACGCAAACTCGCCCATTTTAACGCTCTACCAGCAACAGCTTCTACCCGATCCTGCAGTGCGATCGCTTTACCGGTGGTACCATCCCTACCCGACAAAATAATCGGTTCAATCGCCCCATCTAACTCCGGAATGGCAATTTGCAACGCCACCTGAATGGGATGCAAACCTAAATCGCTATCCATCCACTCCTCAGTGGTTTGGAAAACCAAAGGTAAGGCTACCATATAAGGGCGATTTAAGCGCTTGAGAGATTCAATTGCTTTGGGATGATCTTGTCTTGCAGGTCCACCTACCAGAGCAAAACCCGTCAGGGATACTACAGCATCAACCAACGAGCTATTGGTCGCCGAATCGTAGAAGTAAGCATCCACAGGCTTGGAAAAGTCCAAACCGCCAGCGAAAACTGGCACAACCCGCGCCCCCATGGATTCCAATTCCTGGACAATTGCCACATAATGGGCATCATCACCGGTAACCAAATGGGTACGCTGTAATACCAAACCCACACAAGGTGCTAAAGGATCTTTTAAATCTTGAGAAATATCTTTGCGGCTGCTGTACCAATTGAGGTATTCCTTAACATCCTCATACATTGTGGTGGCTAAAGGATGCCATATCCCCATATCGGGATAAACAACAGGTTGCTCATATTGTAGAGACGTTCCATGGAACGTCTCTACATCTTTTAATACATATTTATCAGCCAGCATCAGCAAGAAGTTTTCCAGATTTTCTGGGGAACCACCCAACCAATACTGAAAACTAAGCATAAAATTCCTAGCATCCTGGGCTTTATCCATCGGAAGGAACTTCAAAACTTGCGGTAACGTCCGCAGTAACTTGAGCATTCCATCTTGAAAAGAAGCACCAGACTTTTCCTTGCGCTTACGCATGAATTGTGCTATTGCACTCTTGGATTGTCCCAATTGTGCCAAAGAAAAGCTACCCATTTTATTGAGGCGCATAACTTCTGGCATGGAAGGGAAAACCACTGCAACATCTAAATTGTCGCGGTGTGGCTTGACCGCTTCCGCTAATTTTTGGGCTAAATCTTCGATAAAAATCAGCGAGGCGATGAAAACGTTGGCAGTTTCTATATCGCGCTTGAACTCCTCATAGTTCTCTTGGTCTCGGAGTTCCTCGATCAAATAACCACTAACTTCGATCGCTAAATTAGGGTTATTGGCGTTAATTACTCTTACCGCTTGGGAGAGTGCGCTCTGATACTGGGACTCTAGCACGACATAGACCACCTTAATTAAATGTCGCCCCCCGAGATTTTCTGGCGCGATATGTCTGATGGTGGACTTGACGTGGGTGAACATGCTAACGAGGCTCCTTTTGATGCGTGTTCTCTATGCTCGGCAATATCAGTCTTTTTATCAGAAAATAACTCCCAAATTCTGCTTTTGTAGATTATCTGACACAAAACGATATAAATTCCGAAACATAAATTAATATTTATTTGCATACTGCATTAGCATTTACTCACAAAATATGTATTTTTGTAAACACGAATAAGGCTGATTTTATGTGGAATTCCGGGAAAATCTATCAAATTCAAAATATTAAAATCAAATTATTAAATTAAAAATAATGGAAAACGTAGATGTTCTAATTCTTTCCAATGGACCAGGGGAAATAACCACTTGGGTGCGACCAGTAGTTAGGGAATTAAGACGAAAGCTAGGAAAAGATCCAAGCAAACTAAGAATTTCCGTAATTTTGTCTCCTTGTCCCAACGCCAGTGGAAAAGAAGCTGCGATCGCGAATTCCTATCCGGAAGTGGATAGAACTCAGGATGCAAAGCATTTCCTTCGGTTTTTGGTTTGGGGAAAAACAGAGCAAAATTGGCAATGGCGCAAAAAAGGAATAGTTATTTTCCTGGGTGGGGATCAGTTTTTTGCTGCAATTATTGGGAAAAGACTGGGTTATCGGACGATAGTTTATGCTGAATGGGAGGCGCGCTGGCATAATTTAATCGATCGCTTTGGCGTCATGAAAGCAGAAGTTTCAGCCAAAATAGATCCCAAATATGCTGATAAATTCACTGTGGTTGGCGACCTAATGCAAGAAGCAAATAGTGATTTGTCATTCTCCCATGAAAAAGATAAATTTGCCAATCAAAAAGTAAAAGCCAAAGAAATAATTGCTTTCCTTCCCGGTTCAAAGGCGGCAAAATTAACCCAGGGGGTACCATTAAGTTTAGCGATCGCGGAATATATTCACAGAAAGCGTCCGCAAACGGAATTTATACTTCCCGTTGCGCCGACATTAGATTTAGAAACCCTAGAAAGTTTTGCAAATCCCGAAAAAAATCCCTTCACAAAAATTTTTGGGGATGTCTCAGCAAAAATACTTAATCACGAACCAAAAATTATCGTAGAAACTAGTTCAGAAATTAATTCAGAAATTAATTCAGAATTTCGACCAGAAATTAACTTGGAAAAGCCAAAACTTAAAACAGCAAACTGCGTCACCATAGAACTTTGGAATCAGCATCCAGCCTACGAAATTTTATCTCAATGCCAAATTTGCTTAACTACTGTAGGTGCAAATACTGCTGAAATAGGTTCTCTAGCAATACCTATGATTGTATTATTACCCACACAGCAACTGGACGCAATGCGTTCTTGGGATGGAGTACCGGGAATATTGGCAAATTTACCATTTATTGGTTCTAGTATTGCCAAAACAATCAATTGGTTTTTCCTGCGTAAAAAAGGCTTATTAGCATGGCCTAACATTTGGGCAGGTAAGGAAGTTGTACCAGAATTAGTAGGCAAACTTCAACCCGAGGAAATTGGGGAAATGGTTTTAGACTACTTAGAAAATCCAGAAAAACTAGCACAAATGCGATCGCAACTGCAAAGCATTCGCGGAGAAGCAGGAGCAGCAGCAAAATTAGCAAATATGGTTGAGGAGGAAATTGAGAAATTGGGGATTGGGGATTAGGGATTGGGGATTGGGGATTGGCGATTAGTGACTGATAACTGTTAACTGTTAGCGATCTGTAGGTAGCGCAGCTATAGCTATAGCGGGGCGTAAGCACAGACAACTTTAGTGTCTACAGCGCACAATAATGAGTAATTTCTGACTCCTGACTTCTGACTTCTGACTCCTGACTCCTGACTCCTGACTCCTGACTCCTGACTCCTGACTCCTGACTCCTAACTCCTAACTCCTGACTCCTGACTTCTGACTCCTGACTCCTAACTCCTAACTCCTGACTCCTGACTTCTGACTTCTGACTCCTGACTCCTGACTCCTGACTCCTGACTCCTGACTCCTGACTTCTGACTCCTGAGTATTTATTCCTTCACAAAACGACATAATTAGTTAAAATTAGTTAGGTTTAGTTTCTTCGTTTGTTACCAAACGGTATCAGCAATACCATGCAAATTAACGAGCGTGTATCCCGACTCCCCTTTGCTCCACTGCTTCTAATTTCCCCGTTTTTCCTGTGGGGTACGGCGATGGTAGCAATGAAAGGAGTAATTCCCCACACAACGCCGTTATTTCTCGCTGGATTGCGAATACTCCCTGCTGGCGTGCTAATTTTGATCGTCGCAGCAATTATGGGTAGACCCCAACCCAAAACTTGGAAAGGATGGTTGTGGATTATTTTATTTGCTCTGATAGATGGAGCATTATTTCAAGGATTTTTGGCAGAAGGTTTAGTTAAAACAGGTGCTGGTTTGGGTTCGGTGATGATTGACTCCCAACCCTTAGCTGTAGCGTTATTGTCTTGCTGGTTATTCCAAGAACAGATTGGTTTATGGGGATGGCTCGGACTAATGTTAGGGGTGACCGGAATTGCTTTAATTGGTTTACCCGACGAATGGATTTTAAGTATTTTTTCTCAGATATCTCAACTAAATATTTTCTCCCAAACCACCAATATTTCTCAAAGTCCAAGTTCTGAAATCTTGTTGATTTCCCGTTCGCTCTTCGAAAGCGGTGAATGGTTAATGCTATTAGCTGCATTATCAATGGCGGTAGGAACGGTAATGATTCGCTTCGTCATCCGTTACACCGATCCCGTAACTGCTACCGGATGGCATATGATTTTAGGTGGGTTACCATTGTGGTGCATCTCCGCTTTCACAGAATCGGGACAATGGATTAATTTGCTACCATCAGATAGTATAGCCTTGGCATATGCAACTGTATTTGGTAGTGCGATCGCCTATGGATTATTTTTCTATTTTGCTTCCAGTGGAAGTCTCACCAGTCTTAGTTCTCTAACTTTTCTAACTCCTGTATTTGCTTTAATTTTCGGCAGTTTACTCCTAAGTGAAGTTCTTAGTCCTTTGCAATGGGCTGGAGTGTGCTTAACTCTACTCAGTGTCTACTTAATTAACCAACGTCAAAATTTGATGAGCGAAGACACCCGAGTTTCAGAAAATGAGAAAAAAGTGCACAAAAATAAAGTAAATGAGAATAAAAACCTCAAAAAACAGCCTTTTCAAAAATTTTCAACTAAAAAGCTTCACCAATTAACCGTAAATGTGAGAAAATCTGACTCGGAAATTTTGCCCTAAATCAAGAATATAGGATATACATTTTACGTATTACATATCAGTTAGAGACGTTAGCTGATGACATCTTTATAATGAATAGCTGTACCCTTTGATTTGAATATCTCAGGGTATAAAGTGTTAAGTTTGTTGAACATACTTTTAATTTCACTAACCGGATTAAGCCGGATATTCTTGAGAACAATTGTAATATGAGGCTATGCCATTATCTAATTTTAACCATCACCTGCCTTACTTGCCTGGGGTACAAACCTAGTAGTGCAAGCATAGCCCCTTTTAAAGCCGCGCCTGAGAGTGCAAAAATTTCTCAAATAAGTTCTGATGAGATCGCCAATGGAGTTTTACCTCTCAGACCAGGAAGCAGAGGAGCACAAGTCAAAATTCTGCAAGCTCAACTCCAAGAACTGGGATATTATAAGGGTTCTGTTGATGGGAAATATGGTGGAACCACAAAAAGCGCTGTTTCTAAGTTTCAGTCAGCCAAGGATTTATCTGCTGATGGCGTTTTCGGTATTTCAACTAAAAATGCTTTAGAAACAGCACTTAAAGAGAAACGACTCCAGTCTTCTATCGGTTCTAGCGCCCAATCGAGTCATATCACAGCACAAGAACAAGGTATATTTGGGTGGTCTTTAATTGCTGTTGGGGTTTTGGGAAGTACGGGAGCAATTCTTTATATCATTAAATTATTTGCCCGTAGAGACGAAGAAGAAGTTAGTTATTTTTATCCTTCCTACTCAAAAAACCTTAGTACATCAAATACAAATGGGATTAAATCAAATGGAATCCAGCCAAATATAATTCAAGCAAACGGAATTCAACCAAATGGAATTCAACCAAATGGAATTCAACCAAATGGAATTCAACCAAATGGAATTCAACCAAACGGAATTCAACCTCCATTACATGAATTGAATACAATTGCTGAGACCATTCCAGAGATCGCACCTCCAGTAAAAAAATATTCTCCAGAAGACGAAACTCTCATTAGCGGACAAGAAGCAACAGCAATACCATCAAAAACATGGTTGTCTTCCGAACAAAGTTCTTATCTTGGTAAATTCAGCGTAGTTGATGGGCTAATTACAGATTTACATAGTCCCGACCCCCAAGAACGACGTAAAGCGATTTGGGATTTGGGACAAGAAGGTGACTCTAGAGCGATTCAACCCTTAACCGAGTTGATGGTCAACGCTGATTCCCAAGAAAGAAGTTTGATTTTAGGTTCTTTATCAGAAATTGGTAGTCGCACTCTCAAACCAATGAATCAAGCTTTAGCTATTTCATTACAAGACGAAAGTCCCCAAGTGCGACAAAATGCCATTCGTGATATTACTCGCGTATACGATATGATGGCTCAAATTAGTCAAATCCTATCTCATGCTCTGGAGGATGAGAACTCACAGGTACGGGAAACAGCACGATATGCTTTATCTCAGATGAATCGTATTCGTTCGCTAAATCACTTGGAAGACTTTCCTCAAGAATTAGAAGCTACTGAAATTAATCAAATTGAATATCCTACTTCAGAATAAGAATTTTTCAGAATAAAAAATGTAGTTGTGAGTTTAGTGCGAACGGTAAATTTTAGTGCTAAAGTCCAACTACGAAAATATATGTAATATGAGTACTGCTGTTCTCTCTTCCCTATTATGAAAAAAATCATTATTGGTGTCATGGGACCTGGAAAAACAGCAAAAGAAATCGATCTACAAAATGCTTATCAACTGGGAAAGTTAATTGCAAAACAGGATTGGATATTACTAACCGGGGGTAGAAACATCGGCGTAATGGACGCAGCATCTTGCGGTGCTAAATCAGTTCGAGGGTTAACCGTTGGAATTCTTCCTGATCGCAACTTACAGAATGTTTCCAAGTTTGTTGATATTCCCATTGTTACCAATATGGGTAGCGCCCGCAATAATATTAATGTTCTTTCCTCACACGTAGTTATTGCTTGTGGTATTGGTCCCGGTACAGTTTCAGAAATTGCTCTGGCTTTAAAAGCAAATAAGAAAGTAATTTTTCTTACGGATGAGAAAGAGAACTTTAATTTTTTTGAAAAACTATCACCCCAACTTGTTTATTTTGCGACAAATCCTGAAGCAGCAATGTCGATAATCGAAATGATTTTAAATAATGATAATTACACGAATCTAAAATAACTTTACTTAGCTGATTAATAATACTAAATTAATTAATACTGTGTATTGTTTAGTTTTATTGTTTTATTCGCAACGAATGATTCCCTGGAATTTTAAAAAATGAATATTTAAATCAGCAAGTACTAATTAATATTACCTCTCATCATAATACTCTCCAGTAATTAATAACCAAATCCGAGGATGAGAATAGCCTGGAACTGGAGTTTTCTTAATTGCTTTAGCCATCACTGCTCCTAATAAACCTCGTCTGACTTCAGGGTCTCGATAACCCGAGATTTCCTGTGCTCTGTAAAAATTAATGATTGCTGTATCGTAATCATATTTATTAACAGCTGATTTAATTGCAACGCGCATAAATCGAGCATAGTTAGAACCGTAATTGGGGTTTATCCATAAAGGACGAGGTATACAATCACCCGTGTATCTTATATTGCCTGGTGTATTTGTCATAGGACTAACACATTGAGCGGGACGGCTGTTAGCAAAAGTAGGATTAACTATTAAAGTCACAATAGTTGTAGAAGAAACTAAGAACACAAAAATATCATTTAGTTTGTGTCTCACTTGTTTTATACAAAGTGTAATTTTTCAGATACTATTTTCTTACGTATAGATGCAGTTAACAAGTGTATAAAAATACCTTTAATTAAATAATTACTGTTGGAAATTATTAACTTTACTTCTATTCTCAGATGCATCCGGAATCAAGGCATTTATACTTGTTTTACTAATCAAATTTTGACATCAAATTTAGAAGCTAAACCGTATCTTCAATTACACTTTAATTAAAGATATAACTATCTAGCCAGAATTAATTTAACTGTTGATAAAGGCTTATGATAGAGAAATATATGTAAATTTAGTAGTAAGTACGTACACAATTTTTTTTGATTTACCTACTTAAGATTTGAACCACTGTAAATGATAAAAAGATAAACATTTAATTTAGTAGCGTAGGAGTTTCACGTTGATAAGGTATACACAATATGAATTAAGGCATAAGCCCACGGTGTCGGCGTTAATCTCTGCAATATCTCTAACTACCACATTTAGTCTACCAACCAATTTAGTCTTATGTTTCACATTAAAAAGACGACCTAGCAGGTAGTTTCTACAATTATCACCAAGTAATTAGAAACGTTTATTATTTAATTTTGTATTTCTTAGTTAAGCAATATTTTGCTAGCTGTGTTTAAGCTTATTTACTTATTGCTTGGTAATATATAATATTTTGAGATTGTGAGTGATACATTTTTTTGGGATATTTTCGCTAATTTTCCATAAAATTTAATTTTTTTGAGATATTCGCTTGGTAGATTGTCTGTTAAAAAATTGACTATTTATTGTAGTATTTTTGCTATCAGTTAAAGCTGATGTTGTTACAGTTGCATTCCAGCTATATTCTGCTATTAGGTCAAAACTTAAACTAATTTTTTGCCAAATATAAAATTATCTTTTGTGTTTTAATTTTGTTGTGAGTCAGAGATAATCAAGGTATTAAAAGATATTATCGAATACTGGGATAGGATAAATTATGCAGTTGTCTATCCATAAAATCGATTATTATCATCTTAAGAATTATTAATTAGAAAGAATAAATTATGCCTCTGTACTGTAGAGTTATCTAAATATAATTATGATTGTAAATCTATATAAATAATGAGTATTTATAAAATAATTTACAAGACTAGTTAACCCAAATTATCGAGAAAAATTATTTATTTAATTCAAAAGTTTGATTTAGTTTGATTGAATTCGTGTCCATATTTACAAATTAAACCTTTACTTGCAACTAAACCAAGATTGTAAGATTCTTAATTATCCGCCTTCGGCGGAAGGCAGAAGTACGAGGGCAGAGGGCAGAAGGAAAAACCTGGTATAAAAACTAAAACTTCTTGCCTATTACTAACGTAACGCTGCGCTAACCGCCACTGGGGTTTAAAACCCCACCGTCTTACGGTGTCCACAATTAGTTGGGGTTTAAATCCCCATCTAATTGAACTTCTGCCTTCTGCCTCCTGCCTTCTGCCTTTTTTAATCCAAATTGTCCTTAAAATAAACGCTTGTGTTTCCCTAAGTTTATTGATAAAAATTCTCAATTTACTAGGAAAGTGATTGTTAACATCATTTACAAATAAGTTTCTGCAACCAAGCTATTCAATAATGTTAAAAAGTAATTGGTTTGCCATTTTCGGTTTTTCAAGTCCCATTTATTAAAAGGAGTAAATATAGTGAACTGGGTCAAAGTTCTTTCTCAAGAATCTCTAGCACCAGGTGCGCGAGAAGTTGTCAAGGTTGGCAAACAAGCTATCCTGATAATTAATCACTCTGGTGAAATCTTTGCCGTGGATAACAAATGTCCTCATCTCAAACTATCCCTAAAAAAAGGTAAAGTTACAGATGATGGTGCTATTGTATGTCGTTGGCATCGTAGTGCTTTCGATCTCCGCAGTGGAGAAGTTAAAGAATGGTGTACTTTCCCACCTGTTGTTGGTTCTATGATGGGTAAGATGTCAGACCAAAAATCACTTCCTGTATTTCCCACCCGTATAGAAGATGGAAATATTTTGGTTGGTTTGGAAGAATAAAATATAGTTCCACCTGCGATCGCATTTGCAGGTGGCTGCTAAGTTTAAATTTTGATTTAGTTTAAATTTTGATTTGAGATTTTGCTTTAAAGGAAACGGGGAAAAGAGAACGGGGAATAGAAAAACATCCTAAAAATTATGTCGACTGCTATATTTGCTTATTCTGATTTTCCTACAGGTGTAAAAAATAGTATTCAAATTAATTTGAAATAGTTGTTTGCATAAGTAAATACCCATGTATTAAGTTTCATTTACTCCCAGAATATATTCGCAATTACCCTGACTTAACCTAGAAAAATTCAGTTTCCATCTGGTATTAGAGTGGCATCTAAGCTCAGAAAATTGCACAATAAATGCAGTTGACCCCCGATAGTTCGTATCTACCAATGCCTCCCTTATTAGCCGATACTAAAAACCTGCTTTCCGACTTAATTGCCCATTATTCCTCCAAAGTAGATTATTTGATGATTCGTTTGGAAGAATCTGAGGGGACAGATATATTGCTGCGTGGCGATAAAGTCGAAACTCTCAGCGAAGGTATTTCTGTTGGCGGACAAGTTCGCGCCTGTTATCGAGGAGGATGGGGATTAAGTAGTTTTAATCAGTTGGCGAGTTTAAAAGAACGGATTGAAGAAGCGATCGCCTCTGCACGAATGGTTGGAGATGAGGAAACTATCCTTGCTCCCATCGAACCAATTCGAGCAGTATGCCATATTCCCCTAACAGGTACCAATCCCCGTCAAATAGCCCTTTCTGATAAAAAACAATTATGTATTGATTATGCCGATTTACTGAAAAGTGTGGATGGTAGAATTACTACAACTTCCGTACGTTATGCAGATAGCAACCAAAATGTAACTATTGCTACTAGTGAAGGTGCTTTAATCGAACAATCTTGGGTTGACATGGAAATGCGCTTTGCTGCAACCGCCCGCAATGGTGAAACTGTGCAAACAGGAAGAGAAACAACTGGTTCGCGCAAAGCCTATGAAGATTTAACAGGTTTGGAAAAACAGGTAAAAAGTGCAGCACAAAGAGCAGTTTCGGCTCTATCTTTACCATCGGTTAGGGGTGACGCTTACACCATTGTGATCGATCCAATTCTCAGTGGTTTATTCGTACATGAAGCCTTTGGACATCTTTCTGAAGCAGACATGGCTTACGAAAACCCAGACTTACTGGAAGTAATGACCATTGGAAGACGCTTTGGTCCTGAAGAATTGCAAATTTTTGATGGAGCTGCACCTTTGGGACATCGGGGGAGTTATTTCTATGATGATGAAGGAACCCCCGCAACAACAACACAATTGATTAAAGATGGGGTTTTGGTGGGACGTCTTCATTCGAGGGAAACAGCAGGAAAGTTAGGTGAAGCCCCAACAGGTAATGCTCGTTGCTTGGATTATCATTATGCGCCAATTGTTCGCATGACCAATACTTGGATCGAACGGGGAAAGACACCTGTTGCAGATTTGTTCGCTGATATTAAAGAAGGAGTTTACGCCCGTAATTGGTTGGGTGGAATGACCAACGGTGAAATGTTCACCTTTAGTGCTGGGGAAGCATGGATGATTAGAAATGGCAAAATTGCTGAACCAGTTAAGGATGTAACCCTTTCCGGTAATGTTTTCCAAACCTTAGGAGATATTGAAGCGATAGGAGATGACTTTTACTGGGATGAATCCGGTGGTTGCGGTAAAGGTGGTCAAAATGGCTTACCGGTAGGTTGCGGAGGTCCGAGTTTGCGTATTAAAGACGTCGTTGTGGGTGGAGAGGTCGCTTAATCTACGCACTAAAGTAATTGATTGACCTTGCTTGCATTACAGTATGGGTCTTATACCGACCGAGTTAAGTTGGGGTAGTTCAGGAAATAGAGGAAAGGAGAAACAAATTTTTCTTCTTCCCTCTATTTAGCTAGGAGATTCGTACATTAATGATTCATTCACCAACAATTCATTCACCAAGTACAAATCGTACAAAGCGACGAACTTTGATATTTTCACCTAATACGGAGATTGCTTGATTTACTCGTTGTGCAACGGTGATATTGTGCTCCCGCATATAAGGTTGTTCCATCAAAGACATTTCTTTCAAGCGTTTTTGAATTCTTCCTTGAACGATTTTTTCTTTGATATTGTCTGGCTTATTCGCTAAATCATCCCGTCCCATTTCAATAGCTTTTTCGCGATTGATAATGTCGTTGGGAATATCAGAGATGTTTATATATTCAATATTGGAATAAGCCGCGATTTGCATAGCGATGTCTTTCACCAAGATTTGAAAAGCTTCAGAACGAGCGACAAAATCTGTTTCGCAATTAACCTCGAGCAAAACACCAACTTTAGCGCCAGTGTGAATATAGCTTTCAATTAATCCTTCTGCTGTAATTCGTTCGCTTTTATTCACCGCAGATGCAATACCTTTTTGACGCAACCATTCAATAGCTTTTTCAACATTACCATTGGTTGCTTGTAGCGCTTTTTTGCAGTCCATCATCCCAACACCAGTTTTTTGGCGTAGTTCCCGGACAAGTTGTGCAGATATGTCTACCATCATAGTTTTAAGTATTTAATTGTAGGTGTTTGATTTTGGTATGTAGAGACGTACCAGAGGCTGAACCGCACCTACGGTGTTTGCACGCGCTTACAGCGAACATCCGCGCTTGATACGTTCAAACGCCGACGCCGCAGGCTCTGGTACGTCTCTCTACAACGAATCTATCTACTTATCAGCCCTTACAGGTAACGGTGTTTCTAACACTTCCATCAACAACTCCAAGCGTGATGGACGAGATAGTAAGGGAATCAAGTTAGGTAAAGAGTAGTAGTCACCTTTGAAAGTAAAGCTGTCTACAGGAATTTGTTTTTGCTTTAATTGGTTTTCCAAATAGCCATAAGCACCACCCACTTTAACTATGATGACGTTTGGTATTGTAGCCAAGTCTCTCTGATAAGCTGTGTATGCTTGGGTAAAATATGGCTGAGTATTTTCACCCTCGTCAGTGACGATGATGATTTGTTCCACCATTTGCTTTTTCGAACGCATAACTTCCAAAGCTGCACCAATACTGGTACCTCCACCAGAAAAGATATGTTCAAAAGCTTTTTCCCAATCAGATAGTTCTTTACCTTGAGCTTTGACAGGATAAGCAATGGTATCAAATGCGTAAACAAACAAGTCAGCTTCTGTAATCCCAGAAATCAAAGCTGCGATTTGCTTACCAACATCCAGAGCTACGTCCATACTTCCGGATTTATCCACAAACAAAGCAGTTGATTTGCGAATTCTACCGCGCTTTTTCACCTGTTCGTTGGCGACTTTTTCTAACTTTTGAGCAGTCGCAGCATCTACCTGGGTGACGTCAGCAGCTACACGAGCTTTGAATGCACTTACCCGCTTACTCTTACTTGCTTCCTCTAACTTTCCATCAATCAAAGCTTTAACTTGAGGATGTTCCATTGCACCCCGCGCTTGCAAGGATTTAAGGTTATTAATAACCTCTTGAGGAGACATGGAGTTAATTAACGCTACTAATACAGTAGGTGTTAACTGCTTCACTGTACCAATTGCAATGGTGTAAGGAATATTGTGTTCGACAATTAAAGCAGCTTGTTCTACAGGTGTTTCAGCTTTCGCCAACTGCTTGAGGATGTATGCAAGACTGTCCTCTGGAGGTTCATCTTTAAACAAAACCTTGTCTGCACGCTGACTGGGCTTAATATGCAAACTTGCATACAGATGCTTCATTGCTTTACGTCCCCGCAAAGCTGCGCGATCAAAGAATTTGCGATCTATTTCCCGCGCTTTCAAATAACGAGTTACCGCAGTACGTGCAGAACGAGGAACTTTACCTCGATGCTGCTTCATAAAGTCTACAATGCGCGCTACTTGATAAGGTGGGAATTCTTGCAACATCACAAAACCTGCATCGCGATGTTCTGTAAGGTTACTTGTGAGCAAATGTCCTAAAAATACTTCCTTATGGTCGCGGACATCACCATTATGCTGATACCATACCGCCAAATGTCCATAAAAGAGTGGATCGAGTTCCACCATTAATTTGTGGAATTCTGTAACTTTGTCTAACTGACGATGAGGAGTTGTTAGCAAGCTATTGAGAAGTTCCAAACGTAAATCGCGTTCTGCTGTATTCATCTTACTACCTCCTAAAACGAAGCGAATTTTCAAGACGTAATTTATGGAAAGTACTTATTACATCTTTCTTGGAAGTAGATGTCGCACGCAGCGAGTGATTTATATAATCATCTATATAATCACCGCGCAAGTTTAGGGAGCCTTGTGTTTATTGCAAACGTGGAAGTTTTGCGTATGTAAGCTCTCTTTGTGAGGGCGCGGCAACAACTACTGTTAATATAAAAATCTCAGTTTAAAGGCTTTATGTTGGGTTGAAGCCAGTTATTACGAGCCTCCCAAGACATGAGTAAATCTTGAGTGTAATATTGCAATGGTAAGTACTTGTTGTCATAAGCATCAACTAAGCCATTTGTTAACTGCAATATTGAATCTTGGTGACGGTTAACCAAAAGATAATCTCGTACTACCCAAACCCAAAACAGAGTAATTGTTTCGTGGTAACCACTATTTTTTGTAGTCTTAATACCCATCGCAGCGTTATAACGCTTTATGTTGTTACGAATTTCCTGAATTGCTTCTTGCTCGTTATAGTGGATGAGATACCACAATGTAATGGTTAAATGTGCACTGTGATTCCATTCACTTCGAGACAAAGTACAATTATTGAACGCAGTTACCAAAGCTTCTATTTCATTTTCAGTTTGGTATTTACCATTTTGATATTCATCATATTCATGACTCATTATTGATTACTTCAGACTGATTGCTTCAGAGATACTTTTGCTCCTGTAGCCTCTAATTTTTGCTTGATATTTGCAGCTTCATTATAAGCGGTCGCAAATATTACAGTTTTGGGAACTGATTCAACGAAATCTTTTGCTTCTCTCAATCCTAAACCAGTAATTGCTCGTACCTCTTTTAAAATTGCAATTTTTTTGTTTGGAGGTACTTCTTCTAAAACAACATCAAATACTGTATCAGTTTCTATTTCATCTTCGATTATTTGAAAATAAGCAGAGTCATCTATTACTGACGGTTGAATTAGAGAACGTGGAGAAGCATCAACATTAAAGGTATCTTCGATTTTCTTAACTAATTCAGCAGTTTCAAGTAGGGTTAAATCTTTCAACTGCTCTAAAATTACAACAGTTTTGCTAGACACAATCCAAACCTGTAGTCCATCTATATAAAAAACTTTCTTGCAGAAATCAAATTAATTATTATCAATTATGTTGATTAAGCTTGAGCAAGCTGCATCTTAATTAATTTAATTTCTTTTTTATTACACTGTCGTTTACTTGCAGCGTAAATTTTGCGATGATAATTCTTAACGGCTAATTTTTCATTGATTACTATTCTCAGTAAAACATCTCTAGCAGCATCAAAAATCAAGTCTTTAAAAGTTATCAAATACCAGATATCATTAATTTTTTGATACTGATGATAATTATCTATCACTAATAAATCATCACGTTTTTTAGGAGCTTCTTTTTTCTGCTTCTGAGCTATACAAAGAATACCTGTTTCTGGATGAACGTATAATGCTTCACGCCAATAATTAGCCAAAGAACGTTCATTAATTCGTTCGTAAGGTAATCCATCGATTAACACTACATGAAGTTCTACAAAGCTCCAAACATGAGAAAGAATATGCTGTCCAGAGAGTCCTCTTGGATCGAGTTTGTAACACAACTCACTGTAAACCTTATTCCAAGGCTGTCCTACTTTGGAACGCAACCAACGATGTAATGGTCCAAGATGATCAGAGAAATACTTAGTCTTATTTCTAGGCTTGATGATATATTGACTTAATAAACCATCTTCAGTAGCATCAGCGGTAATCTTATCCAAACATTTTCTATAACCACTGTGCTTTCTTAAACTTATTCTCAATCCACTACGGGGACGTTCAATAACAATCTCTCCCAAACGATGTTCGCTCATAGCTTGGATTATTATTTGGGTCTTTAACTAAACTTTTACTGATATTGGTTAACTGGTAAATTAGATATTCTAATAGAGAAATTTTGTTCTCTTTTGTAATAAAGTTTAAGAGCATTTTTCTCACCTTTTATAAATATAAATAAATGTATTTAATAAGATTAATATTGATATAGATATTCCAGTGAAACTTTCATTTTATCTTTTGGTATTAATAATCGACCAATAGTCAAATGAAGTGCGTTTCTGTGTAATGGATTTAGACCAAGTTCAACTCGAATCTCATCCAACTTCGGGCAGTAAACATTTATCCATACATGCCTACCATTTTCCCACCATAAGTAATTTGAATATCTAAAATTTATTTCTACCCCTTCGTATTTACCCCAAAGAGATAAATTGGGAGGTTTCTCTCCTCTATTCCAGGTAATATGAGCGCCAGAACGCGAGCCTTTATTAACTGCAATACCCCATCTTAAAAGTAACCAAAGGTAATAGTTAATTATTTCCTCGTCACATTTGAGAATACCCCAAAAGGGCTCGGATGTTTCTGTTTTGTTGTAGTCGTAAAAAATGACCCCTGTAGAAGAGAAACTATAGTATTCTGAAGGTTTCATTTTATTACTCATGATGATGATTTTTAATCACCCCACGCAAGTTAAAAAAGCTGTTTGTTCATACATAGGATTTGCACCTACGAACTCTTTCGAGTTACTTGAGCCAGAATCAAGCGCCTTCAACTACTAGGCTAGTATGTAAGCTTTTTTTGTTAGGGCGCAGGATGAAAATATTGTTTCTTCAGTACTTGTTATGTTTAACTAATAATTAAAGATTAATTTTTTTACCAGCGCTAGACATATAGTAGATAAACTCTATTACCTAATCACCAATCCCCAATAGCCAATCCCATTTTTAAAACCTCGTATAAGTTAAAAAAGCTGTGACATAGCTACCGCTCTTACTCAAGATAACCTGAGCAGTGGGCACGCATTACGCATCTAACGTGAGACTTGTAATGCTTCGCTCTTTCGGTCACCCGAATTCTGCTACCTTAGGGTCGTTATAGTTACGAAAAGTATGTAAGCTTTATCGGTTAGGATACGAGGCGTAGTTTTTATATTCCACGCAAGTCAGCAAAGCTATAAAATAACCTTCGTTTGCTCTACCAATTGAGCTACATCTCCATTAGTGGAGATGATGGGAATTGAACCCATACCACAACGATTAAAAATGGTATGTAAGCTTCACAAATTAGGGCGCGGAAATTATGTAAAACTATTTATTTATCTCGTTCTTGTGCAAGCTATTAATTCACAATCATTTTTGTCATTTTGCGCAAGTCAAAAAAGCTTTTTTTATGGTACCCTTGGCAGGAATCGCACCTGCAACCTCTTGATTGGAAGTCAAGCGAGCTACTGTTGCTCTACAAAGTGTGTAAGCTTTTTAAGTTAGGGCGCAAAATGAAATGTCTGTATGAGAAATCGAAAAATCAAAATTAATTAAACACTCCGCGCAAGTTAATAAAGCTGTGAGTTCATACACAGGAATTGTTAGCGAAGCGTCTCCGCTAGGAGAAACCTGTTACCAGCCAGTTAATAGCCGAATGCTCTACCTATGAGCTAGTATGTAGGCTTTCTAAGTTAGGGCGCAGAGTGAATTTTTTATGATTCTATGTAACTTACAAAAGCTATATACTTAATGTTCGTAAATATATTACTTTTTTTATAGAATCAATAACAAATAAATTTAATTGCTTGCCTTATATATATTTAATTTTCGTGGTTCTGTTTTATGATTTTTACTGATCTGAAATCTAGTTAACAATACATTAAACCTAAAATCCAAAATCTATTTTCTATTATTTTAAATAGTTCCACACAAGTTAGAAAAGCCTTGAATATTACATTCGCCTATACCAATTTGGCCACCTCTCCATGAGTGAAGAGGGTGGGATTTGTTAGCGCAAGCGTGCCGAAGGCATACCTGCATGTTCATTTCTGAACAAATGTATGTAAGCTTCACCTGTTAGGGTGCGGAACTAATTTTTTTAGTTTCAATTTTGTAGTTTTTAGCTTAAAGTTTCAAGTTCTATATTTAAATTTTCAACTCAAAACTTTCTAACCATAAACTGCTTCTGGTCTTACTATCAGATCGCCACTTGGTCTGCGGTCAATTACGTAAGATTCAAAACTTATTAAATTCACATCAAAATGCTGTGCTAGTCTTTCTTTAATCGCAACATCACTCATGTTTGAGTCTAAACTAATTTGACTTTGAGTAATGTCATAAGAACGACCTTGAAATCTAACATGAATCATTTTAAAACCTCCTGATAGTTAATAATTGGGAGGTGAAAATTTGAAGAAGAACTTCAGTGCTTTATCTCTCGTTATTAATATACTACTTAAATACTACATTGCTGTCAATACCCCAGAATAAATTTTTTCTATTTTCGCTGTAATTGCCTTATTACAAAGTTTCCCGCAGCTTATTAGATGTAGTACACATTAGCAAGCAATATTGGAAGTATGAATAACAGGTATCCATCGACTATTGATATGTTCGCCCGTCGTCAAAACCTTTATTGTTTTGAGTGTTTTATTTGTTCTCTTCCTTCCACCCGTTGCTTTCCTATTCATCTATCCGATCCATGTTGGAATTATCCTCAATGGAAGGATTTATCTCACCAGCTTGAGGAGGATTCAAAATTTCGGAATCAGATGAATTCATATTATCTTCAGCCGCATTATCTTCAGAACTAAAACCATTTTCAAAAGAAGGAACCATTTCATTATTTTGGGTGGGAATTACTGGCTCAGACGAGTTCTGATTGTCTGAGTTCTGATTTTCTGAGTTCTGATTTTCTGAGTTCACGTCACTTAAGTCCACATCACCTAAATCCACATTTCCCTTGGGAAATAAACTATCTTCCTCAACTGAAGGAGCATTTTCATCAACTTCAGATGGAACTCCTTGTTCGGGTTGAGAGAAGTTCCCATCACCTCCAACTACATTACCTTCAGAAGTTGAATTATCGTTAGCAGAGGGAGTTGGTTCATTTTCAGGCTGGGATAAGTTAGTATCACCTTCAATTACACTATCTTCGGTTGGAAAGACTTCAGGATTTGAAGTTTCGTCAACAGGAGGATTTTCACTCGTATCTGGTACTACTGGTTTTTCTTTCTCTGCAGTAATTTGCTGCATCAATTGTTCAATGATTTCCACTTGCTGAAAATCACCTTGACTGCGGAAGCGATCGCCAGCACGTTTGAAAGCAGACTTTGCTTTTTTTATTTCGCCTTGGTTGTACCAAGTTACTCCCAAATTGTAATAAGCCTGAGGGTTATTGGGGTCATTATTAATTGCTTGTTTGTAAATTGCAACTGCATTCTGGGTTCGACCCTGAATCACCTGAAGACTGCCGATATTATTATATGCTTGCGTGTTTTTCGGATCTAGCTCTATAACTCGTTGATAAGCTGCGATCGCATCTTCTAAATTACCGGCGTTTTGCTGCGCGATTGCTAAATTGAAATAAGCGTTAGCATTTTCATTGTCAAAGTTAACTGCTTGTTGATAAGCTGCGATCGCCTCATCCAATCTACCTTGTTCGTAGAGTACTAGTCCCAAATTATAGTAGGAAGATGCCATGGTCGGTGCTACTACCAAAGCTTGACGGTAAGCAGTAATTGCAGCTTCGCTTTGCCCTTGTTTTTGTAAAGCCAAACCTAAGTTATAGTAGGCTTCAGCAAGATTAGGATTTATGCGAATTGCTTCTGAGTATTCTTGTACCGCACTTTCCAAGCGATTGGTTTCTAGAAGAATGTTACCGAGATAATTGCGAGCAGCAGCAAAATTTGGATCGCGTTGTAAAGCTTGACGGAGTGCAGACTCAGCACCTTCTAAATCTTTGCGATTGTAACGCATGACTCCCTGTTGGTAAAAACTAGCAGCTTTTAAATCCGTATTTGCTGGTATGGTCTGTGCTAATAGTTTACTTTCTGGTCGCTCAGCAAATATTTGCCAACCCAAACTCAAAAACACAGAAGTACACAAAATTGCTATTTTCCGACAGAAGTAAATATGCGGATCCTTTTTTTCATTTTTGTGAGACATGAATGCTAGACCTACCATTATTGCTTGATGCTATAAAGTCAGGGTACCCAGCAAAGTCTTAAAAATTTATATTCTTGTAAAGGATTCTGTGTTTTGGCGTTGCTTTAGTTTTTTATTTGCTACAGAGAACTTTTTGTTTTAAAAATAAGGCTTGTTCTCCTAATGCAAAAACAATAAAAGTTTGAACTAAATTATTTTCTGTGAAAAATGGGGATATTAATAATAACGGAAAAAATATCTTAGTTATTACCAGGATAGTAAGAAATTTCTTGTAAGATAATCTATCCAAAGTTTTATTACCATTATTAATTTTATATTTCTAGTGAAAGAAGCCTAGTCTTTGGAATATCGGTAAGAATTTAGAAAGAACATAAGATTCTATAAAAGTAAAAACACTTATTACGGAGGTAAATATAGTGGCACTCATTCATTGGCAGCCTTTCCAAGAAATGGAGGCTTTGCGAAGAGATATGAATCGTTTATTTGATAGTCTATCTGCAACACAAGAGCAAAGCATGATGCAGCAAATGACATTTTTACCTGCTGCAGAGATGGAAGAAACCGAGAATACAATTAATTTAAAGTTAGAAATTCCTGGTGTGGAAGCTAAGGACTTGGATGTACAAGTTACCAAAGAAGCTGTAATAATTAACGGCGAACGCAAATCAGAATCGAATTCGAAGCAGAATGGTGTAACTCGCTCTGAGTTCCGTTACGGTATGTTTAGTCGCACTATTCCTTTACCAAACTGGGTAGATAATACGAATGTTAAAGGTAATTATAAAAACGGTATTTTGAAGTTAGAACTACCTAAAACTGAAAAACAAAATATTAAAGTTAGCAAAGTAAATATTAGTTCGGCTAGCTCGAGTAAAGACTGTCAAGTTAACGTAGAAAATTGTTAGTAATTGCCTCCCATGAAGACGTAAAATATAAAGTGTCACATACGATTAAATATTCATAATTGTGGCTAAGGTTACTCTGTGCTAATAGCTTTATGCACGATTACGTGTATTTTTCAAAACAATTTCTTTCAAAACAATTTCTTTCAAAATATTTGCTTTTGGGGTATTTGCTTTCAAAATATTTAGCGATCGCACAATAACTCCCTTTGCACAATAACTCCCTTCCCCGTGTAACATTAGTTATTTGATTTCTATCTTTATATTCAGACACTTGGATTTATTTTAATCGGTATTATTGGGAGGCTAAGGGAGTAGCAATTCTTGGAGAAAAAACAATACTACGAAAAGCTTCGGTGAGGAAGTAATTAAGGGTGAGCGATGGGGGATTGGAAGTTTTAAATACTAGAAGTTTTGAATTCTAAAAGTTTTGAATTCTAAAAGTTTTGAATCACTTAATTAACAGTCTCTAATTTACAAATCCTTTTCTCTCATCTGTATTTTCCTCTTTTTCCACTCCCCCCAGCTTCCCTTACTTATGCGGATATCGCCTTCCCCCTCACGACTTCCTTTCTAAAAAACATGGTTGCTTTGGTTTCAGTACTTATCGCTATTAGCTTATCCCTACTTATCACTCGCACTGCAACCGAGGCGCTTGCTTTGACCGGACTCTCACGTCCTGCAGCTGCATTTCAAGCACGTTCGGCGTTTACTGGTTCTGGTTTCACTACTGATGAGTCAGAAAAAGTTATGAACCATCCAGTGCGACGCCGTATCATTATGTGGTTGATGTTCTTTGGAAATGCCGGTATTATCACTGTTATTTCTTCCTTAGTACTGACTTTTATTTCCACTGCTGGTTTTGATGAATGGCTACCTCGCTTATTGCTACTTTTACTTGGAATTGGATTTTTGTGGATAGTGGCGACTAACTATACTTTTAACCGCTTTTTAACCCGTTGGGTAAGAGTAGCTTTGAAGCGTTGGACCGATCTAGATGTGCGAGATTATGCCAGCTTATTACACCTCAAGGGTGATTATCAGGTCATGGAAATGGAGGTAAAAGCGGGGGATTGGCTCGCAAATAAAAGACTTGAAGAACTGCATTTGCGGGACGAAGGTATTGTTATTTTGGGTATCGAGCGACAAGACGAAACTTATATTGGCGCACCCCATGCTTCAACCTGTATTTCTCCGGGCGATTCACTTATTCTTTATGGACGCAAATCAGGTTTAACGGAATTGGACAGCCGCGATGCTGGTATAGTAGGGGAAAGAGCGCATCAAGATGCGATCGCAGTGCAACAAAAAATTGAGCAAGAACAAGATAGTCAAGATATTTTTTCTCAAAAACAGAATCATCAAATTCAGAGTTGAGGTAGTTGACTATCCTAGTCTTTATTATTTATTCCTTACTTACGTACGGCAAAATCAACATCGCATCACCAAAGGAATAAAAACGATATTTCAATGCGATCGCTTCTTGATAAACATCTAGTAATCTCTGTCTACCAATTAAAGCACTAACCATCATCATTAAACTCGAACGCGGTAAGTGAAAGTTAGTAATTAAACCGTCGATCGCCTGCCACTTATAACCCGGATAAATAAAGATATCAGTTTTTCCCGTGAATGGTTGAATTTCACCACCAATTGCAGCACCTTCCAAAGAACGGGCGACGGTCGTCCCCACGGCGATTACCCGACCCCCAGCAGCTTTTGTCTGACGAATTTTCTCTACTGTTTCCCTAGGAACATCAATCCATTCTTCATGCATTTTATGGGTAGTAACATTCTCTACCTCTACCGGACGAAAGGTACCCACACCAACATGAAGAGTAACAAAGGAGCTACCTATCCCTTTTTGCGATAACTTTTCTAAAAGCTCTGGTGTAAAGTGTAATCCAGCAGTTGGTGCAGCTACAGCCCCTGGATTTTTTGCATAAACAGTTTGATATTGCTCGCTGGCTGCTTTTGTATCAGTAATATAAGGAGGAAATGGAACTTCACCAAA
Source organism: Mastigocoleus testarum BC008 (assembly GCF_001456025.1). GTDB lineage: Bacteria > Cyanobacteriota > Cyanobacteriia > Cyanobacteriales > Nostocaceae > Mastigocoleus > Mastigocoleus testarum. The sequence continues at coordinate 66,557 of NZ_LMTZ01000099.1, forward strand.
CTTATCCAAACATTGCAGTAATGAAACATCAGAAGGTAGGTCAAATTGTAACAAGCGTCCTCCGGTAGCTTCATCTGTTTCGAGGACTTTAGCTGTTAAAGAATTAGGAAAAGTTCCCCCTCCATTTTCCGGTTGATTTCCACCTGTAGTAAAAATAATTTTTGTTCCTAGCTTAAAGCGTTTCCCCGGTTTAACCAAAGCTAACCAACAATTAGATTGTTGCTCTTGTAAAAGTAAGACTTCCACCTCCGCACCGGTAGACTTGCGACCGTATAATCTTGCTGGGATAACCTGGGTATTATTCATGACTAATAAATCGCCAGGTTTCAATATTTCTGGCAGATCTCGGAAAATATAATGTCCGTTAGCTTTTTCCTCTTCTGCACTCAGGGTATTTACTAGTAATAACTTTGAACTATCTCTAGGTACTACGGGATTTTGAGCAATGAATTCGGGCGGCAATTCGTAATCATATCCTTGCAAATTAAAATCTAATTCGTGGTTTTCCCGTAGTAAATCAGGAGTGTGTTGCTGCATTTATTTGAAAATTTTATGGAATAGTGGGTACTTCAGCTTTTCTTCGTCAATGCATTATCTCGGGTTATCCCTTAGTTGCATCCATAGATTTTCGGATTAATACCATTAAGTATCACGTAAATACAATTATAAAAATTGGGTAAAACTCCCCATCAAAAAACGGGGACATTTACCCTACCGGTTCATGGGGTTGATTGAGGAATATATAAATGTAGGATTGGCTTTGATCCCTAGTACCAAGATGGAATATTTGTATTACCTGGCTAACGCCAGTCTCTCTTTGAGGGTAGTTCAATTCTTGCATTCCAGACCTGAGATACCCGTTGCTTTCATCACTGTTATTCATCAAATAGATGGTTGGGTGGTTAGAATTAAGCTCAGACGTGAAATCTCGGTCGATGAAGATCGCAATTTTAGGGCATTCTTAAATGAATTAGGAATTACCTATGAGCCACCAATGCGCGTGCAAATGGCACTTTGGAGTTTAGAAACAGGACAATGTCCTGTTGATGTAATGCGTCGTTACCAAGTGGCGGTTGTGTCACACGGCAGTCCAGAAAAAGAAGAAATTGAAGCATTCAGGCAGCAATTTGTACGAGGATTGGGATATTGCCCAGAGACATTAGCATGATACCAGCACTTTTGACAAGTAGTAGCACGAGAATCATTGATGACTGGTAATTGGTAATTGGTAGTAGCAGAATTGTTTTCTGTTTTTGGTTACTTGTTACCATTCATATCATCTATATTTAAATCAAATGCTCCTGGAATATATTCTTCTAAATTGAATTGATATTCTTGCGTTGACGAACTGGCTAGTACTTCCTTCCCAATGATTTTTTTGACTGTATGCTGATTTGGTTTTGGCTGAAATTTAACAATAGCCACATCAAATCGACATGGAAGATCCGCTAGATTTGAATTTTGGGCTAAATAGATTTGGGCTGTGCGCCAAATTTTACCCTGTTTTCTTCGGTCGATTGCATTTCTTCCCCCCGCGTCCCAACTTCCTCGACTGCGAGTTTTGACTTCCACAAATGCTAATACGGAGTCATCAGGGTTCGCTCTGAAATTCTCAAGTTTATGGATGGGGTATTCTCGATTTTTTTGATTCTGTTCTGATTTTGATTCTAATTCTGAATCTTCTAATTTTATTTTTATTTCCTCCCCATCTTTCTGCTGCAGAGCAACGATATCAATTTCTCCCCAGCGACAGCTCCACCGCTGGTTCAAAATTATCCACCCTGTGGATTGTAACCATTTGGCAACTAACTCTTCTCCTTTAGCGCCAATATCGGGATAATTATTGTATGAAAAACGGTTCATTGGCTAAAAAATAGGATGAATTCTTGGTTAAGTAAGCAAATTTGGCAAAGCATTATCGGCATATTACTTGGGGGAGTACTGTGCATCACTTTAATGTTCAGTGTTATTCCCAATGCTTTAGCAATTAACTATAACAATCGCAGTTTGATTGGAGAAGATTTTTCCAATCAAGATTTAACAGATTCGAGCTTCGATCACGCTAATCTGCGCAATAGCAACTTCAGTCACTGTAATTTAGTTGGGGTTAGATTTTTTTCCGCAAATTTAGCTGCTGTAGATTTGACAGGTGCTGATTTGAGATTTGCTGATTTAGAATCAACCCGTTTGACAAAAACAAATTTAAATAATGCTTTACTAGAGGGAGCATTTCTAACCAACGCCATGTTTGATGGTGCGACAATTGACGGGGCTGATTTTACTGACGTATTTTTACGTAGCGACATTCAAGCAAAATTATGCAAGGTAGCTAAAGGTACTAATAGTATTACAGGACGCGATACGCGGGATACTTTGATGTGCCCGTAATCATCTTTGATGAATTATGTCTCAATCAGAGGGCTTATCCTATTTTTTACTACGGGATAAGCCCTTGGAGTAATGATATGGTGCTACGCGCAAGTTATATACACTAAGTCCGGGTTAATTCCCCTTTTTAGAATGAGAGAGGGAGGTGTGGGAAGTGTGGGGGGAAATCCCAAAAAGTATAAAGGGGTTTAAAAATCGGATTTGGTATTAAAAGTTAAAACAGACCGCGCCTGTAGGGCGACCAAAAGTCAAAATTAAAAATAATACATGAAAAAATATTTACTTTTGATTACATAAGTAAAATCCTAGAAATATAACTTGATTACAATGGGAACAATTCTTAATTAATAATGTAGTTAATTTAGCTAGAATAAATATTAGAAGCAAGACTAATCAAACTCTTTTTATCAACTAAAGCTGTAAAGTTAAAGTTCTACAGCTAGAGCAAGTGTCGAAGTTTGAGAATCGAAGCTATTTGGTTAATCATAGCCCTTGAAAGGAGTTAGTTAGCTTCTTGCATATTCTCCAAAAGTGAGGCAAAAACAATGAAACAGATGGTTTGGCAACCTGAAGAGCGAGACGAAAGAGTAAATCAATATCTAGACAAAATTAATCACGCTCCTTATCAAAGCATTGTCGCAATTTCAATTGTAGCCTTTTGTTTGTTTACTGCTGCAATATTAATTGGTATTTTTTAGAACAAAGCTAATATTAATCACACCAAAAACTCAGATAAAACATTTTTGTTCAACACTTTATTTTTGGTTCATAATTTCTGACTCATGCTTGCAAGCTAATAACTGCAGGTAATTAATTCTAAGCTAAAAATTCCCCAAGTCTAAACTTTTCTTGGTCTAAATAATTTAGACTCAAATGACTATCAAATCAAATAGTTTTCAACCTCAGAAATATTTCAGAACCAAAAGAACCATATCTAGTAAGAAATTATCCCACACCAAGCTTTTAACGGTTGATGATTAACTTTCAACTGTAATTGACAAAGGTGGGATATTTTCGATCATTTAACTGGTAATTTAATATCAAAGATAAAAGGTTCATTGGGGTTGGCGATAATTTTCAGAGAACCACCATGTCTTTCAGAAATAATTTGATAACTACTTAAGAGCCCTATATCCATTTCTTCTGTAATTGATTGGTTATGACAAAATTCTTCAAATTGTTTTATTTGTGGGAGTTTTGATAAACAGGAACCATTATTTTTAATATTTATTTGAACAAATTTAGAATATTTAAGACTTGTTTCGATTGAAATTTGAGGATACCAATCCCAATTGTCGGGATTCATATTCACTTTTGCTAAGTCTTCCTTGCTAGGTACATCATCTAGCATGTCTATCCCATAAGTGAGAAGATTCATAAATACCTGATTCAATAAATCTGGATAACATTCAACATGGGGAATATCTTTATAATTTTTGACTACTTTAATTTTGGGACGCTTGGAATTTTTTCCAAGACGGTAGCTCATTAAAACTAAAATATTGTCTATAGTTTCGTTAATATCTATAGTTTTTGTTTGAGATTCTTCAAAACCAGAAAATACTTTGAGAGCTAACATTAATTTCATAATTCTCTGGAGCGAGTTTTTGAAGGATAGATTTATTTTTTCAATATCTTTGCTATAAAAATTTAGATCAATATCTTCTTCAAATTCTTTTATGTATTGAGGTAATTCAGTAAATTCATTTTTATACAAATTTACAAGTTCTAACAAATTTTTAAAGTAATCTTCTATATGCTTAACATTGGCATATAAGATATTAATTGGGTTATTAATCTCATGAACCACGCCAGCATAAATTTGATCGATAAAAGTTACTGTTTCTTTTTGAATTAGTAGCGCTTGGGTTCGTCGAGATTTTTTCAAGGTTTGAATTAATTCCTCAGAACGTTGTCTTTCTTCAAGCTCTGCTTGATGAGCTTGTTTGCGTTGATAAATTTCTTGCCAAATTTGTTTATACATTGATTCAAAAGCAGTAATCACCTCACCTAATTCATCTTTTCGTCGCATTTTAATAGAATAAAAATTAGAGTAGGGATTATCTTGACGAACAGCTTTTGCAGCAGTTAACAAGTCATCACGCAAATATAAGATTGGTCGAACACAAATACGGCTAATCACAAACATGCTAGCCAAGGTAATAACTATGGAAATTAAAATTACTAAGCCAATAATTCTAACGGTGTAAGCTGATAATTCATCTTGAATTGGTATGCCATCATAACGCAGTACAATCCATAAAGGTTGCTCGTTTTGAGCAAAATAAATTGCAGTGTCGTAACCTCCCTGAGAGGATTTTGGCGATAAACGGGATTTTTTTTCTTGCTTTAATATTTGGAAGTTTATATTCGGGTTATCCCCGATTGCAGCTAAAACTTTCCCATCTTCTCGATAAATTTTTCCCCCGCTGATGATAGATTCCTGCTGAAGATTTGTTAACAATTTATTCGCAATATTTGAATTGATAGATGCTGTTTCTGAAAAAGCTACCTTAACTGCAGTTTGAGAAATTCGCTGTAGATCGGTCAGGATTAATTTTTGGCGATTGAGGTATGAGGGAATAAAGATAATAGTCTCAATAATCAAAAGACTACAAAATATCCACAGTGTAATTTTTTTGGATAGCTGCGTATTAAAGTTTTGAGATGAAAACCAATTAAACATCTTTTAAAAAAACAATCTTTAATCAGTTATAATTCCAAAAATAGTTAATAGACTACACTTAAAAGTATTTTTGTAATAGTTCAAATAAATCAAGTAAAATTACGGTTGCAAATGAATTTATATACAGATATATGAAATTTTTAGCAAGTATAAATTCGGTGTTAGATAACACAAAAAATTAGGAATTATAGGCACCCAGTTTCTTAACAAAAAGCTTTAATTCCCTGTATTTACTGTTTCCTATTCCCTGTTCTCTCTTAAAATATATTTTCTTCCAGTCAAATATATCTTCTTTCGGTCAAATTAAACTAAAGACAAAAAAGTACATTCCCAAACAAGGCGCGGTTGAGCATAACAACGTAAAGCTTTCTTCGCTTTTTCTAGCTCTTGGACGACATTTGCTTGACGTAGATGATTCCAATAAGTTTGCTGTAGGTAGTCAGCTAACCATAATTGGGCTTCGGTATCTAATTCTTTATCTACTTTTTTGGCTAACTCTAGGGCGTTACGATAGGTTTTGGGAGGTTGACTAACAATTTGCAGTAATTCGGAAGGGATTGTTTGTAATTGTTGGTAGGAGTTTATCGCCTCACCGGGACTACCAGCTGCAACATTTAATATGGTTGGATATTGTAAAATTTCTTGATTTCCGGTTTTTTTGAGTACTTCAGCCATCGCGTCTGTATTTAAACGGACGAAGGAAATTTTTTGACAGCGCGATACTAAAGTTGAAAGAATTGAATCTGGTGAAGGTGCAATTAAAATTAAGGTTGCTTTTCCCGGTTCCTCCAAGGTTTTAAGTAAAGCATTTGCTGCAGCTTCCGCCATTGTTTCAGCTTGTTCTAGTACTACTATATTCCTTGAGGCTTCCAGGGGTGGACGTCCGAGAAACTCGGTAATTGCTCGGACTTGTTCGAGACGAATTGCAGGTGGTGCTTTGCGTTTGAGTCCTTTTTCTGCAGCTTGGGTTGGTGTTAATAGCTGTCCTTGGTGTTGGTAGGTTGGTTCTACCCACAAAACATCTGGGTGATTACCTTTTTGTAATTTGGTTTGAATAATTTTGATCGCATCGGGTCTGGAAGCTCGTTCTGTCAGGGTATGGGTAAATATCAATTCAATAAAGCCCCTTGCAGCTAAACTTCTTCCCACTCCATCCGCACCCGCAAACAAATAAGCCGGGGCGATTCGGTTTTGCATTACGGCTTGTGTGAGTAATTCAATTGCTTGTGGTTGTCCGATCAGGGAGCTAAATGGGGTGGACGATGTCATCTCATTTTTATTGATGATAAAGGCAGATAATGGGAGACTTTATATTAAAGTTGCTGCGCGATCGCATTGTACTTTATTATTTAAATGCTCGACAGAAGGAATTACTTTCCAGTATGATATTGACATTAGCTTGATGTTTGGCAAACCGAAGCGGGGGTCAAAACCTGGGGGGTTCTGCCAAAATCGCCGGAACCTTGACAATTAAATAGTTACAGCGTTTTGGTTATTGGATTAAATGATAATTTGTTTCAATAAGAGTGGCTGAAATGATGCTATTTTTGAGGTCTGCCAAAATTGATTGTGGAATCCTTGCTCTGTAAGGGTTTTGGGCGGCGGACTTGAAATCTTACGAATCCCGCTTGCGGGATTGAAACAACAGGGTTAGTATCATCTACGCCAGAGTTAGTTCTCTTGAAATCTTACGAATCCCGCTTGCGGGATTGAAACATTGTGTACCGGCTCGGAGGTCGCCACCTTAGCGCTTGAAATCTTACGAATCCCGCTTGCGGGATTGAAACTCCTTGCTAGCTGAACACAAAGTTTATCTAAATTAGCTTGAAATCTTACGAATCCCGCTTGCGGGATTGAAACGACAGTAGCAAAATTGAGTACTTTAAAAATTACTATCTTGAAATCTTACGAATCCCGCTTGCGGGATTGAAACTTAATTATCCACATTATTTTTCTAGAATTTTGTAATCTTGAAATCTTACGAATCCCGCTTGCGGGATTGAAACAATTTGAGTAAGGCGCTTGCTGATTTGAGTGATTTTACTTGAAATCTTACGAATCCCGCTTGCGGGATTGAAACAAATTCTTCTTTTTCCGGGGTGGTTGTCTCGTTATCCTTGAAATCTTACGAATCCCGCTTGCGGGATTGAAACATTTGAATCACAAAATACAATAAAATATTGCTAATTTCCTAGCTTGAAATCTTACGAATCCCGCTTGCGGGATTGAAACCTAAATTGATCTGCACTACATTGAATATCAAAAGAGCTTGAAATCTTACGAATCCCGCTTGCGGGATTGAAACAATTCAAACCCTGCAATTACACCACTAATAGCGTTAGCTTGAAATCTTACGAATCCCGCTTGCGGGATTGAAACGTGGAAAATATGCGGATAATTGCTTGAATATTTCTTTCTTGAAATCTTACGAATCCCGCTTGCGGGATTGAAACCGTTTGGCAAGACGCCCCCACCAATGATGAAACTATCTTGAAATCTTACGAATCCCGCTTGCGGGATTGAAACACGTTTTGGTGGATTTCACCTCTCGGAATAAATCTCTTCTTGAAATCTTACGAATCCCGCTTGCGGGATTGAAACAGCAAACTGTGAATAGTTATCCCCCAATTCCGCAACCTTGAAATCTTACGAATCCCGCTTGCGGGATTGAAACCATCAGGGAGTCTATTCTTTCGTCCAGATACAAGCTTGAAATCTTACGAATCCCGCTTGCGGGATTGAAACACCAAATCGCTTTTTTCCGTCTGGCAACAGTTTCCCTTGAAATCTTACGAATCCCGCTTGCGGGATTGAAACATTATTTCAGTTGGAATTGCTTTTCCAAGGCAAAACTTGAAATCTTACGAATCCCGCTTGCGGGATTGAAACGTCGTTAATATTAAGCACCCAAATACCATCAGCAAGCTTGAAATCTTACGAATCCCGCTTGCGGGATTGAAACTCTTCTGGCGAAATATCGGACAACTTTTCCTTGCTTGAAATCTTACGAATCCCGCTTGCGGGATTGAAACAATTACAACGGGAATTCATACGTTTGGCGCAATAACCTTGAAATCTTACGAATCCCGCTTGCGGGATTGAAACATCACGAATCACACCTTGGATCAACCGCCTTGCAGGCTTGAAACATTACGAATCCTGCTCGCGGGATTGAAACTAGAACACCGTCATAGTGAAATTGGGATTAAAGACGCTTGAAACATTACGAATCCTGCTCGCGGGATTGAAACGTTAACCTGCGGTTGGGATTACTTCCACACACACGTAAATAGTTTGGGAGCTTGGTAGCCCTGCTCTTTTAAGGCAGGGTGGAAAAGCGACACGGGCAGTTTTAACTGCCATTCTCTACGATTAATTGGTCAACATACAACCTCAATTTTTCTTGCCAGTTTGGGACTAGCTTGAGTTTTTCTTTCTGCCCTTCATAACCTCTAAAGCCGATTATCTGTTTGTCCAGAGGTCGGCTTAATATTTTTTTTGCACCAAGTTTGTTATTTTTCTGAAAAGGCATTGACTTTTATTGTAGTAGTTCGTTAACATACATATAACATACATTTGGAGGTCGTTAGCGCAGCGTCGCCGCAGGTGATACAAATGGCTAAGGCTACAACACCATCATTCATAACGGAAATCCCCTTAAAAGTAGACAGCAAACTAGGAAGTAATCTTGATGCAAGGTTTCAGGCTGGCAGACAACTTTTAAATGCTTGCTTGAATGAAGCGTTAATTCGTATGGAGTTGGTGCGTAAGTCGGAGCCATATCAACAAGCTAAAAGATTAAACAGACAAAAGCAGAAAAAACAACGGAAGGATTTATTTAAAAAAGCTAGAGAGCAATATAGATTTAGCGAGTACGATTTGCATAGTTTTGCAACTATTACGGCTAAGTCTAGCGTTTGGATAGCTAAAAATGTTGATTCAAATACTCAGCAGAAACTTGCGACAAGAGCATTTAAGGCTGTTGAAAAAATATTGTTTGGACAAGCTAAACATGCACGGTTTAAGGTTTCTTCTCGTTTTAAGTCTGTTGAAAGGAAGTCAAACAAGCAAGGTCTGCGCTGGCTTAAGGACAAAGTTGTTTGGTGTGGTTTAACCATTGAGCCGATTATTGATTGGAATAATCCAGTAATGGTTCATGGAGTAAATTCACCGGTTAAATATTGTCGTCTGTTGTGGCGCAACCTTAACGGCAAAAAACGTTGGTACATCCAACTAATAAATAAAGGCACGCCTTATCAAAAACCACAGAACTACAGTATTAAAGGTACTGTGGGGCTTGATGTGAACATATCCAACGTTGCTTTTGTCGCCGACAATCAATCCGGTCTGCTACCTTTTGCTGACAAAGTGCCTACTTATCAACGGGAGATACAAGCCTTGCAACGTAAGATGCAACGCTCTCAACGTATCAACAATCCTGATAATTTTGAACCTAACTTTGACAAGAAAGTTGGCAATAAGGTTGTTCGCAAGAAAGGGAAAGTTAAAAAAGGTAGACGTCAGTGGATTAAGTCTAGTAATTACCGTAAAGCTGCGAGGAAGAAAGCCGAACTAGAACGACGTAAAGCCAGTTATGCAAAGTTTCAAAATCGTAGGTTGGTTAACGAGATACTACGACATGGCAACCAAATTAAAACCGAAAAGGTAAGTATTAAGGGTTGGCAGAAACGTTATGGTAAGGCAATATCTGCCAAGTCTCCAGGATTTTTTCAGTCAGAATTGAAACGTAAAGCCGAAAATGCTAACGGGTCATTTCTAGAATTTTCTACTCAAAAAACCGCGTTATCTCAAACGCACCTAGATGGAAGTCGTATTAAGAAAACTTTATCGATGCGAATTCATAGGGACGTTACTGGCTTTGAGATGCACCGCGATTTATTCTCTGCATTTTTGAGTAGACATGTTTGTGACGATAAGCTTTCATTGCTGGATGCCCAGTCTGAGTATCCGAGAGCGGAGCCGCTCTTGATGGATGCATGGAAGCAATATCAACAAACCGCGAACCGAGTAAGCGAGCCTGTTCGTCCGTCAGGGCGCGTCGTTGAAAGTAGGAAGTGTTACAACTCCTCAGAGCGGTTATCCATCCAAGTGCTAGCTTCTGACCAGATAGTCATTAAGGACGACAAGTCAGAAAGCCATGCCTGAATCTCCGTCACTTTAGTGCGGAGAGTGGCTCAAACCTTGAAACCTTACCAATCCTGCTCACGGGATTGAAACATCAGGTCAAATAACTCTACGTTAGAGGCTTCAAAGATTTTCAGGCTTATCAAAAATTGTACAAATATAAGTAAGCCTACAACCTAAATTACAATTCCCCGGATAGATATCTTCTATTTGGGGAATTATTACATCAAACTCATTAGCATTACTTTCAACCAAGTTGCTTACTTAAAATTTCAAATTTTTCTTCTAAAACTTTAATCCTCTGATGAAGACTTATATTATCGTAAGCTTCTGGTTTGAATCCTTGCTTATCCCTTATCGCTGACAAGCAATAATCTGCTAATGTCATTCCTGCGTCCGCTGCAGATTTCTTAATAAACTCCAACTCTTCAGAACTTACACGAATTGACAACCGTGATTCTTTCATATTTATCCCTAACTCATAGCTAATAAATATTAGCTCTTGGGTAAACATTTCACAACACGTTAGTTCACCCAATATTCAACTTGAAACCTTACGAATCCCGCTTGCGGGATTGAAACCTTGATTTAACTCTTTCTTTTAAAATTCAAATTAACCTTGAAACCTTAAAAATCCCGATCGCAAAACAGCTCAAAACTAATATAAATTCAAAAGACTTTGAATCTCACGAACCATATCCTGACGCAAACTCCAGGGAAGTAAAACCTCAACCTTTGAACCTAAAGCCCGTAACCACCTAATAACGTAATAATCAGTAACTCGATAGTTCACTCGATAGTAAGCATCGGTACTCGGTCGAGATTGGAGAATATTTAAAACTACTTGTTGATGTTCTCGATGAATCAGATTTTGTTCGACTAACTTAAATGTTTCATCGTAACTAATTTTAGTAAAAGTATCGTGAATGCTTACACCATCAACATAACTTTGATGGAAATCTCGGTCGAAACGCAATATCATTAATGCCTTATCTTTATAAAAGTCACATCCCCAAGCTTCTTTTAATTTAGTATTGACGACTTTAGGAGTAGGTAGTTGATTATTCTCATGGATTTCTCTTAATATTTGAGGAACCCGGATATCTTGCCAATCTAGGATTTCTATACGTTGGGAAAGAATGCGATCCAAGCGATATTTGTACCAATTAATATCACCCTTGGGAGTATTACCGTAAGCACATAAATATTTTGCCCGTTCCATAAAATAAATACAAACCGGGTAAATAATACATTCTTTAACTTGATTTTGATGGGCGCTATGATAGGTCAAAAGTAAAGGTGGAATTTCTCCCGAATCCCAAATTTCCTGTAGCTGACTCTGAATTTGATCTACCTCATCTTGTGTTGAACTAGATTCGGGAACAACATAATCAACATAAAGAAATATACGATGATTAGTTTCATCTATTTCGTCTGCAGAAAACTCTTCAGCAAGTACCGGTAAATTAGGATCGAGAAAACTAAATAAACCTAAAGTATCTGCTAAATAAGCTTGTTTCCTGCTACTTAGATTTACTTTAGGAGTTGTTTTTATGGTTACTTGGGCTTTTGTTAGATGTGGTAACTCTTCAACTCGATGATAATATTTGCTCCTACCAGTGGTATGTTCTACCCTTTGCAGATAATTACGACTGACCAATAAATCAAAGTCACTCTGTAAAGACTTACGAACCTGAGCAAATAATCTTTGTTCTAAAAGCTTTTCTAGTTCAGATCTAGAAATGGATATTTCTGTTTGCAGAAAGTTTCCCCATTCGTTGAGGGGTACTTCCAAATCTAACAGCCATTTTTTAATTGTTTTAGTGCAAGCACAATTAACATCTTGATGGTTGAGAATATCTGCTTGTTTTTCATCCTTATGGGTTTCGGTAAAAAAGGCTTTACGCCAATCAGTGTAAGTAAAATCGCTAGGAATAATAGTGTAACCCCTGTCGCTGTATAGCCAGCGTAACAGCACCCATAACCGAATTGCACGGGTTAGGTTGTGGTGTTGATCGAGGGAGCCATTTGCGAGTTTTTGTAAAAGTTTACAATCTGGATTGTCTTTAAAGAGAGCGTTCATAATTGTTTTGAATGTTAATTTTTTAAGTGTTTAGTTTTTGAGTGTTGAGTTTTGTTGATGTTTTCAAGATTAGCAGCTATTCGGAAAAGGGTATTTCCAATGCTATGTAATACTGGTTAAGGTTATCTTGAAAATGGATGCATTTACAGCGTGAGTACATCTGAGTTTGAAGCCGATAAGTTTGAAGTTGATAAGTTTGAAGCTTATAAAGTTGACCATTTATTCTTGCTGATTGGGGAGAATCCTTTACCCAATTATGTTGCGGCTAAGTTGTTGTTGAAGGAAGGTGGAATCGCATATTTGGTACATACAACGGATACCGCAAAATCCGCTACACGACTGCAAAAGATACTGAATAGCGAGTTAAATCGTTTTACAGCAAAACTATGTTCCCTTGGTGAATATGAATCGGATGCATTCCACATTCAAACAAAAATTAGGGACGAATTAGGCGAAATCAATCGTGGAAAAATAGGATTGAATTACACGGGTGGAACAAAAGCAATGGCTGTACATAGTTATAAAACAGCTTTTGCTAATTGTCCTGATGCTATTTTCAGTTATCTCGACTCTCGTAGATTAGAAGTCTGCATAGATAAAGAAGATTCCGAGCGCATTCGTTTAAAAATTAAGCCTGATACTTTACCAGTAAAACTGGAAAAACTATTTCAGCTACATGGTTTGGTGTTAAGTAAAAAGCCGAAAAAACAAGCTAAATTGCCAAAATTAGCTGTAGCACTAGCCGAATTATTTAAACAAAAAGACCAAGCAGATCGTTGGTTTGATTGGTATGTCAATGTTTTTTGCAAAGAAGCTCGGAAGAAAAAAAGGAATGGTACTTGGGGAGAGTGGAAAGGTCAAGATACCTTGAAAAAATTACTGATACCTTTAGAAAAATTACCACCGAAAATCATTGCAGCATTTAAAGAAGAAGATTTTTTAACAGATGACAATCGGCTAAATTTATCAGCAGTTAAAATATTAAACTTATTTACAGAAATTGAAAAATTTTGTAAATGGCTTGATGGGGAATGGCTAGAAGATTATGTATTGGAACAGGTTATAAAGATTGCAAAAGATAATTCTATTTACCACTGGGGACAAGATTTTAATATACCTCTTAGTGGTACTGAAAAAGGGTTTCAATTTGATGTTGCATTTACCCGCAGCTATCGGCTTTTTGCTATTTCTTGTACAACTACTAGTAAACGACCACTATGTAAATCGAAATTATTTGAAGCATATCTCAGAGCGAGACAAATGGGAGGAGATGAGGCTAGAATTGCTTTGGTTTGTTGTTCCGATGATGAAACCCTCAAAGCTGAGATTTTGGCTTCTACAAATGATGACAAAATTCGAGTATTTAGACGCCAAGATTTAACTAAATTATCGGAAAAATTTACTAAATGGATTGCTGATGTTGACCGCGAGGTTACAAAATGAGTTATACAGTAATATTTATCGATACAACAGGGATTCAAAATTATATATTTAGTAGTAACCGCTTGCGAGAAAATATTGGAGCTTCTTATTTAGTTTCTGCTGCTACGGGAAAATGGGTACGGGAAACTTTAGAAAAAGAATTAAACATACCTGAAGATAAGCAAACAGAACCAATTGAAAATAGTAATTATGATGCTGAGTTAGTCTATGGGGATGGTGGTAATGCTTTACTGATATTCAAAGAAAAAAAGGCTGCAAGCAAATTTAGCAAAATCCTTAGTAAAAGAGTATTATTAGAAGCCGCAGGACTTAATTTATTAATTGCTAATTGTGAGTTTGATTGGTATGGGGAGAAAAAATTATATCAATTAGTTAAAGAGTTAATTACAGATCGAATAGAACGTCAAAAGCATGAGCGAAGTCTTTCTGTACCTCTATTAGGTTTAGGAGTTACTGCAACATGTAATTCAAATTTATTACCTGCTGTAGCTAGTAGCGATAAATATATTAGATATGATGACGACGAGCAGGAAAAGAGTTACTTAATATCTACAGAAACTAAACATAAGTTAATTGCTGCACCTAAAGCTAATGAAAAACTAGAAAAGCTTTTAGCTAGGGTAATTAATTCTAAATGTAACTATAAGTCTGATTATAAGTCTACTTCTGGTTATCATTTTAATTTCTATCAATTTCCCTATCGTACCGATAACTTAGGTCGTTCTGAAGGTGAATCAAGTTATGCTGCTGTGATTCATGCTGATGGAAATGGTATGGGTAAACGATTTCAAAATTATGGAGAAGGTCGAGAAAATCGCGATTATATTATAGCGATGCGTAAATTTTCCCAAAGTATTAAAAAAGCGGGAGAAAATGCTTTAATCGCAGTAATTAAAACCATTATTAACTCACTTTCAGAAGGTCAGGTTGTAGGAAAACAAGCAAAGTTTTCTCTAAAAAGAAATAATCTTCCATTTCGTCCTTTAATTTATGGTGGTGATGATACTACTTTTGTTTGCGAAGGAAGATTAGGTTTAGAATTAGCAGCTTTGTATCTGCAAGAGTTAGAAAAACAACCCGTAGCTGATGGAATTAAATTAACAGCTTGTGCGGGTATTTGTGTTGTAAAAACTCATTATCCTTTTGCGCGTGCTTATAGTATTAGTGAGGTTTTATGTCAGGAAGCAAAGAAATTTGTTAAAAATGAACGAGAACTTGAACCTGAAGGATTTTCAGCCCTCGATTGGCATTTAGCTGCAAGTGGTTTAATTGGTACAATTAAAGATATTCGCCAGCGAGAATATCAAGAAAATTCTGGTAATTTAAATATGCGTCCTTTACGTCTACAGCAAAATGCTAATGAATGGCGTACTTGGGAAGGTTTCACGCAAGTATTAACACAATTTTATAAAGATAAAAAATAAAGTTTATTGGTGAGGGATTTTGGACACAAGAAGATGAAGATGTTATATCCTACAAGGAACAACGAAGAATAAATATTCATAACCGACGCAATAATCGCACTAAAGGACGTTTGGGTAAAACAGGTTCAGGCGAAATTTTTCGCTATGATGCGATTGATTCGGGACAAACTTTTCAAGCTGTAATTGTATGTGAGGAAATAGATCCACACTTACTAGAATTGCTCCAAAAATCATCTGATTTATGGTTGGGTGGTTCTCAAAGTGCGGGTTATGGACATACGAGAATCACAGACATTACTGCTCATGAAAATTGGAACGAGGTTGAAAGTCCCGATATTCGTACCGAACACGAAGATTTTACAATTACCTTATTAAGTGATCTTATTCTGCGCGATGAACGGGGACATTATGCAGTTATTCCTCCTTCTTCTAAACAAAAGTATGCACCAATTACAAAAGTATTAGAAGCAAAGTTAGGAGTGAAGCTTAAATCGAATGCTTTGGGTGTCTCTTTAAATGAGGAAGACAAACAAGATAAAAGACATCGTATTACCATCATAGGAGTGTTCAGTCTTGCAAGTCCCCTCTTAATTCGCTCCGGACAAGCATCGAGCGATCGAGCACCCGATGTCGTACATCTCAAATCTAAACGTAGTGGTAGTGATGATTTAAAACCAATATTACCCGGTACCAGTTTAGCTGGAGTATTGCGACATCGTGGAGAAAGGATAATCAATACTCTCAAACAGAATATAAATCAAAATCAAAATCAAGATCAAAATCAAAATACCAATATTATTAATGAGATATTTGGTTTTAGTGACGAAAATACAAAACAAGCAAAAGCAAGTCGTTTAATTGTCGATGAAGCTGAAATCAATAACACAACAGATTTAGTTCAAAATCGGATTGCGATCAATAGATTTACCGGTGGTGCTTTATATGGAGCTTTGTTTGACGAGCAACCTATTTTTGGAAACGACGAAACAAGGTTAGTCATCAAACTTGAATTGCGTCAACCAAAAGATTCGGAAATCGGGTTACTACTGTTATTACTCAAAGATTTGTGGACTAGCGACTTACCCGTGGGTGGAACGAGCAGCATCGGACGGGGAAGATTACAAGGAAAACACGCGACGATTAATTTTGACAATAAAACCTGGGAAATTTCACAAGATTCAAAAAATAAATCTTTGACTGTAGATGGTGGTGAAGATTTAGCAAAGTTAGAAGAATTAGAAAAATTTGTTGCTGCTCTACATCAGGAGGTAAGTGCTTGAATAAACGAAAATGCGACCCTGTGGAAGTTCCAAATGATTTTCAACCGAAAGAATGGTGTGAAGAACAAGGGAGTAAATTCCAATTACGCTTTTTATTAGCACATGCTGAAGATGGAGTAATTTGGGGTAAATTCCACAATGGAAGTTTGATAACAGCAGATACTGTATTTTCTCAATTCCCTAAACTACGTCAATTGACATTACAACAATGTCGAATATTTGGGGAAAAATCAGAAGTAATGCTTTGGAGAACCGATGAAGGTTTTAAAGCACGTCTAATTAACGACGAGCATATAGATAAGAAAGAATATATTCCAGAACATCAAATTCTTTGGGGAACCCATGTTAAAGAAGTCAGACAAGAAGGTTTTACTTTACTTCGTCATGGAAAGCAAGGACTAGAACATGCTGTACCTTTAATAAATATTGAAGAAGAAAAAGAGAGAAAACTCAAAAATTCAGTTCGTCTTAGAGTACATCATTATATTGATTACGATGATGATTCTGGGGTTGCATATATTTATCTTAGTCGTTTGGTCGATTTGTACGCAAAGGAAATTAAAGCATGAATCCTAGACATATTAAAGAAATTAGTGAATCTGAACGTATTGCTGTTGCTCCTTATAATTTTGTGGAGTTACCTGACAAAGTTGTACCAGCACAGTTACCACTTCCACCACATAATATTTATGATTCTCAGCGTCATACAGGACAAATTAACTGTACCCTGACAACATCTTCTCCCCTTTATATTCGCTGTGGATGGACTCCATCTAATTTTGCTAAGTATGAAGGTAAAGCTGATGAAAAATTAACAGAAGAAGAAAAAAAACAATGGGAAAAAGAAAAACGAAAAATACTCGCTCCATTTTACAATTACCCAGATCGTTCTCATCCAACGATTCCTGGAAGTAGTATTAGGGGAATGATACGTAATTTGATAGAAATTATTAGTTATAGCAAGATAGACCAAGTTGCAGATAGACAACTCATTTATCGAGCTTTTGCAGATACAACATCTTTAGGTACATTTTATCGCGATCGCCTTCTGCAAAAAGTAGAAACACAAAACAATGAAGATTCTCAACATCGATATAAATTCTTGATGCAAGCAGGTTATTTAATTCCAACGAAAAAAGGTTCTGGATGGTCGATTAGACCTGCTAAAGAATTAGTTTCAGGAGCATCATTTGCAAGAATTGAAATTAAAGAA
The DNA here is from genome assembly GCF_001456025.1 of Mastigocoleus testarum BC008. Taxonomy (GTDB): domain Bacteria; phylum Cyanobacteriota; class Cyanobacteriia; order Cyanobacteriales; family Nostocaceae; genus Mastigocoleus; species Mastigocoleus testarum. The sequence continues at coordinate 84,219 of NZ_LMTZ01000099.1, forward strand.
ATCGATAAATTAGTAAAGCGTTCTTGGCACAATATTAAACATACTCGCCGAGTCTCTGTATCTGTTGAACCTTTAGCATGGCATTCATGTAGAGGAGGATATATTGACTTATACTATGCAAAAGCTACTCCACTGAATAGACATCGTCAAAATATATCTTCTGGAGTATTGGTAGAAACCGGAGGAATATCAGATAAGAAAAAGATGGAATGTGTATTTGGTTTACCTGATGAAGATGCAAAACTAATACCGATTCCTGATAATTCTGATTATTCCATGATTCAAGAGTATAAAGAACAAATTACAAAAAAGCAAATCGAACTTTTGGGTAAAGATGGTGTGTTAAAACCAATGCATCCCGTATTTTATTTATTAGAAGATGATAAGTTAGTATTCTTCGGTCATACAATGATGTTTCGTCTGCCTTACAAGCAGTCAATCAAAAAATTTATTCCTGACAATTTATATAATTCTACAACTCAACAGCTAAAAGTAGATATTACTGAAGCTATTTTTGGCTTTATTCAGCGTAATAAGAAAGGGAAAGAGCAAGCTGGAAGAGTATTTTTTAGTGATGCTAAATGTCATAATACTACTGATGAAGATATTTGGTTAACTGGTGAGAAAACCAAATCTATCACTCCTAAGATATTAGCCAGTCCTAAGCCGACAACATTTCAACATTATTTAGTTCAAAATAGTGAAGAACAAATAAAATTAAAACATTACGCTAGTGAGCGAAATGAAACTGTGATTCGCGGTCATAAATTATATTGGCATAAAGGAGAAGTTAAACTAAGTCAAATCAAGGAAAATAACAAAGAAAATATTAATAATTCACCTCTTCAATATACTGAAATTAAGCCTATAAAATCCGATATATCTTTTGATTTTACTATAAACTTTGAAAATTTAAGCGCTGCAGAATTAGGAAGTTTACTTTGGATATTAGATATTGCTGGTAATGGAGATTATCGCCTATCTTTAGGGATGGGTAAACCTTTAGGAATGGGAGCAATCAGGATTATAAATCAAGAATTATGGTTAAGCAATCGTCAAAAAAGATATCAAAATTTACTTATAGGAAATAATTGGGCTGAAGCTAATGAATTAGACTCACAAAGAAGAATCTGGAATAAATGCACGCAAGCTTTTGAAGACTACGTTCTAAAATGCATTAACCCTAATGTTCAAAAGTTAAAAGATTTACCGCGTATCAAGTCTCTACTCACAATGTTGAGTAGGGAAGGTATATGTGAAAACTATAGTCGCTACATGGAAATTTCACGCGACCAGGAACCTTGTATTGGTCGATTGAAACGAAATAAAAAAGGAACAAATGAGTATGCTAAACGCCCAATTCTACCAACTCCATTGCAAGTAAAGCGTGACAATAAAATTAATAAACAAAATAACTCTCGCAATAGTATCAGTGGTTCTAATTATGATGATGGGAATAATTATAATCGTGCGATCCAAAGACCAAAACGACCTAAAAAATGAATATCCCCCATCTCTTTGAAACCCTTACCACCCATCACCCCTACAACTTCCAAACCCAAACAATTGAACGCATCCTCAACCGTCAAGATACCATCCTCCGCGCACCCACTGGTTCGGGAAAAACTGAAACCGCGATCGCACCCTTTATCTTCGCAAAAACTCTCAATCTCGATTTTCCCAATAAACTAATTTACGTTGTACCTTTACGTACCCTTGCAAATAGTTTGCGTCAACGTGTTGAAATGTTAGTTAGAAACTGGGAAAATTTTTATTCTTTATCTCGTCCTTTAGTTGTGAGTTTACAAACGGGAGAAAATCCCGAAGACCCGCGTTTTGAGGGTGATATCATTTTTTGTACCATTGACCAGTTGTTGAGTAGTTTTTTAAATATTCCTTATTCTGTCGGTCGTGGTTCTGGGAATGTGAATGCTGGAGTCGTTTTTGCTTCTTATTTGGTGTTTGATGAGTTGCATTTACTCGACCCAGAACGGTCTTTTACTACGGTTTTAAAATTATTGCAGCAAATTAAAGGAATTTCACCATTTTTATTAATGACAGCAACCTTAACTGATGAATTAGCTGTGCAAATTAAAGAAATTATTGAGAATAGATAATTGAAAAATCATAAGGGAGCATCCCAATTTTGCAAATTTACCAAAATATAGATTGTCATTGCGTTAGCGCAGCGTGCGCGAAGCGCATATGAAGCGTAGCGAAGTGTTAGCGCAGCGTCTCCGTTTAGGAGAAAGCAATCGCAACATCTAGACTTTGTGATTGCTTCAGTCCATTTCATTACGCTCGCAATGACAAAATATGTTTTTACACATTTGGGATGCTCCCAATCATAATCTAAAATCGTCCGATGGGAATTATTCCTCATGAAAATTATTAGAATTGAAGAAAATGATTTAAAAGCTATTGAAGGTAATCGAAAAAGATTATTTCGCGCTGTATCTGAACCTCTCAAAGCACAAACTATTTGGAATGATATTTATAAACAACAACGTCAGCGTGTCATTATTATTTGTAATACGGTTTCCCAAGCTCAAGGAATTTACCGCGATTTGCAGAACTTACAGCAAATTTTAGATTCAGATCGTCAGATTAATATAACTTTGCTTCATTCTCGCTTTCTACCAGAACACCGCGCTCAAAAAGAAACTTATTTAAGAGAAAAGTTCGCTCGAAATTGGTCTGAACAAGATAATAGTACTTGTGAAATCTTAATTTCTACTCAGGTAATCGAAGCGGGAATTAATATTACTTGTCAAGTTTTACATACTCAACTCGCTCCAATGAACTCTCTATTACAACGTGCTGGACGTTGCGCGAGATTTACGGGAGAAGTTGGTGAAGTTTTGATATATAGAAAAGTAGAAGTAAGTCAAGATAATCATGAGTTAGCTGATACTGATTTATATGAATGGAAAGATTCTTCGTTAGATGCTTCTATTGAGAAAGAGACAGAAAAAGAAAATGAGAACCCTGAAAATATAGAAAAACCGAAAGAAAAATTTTTACCTTATAAAAAAGAGATTTGCGAGTTGACTTGGGAAGTTTTAGAAGCTCATACAAATTTACAAGCAAATGGTATATCAGAAAATATAAATTATCATGTTGGTTTCAGAACCGAGGAAGAATGGATTAATCAGGTTCATTCTCAGGAAGATTTACTTAATCTCAAACGTATAGATAACAATCGGGTTGAGTTTGAAAGTAAATATGAAGCTGCTGTATTTAGAGGTGATGAATCTTCCGCAAGGGATCTAATTCGTCATGTAGACAATCGTAATGTTTTTACTTGGGAAGAATCAGCTTTGATTGATTTTGATGATGATTCTGAAATCGATATTCAAAAGTTAATTCCTTTTTCTGTTCCCATTTCCACGTTATGTAAAGCTTTGCGAGATTTTAAGGAGAGTTTAGGTTTTGGTGACGATTGGATTTTTAAACGAATTGAAACACCCAAAGATAAATCTCAAACCTATGCTCAACCAGTTCTAAGTAAAATAGCAAACCGTAATTTTTTACTTGGTTGTTATCGAATATTGGTAAATCCTCGTTACATTTCCTATGATGAGGAAATTGGTTTACAAATCGGGGTCAATATCATCGGAAATGGATTTAAATCACCACCAAAACAGGATAAACTAATTTCTAATGAATATCGCTATCGCATGGATACATACATTGCTCATTTAGGTTGTATGTGGAAATGTTGGCGAAAAGTTTTTACTACTAAAATTTTACAAAATGGTGATTCTGTTGAAGTTACTTACAATAGCGTTAGAGATGAGTTATTAGTAGCTGGTGGTAATTTTATCAAAACCAAAATTTTACCTGAAGCAGAAATCAATCAGACAGAAGCTTTGTTTGAAATTCTAGTATTTTTAGCAATATTTACCCATGATTTAGGGAAGTTACAGGTAAAATGGCAACAGGTTATGAGAGGATGGCAAGACATTGCATATCGAGATTTTAAAGGTAAAAATCCCCACAAATATTTATTAGCGCATACTGATTACAATCCCAGTGATGATAAGCAAAAAGCTGCTTTGAAAGAGTTTGAAAAGAAAAATAAACGTCCCAATCATGCAGTTGAAAGTGCTTTTCTGACACGAGAAATTTTAAAAAAATCTTTGATACCTTTACTCAAAGAGCATTTTACAGAAGATAAGGAACAGATTAAATACTTTTGTTATGTGGTAATGATGTCTGCTGGTCGTCATCATTCTGCTTGGAGTCATGGGTTTACAAGTGAAAATGTCGCTAAATTAAAACCAATCGAATTATGTAGTGACTCACAACAGGTTATTGCTGATAGTTGGAAATTTATGACGCGATTTTTACCCGATACTTTACTTTTACAGGAAGCTAACTTAAGTAAAAATATTTACAAACTAAAAGAGTTAGATTTGAATGCATTTGGTACTGATGAAATTGAGTTCTTACAGCTTTATTCGTTGGTTGTTAGAGCTTTAAGGTTATGCGACCAAAGAGCGGTACAATTAATTTAATATTAATACCATCTGTTTAATCTCCTGCATTATACTTACGATAGTTTTGATGTAAAAGTATATTTTTATTGCAGTAGTCTGGACTTTTCTTAGCTAAAGCATTATTGTGTTATTAGATTGATGTTTGGCAAATCGAAGCGGGGGTCAAAACCTGGGGGGTTCTGCCAAAATCGCCGGAACCTTGACAATTAAATAGTTACAGCGTTTTGGTTATTGGATTAAGTGATAATTTGTTTCAATAAGAGTGGCTGAAATGATGCTATTTTTGAGGTCTGCCAAAATTGATTCTGGAATCCTTGCTCTGTAAGGGTTCTGGGCGGCGGACTTGAAACATTACGAATCCTGCTCGCGGGATTGAAACAATTGGATCCGTTGCTGTATTGAAAATTAGTATAAGACCGTCGTTTTCAGGGATATTTTCTAAGCGATCGCCCCAAGTCTCCATCGCGTTCTGTGCCCAATCGCCACCAACGTAGAATCCAAGCGGTTTGTATTCGGTCGTTAAAAATTTGGTAAGTCCAAAAACAACCTCGACTTTGTAGGACTCTTCAGTAAAGATTAAAGCTTGCTCAGCCTCACAGACTGCAGACTTGAAACCTTACGAATCCCGCTTGCGGGATTGAAACTTTTTAGTTCGCTTAACCCTTCCCAACATTTGGTTTCTTGAAACCTTACGAATCCCGCTTGCGGGATTGAAACAGAGATAAAGATTTAGATTGCTCCACCGTGTTTGCACTTGAAACCTTACGAATCCCGCTTGCGGGATTGAAACAAGTCATCGAAAATGATGCTGAAAATTGGTTAAAGGCTTGAAACCTTACGAATCCCGCTTGCGGGATTGAAACACCTCACCACTGTTAATACCTTTAATTTGGAAATCCTTGAAACCTTAAGAATCCCGCTTGTGGGATTGAAACTGTTAAACTTGAAAAAAGACAAATCCCAGTCACGGGATAAAAATCTAATAAATCTCGCTCGGTGAAAATAATTCAAGAGATTTAATCGTGGTCAACAGCCTAAAAGAACTAATTTACGAACCTGAATTAAATAATGCTTCCGACCCAGAAGAAATATTTGTTAGTAGTGACATAAACTGGGAAAATTATGAAGCGTTACTAGTGAAATTAGAAGATAATTCCCACTACCGCGTCACTTATTTAGATGGAGTATTGCAAATAGTGTCGCCGTCGAAAAGACACGAAAAAATAAAAACTCGTTTAGCTTTTCTTATAGAATTTTATCTTTTTAAAAAACAAATCAAACATACTCCAATGGGGAGTACCACCTTAAAAAATCGATTACAAAAAGCTGGTGCAGAACCAGACGAATGTTACTGTATTGAAGAAGAAAAAGATATTCCAGATTTAGCGATAGAAGTAGTTTTTACTAGTGGGAACATTAAAAAACTAGAAACCTATCGCCGACTTGGAGTGAGAGAAGTTTGGTTTTGGGAAAATAACTTTCTTAAACTTTATGATTTACAGGAAGAATCACAATTAGTTTCCCAATACATCTACGGCTATAAACAAATTCAAGCAAGTGAATTACTTCCAGAGTTAGATATTTGTTTACTGGAAAAATGCACTTTAATTGCAGATCAAATCGAAGCGGTTAACGAATTTGAACGAGGTATTGCTTGAAAGATGGAAGTTCTTGCACTTACAAGTATTATCTTTATTCTAGGCGAAAGTTTTTGACAACTCACGAATACAGTTCACGGGGGAGACGTAGCATGCTAAGTCTCTACAGGATTTTGATATCCCCATGCTTCCAACTTTGGATTCAAAATTTCTTGAATTTGTTGTGTTACTGCTTCTCTGGTCAAACTACCATCAACTCTAAATATAATTCCCGGTTTAGAAGCAGCCAATTTACTATATCCCAACTGCACCCGACGGTGAAAATCGATTTTTTCTTGCTCGATGCGGTCAGCAATATCCCCACTTCCCCGCTTACGCGCAAAACCCACCTCAACATCCAAATCTAGCCATAAACCTAGATCAGGTTCTAATCCTCCTGTGGCGATCGCATTTAGTTGGTTAATTAAATTCATATCCAAAGCGCGACCGTAACCTTGATAAGCAACAGTTGAATAAGTATAGCGATCGCACAAAATAATTTTTCTTGCAGCTAAATTGGGTTTAAGTTCCTGTTCTACATGCTGCGATCTATCTGCTGCATATAACAGTAACTCAGTGGTAGATGTAATTGGTTTATCTTCTGCTTTCTCTAATAACAATCTGCGGATATCTGCACCTAAAACTGTTCCCCCTGGTTCGCGGGTGACTAATACGGGAATACCCAAACTTTGCAACCACTCACAACAAATCTGCATCTGGGTGCTTTTTCCACAACCCTCTACTCCTTCAAAGACAATTAATTTTCCTTGCATGTTTTTGCTGCTGTTGAATAACAACAATATGAATCATAATCTTTTCTAGAGGTCAGAAGGTTAAGAAATCTCTATCTACTGAAACTTATATATGATTTTCTCAATTCCACCACAAATAAAAAAGCCCAGCTGCTCTCACACAACCAGGCTTATACCTAAATCAACACATTACATAAACGGAAAACCAAAATAGTTCTTTACAACCAATATCCCTTCCACAAATGCAAAGAGAAAACCTTAATTTTGTTCCAAATTAATCCTAACTACCTTGTTCTTTTCCTCAACAGTTTTAGGTAGTTTTAAATTCAAAATACCGTCTTTATATTCAGCAGTAACATTAGTATTTTGGATTCTTGCTTTAAGAGGAATTACACGCTGATATTTGCCGTAATAAAATTCACTTCTGGTATTACCTTTACCCTCAGTTTGAGTTTCCGATTTACGCTCAGCTAGGACTTTTACAGCCTTTTCAGTAACTTCAACATCTATATCCTTTGCTTCCATCCCAGGAAGTTCTAATTTGAGATGTAATGCATCATCAGTTTCAGTCAACTCAGCTGCTGGAGTTCTAAATACTGGTGCTTTAACATCTTCAAACATACGGTCAAGTTGACGTTGTAGTGAAGTAATTTCTGCCCTTTGTGATGCCAGGCCACGCGTCTTCCAAGGACTATAACGTACAATAGTCATATTATTTTAACTCCTAACTTTTTGTTTAATTTGTTCAGGTTTAATTTGTTCCTTTGATTTCTATATTAGTAACAATTAAAATTAGTGTAAATTCGGTTTTCATCACTTAATTATTGATGGAAACCGGCGTAAAAGATAGAGTAAATAAAAGATACGGTTAACTGCAAAAATATTGGTACGGTTAACTCTATTGATAATATTTTTATAATGAAGTGTTTTTAATTTTTAGTTTTTGATTTTTATCTGTCATCATATCAAGAAGTCATCGACTGTAATGTATCTGGGGCGAGCGATAAGTGTAAAGATTGAAGATTTTGAAGAATACCCCAACATCAAACCAGAAGCATTGTGGAGACTGGAAAGCGTAACGTACTACAAAGACGAACTAGTTATCCAACCCCCACAGCGAGCGCTGGACTAGGGAAGAACAGCTGTGGTTACTAGATAATCACCCAATGTTTACTTTTGGCAAATATCCTTAGTATTTTGGACCATTTCCATAGAAAGGAGAAATTGGCTTAACAGGTCGGGGAACTGGCTGAGGAGCTGGTCTATAAGTTCGATCCCTATCTCGCATTATTATACCTGTGTGTGAATCTCCAGATGACATTCCTGAACCTGAGTCACTCATTGATGCCCCCAGCATAAGAATAAGTAATTTTGCGGCAGCTTCTTGTCTGGCGTATTGCTGAGCTAAGTAAGCTTTTTTCTCCTCTGGAGAAAGACTTTCAAAATATTGACGGCGACGTTCAGCTTCTAAGCGTTGTCGTTCCGTAGCTGCTCTTCTAGCTGCTTCATACTTCTCTCGCCGTTTTCTAGCCGCTTCAAGACGTTCCTGTCTTGCTCTTTCTCTGGCTTTTCGCTGCTCTTCACGTTTTCGTCTTGCCATTTCTCTGGCTTTTCGCCGCTCTTGACGCCTCCTCTCACGCTCCACTGTATTCAGCAATTTATCTGCTGAATCAAAGAATCCAGCTAACTTTGTAGCCCTTGGCTGATTAGATAAGGACTGATTAGGTAAATTACTAGACAGAGGGTTTAAAGCAAAACATGGAGTAGTACTCAGAAAAGAGATAAGGACAATACTCGATAAACCACGAACAAGTTTCATAGGACACCATTCTCAATTACCAAGGATACAAAAAAATAATGTTACTTTTTTGACCTTACTCTTACTATTAAGCAAACATTTATGAGTGTAATCAAGTAAACATTCATAATTTATGCATGAAGAGTGTATGAATTTTTACTAATTAGTAATGAAGGTGAATCTATGCTTTTTAACCTGTAACACGACTCCTTGTTTTGCGATATAAGGCTTTGACAATGTGCTAGTTAAAAGTTGATGCAAAAATCAATCAACTATATTTAAGGCGTGGGAGTGTTATATGATGCCACTTAATTACTTATGAAGAAATATATTTGTAGTAGCGCTTTAGCGCCAATGTTTGTCTATTGCGCTAAAGCGCTACTACGAACTTTATTACAAGTGTTTTACTGGATATGATATTAATCCAACAAACAACCAAATAATTATCCTAGAATTAACTGAAAACCTTTAGCAAAATCAGATATAGGTAAAATATCTGTAGCGACTTCAAAAAAGCAGGTTTTTATTTGAGAAAATAGATTAACCGAGACAAGCAGCTAAATCTTGGTCAGGAGTAGTAATTGGTTTAAGGTTATAATTCTCCGCTAACAGTTTAAGGACATTAGGAGAAAAGAATGCAGGGACAGTTGGACCCAAACGAATATCTTTAATCCCTAGATATAACAAAGTTAAGAGGACAGCGATCGCTTTTTGTTCGTACCAGGAAAGAATTAGAGATAAAGGTAACTCATTAACGGTGGTGTTTAATGCTTTAGCTAATCCCAAAGCAATCTGAATTGCAGAATAAGCATCATTGCATTGACCAACATCCATGAGTCGAGGTAAACCAGCTATTTCGCCTAAATTTTTGTTGAAGAAACGGAATTTACCACAAGCAAGGGTTAAAACTAGGCAATCTTGAGGAACTTTTTCAACTATTTCAGTATAATAATTGCGGTCTGGCTTTGCTCCATCACAACCACCAATTAGGAATAAGTGACGAATCTTACCCGAACCAATTGCCGCTAGAACTTGATCCGCTACTCCTAAAACAGCATTGCGAGCAAATCCTGTCATTACTTGACGTGGAGGTTCATCTTCCCTAAATCCAGGTAATTCTAAAGCTCTTTGAATTACAGGCGTAAAATCTGGCGTACCTTCAGAATTCCCAGGAAGATAACTTAAACCAGCATAGCCTACTGGACCTAATGTAAATAATTTATCCTGATATTCTTCATGGGGAGGCATTAGACAGTTAGTTGTGAGGACAATTGCACCCGGGAATTTCGCAAACTCCCTGGTTTGATTCTGCCATGCTGTACCATAATGTCCGTAGAGATGGGGATAGGTTTGTTTTAATAGAGGGTAACCATGGGCAGGAAGTAATTCACCGTGAGTATAAACAGTAATACCAGTATTAACAGTTTGTTCTAATAAGGCTTTGAGTTGTTTTAGATCGTGTCCTGAAACTAGAATAGCTTTACCCTTTTTGGTATTGAGAGGTACCGGGGTAGGTATAGGATGACCATAAGTTTTGGTGTGTCCAGCATCAAGTAATTCCATTGTACGCAGATTAATCTTCCCAACTTCCAGAGCAAGATTGACCCAATCATTTAAACTAAGGTCTTGACATTGAAGATTGACAAGTGCTTGATAGCAAAATTGATAAACTGCTTCATCAGCTTGTCCTAATTCTTGAGCGTGGAAAGCGTAGGAAGCGACACCTTTAATCCCATACAAAACAGTAAGTTTAAGAGAAAAAATATCTATATCAGTTCCTGATTGACTAATAAACTTGAGGCTGATATCTTGACCTTGTTCTACTAAACTAGAATTACAATCGGGTTCAAAACAAGCTAATTCCGACCAATTTTCCAATGTATTAGAAACTTGCTGAATTTGCGCTTTGAGTTTTTCCTTAATTGCGATCGCTCGTTTGATATATTCGGTAAAACGTTGTTGTTGAAAGTTAACATTTGTCATCGTCGCAAAAAGCGCTTCACAGGTAAATAAATCTGCGACTTGAGTTTTGATTCCCAATTCACGAGCGCGTAATGCAACTTGGGCTAAACCTTGTAAACAATGAATTAATAAATCTTGAACTGCGTTCACTTGGGGACTTTTACCGCAAGCACCCCATTGATGACAACCGTTACCACTAGCTGTTTGTTCACATTGTTCGCAAAACATCTCTCCCCTCTCCTACATTGATAGGTTATTGGTAGATCTATCTTTAACTGTGGAAGATATCGATATAAATTTCCTTGACTTAAGTCAAATCTTGTTAAACTTCTGGCAGATAATAAAATTAGATATAGCATTACGTAATTAGTTTAAGGTATTTATTAATACTTAAAGCTATGAGTAGTATCCTTTTGGTCGCCCTACGGGCGCGTTCTGTTTTGTTAGCAAAGCTATTTTGACTTATGTCCTACGGACACGCATTAACGCAGTGTGACGCGTTCATAAAGTGTTAGCAAGGCGGGGCGTAAGCACAGACACTTCAGTGTCTACAGCGTCATAACCTATAGCTGCGCTACCTACGGATCCGGTACGCTTACGCTAGGTGCGGATGACTTATGTCCTACGGACACGCTATGCTAACGACTTACACGTAGCGCTATACATCTTTGTTCTTCGATAAATCTTTTAGTTAGTTCAGATGGTACAAGAGCATCAAGATTGGCAGCAATTTTTATCTCAGACCCAATTATTTCAAGGAATTTCTCCACAAGAGATTGAAGTAGTTAATCAAATTGTAGTTTATAAGACTTTTTCCAAGGGAGAAAATATTTTTTGGGAAGGAGAACCTTGCGATGGATTTTATTTAATCAAAAAGGGAAAAGTTAAAATATTTCAGATGTCTAGCTTGGGAAAAGAACAGATTTTACATATCTTTGAAACAGGAGGACATTTTGCTGAAGTATCTGCTTTTGACGGTAAATGTTTCCCGGCTTCAGCTATTGCTATAACGAAAACAGAATTATTATTTTTTCCCCGCTCTGATTTTCTCACGCTTCTGGAGAAATATCCAACTTTAGCAATTAATATGTTAGCTACTTTTGCCCGTCATCTCAGACGATTTGCCCGTTTAGTTGAAGATTTATCCCTCAAAGAAGTCCCAGCCAGGTTAGCTGTTTACTTGCTAGATTTAAGAGAAAGTCATGGTAATATTGGCATGATCCAATTAGATATCTCTAAAAGTCAGCTAGCAGCTTTGTTGGGAACTATCCCAGAAACATTATCACGAGTATTTTATAAATTAAGTTCTGAGGGTTTAATTGCCATCCATGGTTCTGAAATTCAACTGTTAGATTTGGAGGGCTTAAAAGTTCTAGCAACAGGTAAAAGGTTTTGATATGAGAAAATTATCCCGTATATAAATCTATTTATATTTATTGATATTTATATTTATTGATATTGATATTTACTGAAAATTTATATTGACTTTAATTGAAACATAGTATTCCCTTAACCCAAAAATTGACACCTAGTTCGCATAATGATCTTCAGAACCTAATTTTTCTCAGAGGCTAAAACTAAGTATAAATTCTCAACAAATTTACAATTGATTTCTTAGTAAATACCCCATAGAGCTAACTTTTACAACTATCAATCGAACAATTTTCCTTCCTCCCTTGCTTCTGGTTTTCTATCTAGATGCTAGTGGAGAAGCTGTGAAGTGCAAAAATTCCTAAACTTACGTGTCTTGCATCGAAATTAAATTCAGGGAAGATTCATGGCAAAAAATAATGTAATTTTTATCCATCCGGATGGTACCAGTCCTTCTCATTTTGCTGCAGGACGTTTTGTCAAAGAAGGGCCAGATGGACGCCTTAACTGGGATAAGATGACTGAGGCTGGAGTCTATCTGGGACATATCAAAGACCGTCTTGTTTCTACTTCGAATGCAGGAGCGGTAGTTCATGCTTATGGAACAAAACCTTTTGCTGGTTCCTATGGTTTGGATGAAAATGGTAATCCGGTAGAGTCACTTTCTTTTAAGTCGGGAGCGGCTGATGAAAGTGGTTTGACCATTATGGAAGAAGCGATCGCTGCAGGTAAAGCAACTGCTGTAATTAACTCTGGGTTTATCGCCGAACCAGGTACTGGGGTATTTCTCGCCGATGCAGAAAGTCGCAATGATGTGGCGGAAATTACGGCTGAAATTGTTGAGTCGGGAGTAAATATTATTCTCGGTGGTGGGGAAATCCATTATTTACCGGAAGGAACTGTTGGACAGTTTGGTGAAGAGGGTATCCGTACCGACGGACGCAATTTAATTGAGGAAGCCAAAGAGTTAGGTTATACAGTCGTCTTTACTCGGGAAGAACTGCAAAATTTACCCCAAGGTACTAGTAAAGTATTGGGTATTTTTGCAGCAGAAGATACCTATAATGACACCACTGAAGAAGCAAACGCAGCCCAGGGACTAGAAAACTACGGTCAACCAGGAAACGAAAATCCCCCTACAGTAGGGGAAATGTTAGAAGCTGCTTTACCGATTCTGGATCAAGATCCAGATGGTTTTTATGTAGTTTTGGAAGAAGAAGGTAGCGATAATTTCCCTAACAATAATAATGCTCGGGGTGCGATCGAAGCAGTTTTACGGGCGGATGAGGCTATTGGTGTTGCTCAAGATTTCATTGATAAGACAGATCCTAATACTTTATTAATTACTGCAGCTGATAGCGATGCGGGTGGTTTGGAAGTTGATGATACCGAACCCGATCTAGTCGGAACTGTGGGAGTTAACCCCACCCAAGATGACCGCAGCGACGCCATTGAAGTACCCCGCGACGGTCAAAGTGGTCGTAACACCGAGCCTTTTGTTTCTGCATCCAACGCTTTTGGGAAAGAATTACCTTTTGGTGTGAGTTATGTCGGTACCCCTGATTTTGCAGGTAGTATTGTCGCAAAAACCTACGGTTTAAATTCTGAAGAGTTACCCAGTACTTTGGATAACACCGATATTTACCGATTGATGTACCAAACTTTATTTGAGGAGGAATTACCCCAAGCAGTTCCAGCACCGTTACCCGAAAGAGCGCCGGAAGCAACTAAAGATACTGGAAATGTAATTTTTATCCATCCAGACGGAACCAGTCCTTCCCATTATGCTGCTGGACGCTTTGCTAAGGAAGGTCCAGACGGACGTTTAAATTGGGATAAGATGTCTGATGCTGGGGTATATCTGGGACATATTAAAGATAGATTAGTTTCTACTTCTAATGCAGGAGCAGTAGTTCACGCTTTTGGTGTCAAACCTCAAGCAAACTCCTATGGCTTGGATGAAGAAGGTAACCCCGTGACTTCCCTTTCCGGGAAAGAGGGAAAGACCATCATGGAGGAAGCTATAGACGCAGGAAAAGCGGTTGCAGTCATCAACTCTGGTTTTATTGCTGAACCTGGTACTGGTGTCTTTTTATCCGATACAGAAGACCGCAGTAATGTTGCTGAAATTACTGAAGAAATTCTTTTTTCTGGTGCTAATGTCATCCTCGGTGGTGGAGAAATTCATTATTTACCAGAAGGAACTGTTGGAAAGTTTGGTGAAGAAGGTATTCGCACCGATGGACGTAACTTAATTGAAGAAGCAAAAGAATTAGGTTATACAGTTGTCTTTACTCGGGAAGAATTGCAAAGTCTACCCAAGGGTAGTAGTAAAGTTTTAGGTATTTTCGCAGCGGAAGATACTTACAACGATACTACCGAAGAAGCCAATGCTGCTGAGGGACTTGATAACTACGGTCAACCTGGAAACGAAAATCCGCCCACAGTAGCAGAAATGCTGGAGGTTGCTTTACCAATAGTTTCTCAAGATAAAGATGGCTTCTTTGTAGTTTTGGAAGAAGAAGGTAGTGATAATTTCCCCAATAATAATAACGCTAGAGGGACAATAGAGGCAGTTTTGCGGGCGGATGAAGCTATTGGTGTAGCAATGGACTACATCGAGAAAAATGACCCCAATACTTTGTTGTTAACCGCAGCTGATAGCGATGGAGGTGGTTTAGAGGTAGATGATACCGACCCCGAAAAAGTTGGAACTATCTCAGTTAACCCTACCGAAGCAGACCGCAGCGATGCAATTGAAGTACCCCTCGACGGTCAAAATGGTCGTAATACTGAACCTTTTATTTCTGCACCCAATGCAGAGGGTGAAGAATTCCCATTTGGCGTTGGTTATACCGGTACCCCCGATGTTGCAGGTAGTATCGTCACAAAAGCCCACGGTTTAAACGCAGATTTACTGCCTTCCACAGCCGATAATACAGATATGTATCGGTTAATGTACCGGACTTTGTTTGGAGTTGCTCCAGAAGAAGTAGCTCAGGGAGATGGGGGTAATTTAGTTGGGGGTACTCCTGGAGACGATTTAGTAATTCCCGGACTCAAAGGCGAATTTGATGGTAAAGACGATACATTATTTACTGGTGCGGGTAATGACGAAGTAGATCTCCAAGCAGGTAACTCAGCAAATATTGGTAATAATCGTATCGATTTGGGTAGTGGAGACGATATCATTTCTGTGAGTAAAGGCGATCGGGTCTTTGGTGGTGCAGGAAACGACGTTTTCGATGCAACCGATGCAATGGGTGGTAACCGGATGTCCGGTGGGAAAGGTGATGATATCTTCTTTCTGGGTAAAAAAGACCGCGCTTTAGGTGGTAACGATCTAGATAAATTCTTTGTTCAATCCGGTGGTGATAATCTCATCGCTGGTGGTGAAGGTGCAGACCAATTTTGGATCGTCAGTGGTGAATTACCCAAAGATGCAAATACAGTTCTCGATTTTGAAGTTGGAACTGATGTAATTGGTATCTTAGGTAGTGAAAGTTTGGGAATATCTACAGACACCTTAGAACTTAAAGAGATTGATGGTAATACCGATATCTTCTTTAATAACCAGAAGCTAGCAGAAATTAACGGCGTCACTGGCTTGAGTGATAGCAGTTTTGTTTTTGCTTAATTACTGGTAATTGGTAATGGGTAATGGGTTTTTCTCATTACTCATCACCGGAGCCAGTAGCAGTAAGGTAGATGTGTTAAAAATAAACAAATAAAAAGTATTGCAAAGCATTTTACCGGCTTTGTTCTTGTAAATAAGGTACGCTGCTACGTACCATATGGGCTTCATCTGAAGCTAACCAAGCCACATAATCGCCAATTTCATCTGCGGTAATCCATTCCGGTTTTGCTTCTTTTGTTGCGCGGGTGTTTACCAAGCTATTAATCATTACTTCGTTAATACGAACTCCGCTATCTTTCATTTCTTCCATTAGTACCTTCGCCATCATTAGTTGTCCTGCTGCTGGAATTGCCACTAAACTGTAGTTGGGAATGGTATTCTCGGCAGCAGAGCCACCCAAGAAAGTGTAACTACTACTTTTAGTTTTAGTTAGTACGGGTAAAAAAGTACGAGCGCAGACGAAATGGGTAGTTAAATTTGTCAATATATATTTCTCCCAATCCTCCATCGATACCTGGATCATGGGAACCCCATCTTTCCAAGTTCCACCAATGGAAGCAACCACAGCATCGAGACGATCTGACTTTTGGAGGATTTGATCGCGAAGCTTTTCGGCGCTATCAATATCTCCCAAACTCCCAACGATGGGAATAAATTTATTGTCTGTTATTTCTCCTAAGCGATCGCGTAATGCATCGAGTTTTTCTTGCTTGCGAGAGGTCGTAATTACTGTTGCACCTGCTTTAAGAAAAGAACGCACAATTCCTTCACCTACATTACCAGCACCACCGGCAATAAACGCAATTTTTCCTTCTAGTTTTACCATCTTGTTTTCCTTTAAAATCAAGTATTAAACAATTCCACCATTCGCTCGAATACTTTGTCCTGTAATCCAGTGAGCATCATCCGATACCAACATTGCAACAGCATTTGCTACATCTTCAGGTTCACCCAAACGATTCAACGGTGTTTGAGCAATCAGTTGATTCACTTGTTCTTCACCTAAAACCAAACCATCGGTATCTGTAACCCCTGGTGAAACAGTATTAACTGTAATACCCCTTTCTCCTAACTCTTTCGCCAAACAAGCACTAAACTGTTCAATTGCAGATTTACATCCGGAATATGCTCCGCCTGCAGGAATCGGCATTACCGTGCCACTAGTAGAAATACTGACAATACGTCCCCCATCTGCCATATGTTTTGCGGCTTCCTGAAGGGCAAAATATACTCCCCGCGTAATATCAAACATACTGTCGTATTCTTCTAGCGTCATTTTCGCCGTAGGTTGGAAGATGTTTTTACTGGCTGCATTATTAACTAAAATGTCAATTTTGCCAAAGTGTTCCAATGTTTGCTCGAATAAACCACGCACGCTATCAATTTCTTTAACATTGACTTGAAGTGCTATCGCATTACTACCATTCGCTTTAATTTTTTCTACAACCTCTTGCGCTTTATCCTGACTATTGTGATAAGTAACAACAACCGTTGCACCGTCACGCCCTAGTCTCTGGGCTATAGCGCGACCAATTCCACGAGATGAGCCTGTGATAATTGCAACTTTGCTTGCAAGTGATCTCATAATTTTTCCTCTATTTGAAATCTAATATTTGCAATCTAATATCTGAAATCTAATACTTGAAATCTGAATTACTGCCCCCTTCTGACTTTATATTTCTGACTTCGGTGAATTAAGACTGTCCTGCTGTGCTCCCAATTAATCGACAAATTTGCTTTCTGGATGTCCATAACACAGCACCTAGTACCAGCAGCAAAACCCCGGCTAAAGCATAGGTAGCAGTCAATCCAACCCCCTGACTTATAGGTTGAGACACAATCGGGGAAAGAAATTGTCCGAGGAAGAAGAAAGTTGTTAACCCCCCTAATACTCGTCCCCGTAACTCGTCAGATACTTCTGTAGATGTCCATACGTTCAAATTCGGCATCAACAAACCCAGCCCTAATCCAGTGGGAATTAATACCAGTAGTATTAGCCAGTAAGTACTCACTAAACCAATACCGACATAACCCAAACCCATCAGACCAAAGGCGATCGCCAAAATGCTGATGAAATTGAATTTTTGCTTAACTCTACCGTAATTCATCGAAGCGATCGCGCTAAACAAAGTCGCAAAAGCGATCGCTAAACCGCTTTGAGTCGCATCGGCGTTAGCTATCTGTCCCAAATAGAACGGCATTTGTACCGGAATTAGATAGAAGACAATCTGCATCAGTAGTGCCGAAGCATAAATCAACACTAATAGCTTTACAGGTAAGCCCGATGCAGTTGTTTCCCCGGCTTGATTCCCATTCGAAATACTTGTTTTATCCCGTTGCGGCTCAAACAAAAATAAAATCATCGTTGGTAACAACAACCACGACATTGAGTAAATCAAAAACGGTAAGCGCCAGTTGAGATCGGCAATGAATCCGCCTACAGAGAGAAATAGCACGCCACCTAAGCCCATAAAAGCAGCTTGCAGTCCCATGAAGTTAGCCCGTTTATCGCCAGTGTAGTAATCTGCAATTAGAGTTGTGGCACTAACCATGATACCTGCCACAGCTAGTCCCAACAGCGCCCGTCCACCCAAAATTGCAAATAGGGAATTAAGGAGAAAGCCTGAACCCCCTGCAAATCCGTACAAAACAGCAGAACCAATTAGTAGGGGTTTACGCCCAATACTATCTACCATTTGTCCTGCAATTGGCGAACCAATAACGATAAATAAAGCTGGGATAGTTAGTACGAGTCGAACCCAAAATTCAACGTTTGTGACATCGGAAAAGTGTTCTTGCATAGCAGGTAAGGACGGCGCAATAGTTGCACCAGACATAACTGTCAAGGTACTTGCCAGCAACAAAGTTAATTTAATCAGCCAAGAGTCAGGAGTTTGTCTAGGCATAAATAATAATAAAGCAATGCTTTACGTTTGATTGCCAAGTCTTGAAAAACAACTAATCAATTACCAACAGTATGTACAAC
Source organism: Mastigocoleus testarum BC008 (assembly GCF_001456025.1). Lineage (GTDB taxonomy): Bacteria > Cyanobacteriota > Cyanobacteriia > Cyanobacteriales > Nostocaceae > Mastigocoleus > Mastigocoleus testarum. The sequence continues at coordinate 102,864 of NZ_LMTZ01000099.1, forward strand.
TTGATAGAGATGAAACTCGTTTTCTGCCAGTTCTTTCCAGTATTCGCGCACCGATTCATATTTAGGTTCTTTGAGTAATAAGTCAAAGTTGTCAAGACTACGCCACTGTCCGTAATTAATTGTGCGAGTACCGTCAAGGGAGCGATGAAATGTAGCAGAAAGTAAGTCTGGATGCTCCATGGCAATCGTAACGTTTTCTTGCTCTAACTCTACTAAGCGTGCTTGATTTTCTGGCTGCATTCTGAATTCAGCAATGTGGGTAAGTCCACCCTTAGAAATGCTAGGAATACCAACTTTTGATTCAGAGATCGCAATTTCATAAATATGACTATCAGGGCGATTAAATTCTGAAAGTTTAGTTCTTCCCGATTGCAGATTTGGATTTTCAAGAAACCCTTCGTAATCTTTTATGCTCTGCCATTGAGCGTAATTAACTACTTTTTCACCATCCATACTTTTGTGCAAGCTAGCAGAGACAAAGCCGGCTTGTTTCTCGACATCTGGCAAAAAATCTATAATGATATCGATTAAGTTTTGCTGTCGTTCGGGTTCGACAGAAAAGATAACTATAGGGGTAATAACACTGTTATTTTTGTTAATTCTAGGCATTTTGGCTACTTCGTTATCTCCCTGTTTTAATTAAAGCATTCCACCATTCGCATAAATGGTTTGTCCTGTAATCCAACGAGCATCATCGCTAGCAAGAAATGCCACCACGTCTGCAATATCTTCTGGTTGTCCAATTCGGTTCAAGGGGGTTTGCTGCAAAACCATTTCGCGGATATCATTTAGCATCATGTCAGTATCAGTTGCACCCGGAGAAACCGAATTGACCGTAATTTTACGCTCTCCGAGTTCTTTTGCAGCAACGCGAGAAAACTGTTCGACAGCAGCTTTACTTGCTGCGTAAACCGACTGTCCTGGCGAACTCAAAAGAGTCGATGTGGTTGCGATATTAATAATGCGTCCTTGATTTTGTATTCGTCGCGCCCCTTCTTGGAGTGCCAAAAATGTCCCACGAACATTAATCGAAACGACCTTATCAAAGTCTTCTAAGGTAGTCTCTACAATCGGTTTGCTAACGATAGCTCCGGCATTATTAACCAAAATATTGAGTGCACCCAAATGTTTTTCAGCATCATCAAACAGGTGTTTGACTTCACCTGGCTGGCTAATATCTGCCTTAATCGCTATTGCCTTACCGCCATTGGATTCAATAGCCTTAACCACACTCTCAGCCTTTTCTTTGCTATGGGCGTAGTTAACTACAACTGCTGCACCATCACTAGCAAGTCGTTCGGCGATCGCCCTACCAATTCCTTTTGATGCTCCTGTAATAATTGCAACTTGTCCTGTAAGTTTATCTGTCATCTTTCAAAAAATCCTTGTCTTAATATTTTGACTATTGACTATTGACTATTGACTATTCCTAGGGATAGAGACAAGCATGTAGAGCTAGGGCTTTCCATTGCTTTTCATTGTTAACGACCCTGATGCGCGTTTATGAAGCTTGGCTGTCTTAGCAAGTGCGATTGAGTTACTTCGTAATTTACTAGGTTCGATGTCATCTGGAAATAACATTAACCCGGCTTGGTGATCGATCAGTAAAAATACTGAGTCTTTAGAATTAAGCATCCGGCTGAAATCTTGACTCATAATCGTTTTTCTTTCCTCTTTTTAGAATTATTTGGCAATATTAGCTTTGCGATACGCAATTCGGCGTATCGCTCCGAATGCAATGCAACCTACGTTCCTTACTTCAAACGCTCTTTTATATCGGGATACATTCCTTTTGCATACATTAAGTTATTGGTTACAAAGCCGAGTGCTGAAATATGTTCGCCAACAACCTGCATTGATGGTTCGTCTTCAGGGTTATTGTGGTCGCGCAGTAGTTCGCCCCAGATACCAACCCAGTTTGTGACAATTACGCCGGCTTGACTCATGCGAATCATGGCTGCTTGAGTAGTGAGTAAATCCCAATTACCCGAAGCATCTATCACTGCATAAACGTCGTAACCAGCAGCAACAGCACTCATTGCAGGGAAAGCGAGACAAACATCAGTGGTACATCCAGCCATAATTAATTTCTTACGACCGTGTTTTTGAATCTCCTCTCGAAAATTAGGATCGTCATAGGCATTTACGTGGTGACGGTCAACAATGGGAACATCAGGAAACATTTCAACTAATTCGCGAATCAGTGGACCTCCTGCATTCTTTCCACCGTGACCTCCCTGGGTCAAAATTATAGGTAAATTAAAGACTTTACCAATTTTTGCGAGTGCCAAAATATTTGAGTAAAGAGTTTCTGTTGGAATATCCCGACAAGCTGAAAGCAAACCGGTTTGATGGTCAATAAGTATAAGAGTTGCATTATCTTTAGTGAGGCGATCTTCGTCTCGATAAATTCTAGGGTATCTTTGAGTATTAGGGTTTGACATTTATCTATTTAAATTTCCATCCAATTTAATTTTCAACCGCAAAGAACTCTTGACTGTACCTCCCTGGTATAGCTAATTTGTAATATAGTTAGGTCCTAAGAAGGTTGATAAAGGATTTGCTAAGGTCTGATTTTACTAGATGGCGATCGCCTAGCACGTGAGTATGACATAAGTCGTAGCTGAGCACGCACCAAGGTGAAAGCTGTTCATCTCGCAAAAATGTTTTTGATATCTTGAGGATAGCTTATTGCCAATCTATAAAACTCACGCAAATTCTCCAAAAAATTGAGAAAGCTTTAAGGGGTCCAAAAATATTCAAATCCAAAAATATTCAAATCCAAAAATATTCAAATCCAAAAATCTTATATTTCTAGCTCCAATTTGCGTAAATTCCAATTCAGTTTTATGCAACAATAACGTTACATTACATTTTTTAGATTATCCGGTTGGTATATTCGTGTCTATCAAGTTATTGTCCTCTTCTGTATGCAATTACTTTCTTTGATATACTGCCAAGGTGTAACCCCGATTGCTCGCTTAAAGTGTTTGCCAAAATGACTCTGATTAGCAAAACCTGTTGCGATCGCTACTTGAGAAATTGATAAACCACTATTGAGCAGATTTTTAGCGCGAGCGATTCTGATCTGAATTTGATACGCGTGAGGGGGAATTCCAACTTGTTTACGAAATGCGCGATTGAGATAAAAACGACTGAAATTAGTAATATCTGCCAGTTGTTGAAGTGATACATTTTGGGCAAAGTTATCATTTAAATAATCTCGAACTTGTTGAACCAGTTGAGACTCATCTCCAATCGCTTTTAGTTTTGGACAATGTTTTGCATATCGTAAAATTATTGTCTCTAAGAGTTTTAGTAAAATTGATTCTTGTTTGAGAACAGATTCTTTTGAATTTTCTATCAGTTGATGAAAAGAAAAAATAAGTTGATTTAAATCTCTATCGGTGACTATCGGAGTTGAGAAAAACGGCAATCCTTGGGAATGTCCAATAATTTCTGTTGCTAAATCTTGCACAAAAGTTGCATTGATGCGTAGTCCATTAAAGGTACAATTTACAGGAGTTTCTGAGAAAGCCTTATGCACTTCTCCTGGTTGAGTTAAAGTAAAACTCCCCGGAGGCACTGTATATTGAGTACCTCGATAATAAAATTGCCAAGAACTATTATGCATGATGGTCATCTCAAGTTCTTCATGCAAATGAGAGGGAAGATTTAAAGATGGAGACTTGCGGTAAGCAATTTCGATATTTTCAATATGCTGAGGTCGCCAAACTCGTCGTTGTTGACAGGCTCCATCTATATCCATACTTATCCTCAATTAAATCTAATAAGAAATATTTTTATACGAGCGATTTTTCTTAAGTTAGATTTATTTACACAAATATCAGTTATATCTGAATTAAAAATTTAATATTTTTGATAATGTTTTGCATATCTTAAAATTATGATATGGCAATAAGCATGTAGATTAAAATCCCCTTTCTTCAAAGGGACTAGAAAATTTCCAAGCGAGGAAATGTAGTCTTATGTATGTATCTTCTCCATAGATTTCTATATGAGTTTAAACGGAATTTGAATTACAAACTCGGTTCCCTGACCTGGGGTTGAATAACAGTCAATTTTACCGCTGTGTTGCTCGGTAATGATTTGATGACTAATAGATAAACCTAATCCAGTACCTTTACCCATCGGTTTAGTAGTGAGAAAAGGCTCGAAAATTTTAGAAATTATTTTTTCAGGAATTCCATTTCCATTATCAGCGATGCTAATTTTAACCCATTTATTATGCAATTGCTCGGTGCTAATAACTATCTGGGGTTTACGACTTATATTTCCATGGGATTCTTCCACAGCATCAATTGCATTTGCCAAAATATTCATAAATACTTGGTTCAATTTACTCGGATAACACTCTACTAAAGGTATTTCCCCATAGTTTCTAATTACCTCAACGGCAGGATGATCGGGTCGAGCTTTAAGGCGATATTGTAGAATCATTAGAGTGCTTTCGATTCCCCCGTGCAAATCTACAGGTTTTTGTTCTGCTTCATCTAATCGCGAGAAATTACGTAAGGAAAGAACTATTTGTCGGATGCGATCGCTACCCATTTTCATCGAAGCGAGCATCTTTTCTAAATCTTCTTCCAAAAAATCTAACTCCAAATCCTCAGTATAATCTTGAATCTCTTCCGGAGGTTCGGGATAATACTGTTGATAAAGTTTCACTAAATCTAGTAAACCCAGGGTATATTCCTGAACGTGAACAAGGTTTCCATGGATGAAATTCACTGGGTTATTAATTTCATGGGCTACTCCAGCAACCAGTTGACCGAGGGAAGACATTTTTTCACTTTGTACCAGCTGAATTTGAGCACGTTTAAGGTTATCTAAGGCTCGAGTTAACTCCGTGGTGCGTTGAGAAACCATACCTTCCAAAGCTTTTACATTTCGTAACTGCAGGTGAATTCGGATGCGTGCTAGTACTTCTTCGTGCTGAATTGGTTTCGTAATATAGTCAACAGCACCAACATTCAATCCCTTGACCTTATCCACAGAATCAGAGAGAGCAGTCATAAAAATAACTGGGATATCGGAAGTCATGGGATTTTCATTCAGCCGTCTACAAGTTTCAAATCCATCTATTCCAGGCATCATTACATCTAGTAGAATCAGTTGGGGAATATAGGATTGTAGCCGTTCCAAAGCTGCTTCTCCATTTTTAGCGATCGCAACCCGGTATCCCTGCTGACTCAATAAATCAAATAGTACTTGTAGGTTTGTACTAGTATCGTCAACAACTAAAATAGTAGTCTCTTGACTTGCAACCTCTGGACGAGTTGTATTCATTAACATTTGCATAACCTCCTAAACTAACGGTTTAACTATATTGAGAATGGCTTCATCATCAAAGTTCTGACTGAGCTCTAATAATTTATTTGCAAAGGGAATATACTGAGAGTCGATTTGTTTGAGGCGATAGGCTTCGTGGCGCACGTCTGCAATAAAACCGTCTTTAGCTGCTTCATACAGAATTTTCAAAGATTCCGACGGTGGTTTCAGGATCGCGTTTAAGAATTTGAGTGTAGCCTAATATCCCGTTGAGGGGGGTTCTCAATTCGTGATTCATATTGGCAAGAAACTCACTTTTGGTAGAACAACAGAAAATCCAAGGAATTTCGTCGAGATTTTCACGATGAAACCTCCTTATTTTCTTGCTGTAATCGAACTCGCATTTGTTTAATTGGTTCATAATCAGAGTCAATGACCAAGGTGTATCCAGCAGCCTGAGTTTCAACAATATCTTCAATTCCGTTAGGGATTGTCAGAAAAGCTTCTTTGATCGATTCAATTAACTCCGGTGGTAAACTCCGGGACACCAGTAATGGAGAATGGGGAACAGGAGAAGATTGCCATAACACCCTTGAGTTCTCCGGAGTGAGTTTACCCAGATTTTGGCGTTTCATGTAAGAAGGAATATTAGTCGCAATTGCATCCACTACACCGTTTTCCAAAAGTGCTTCAGTCTTAGCATGGGTTCCACCAAATATTACTCGAGTAAAGTCTCTTCGGGGATATATTTCCAATTCCTTAAGTGCTGCACTGGGCATTAAATAACCAGAAGTTGAAGATGGACTCACAAAAGCAACGCGCTTACCACCTTTGAGGTCTTGGAGGGTTTTAATCCGACTGTTTGCCCGTACAATTATGCAAGAGCGATACCAAGGACGATTAGTAAATTTATCTATGGGAGCAACTATAGGTTTTACATTAGCTCCCCGTTCTAGGGCTTCCAGGTAAGATACAGCCCCGGTATATGCAGCATTTGCTCGACCGTCTACCAGCATATCTACATTATCTTTGTAACTACTGGCAATTAAAAACTCTACTTTTTGTCTGAGAACTTTTTCCAGATGTCGTTTTAAAGGTTTAATCATCCGTTCTTGTTCGACTCTACTTTGTGTCGGACTAATTCGCAAAGTAGCAATTTTTTTTAAGCCAATTGAGGTATTTGCTGTCGACGATTTATCTTTCTGTACTAATCCACAACCCCCCAATAGAAAAATAGACATCGCAGCGATTGTCAATGTTCTTATCCTTAAAAGATAGGGGTGATTTTGTCGGGGAAATGGTTGAGGAAGGTTCATAAGATTTACCTACCATGGGGCTTTTGAATCAATAGTCAGACGGCACAGTATTTACTATGAATCATGAGGAATAGTTCCCATGCATAAGTAAAATACTTATAACTATATGTATGATTCCCAATCGTATACAGTAGCGAACATTATTAAGAATTATGTTAATAGATGATCGTTTAGAAATCCTTTATTGAACTGGAATAGAATCGTTATTATTTTTGTTAATTAGTTAACTTTTATGGTTTTTACTTACAATATTGGATAACTTTTTGCCAAAAATAAATATATTATTAGAAACATATACAATTAATAAAAAACTTACTTGTTCACAGTTTGAAACTATGGATTTAAAATTATTAGTTTATATTTTTTAATGGTATGTACAAGTCCTAAAATAAGTAATTATTACTTAAAGTCAAATACTTAATATTATTAATTAAATATTATTAATATCATAAATAGTAAACAAGTATCTTCATCAAGATATTTTGATTGCTAAAAAAACAAGGATAGAAATAACTATGCATCAAAGAGGTGCAAATTTTAACGTTCAAAATAGACAGTTATTTGATATCACAAGCTACAATGATAATAAATCTAATAACTTACGAGTAGATTATCCTTCAACTGGTCAAAATCTGATAACGAAGCCAAATTGGAAGGTTAATGGTTTAAAAGTTAATAATTTAAAAAGTTATGAAAATCCTTTTTGTCATCACAACGAAAATAACTTAGAAGATAAATCCAACAATAGCTTTGACGATTTAGTTATATTTGGTGACAGTTATTCAGACACTGGAAATGCATTTCATCTATCAAATAATACATTTCCTCCAAGTCCACCATATTTTGAAGGACGTTTGTCAAATGGTCCAATCTGGGTTGACAAAATAGCTTCTGAATTATCTTTGCAAGAAAGTGATATTCAAAACTTTGCTTTTGCAGGTGCAACAAGTGGTCGTGAAGTTTTTGTTCCTGAAGGTACTAATATTATTGCAGAAGAACCAGGCTTCACTTCAGAATTACCGGGACTACTCGATCAAGTTGACCAGTTTGCTGATGGGATTGGTCAAGATGGTGCTGACCCCAATGACATATACTTTGTTTGGATGAATGGTAATGATTTTCAACTTTTAAATTCGAATTTAAGTTCAAGTTCAAATTCAAGTTCAAATTTAAATTCAAATTCAAATCTAACTTCAAATAATGTTTCAGAAATTCAAGTAGCAATCGCACAATATGTGAGTAATATTTCCACAGCAGTCACACGATTAGCGAATTTGGGTGCAGAAAAAATTGCGATACCAAACATATCTAATTTGGGTTTATTACCAAAAGCGATTGAAAGTGGCGCTTCCTTACAAGGAACTCTCACAACACTTGCGATAAATTATGCTTTGGCTGACACCATTGATAATTTAGAAAGCAATTTAGGACTAGATATCATTGAAATTGATGTATTTGGATTTACCCAAGCGATCGTATCTTCTCCCCAGGAATTTGGTTTCTCGAACATTTCCGACCCTTTAATTGAAGAGACTAACCCAGAAAACCCAGATGAATTTCTTTTTTGGGATGGAGTTCATTTTACTACCCAAGCTCAAAAATTATTTGCAGATCTGTTTAAAGATGCAATTACTACTTCCTCAACTAATACTTCTTTAAAATCTGAAACTTTCTCTCAGAGTAATTATGTATTTAGTGATGAGCATATAAATCAAGTTTCCGATGTTGAATTGGAGGTGGAACCCGGATGTAATAATATACCGGGTAGCAGTATGTCAAGCGTTTTTACAGGTATTTTTGATGTTAATGAATTGGGCGATCGCAACGCGCGAAGCGAACACAAAATGCCAGGCTTTGACTATGCGCGGGGCTTTCGCACTAATATTTTCCTGGAAAATCAAAAGTTTTCAATTGATAGACCAACTCTAGTTGCGTAATTCCTGTTAAGGTAACTTAATACTTTCTCGAATGTTACCTTCTACATTACCAACACCTTGATTGAAATTACGATCTTGAGGACGAACTATCATCGGTAACCCATATTTAGGTTTAATGGAAATTACACCAGCACGGTCGACTTTTTGGCTATTGATATATTCCCATCGAAAACGTTGCAGTAACATGGCTAGAATAATTTTAATTTCTATTTTGGCAAAAGCTGCACCCAAACAGAGACGCGGTCCCGAACTAAAGGGATTATATTCATAAATGGAAGGATTGATTGTTTCCCATCGCTCCGGTTTAAATGCTTCAGGATCTTCATAAAGTTCCGGCATATGATGGGTGTGGTAGATACTTACAAGTACTTCAGTCCCTTTGGGAAGCTCATAACCTCCTAGTTCAGTAGCTTCAGAAGTAACCCTACCATTCCAAGGAACAGAGGTTAAGACTCGCATACTCTCTTTAATAACTCGATCTAGTAACGGAAGTTGTTCTAATTGTTCAATTGTGGGCGATTCTCCATGAAGCACGCTATCAAGTTCATTAACCAAATCATAAGTTACTTGAGGATGTTGTGATAAAAAAAACATTGTCCAAGTCAGGGTGTTTGCAGTAGTTTCATGACCTGCAAGAAAAATCACTCCTGTATGGGCAATTAATTCGTCTTCACTTAATGAATGACCACTCTCTTCATAACGAGCTTGGATCAGCATAGATAATACATCGTTATCATCAGCCCCTTTGGCTTTTTTGTCAGCGATAATTTTTTTGATTTTTGTTTCATACTCAGCGAGGAGATCGAGATAACGATGGAAGATTAGCCCAGGGATGTCAAAAGGGAATAACTTAATTGATGAGGATCTTTGGCAGTTGAGAATCTCTTGAAGCACTTCTCCTGCAGTACTATCTACAGTATTTATATCCTCGCCAAATAAAGTTTTAGTTGCTATTCGCAGGGTTAATCTTTGCATCAATTGACTAATTTCACAAACTTGATTTATTGAAAGTTGGTCAATTTCAAATTGGGTCATAGCAACCATATCATCACGATATGATTCAACTTTATTTTTGTGGAAAGCAGGCATCATTAATTTACGTTGTTGCAGATGCGCTTCCTCATTAACGCCGAACAATCCGACCCCAAAATTAGTTAAAGGTTGGGTTCTTTTTGATTTATCTTTTTGACGATACAGGGTTCCTGATAAAGGGCTTTTATAGTAAATATGATGTTGATTAGTAACTTGACGAATAATATCTGGACCGTGAGCTAAAACTGTCCCCGGACAACCAGTATCCGGTGAGTAAATATTCGTACCTCCTGATGCAGCTAAAGAAACTACATTTCCATAGGTTTTAAACAGTTGATTACTATAAGCAATACAATCTTTGCCAAAATTAATTACATTAAGGGTGCGACCAATCAAGGGTAAAGCGTCTGGTCCGGGAATTGTCCACTTAGGTTTTTTAGTTGATACGATCATTTTGGGTATATATGCTATCGACTTGGTTAAAAGTCTAGCAATTAGCAGTCAAAATTAAGTTTTAATCGTATATTTTCTTAAAGACTACGTTTTCCCCGTTTGACAATGTAATGGGTTTCTTTGGTGTTAGACTCATATAACCAACAGTTTGTTAGATTCAATACCCAATCAGGCTTTGACTTGGCTGCATCATTGAGCCAATTTGCTACTGAGTTCTGAACATATCTTGCAGAATCTGACTTCAAAGGTTCCAACAATGGTAAACCTAACTCTGGTGATTCTTTCAACTTGGGTATATGACTGCACCAGACACCACGGGGACGGGTAGATTCTGTGGCGAATCGGCGGATATTTTCGCGATTGCTGGCTGTCCAAGGGATAAGTACTTGAATACTTTGTTCGATATTATCTGCAATATGTTCGCGCATTAGTAACCATACAGTTTCCCGAGTGCTAGAATTAGGGTCGTCAGCAAGGGGTTTTATTCGGTTGAGTCGTTCTTCAGTGGAAAGATTAGGAATCAAAGCAACAACCCCAGAAGCCCAACCGCGAACGTTATCAGAAGTATGAGCTAAAAGCGTATCAATAATCGATGCTCCAAAACACTCATAGATCAGTTTGGGTGCAAGTCGAGTTCTGTTCATCCAACCAAGCTCAGATGCAGCTTTCATTTGTGCGATTGCAGTGTCGTTAATACCTGGTAGAGCATAATTCATCAATTTTGCAAAATCGAGCGCCAGACATTCGGTGAGATTGACAGTTTCAATTTCTCCACGATTTATTTGCTCAAGAATATCAGGGGGAATATCAATTATTCGACGTGCACCTTTACGTTTTACTTCCATATTTCCTGTGTTGACTGTTATCGCACTACTTACCCTCAAGAACCATCGGCTGTTTCATGCAGATATTATGCTCGTGTTCTATCAACCATTGTTTGCGCTCAACACCACCACCATATCCTGTCAATTTACCATTAGCTCCAATTACCCGATGACAGGGAACAATAATAGATATTGGGTTTCTTCCATTGGCTAAACCTACAGCACGAGATGCATTAGGTCGTCCAATTTGGTCAGCTAGCTCCCCGTAAGATATGGTTTTACCGTAGGGGATATTTCTAAGAGATTCCCAAACTATTTCCTGAAAGACAGTACCTTCCATCTTTAAAGGTAAATCAAACTCGGTTAAAGTTCCTGCAAAATATGCTGTCAGTTGTTCTTTCGTTTCGGGAAAAGGTGCAATAGAGTCATCTTCTAACCAATTTTCTTGGGGGATGAGATGATGTTTCTCAGACATCATATAAAGTCCTGTTAGCGATCGCCCATCGGAGACGAGTCGCAGTGATTGAATTGGACTTTCATAAAAGGTAAAGTAAATCATTTGCCTTTTGATATTATTCGGTTACTTAACCGCTGCAATTAAGGATGTTACGCCAATTATTTTGAGTGTTTAGATTACCAGACCGAGCAATCAATTCAAAATTTCTGTGTTTATCGATTACCAAATTAGTAGCTTCGATAATTGGTTCGGGAAAATTATTTTTTATTTGAATATTTGTTTTTTGAGTACGACCAACAATATTAATATCGCGCAGATCTTCCCATACATTCACCTGTGAAATTATATCTTCAGGATTTGTAGGAAAACCACCTTTACCTATAATCGTAAAACTATTTCCTTGATTTGCACTACATCCCCTAGCAATTTGTTGAGTGCGATCAACTATATCGGAAGGTAATGCTGTCAAACTTGAACTGGGATCACAGCGAAGGAAGAGGGAAGAAGGTTTTATGTTTGGTAAAGATGCAATAGTCAGGATTCCCAACCAGCAACAAGGATGAAAATATTGCTTTTGGGGCGGGAGGACAAACATAACGTGGAGGCTGTATTAGTCGACTTTTATATACAGTGCCCATAAGTAGCAAATAACACTTAAGCCTGCAGTCGTATTTTGATTTCAAGGGAAAGATAATTGCAAGATAAACGGGAAAGAAAGTCCTGTAGTTTTTGCATCAGTTAAGATAACAATTTACTCCTAAAACTAAAATTTATCTCGGAAAACTCCCAGAAGTTTTTTTACTATTGCGGATAAAAGGCTATGAAAAATGAAGAATAAAGAATATGAAATGGGAAATAGGGGGCAAAATATTGATAAAAATTAAAGCTATTAGGATGTATATACTTGCTTTTGCTATATTTTTAGCTGTTATAACACAGGCAAACTATGCAAATTTTGAAAAAACTTTAGTTGAACTAACCTCTAAAAATTATTTTTATACATCATCAAATTTAAATTCTGAGGTTTCAACTTCTCAAAACAAAGAGTTACCTTACCATGTAACAGTACCTTCCCAACTTGATGATATGTCTTCAATAACACCTTTGAATTATCCATCTACTCGTAAAGAAGACCAAATTGATAACTACCACGGTACCGAAATTGCAGATCCCTACCGTTGGCTTGAAGATCCAGATTCAGAAGAAACTAAAGCTTGGGTAGAAGCCCAAAATCAAGTTACATTTGAATATCTAAATGGAATCCCAGCACGGGATAGGATTAAGCAGCGTTTAACCGCACTGTGGGACTATGAAAAATATGGCGTCCCTTTTAAAGAGGGAAATCGCTATTTTTACTTTAAGAATAACGGACTGCAAAATCAAAGCGTTCTTTACACCCTCAAGAATCTTGATGACGAACCCCAAGTTTTACTCGATCCCAACAAACTTTCAGAAGATGGGACTGTTGCGCTTTCTGGGTTATCAATTAGTGATGATGGTAAATTTTTAGCATACGGTATATCCAGTTCTGGTTCTGATTGGCAAGAATGGAAAGTCCGCGATATTGAAACAGTTCAAGATTTATCGGATCGCTTGCAATGGATTAAATTTTCCGGTGCATCCTGGACTCCTGACAGCAAAGGTTTCTTCTACAGCCGTTATGATGAACCGAATCAAAAAACTAAATTAGAAGATGTTAACTATTATCAAAAACTTTATTACCATCGCTTAGGAACTCCACAATCAGAAGATGTATTAATTTATCAGCGTCCGGACCAAAAGGAATGGGGCTTTAGTGGTGGAGTCAGCGATGATGGAAAATATCTAATTATTTCAGTTTGGTTGGGAACCGATCCCAAAAACCTACTTTTTTATAAGGATTTAACCGATCCAAATAGTGAAGTCATAGAACTTATTAGCGAATTTCATGCTAATTACAGTTTTATTGATAATAGCGATCGCATCTTTTATTTGCGTACAGATTTAAATGCACCACGGGGAAGAATTATTGCAATTGATACTGAAAATCCTGGAGATCGAAATCAATGGCGAGAAATAATCCCTCAAACAGATGAAACTCTGGAAGACGCTGGAATTATTAACCATTGGTTTGTTGTTGATTATCTCAAAGATGCTCGCAGTCAAGTTAAGATTTTCGATTTGCAAGGTAAGTTTATTCGGGAAGTAGAACTTCCAGGAATTGGTTCGGTCGGTGGTTTTAATGGAAAACCTGAAGATAGGTCAACTTTCTATAGTTTTACTAGTTTTACTACACCCGGAACTGTTTACCGCTACGACATGGTAACTGGGAAAAGCAGTTTATTTCGTCAGCCAAAGGTAGATTTCAATCCTGATAATTATGAAACGAAACAAGTTTTTTATCAGAGCAAAGATGGAACTCAAGTTCCAATGTTTATTACCTATAAGAAAGGTATTACATTAGATGGCAATAATCCTACCTTACTTTATGCCTACGGTGGCTTCAATATTTCCATTACCCCTACTTTTTCCGTCAGTAACTTAGTGTGGATGGAAATGGGAGGAGTATACGCAGTCGCCAATTTACGGGGTGGTGGTGAATACGGTGAAGAATGGCATCAAGCAGGAATGAAGTTGAAAAAACAAAATGTATTTGATGACTTTTTTGCTGCTGCTGAATGGCTAATCACGAATAAATATACAAAATCTGAGAAATTAGCGATCGCTGGTGGTAGTAATGGTGGTTTGCTAGTAGGTGCTTCCATAACTCAACGTCCAGATTTATTTGGTGCAGCTTTACCAGCAGTTGGGGTGATGGATATGTTGCGCTTCCATAAATTTACTATCGGTTGGGCGTGGATTTCAGAGTACGGTTCCCCGGAAAACCCTGAGGAATTCAAAGTATTATATAGCTACTCGCCACTACATAACCTCAAAGCTGGTACCTCTTATCCTCCAACCTTAATTACTACTGCTGATCATGATGACCGGGTGGTTCCAGCACACAGCTTTAAATTTGCAGCAGCTTTACAAGCAGCACATACTGGGAATGCACCAGTATTAATTAGAATTGAGACCAAAGCCGGACATGGTGCAGGTAAACCAACGGCTAAAATTATTGCAGAAGCCGCAGATAAGTGGGGTTTCCTAGTAAAAAATTTGGATATACAAGTTAATTAAGGGTTTAGTTTACCCACTCAAAATTGGAAAATAATTAATCTGTAGGATACATTTGGGGTGATTTTCAAGATATTTTCACTGAGAATTAAAAACTAAAAACTCTTGAAACATCGCCCCTATAATTTTTCTTCCCAATTATGAAGCTGATTTTTGATAATTATGATTTTTGATAATCAATAGTATAACCTTCACGTTAAATTTTCTTATATATTGTTATCTCAAAATAATTAGGGAGAAGTATTTATTTGTAGAGCAATAAAAAACACTTTTACAAATATAATTGAGTGTACTTTTGTCAACTCCATAGTCAAATATATTACAAAATAATTTCATCATTTATTAACATAAAAAAACTGCCAAACTGGCAACATCATTTTTTTACGATCAGTTAATGTATGCATTAATGTATTTAATGGGCTTAATCAGAGGTGTAAGCAACTACCAAAATGCAACTAGGTTTGAATTTGTTTGAGGTGCAAATTTAGTAGGTAAATAGGCTAAATATAAGTGATTTCCTATTTTTCTTTTCTAAATTATTTAGTTTACTTGAAGATAATTAATTGAGTAAATTAATTTATGCTCATTGCCTCAACGTTCTCTCCAATTTGACGAACGCTCTTCTTTTGTGGTTAGCATAAGCAATCTTAGTTATTGCGTCTCCCTTTTTGGGGCCCACATTGGCTGAAAACGTTCTGTTTAGCGCAAATCTGACTCCTTTCAAGCTCTAATGGTGATGAGTAAGGATAGTCCGAGATTGATAACCTCGATGACTGGAGCGATTAAACCCTAAACTCCTAACTAGTGTTAATCCTTACTCCTGACTTTTTTATTTTTGGTAATTGGTAATTGGTAATTGGTAATTGGTAATTGGTAATTGGTAATTGGTAATTGGTAATTGGTAATTGGTAATTGGTAATTGGTAATTGGTAATTGGTAATTGGTAATTGGTAATTGGTAATTGGTAATTGGTAATTGGTAATTGGTAATTGGTAATTGGTAATTGGTAATTGGTAATTGGTAATTGGTAATTGGTAATTGGTAATTGGTAATTGGTAATTGGTAATTGGTAATTGGTAATTGGTAATTGGTAATTGGTAATTGGTAATTGGTAATTGGTAATTGGTAATTGGTAATTGGTAATTGGTAATTGGTAATTGGTAATTGGTAATTGGTAATTGGTAATTGGTAATTGGTAATTGGTAATTGGTAATTGGTAATTGGTAATTGGTAATTGGTAATTGGTAATTGGTAATTGGTAATTGGTAATTGGTAATTGGTAATTGGTAATTGGTAATTGGTAATTGGTAATTGGTAATTGGTAATTGGTAATTGGTAATTGGTAATTGGTAATTGGTAATTGGTAATTGGTAATTGGTAATTGGTAATTGGTAATTGGTAATTGGTAATTGGTAATTGGTAATTGGTAATTGGTAATTGGTAATTGGTAATTGGTAATTGGTAATTGGTAATTGGTAATTGGTAATTGGTAATTGGTAATTGGTAATTGGTAATTGGTAATTGGTAATTGGTAATTGGTAATTGGTAATTGGTAATTGGTAATTGGTAATTGGTAATTGGTAATTGGTAATTGGTAATTGGTAATTGGTAATTGGTAATTGGTAATTGGTAATAATTTGCTTTTCAATAGTTAACCATCAATTGGTAAATCTTGATGGGTAAATTTTTTGGCGTTTGCACCGGTGTATGTGGCACAGATATGAGAATCACCACGCATTTGATATTTATAGGTTATCAAACCCTCTAAACCAACAGGACCCCTTGGAGGCATTTGTTGAGTACTAATTCCTACTTCTGCACCAAAACCATAACGGAAACCATCGGCAAAACGGGTAGAACAATTATGATAAACTCCGGCTGCATTTACTAAAGCAAGAAAAGTATCTGCTACTTCCTTATTTTCAGTGACGACCGCATCAGTATGTTTGGAACCATAATCATTAATGTGAGCGATCGCATCTTCTAAAGTATCAACAATTCTAATGGATAATATTAGGTCGCTGTATTCTGTTTCCCAATCTTCTTCTGTTGCTGTTTCAATATTAGAAAAACTACTTGACAAAATATCACGAGTAAGTTTATCTCCTCTTAATTCCACATTTAATTCTTGCAAAATTGTTGCAACTTTTGGTAAAAATTGTGGAGCTATGGAACGATGAACTAATAAAGTTTCAATCGCGTTACAAGCTGCAGGATAGTGAGTTTTAGAATCAACAGTAATAGTTACAGCTTTATCAATATCTGCAGTTGCATCTACATATAAATGACAAATCCCATCAGCATGACCTAAAACAGGTATGCGGGTATTTTCTTGGACAAAGCGTACAAAAGAGTTGGAACCCCGAGGAATTATTAAATCTACGTATCGATCCAACTTCAATAATTCCAAGGTTTCTTCCCTGGTAGTTAAAAGTTGCACCGCATCGGGATTAACAGCAGTTTGTGATAATCCTTTTTTGACTGCTTTGACTATTGCTTCGCAAGAATTAATCGCTTCTTTTCCACCTTTAAGAATTACACCGTTACCTGATTTGATGGCTAAAGATGCAATTTGGATCGCCGCTTCCGGACGGGCTTCAAAAATTACCCCCAAAACTCCCAAGGGACAAGTTACCCGCTTAAAAACTAAGCCAGTATCAATTTCTCGGTGAATTTGTACCGCACCAACTGGATCTGCAAGTTTACCAACATTCCTAACTCCAGTAATCGTATCTCTTAATTTATGTTCGTCTAACTGTAAACGTTTATAAAGTGGCTTAGCAATCCCTGCTTTAGTTGCGGCTTCACAATCAGCAATATTTGCAGATAAAATCTCATCTTTGGCAGATTCTAAAGCACTAGCGATAGCCTCTATGGCTTGGTTTTTCTGTTCTGTTGACAAAACAGCTAATTTCATAGCCGCTAGTCTTGTTTGTTTAGCAACGTTTATTAAATCGATGGAGTTTTGATGTGAAACAATCATAACAATGAATCGGAGCGCAATCTTATACTATCTTAGCGATTGGGGTGTATCGCAGATGCAAAAAACGTGGGCGTTCGAAGTGTAATATATACAGATTGAACATATTAACTCACTTCCTTCGTTCACAGAATCTAACAGAGACACTTGGGAAAAAAGAAAAACCCCTTCGCGACATTACTCTTTCCCATTACCCATTACCAATTACCAATTACCAACCCAGATATGCTACCTGTTAAAAATAAGCGACCTACTCCTAAACACAAATCATGTCAGAGTCCCGACCTCAAAGTATTGATTTTAATCCAAATTTTATTCTTTCAGAAGATTTACTCCAAACTTCTCGCCTGCAAATGCGGGTATTTACAGAAAATCCCATTGATGGAGTAACATGGCATGCAGGTTACTCCGACCCTTATCTTGTAATCAACTTTAGAGCACAATTACAGACTTTTGAAATGGAAGTAGATGGGAAAAACAGTGCGAGATATCTTGTAGTTCCAGGTAATTTCTCATTTGTGCAGCCCGGTTTTAAAATGAGTGGTTTTTATAAGGGTACCCAAATGTGTTATGCGTCCATTACATTCCCATCTGAGCGATTAAACCCCCGATTTGCAGATGGTAAACCAAAAATTGGACTTTCCGATCCAGTCATACGAACTTTAGCGGAAGCCCTATATATTCAACGTCATCGAAACGATCCGGATGCAATTCTTTATCGAGAAAGTATCACTGAAACATTAATTCAACATTTACAACTAATTCATTTTCAGTCCGATTCCTTAGGCGATATAAAACCACCTAGCCTCGATTATCTTGAAAGTTATGTTCGGGAACGTCTAGATTGTAAACTTACGGTTTCTCAACTTGCAACCATTGTGGGAACAAGCCCTCAAACTCTACAACGTCTTGTGAATAAGCAATTTGGTCAGTCTGTATACGAATGGGTGACAACATTACGGTTGGAGCGATCGCTAGATCTTCTGAGTCATAGTCAAATGGATTTAGCTGCGATCGCAATGGAAAGTGGTTTTGCAAATCAATCTCATTGGACTCGTTTGTTTCGGCGCAAATTTGGAATAACTCCAGGTAAGCTTCGTAGTTAGCTTGGTGCGATTGTGCAAAATCTTCAATCGATCATGATATATCTTGCAGTAAATACTCTGATATGTTCAATGTTTAGTAATTAAAATCTTAAAAAATTATTAAAAAGCAGAAAATAATTTCCCGTTCACAAATCAAACTATTGGAAACTGCTTGCTATGAATACTAATCGCAATCTATTTGGAAAGCTCGGTCTTGTTTTAGAAGCACTTAAGCCCAATACCCGTGAATGAAATGCTCAAGCTGCCTTTGGAACAATAATTTCTAAATCTTTTTTCAAATCTCTAATTTCCGATTTATGA
>NZ_LMTZ01000100.1 GCF_001456025.1 Mastigocoleus testarum BC008
CATTGATAAAAAATAGTATTCAAGTAGAGATAAAGATAATTTAACTAAGATTGCAACTAAAAATATACCTCCCCACACTCCCCACACCTCCCACACTCCCCACACTCCCCAAACTCCCCACGCTCCACACACTCCCCACACTCCCCACACTCCCCAAACTCCCCACACTCCCCAAACTCCCCACACTCCCCACACTCCCCACACTTCCCATCCTCACAAATTCCTCAAATTATCTTTGTATAACAGTGAATATCGAGCGAAGAGGATAAAAGAGCTTAAATCAGTACTTTCTTTTGTTGTGCAATACCTTTGATAGGAAGCTTTACTATGTTAAACAAAGTAATTAATACCCACCAACAATCTAAAGAACAATGTCTAGTATTATCTTTTCATGAAGTAGGAATTGCAGATATTTCTCTAGTGGGTGGTAAAAATGCTTCTTTGGGGGAAATGATCCAGCGACTCATACCTAAAGGCGTCAAAGTCCCCACAGGATTTGCAACTACCGCTGAGGCTTATCGTCGTTTTATCGAAGCAGGGGGATTAGAAACCCAACTGAGAGATATTTTTGCTTCGTTAGATGTAGAAGACATTGATAGTCTGCGCAAGTGTGGCAAAAAAGCCAGGAATTTGATCCTACAAACCCCCTTTCCACAGGAATTACAAAAATCGATTGCAACAGCTTATAAAAATCTTTGCTCTGAGTATGGTCCTGATATTGACGTAGCAGTTCGCTCCAGCGCTACAGCGGAAGACCTACCCGACGCGAGCTTTGCTGGACAGCAAGAAACTTATTTAAATGTTCACGGTCTATCCGCTGTTTTACAAGCTTGTCATAAGTGCTTTGCATCTATTTTTACAGACCGTGCAATTTCTTATCGACAACTTAAAGGCTTCGATCATCTCAATGTGGCTTTGTCAGTGGGCGTACAAAAAATGGTACGTTCTGATTTAGCAGCTTCCGGTGTGATGTTTTCTATCGATACCGAAAGTGGTTTTAAAGATGCGGTGTTAATTACAGCTGCCTATGGTTTAGGTGAAAATGTAGTTCAAGGGGCAGTAAATCCAGATGAGTACTTGGTATTCAAACCTACACTAAAACAAGGGTATCGCCCAATTTTAGATAAACGCCTCGGCACCAAAGAAATTAAAATGGTGTACGATTTAGGCGGTTCTAAGTTGACTAAGAATATTCCTGTATCTTCAAGCCAGCGTCAGAAATTTGCTTTGAATAACGATGAAATTTTACAATTGGCACACTGGGCTTACATAATTGAAGAACACTATTCCCAAGCACGGGGTACTTATACCCCCATGGATATTGAGTGGGCAAAAGATGGGATTACTAATGAATTATTTATTGTCCAAGCTCGTCCAGAAACAGTCCAATCGCAAAAGCTAAATAATATCCTCCGGACATATCGCCTCAAAGATAATGCAAACATAGCCAAGAAAGAATCTTTATTGGTCACAGGTCGCAGTGTTGGCGAAACGATCGGACAAGGTAAAGCCAAAATTATTCTAGACGTACATAATCTTAACTTGTTCCAACCAGGAGAAGTATTGGTAACTAACCGTACCGATCCTGATTGGGAACCAATAATGAAAAAAGCTGGTGCAATAGTAACAAATTCAGGAGGACGCACCTGTCATGCAGCAATCATTGCTAGAGAAATGGGAATTCCTGCAATAGTTGGCTGCGGTAATGCTACTACTGTGTTAAAAACTGGACAAAATATTACTGTTTCTTGTGCAGAAGGAGAAACAGGTAAAGTTTATCAAGGATTATTACCTTACGAAGTCGAAGAAGTAAGGTTGGAGAAATTACCTCACACTCAAACTAAAATTATGATGAATGTGGGTAATCCAGAAGAAGCTTTTGGCTTGAGTGCTATACCTAATGATGGGGTAGGACTTGCAAGGATGGAATTTATTATCGCCAACCACATAAAAGCCCACCCATTAGCATTAATTAACTTTGATAGATTAGAAGACAAACTCGCTAAATCCAAAATTGCAGAATTAACCAAACAATACCAAGATAAACCTCAATTCTTTGTAGATAGATTAGCCCAGGGTATAGGTACCATTGCTGCAGCATTCTATCCCAAGCCTGTCATAGTTCGTCTGAGTGATTTTAAGAGTAACGAATATGCAAACCTTTTAGGTGGAAGGGAATTTGAACCCAAAGAAGAAAACCCAATGCTGGGATGGCGCGGTGCTTCTCGCTATTATGATGAACGTTATCGTCAGGGCTTTGCTCTAGAATGTCAAGCCATGAAAAGAGTACGAGATGAAATGGGTTTAACCAACGTAATTTTGATGGTTCCATTTTGTCGTACTCCAGAAGAAGGTAACCGTGTTTTAGCAGAGATGGCGAAAAATGGCTTAGTTAAGGGTGAAAATAACCTACAAGTCTATGTAATGTGCGAACTACCATCTAATGTTCAATTAGCCGATGAATTTAGCAAAATTTTCGATGGATTCTCCATTGGTTCTAACGATTTGACCCAGTTAACACTTGGTTTGGATCGGGATTCAGGATTGATTGCACATTTATTTGACGAGCGCAATGAAGCAGTTAAGCGAACAATAGCTAAAGCTATAACTACTGTCAAACTACACGGACGTAAAATTGGTATCTGCGGACAAGCACCCAGTGATTATCCAGAATTTGCTCGTTTCTTAGTCCAACAAGGTATTGATTCTATAAGTCTCAATCCTGATTCAGTATTGAAGACCATGTTGAAAGTCGCCGCTGTCGAACAGAAAAGTTAAAATTGTATTTACATATTTACTTGGAAGAGAACAGGGAGAGATAAAGTAAGGAATACAAGATTAGAAATTCATATTCCTATTTACGCTCAAATTCAAATTCAAATTCAATTCAAATTCATCTCTAAATTCTTGAACTCCCTACCTTCCAAACATCTAACACTCCCAATACCTCCTAAAATTCCCAACATCCAAGGAGTTAACCTATGTTTCACAGGCTTCTTGTTGCAATCGATAATTCTGATATGAGTCAGTACGTTTTTGATGAAGCAGTATCTTTAGCAAAAACAAATAATGCAAACTTAATGTTGCTTCATGTCTTAAATCCCTTAGATGAGCAATATATTAATGGTATGGTTATAGAACCAACTATTTTTTATTTAGAACACCAAGGCGAAAGTAATAAAAAATGTATTGATTGGGAAAGGCTTGAAGAACAAAGGTTAAAGTGGCTCAAATCCAAGTGCGAGCGAGCAGAAAAATTAGGTATAGTCACTGAATCTAATCAACACATTGGCGAACCAAGCCGAATAATTTGTGATGTCGCTTATAGTTGGGATGCAGATCTAATTGTGATCGGTCGTCGCGGTCTTCGCGGTTTCAGTGAATTTTTTCTTGGCAGCGTTAGTAATTATGTACTTCATCATGCCCATTGTTCGGTGTTAATTGTACAAGGTCCAGTTACTGAGACCGACGCTCGAAAAGTATCTCAAACACAAAAGTTGAAAACTGAAACTGACACTAAAACTGAAACTGAAAATAGTGTTTGAAATGAAATGTATTCGCACCCTGTGGGGAGAAAATCAAAAGTAAGAAGTCAGAAATAACCAATTCAATCATTCATCCTATTTCCCAATCTTCAAGGAGTAAAATATGTTTCACAACGTTTTGGTTGCAATCGATACTTCCGACATAAGTCAGTACGTTTTTGATGAAGCTGTATCTTTAGCAAAAATAAATGATGCACGCTTGCTGTTGCTTCATATCTTAAATCCATTAGACGAACAATATATCGATCCCGTATTTGTTCAACCAACCATTCTTTATCCAGAGTACCAAGCTCAAAGGAATGAGATACACCTCAAAGACTGGAAAAAGCTTAAGGAAGATAGGTTGAAATGGCTACATGCTCGGTACGAAGAAGCGAAAAACTTAGGTATTGTAACTGAATTTAACCAATATGTTGGTGAAGCGGGTCGAACCATTTGTGATACTGCACTTAGCTGGGGTGCAGATATAATTATTATGGGTCGTCGCGGTCGTCGCGGCTTAAGTGAATTTTTCCTTGGTAGTGTTAGCAATTATGTATTACATCATGCATGTTGTTCTGTACTAGTTGTACAAGGTCCGGCGAATAAAACTACTGATGAAGAAGTATCTGAAACAGAAAAAATAACTGAAAAAGAAAAAATTTCAAATTCATAACTCTTTCATAACTCTAGATTTTTTTAACAGAGGTAAAGTTGGCTTTGCTGTTTGGCTGCAAATCCTTAATCCCACGCTCATGCTTTCCATAGAAGAGACGTGGGGTCTACTGCGTTTCAGCTAAAATTTCATATATTATAGCTTTACTTACGATCGCACTAAAAGGATTGGAAAATAAGAGACAAAAATAAACATAAAAATAAAAATAAAGTGGCGATCGCCCCCGATGGTAAAATTATCGCGAGTGCTAGCGTTGATGGTACAATTAAGCTGTGGCAGCCAGATGGGAAATTACTCCTAAACTTGCAAAACTCTCGGGCGGTATATTCAATCGCTTGGAGTCCAGACGGGAAAATCCTTGTCAGTGGGGATACTAACGGTAATATTGTATCCATTGCCTTTGCTCCTAATGGTAAGTTCCTTGCTAGAACACCAGTCCAGTAGAAGCTGTTGACAAATTAAGTAGATTATGTGGTAGAAAATTAGGAATTTCTCCAACAATAGTTGACACTGTAGCGGGGACTTCACAATTTACCGGAAAACAGAAGAAGCGTAGGGAAATAAAACTCCCCTTCCCATGTAATACATGGAAAATAGAAGTTAAATAGAGATTTGGGTTTACCATGAGACACAGCCACATCAACAAACATCCGCTTTTGTTGCCTAAACACGAGCATTCACAGGCTTATCGGGTGCTTGCATTTTATTTGGGAGCATGCTTGCCCCATGTATTACGCGGTAAAATCAGTTAAAATCAACCATGTAATACACGGGAATTGCAGTAGTGAAGCGAGATATTCAGGGAAAGCTTGCGATTAATTGAATTGGTTTCTACACCAAAAACAACTTTCCGTGTAATACGTGCTTTAATCCCTCTTTCCATGTATTAGACGCAAACGGGAGTTTTAATATTCTTTGTGAATTAAATTTTTGCTGCTTTAATTAGCCTGTACTTATTCTCCTTTTCGTTGAATTTTCAAGTTCGCCAACAGTATCATTAGTTTTACACATGCGAGCAAGAACGTGCAGATTGTGTACAACAGCCATACGTCGGAGGTCAAAAAGGTTTTTGCGTAATCCAAGATAGCGAGCTTTATCTCCCTGCCATTGACCAATATGGGCTAGAGTATGTTCAACACTAACACGTTCGCGGAGTTTAGCACGTCCTGTGTTACTAGTTTGACGTTCCCGTAATTCTGCAAGTAAAGATTCATCTGGGTGAATTGAGATGCTACGACCATGCTTGCTTTGGGTACATTGAGAACGTTTTGGACAACTGTCACATTCATGTTTGGGGAAGCGGACAACACTCCCCTCAGTAAATGGTAAACTGACTCCATTTGGACAGCGAATCAAATGCTGTTCCCAATCAAGAACAAAGGCATTTTTATCAAAAAAATGACCATTTCTGACCTTCCATGGCTTACAAATAATAGTCATTGTAGGTGTACGCTGTTTGACCCAATGGCTGGTCAAATATGCGCGGTCAATCTGTAACTCTTGAATTATTACTTGCTGAGAGTTTAAGTCTTCTTCGATGTCTGGAGTTACTGATGCTTCAGGTGCATTTGCAGGTGTAACGCCAACAGCCCGTACCATTTGTAGTTCTAAATCCTTTAAAACATGGCGTTTGTAACCATCAACACGTTTATTGCGGCTTTTACGTCCATGACGCATTTCCTCATCCTGAATTGAAATACGTCTATTTTTGGCAACGCCCTTACGGAGCTTTGGGGAGCCATCTGATGTCTCCTCTACATCTTGTGTTTCAATCTGTCGTGCATCTTTAAGGCTTTTGTTGACCTGACTGATTGTTTTGTGATCCAAATCGGTTTTTTCTTCTACCCAGGACTCAACTGAATTCAAAGCTTGTAAAATTGTTGACAGTGCTAAATTTCGCGCTTGTGGGTCATCCCAATCTAAATCCAGAGCTGCTTTGAGGCTTGTTCCTGTCACTACTTCTGCTCCTGCACTTGTAGCAACAGTTACTAAGTCCTGTTGATAATTCTGAGATATTACCTCCAACGCTTTTCGTAGTGCATGACCTAATAGATTATACGTATCTTCGACTCGTGCGGCTCCCCATAGTGGACTCGAATCAAGGGCTACTCTTAATGAACGTGAGTTATATTCTCCCGAACTTTGTGCCATTTCAATTGTTTTTTCAATTAACCGTCGGTCAAAAGAATTTGCTATTAAGAGTGCTCGAAATCTTACCAGTGTTCCTTTTCCAAATGGTGCTTTCTCGCAATCGAGGCAATCTAAAACTAGCTGCCACCGTCTGTCCATTTCAATTGCTTCTATTGCTTCTTCGTCTGAAACTCCAGTATATGCTTGGAGAATGATTGCCAGTGACAATTGTGCTGGTGCTATTGGGCACAATCCTACACTACTATCTTTGAAAATTGTCCCTAATTCCCTTTGAAAATCTGGGTCGAATAACTCGTGACGTATTTTTCTCAAAAATACGAACAACTTTGCTTTGCGTATACGTTTGGCTACTTTTTGTTCTGCTACTGACAATTCTACTGGAGGCTTCCAAATTTCTGGACGCATCTGTATGCACTCCTGATACCACAGTTCTCCAATATTAGCCTCTGCAAAAACTGTACCTTTTGTCAATATCTTCTACTGGACTGGTGCTCTAGTAGGAGTTTTGGCTATAAAGAAATAAAGCTTTGGAATATTATAATAACGAATAAATTAGTTCGTAGTTTGACTGATGGCTCCGTAGGTGGGGTAAATTCTCTGGTGATCGATCCTAATGGTAAGTTTCTTGCTGGTTATTTCCGTATGAAAGGAGATATTTACTCCCACGGAGCAGTAATAATATGGGGGTTAGAGACAGGAGAAGTTTTTGATACTTTCGATGTAAAGATGAACAGACTCCATACAGTAGCTTTTAGTCCCGTTAGCGCAGCGTCCCCGCAGGGGATTGGGAAAACCCTTGTAGTCGGTGGTTTTGGTTTATAAATTCAGACTTGGGTATGTCTGCACCTAAAAGTAGGGGAAATGTCCAAGTTACACCTAGTTTACCTTACCAAGATGCGACCAAAGCCCCTAATTTTAATTGTGGGGATGTAGGGCGCAGGGGAATTGATTCCCCTTCTTAATTTATCTGGCAATCTTATACTCAATATGTTAGTATAAGATAAGAGGTGTTTTAAAATTATGTTGGTTTTTGAGCTCAAAGCATACGGGAAAGAAAGTCAATACAAAGCAGTAGAGGAAGCAATTCGTACAGCCAAGTTTATCCGTAATAGCTGCATTCGGTTATGGATGGATAAACCCAAGACTGGTAAAAACGATTTGCAGAAATATTGTGCTGTATTGGCGTCTCGATTCCCTTTTGCTAACGAACTCAATTCAATGGCAAGACAAGCAAGTGCAGAACGAGCATGGTCATCGATTTTTCGGTTTTATGACAACTGCAAAAAAGGCAAGCCAGGGAAGAAAGGATATCCTAGATTCCAGAAAGATTGTCGCTCTGTTGAATACAAAACCTCAGGATGGAAGCTTGCTGACAATCGCAAATACATAACTTTCACCGACAAAAAAGGTATTGGGCGGTTAAAACTAAAAGGTACTCGTGATTTGCATTTCTATCAAATAAAGCAGATTAAACGAGTACGCTTAGTTAAACGAGTAGATGGCATTTATGTGCAATTCTGTATTGATGTAAAGCGTTCTGAGAATATTGAGGCAACTAATTGCACTATTGGGTTAGATGTTGGAATTGCATATTACTACACCAATTCTCATGGTGAGATTGTTGAAAATCCTAAGTTTCTCCGCAAAGGTGAAAAAGTTCTCAAGCGCTCTCAACGTAGAGTATCTAAAAAAGTTAAAGGTTCAAACAACAGGAGAAAAGCTAGACAGATTTTAGGTAAACGTCACCTCAAAATAAGTAGGCAACGTAAAGACCATGCTGTGAAGTTAGCGCGGTGCGTAGTTCAGTCTAACGACTTGATCGCTTATGAAGATTTGAGGATCAAAAATTTGGTGAAAAATCATTGTCTGGCTAAATCCATTAATGATGCATCTTGGTATCAATTCCGTGTCTGGGTTGAGTACTTTGGAAGAGTATTTGGGCGGGTAACAGTTGCGGTACCTCCCCAATACACAAGCCAAGAATGCTCTAGCTGTGAACAAGTTGTAAAGAAAACCCTATCTACTAGGACTCATGTTTGTGCATGTGGTTGTGTGATGGATAGAGATGAGAATGCAGCTAGAAATATCCTTCGTCGAGGATTGAGTACGGTGGGGCACACCGGAACTTTTGCGTTAGACGCAAGCAACGCTTGGGGAGATGAAACCTCTACTCAGTCTGGTGTAAACCTGGTTGAGCAAGTATCCTCTAAGAACCAAGAATCCCCTAGCCTTTAGGCATGGGGAGTGTCAAACCGGTCATGTCTACTCTTTGAATCTCAGTTCAGTTGGAAAAACCCTTGTACTTGTAAGTAGTGGTGCAGATAATGGAGGTAGTGTTGCTATCTGGTCTGTGGGTGAATAGATAATCTATTGGTAACTATAATTTATTACAACACTCAAGCAAATTTAACATTTGTACTTGGTCGGTTGCTGAAATGGGTTAGTTAGAATGGGTATTTATGAACTTATTTGTAACTTAACGACTAAATTAACAATAAGTAAGCATAAAAGCTAGCGTAACCCATTCTTAAAACAACTTTCCTGAGTTCACCAAAAAGATTATGAGTCAAGAATACTACAATCAAGGCTTAGAAAAATTAAAGCAAAAAAACTACAAAGCAGCAATCGAACAATTTACTCATGCTTTGCAGGAAAATCCTTACTTTGCCGATGCTTATCGCTATCGGGGTTTAGCATACTATGAATCAGGAGACATATACCAAGCAATTTCCGATTATAGTGAGTGTCTAAAATTAAATCCCAGGAATGGAGAAGCTTATTATTGTCGCGCACTGACAAGGTTAGAATTGAAAAATTTACCTGGAAGCTTAGATGATATTGAAAAAGCTATTAATATCAATATCAATTATGCCGCAGCCTACGATTTAAGGGGGATAGTTCGGCGTAAACAAGGTTACACCACAGATGCGATCGCAAACTTTAAAAAAGCAGCAGATTTATATCTGCGACAGAAAGATAAAGAAAATTGTCGACTTTGTTTAGAAAAGATTAAACAGTTACAGCCAAAAGAATATCAAACAGCAATAGGACAGGTTACTCAAGAATCTAGACATCAGCAATCTAAAAATCAGAACTTACCGATAGTATCCGAAGATGATTATTTTACTGAATTATTAGATAAAGCCGAACGTGGGGATACCCCAGAAGCATTAGAAGACTTGAACTGGTTACTCTTAACAGATCCCCAAGATGGTAAAGCTTATTGTTGTCGAGGTATAGTCCGCTTCAAACAAGGTAAATACCAAGAAGCAATCTCAGATTTTAACCAAGCTTTGGGATTAGATTTTCGGGATGCAATAGTTTACCGGAGTCGTGGTAAGGTACGTTCCCATTTAGGAGATTTTCAAGGAGCAATTAAGGATTTCAATTCTGCCATTAGCATGGATCCAGAAAATACCTCAGTTTATGTTGGTAGAGGTAATACTTACCGAGAAATGGGAAATTACATCGGAGCTATAGAGGATTATACCAAGGCCATTGAATACGATTCCAAGAATGCTCACGCTTATTATAATCGCGGTATTGCTTACACCTACATTGAAGAAGTACAACGCGCTGTAGATGACTGTCAACGCGCTATCAGCATATTTTGCGAAAAAGAAGACTGGGAAAATTACCAAACAGTCTTAAATCATATGAAAAAATTTAAATCTCCCAGTCCCGAAATTCAAAAAACAAACGATGAAGTTCTGCGACAGCGTCTTTTAAGACTAGTTGGGGGACATTGGGCGATCGCAGAAAGATTAATCGAACAAGCTAAGCATTACTATCCAGGGATGTCTGAAGAATGGTATCTGGAAACAGTAATTTACGATTTAGAGCGTGACAAAGATGATTCCAACTAAAGCTTTAAATAAAATAAAATACAATAAAATAAATTAAATATTTGCAAAATTTTATTTGGTTAATTTCACTTTGAAAATCCTCAAACTAAAGTCAATTTTTTTTGACGACATATATAGATTTTTTAAGTTATCCAATAAATCATGATTTCAGTGCAGGATTTTCCTCAAATTTTTTCTCATTGGAATTCCAGTACCATCCACCACAAAACTTAACACCTATATATCCCAACAATCTACGCCATCTGCTTACACCTGCTTGTTGCATCATTCGAAGAAATAGATCGTCGACTTCTTTGCGAGAATAGTATACACCTTTAGTTTTAATACTACCCAATATTGGTTTTTGCTGGAAGTACTCTCGGGTCCCTCCCCTACTCATATACATGAAATCATGAATTAATGGTGCTTCCAGTGAAAGCTCATGAGTTCCAATTACGATCCAAAATAATCTGGGAATCGAAGAGAGATCGAACTCAAAACCCTTATCTAGAATAATTGTAGATTTTTTAATTTCATCTCGATAAGAATATTTTTCTTGCAAAGTCCATATATTCTCCTGGGGGTCATAAGATACTTTTGCTCTTGGAAATTTTGGGATTGCTTGTTTATTCAAAATTTGCATCAGTATACTTTTCCAAGCATTATGATGTAATTTTATTTGTGGAAATTCTGATATTATTTGTTGATTGGGAATTTGCATCAGTTTATTTTTTCTGATCTGTGTGAAAGATTTTTTGTATTTTCTAGTTAATTCTTCAGACCAAAAGTCTTTATTTACGTATTTTTTAGGTAAATAAATCGACACAAAATTTATCTTACAGAAACCTGTAGTAAATAAACGCAAAAGTATTGACTAGCAGAACAAGAATAACAAATAAGCCCAATTGTATGAGAACAACCGAGCTCGTGACTACTAGAAATACCAGTATTTAACTAATTTTTAGTGACTCTTGTATTCTGTCTTATAGCGGATTGCAACTAAGTGAGGTACAGTTCAAAAACTGAAAGTCAGTTATAAAGAAGATTCTACTCCTGACTCCTGTCTTCTGACTCCTGAATTCTGCTGTACAACTCCCATAGAGACGTTTTCACAAAAAGGACTATTGTCTCTACAACTCCTGTTCCCGAACTACCCATATACATAACACCTATTCATGTTTTTCAAGAAACAACCGGTAAATGGGCTGGTAAAACACTAATTGCTGCTATAGCCACATAGATTAAGGCAAAACGGGTTTCAAATATAGCGATATATTGAAATCGAGCTTTACAATACCAACTACGAAGCCCGACCGCTACAGCAAATTTAATTAAAGCCACAACGAATGCTAAAGCTGTAAATATATTCAACCAACCCAGTAAATAAAACCCAGCGACTATTGTGCTTGCAATAACGTGATAAGTCACCCCCAAGATTGGAGAACTTGTCTTCTTCCGTCGTAATTTGATGCTGAAAATCGCACTACCAAAAAACAATGTGTTCAACAACCAAATCGCTATTACTTCTACACAAAGGCTATGTGTAGTTGCTGCATAAGCCAAAGGAGTTGATAAACAAATCCCTGCAAATGTCACCAGTTCATTGAGAATTGACTTATGTTTTTTCTGCAATACAGCAACAACATCAGCAATGAATGCTATCAATGCTAAAGCATAAATCCAGACTAAAACCGGAGACTGAAACCACAACCAAATAGCGATCGCAATTGCGACTGTCCCGTAAATCCCACTCCAAATTAAAAATCTCGGTTTCCAAGTGCTCCTCTGTTTAATTTGAACCACTAAAGGATGCTCTGCTTGCAGAGCAAAAAACGCACAAATAAATGCTAATGTTGTGCAATAATTCCAGGCTTGGGCTAAAGCAGATCCGGTCACAACGGAACCCAACAAAACCAGTAAAACTCCATGCTCTGGAGAAAAAGTCGGTCTCAAGCAATTCTTGAAATTAATTTGCAACTTTTGCTCTGACACATCTGATGCTCTAGCAAATCCAATCATGCCGCTATTCCCGATATGTAACCTTTACAGCAGAAAAAAATATCTGAAAGTGTTATTCCGTTCGCAATTAGATAAAATTAGTTTTGGTTAATTAATCTTTTGATTAGTGATACTTATGATTATATCTTGATTTATTTGATATAAATTGTCAATAGTGAAAAAATAATTAATTTGTATCACAAATCACAATCCACGCTAGATGATTTGAAACTTGCGCGTCCTAAACAAGACCATGAAATTATTCTGGGTAACTTTATGAGTAGCTGAAATAAGTCTTGAAAATACAGTACTTCACAAGTAAATGAGGTACAAAACTATATCCTCAAACTTGTTTTATTTGAGCATTAGTGTGTGTCTGAATCTAACTCATCAACTTGAAGTATGCTGTAAGTACTTGAGTAAAATTGATTAAAAACTTTGTTGGAGAAGGGAGTAGAGAGGAAAAATAGCCGATGTACCTATGAAAACCTTTTCACAAAAATACTACTAGCCATGTCTGCGCCTAGCCCTAAGCATTTATCATTTAAGTTGACAACTACAGAACCGGTTTTGGTCACACTAATGACCTGTAATTCAGTTCCAATCGTAAATCCCATATTCAGTAAGTAATCAATGCAGTCTATAGGATCGATTTCGATAATACAAACAACATCTCCCAGTTGAGTCTCAGATAGTGATATCAAATTTGCACGAGAGTTCAAGTTAATTTTTCGAGATTGAGCGCCACAAAAAAACTGGAATCCAGCCCATTTTCCAGTCTCTGGCGAATTGAAGTTATTATCGGCATTGTCACTATTTTTCAAGGCTGACCTCCATTACTTATTTTATTGATTGATTTATTTAAGTTGCCAATTTATTCGTAGAACTCTACTCTCAAAACTCAATTTTGTTAAAATATATATTAGTAATTTATCGCTAAATCTTTTCAATAAAAAGCCAAATTAGTTACTATTTTAATTTTTTATTCGATCAGAGTGCTGCTCATTTACCGTAAATCATAGAAATTATAGTTACAATACAAGTATTCCATACAGTTAATATATTATCTTGTCTATTGACAAATATACGCAATTATTTTATAGTTTCATCAGAATTCATATATCAAAAATCTCACGTTTTTTCTAAGTAAAAATTCTTCTTATTACTGTCATCAGGTGTATTTTGTTTGATTTGATTTTGATTATCTACTGATATGGCTTTTCCATACAGATAGTTTTTTACTCTTCTATAGGCGATACTCATTCAAATCAACGTTCCATATGAATGTTAATTCTTGTCGTTTGTCGGTTCTTTATTAAACAAGCAACTTATCTTGTGGGTTTACATAACATTGAGTCCGCAAGATTTTTTATTGTCAATTGTTAAATATCAAGCAGCCAGGTATCGCACCACGGAATAAGATTAGGACATCGGTAAATCCGGAAAAGCTATGATGTGCAAACTTTTCACTTCTTACTTCTTACTTGACTCCTGACTTATTTTGTCCTAACGCCTAAGTTCTCAAAACCCTTGCATCTCAACGATTTCTATACATAGCTCATTGATTTTTTCTAAGTCAGGTTTATTTGGTAAATTAGAACCTTCGTAAACTTCATCCATCTCCACAACAACATCATCAGCCATTTTCATGACTTGTTCGTAAGTATATTTACCTTGGAGAATGGCTCTCAAATCTTCTGCATCACCAGCAACTGTACGATCGACAATTAGTTCTCCAGTGCGTAATATTTCTAATCCACTGCGAAGCAATCGAATGCAATGCATTCCATGCTTGAGGTCAAAACCGGACTTTCTCTCCATTTCGGCTCTCACAGGATTTCGATTTTCTTTCCAAGCTTGATAAGCTTTCCATTCTCGTAGAGCAACCTGATACCTTTGGCTTTTCTTGAGTAAACGAATAAAATCTTTGCGACTGTTAGTTAAATTTTGAGTATACTCTAAAGTCTCATCTGGTAAAACATACTGTTTCAGCAAACTTTTAAAATCAACTTCCGCAGTCAATAACTTATATAATTGCTCCGCTTCTTCTAAAAACTCAACCTTACCTCTAATTAATAGATAAAGATATTCCAAAAAAGTATTCAGTTCTTCTTTTGTCAGCAGGGGTTCGTCTTCAATTCCAAAATCAGTCGGAAGCGGCTTTTTTTGGGGAGGATTTAACAACCACTTACGATGGGTTTCCATCTTTTTGATTTGGGCTGACGCATAGCCAGAATAGGTATGTTTAACCTTTTTACTTAAAAATAACTGACGATTCTCGATTAACAGTCGTCCCACCGATGTCAAAACAGGATATTGTGTCAACCACAATAATTCTAGAACATTGGGATTTGCACCAGATAATAACTGGATTAATTTTCTAATCTCATAAATAACCGTATCTGTTGCTCCATCTAAAAATGGAAATATCCCTTCCTCATTCCAACCAGAATCTTTTTGTTCTACTCGGTCGAAACCCAAATAATATCTTTTTGGTGCAATAAATGCTCCTCGGTAATCATAATCTGAATCTGGACGGTTTAATCCATATCCATGACTACCTGCTAAGCCAATAAAAATAGTTCTTTTTTCAACATCAATTCTTTTCATGAAGCTCGGATAATTGTAAATGGTAATCAGTAGTGTTTGGGATTTACTTCAAAGATTAAGATAGAAACGAAGTGATATAGCAATCCTAAATCACTCGTGAGAATCGATATTCTAGAGACGTTGCATGCAACGTCTCTACGTGATTGATCTATTCATAAATCAAATATGATTACTATAGTTTATTAATTAATTTATTAATTTATTAGTTTATTAATTTATTTATTAATCTAAATGATTTATTAATCCAAATGATTTATGGATTTTAATTCGCTGAGTGTAACAGTTCAAGCCATTGTAGCGCTAGCATTTGCGGTAGATGCTGACCAACAATCGGAAATAAAGACAAATAAGAAAGAAAAAATCTGGGCGGCTGATGCTACCCAGAAATTTTGGTGCTGTCCTGTGTTGTGTCCCTATTAACTACAGAGCCTTAGTTATCATTTCGGAAACCAACATAAATTTTTTGTGAGTAATTATCTGTTTCAGCAAAAATACATAGAAATCAGAAGAAATAGTAATTAAGTACTATTTTGGTACTACGTAATAAGGTTAGGATATCGGTTAATCCTGTTTGTCCTACGGACACGAGTTTAGCCTGCGGCGTCGGCGGATCCGTTTGGAACGTAGCGCAGCGATAGATGACTTAGTCATAGCCCCTCTCTAGTCTCTAGCTATAGCTGCACTACTACGGAGCCACTATCTCTCAATGTATGACCTTTTCTATAATGGGTTAACACGCAACCATAAGAACCATCTCTGGACTAGATACCGTAAGGAATGATCGTTTAAGTGGACTTGTCGAACCAAGAATCTACGTCCCTATAGCACAACAGAGTTTCAAAATAAAACCTTTTAAGGAATGAAATAGTCCTACCTGTATATAAGTTCTAAAAGATAATGCTATTATCGATTGCCATATTTACTGCATCCAATGCCATTGATTGGGAAAATAGTAGGTCATTGTATTGTGACATTTGGTTGACATAGTCATTCAAGGTAGGCGTATAAATTTCCTTTTCAAAGGTCCCAAACCATATACCATCAGCATATTCTACATCAACTAACTCGTATTGCTTATCCCACAATGTTTGACTACTTTCTATAAGTTCATCAAAAGTGCTTGCGGTGTGATAAGCGCTAGTAATACTAGAATCATCTTGAAAAATTCCAAACCAGATACCATCAACGTGTTCAACATTGACTAAGTCATATTTTTCATCCCATCTTGCTTTAATTTTTTCTTGGAATTCACCAATACTGTTTGCGGTGCTATAAGCATTACCGCCAGGAAGATCTTGAAAAACCCCAAACCATATACCGTCAGTGTATTCAATATCTACTAAGTCATATCCTTCATCCCATCTTGCTGAAATTCTTTCTTGGAATTCATCAACACTGCTTGCGGTGCTATAAGCATTAGCACCAAAATCTTCTTGAAAAATTCCAAACCAGATACCATCAACATGTTCAACATTGACTAAGTCATATTTTTCATCCCATCTTGCTTTAATTTTTTCTTGGAATTCACCAATACTGTTTGCGGTGCTATAAGCATTACCGCCAGGAAGATCTTGAAAAACCCCAAACCATATACCGTCAGTGTATTCAATATCTACTAAGTCATATCCTTCATCCCATCTTGCTGAAATTCTTTCTTGGAATTCATCAACACTGCTTGCGGTACTATAAGCATTGTTAGACATAGCTATTTCTCTCAAATAAATATTTGCATATTTTTTATGTCAGTATTATATGAAACAATTACAACTTTGCATGTATTTTTGTACACACTGACCCTCAATCGGGTGTTAACAAATTTCTCACAACACTTGGAGCTAATTTAACTACAGTAAATCAAGTGTTAAACAGCAACAAATAGTATTTTTTTTACTTGTTTCCATGAGTTTATAGCAGCAAAAATAGCTTTCCATATATTGCGATTGCGCTTAGTATTTACGTCTCCCATCAATTAATTTATTATTTTCATTTTTCTTACTTCTAGAACCACAAAGACGTGCGGAGAATACTTTGATAAGCTCTAAAACTTCTTGCACCAGTTCTTTCGCTTAAATGCTATTTCTTCCGATGACTTATTGGTGATAACTACCTCAGTTAAATTTTCCTGGGTCAGACTTAGATTAATCTGCATCAAAATAATATTGTCGCTCCGAAATTTTGTTAGAATGCTAAACTACTTACTGTCTTACTCCTGCTCGGATCAGGTAAACAGACGGCAAATGCTGGGAATTGAAATATTCCAGCTACCTGTACGGCAACTTTAAATAAAATATCCATGACCTACGCAATTATTGAAACTGGCGGCAAACAGATTAGAGTCGAAGCAGGTCGTTTTTACGACATCGAGCGACTTTCTGCGGGCGAAAATGAAAAAGTTACCATTGACTCAGTCTTACTTGTACAGCACAACGGTGAAGTAAATATAGGACAACCATTGGTAAGTGGTGCGACAGTAGAAGGGACCGTAATGCGACACTTCAGGGATCGTAAAGTACTGGTCTACAAAATGAAGCCCAAGAAGAAAACCCGCAAAAAGCGCGGTCATCGTCAGGAAATTACCAGATTGATGATTGATTCTATCAGTTTGAATGGCTCAACCTTGATAGAAGCAGCGACTGAAGAAAGCAGTGCTGCACCTGCAGAAGCTGCTGCAGAATAATAGGTAATGAGTAATGAGTAATGTTAGCGCCTAGCGGTAGCGTACCGGATCCGCAAGGTAGCGCAGCTATAGGTATTGCGGGGCGCGTAGAAGCGCGTAAGCGTACCGTAGGTATTGCGCACAGTAATGAGTAACGAGTAGTGAATAAGACTTCTGCTTGAAGTAAGAAAACTCAACTATTCAATTGATTGTTTATCTTCTTTATGAATAAGGATATATCCTTGTCATCTTAGATATTGTCAATTTTGCTCCTGCTTACAAAAAAATGTACGCACTCACAGCGTAAATTAAGCAAAACTTTAAGTTGCTTGATGATAATAGGCTTTTGCTTAATTACTTATTACTTATTACTTCTTACTTATTACTCTAAAAGGCTTGGTAAGGTAAGAATATTCACCGAGAAAAAATTTGCCAAGAGATAAGTACAGAAAACCCTTATCCTCAACTTTAAAATCAAACACAGGAGAAAACCATGGCTCATAAGAAAGGAACGGGTAGTACCCGTAACGGTCGCGACTCAAATGCTCAGAGACTAGGTGTGAAGCGTTATGGCGGTCAAGCTGTTCGTGCAGGAAATATTATTGTGCGTCAGCGCGGTACCAAGTACCATCCTGGAAACAACGTTGGTATCGGTAAAGATGACACAATTTTTGCCCTCATCGATGGAGTGGTAGCCTTCGAAAGAAAAGGTAAAAGTCGTAAAAAAATCAGTGTTTACGCAACTACTCCAGTGGCTAGCTAAGTAATTACACTTTTTCTTTTTTGAACCAGACTAGTCCAGGAAATTTAGAAAAGAAAAATTAATTAACTCTCAGAAATAAATTATCCCATCATTATTATTTTGCTGGACACATAATAGTCAGGCTTCAGCAAATGAATGATGGGATGTTTTTAATTTTCAAGTTTCTTCGTAGAGATTCTAGTGAAATAAAAACCAGTTATCACAAGGTGTCAAGTATAGAAGTTTACAAAGTTTACTACCTCTACTTTCAAAATATCAAAATATCAAAACTTCAAAACTTCAAAACTCAAATACTTCAAGATTCATTAGCAATTTTGCTCGCAAGCACCAATGCTTACCCAGGTACTAGAACCATCAGCCCAAAATTCTTTTTTCCAAATTGGAGCGTTATGCTTGAGAGTATCGATCGCATAACGACAAGCTTCGAAGGCTTCAGAACGATGGGGACAGCCAATAGCGACTAACACACTAATTTCACCTATTTGTAAACGTCCTATCCGGTGTTGGATTACTATTCGCTTAACATCAGTCCATTGTTGTCGGATGTGAGCAGCAATTTGATAAAAAATTTGTAACGCCATTGGTTCATAAGCCTGATATTCCAGTGCAATAACGGCTTTACCATCAGTCTGATTACGAACCATACCGCTCATCATTACTACAGCACCATTAGCATGGTCATCAGCTTTGACATAAGCTTCATCTGGTGACAACGGCGCAAAACTAATACCGAAGCTATCTTCAGCATTCGGCTTAATAGGCGTACTTCCGGGGTTTTTGAAAATTAGATCCATTGGCTACGAGTCTGTTATTCAAGACGTTTTAAATATTGTTACATTTTGTATGGCAAAATCGCACTCAGTGCATCAGTCTTGAAACTAAAGGTGATTCCTAAAAAGCAGAAATATTCATTAAATGATGTTGGTTAACGCCTAATGGCTTGCATTGACCAAAACCCATGAAATTACTCTTATTTGCAATCATCAGAGCAATAACATCCAAAAAATCCTATAGGTAATTAGTTTAACCCATATCGCTAAAGCAGACATATTTGACAAATTTAAGATTTCTGGTAGTACAAACTAGGGACTTATATAGGAAATATATTTATTTGTGGAAACTATTTTTTTGCACAAACATTTTAAACAAGTTATTTAAATAAATTAGTTTAGGCAAATTATTAAACGATTTTAAGCATGGGCTCAAAGGTTAAAAATGTTAAGTAAAAACTAAACATTTTCCCTTTTATTTTTGCTTCATCATACAAAAAAAGTTTAATATATTCTTCACATATAAACTTTCGTATTGTATTCAACAGTCTTTTGTTCGCTTGTAAGGAATATTTATAATGCGAAGTCAAAGTTATAACAAAATTTTCCAACATTTATTGCGAATATCTATTTTGAAATATAAGCTTCAAAATGTTGTGATTTTAAAATTACAACATTTTAAAATGTTGTGAATCTAACTGTTCGGTAAAAACTTACTCTTGACAAAAATGCTAATAATTACGTAGTCTCTAAAATGTATAACTAAAAACATCCATATAGATAAATCACAATTAATGGTAATTTATAGGGCATATTACTATAATTAAGGTGATAAAAATAGCTGAAATTAATTGAAAACATTAAAAAATGAATCAATAGAAACACAACCTTGCGGTTATCGTTTTATTTCTAGAGCTTGAAGGCTAGTTTTAATTTTCTGCACAACAAAAATTATCTGCTCTGAAATACGCTAATTGCAAATGGTATGAGAATCTTACTCATTAACCGATAGGAATAAAGATGTCTTTTGCGGCTAAATATATAGCAGTTATAGCCTTATAAGCTGTAACTCATATTGATTTCCTGCTTTAGTAATGAAATATCTGCCAGCCAGGTTCAAGAAAATTATAATGACAGCAATAGTAGGAAAATTTGATGAACTCTCTATTGTCTAAAAAAGAGTTAGCAAGGATTGAGGCATTGTATCAATATCGAATTCTTGATACTTCTCCAGAAGAAGAATTTGATGATTTGGCTTTTTTAGCAGCGCAAATTTGCCAAACACCAATAGCACTGATTAATCTGATTGACATCAACCGCCAGTGGTTTAAAGCTAAAGTAGGTTTAGATGTAGAAGAAATGCCCCGAAGTATGGGGTTTTGTCCTTTATGCATAGAACAAAATGATGTTCTAATTATCCCCGACACTTTAGCTGACGAACGATTTGCGAATTCTCCTGTTGTTCAATCTTATCCTTTTGCTAGATTTTATGCTGGCGTACCTCTAATTACTTACCAAGGACATGATATTGGAACTTTATGTGTTGTTGACACTGAACCAAGAGAGATTAGCGAGCAACAAATAAAATCATTACAAGCTATCAGTCGTCAGATAATTAAACAGTTGGAAATTAAAAGAAAT
The DNA here is from genome assembly GCF_001456025.1 of Mastigocoleus testarum BC008. GTDB lineage: Bacteria > Cyanobacteriota > Cyanobacteriia > Cyanobacteriales > Nostocaceae > Mastigocoleus > Mastigocoleus testarum. Next base: position 20,635 of record NZ_LMTZ01000100.1, read on the forward strand.
TTATCTGAACTGGTAGATATTAAGAAAGAATACCAACAAGCACAGGTAGCATTAAGAGATAGTCAAGGTATTATTAATAGCTTTTTTGAGAGTGCCCCAATGATGATGGGGATAATCGAAATTGTTGATGATGATATCTTACATATTTCTGGTAATGCTGCTGCTGCAGAATTATTTGAGATGACCCCGGAAGAAATGGGGAATCGCTTACTGAGTGAAATGAACCTACCACAACAATATTTGCAAGCGTGGGTTCAAAGATATTTAGAAAGTTGCAGCGAAAACTTACCCTTCACCTTTGAAGATTCCTATGATAAACCTACGGGAAAAATATGGCTCAAAATAACAGTTTCGCCAATTCCTTGTGATAATAATCGTCAAAGATTTGCTTATTTTGTTGAAGATATTACCGAGCGCAAACGGGTAGAATCAGAGCGATTACAGTTATTAGTTAACGAACAAGCTGCACGAAATAGAATTACAAATATTTTTGAAAGTATTACCGACGGTTTTGTTGCATTAGACCGTCAGTGGTGTTTTACCTATGTTAATCAACAAGCAGAATTACTTTTACAAAGAACAAGAAAACAACTTTTAGGAAAGAGTATCTGGGAGGAATTTCCCGAGTCATTACGATCTAAGTTCAATAAAGAATATAACCATGCATTATCAGCACAAGTCAGTGTTGAATTTGAGGAGTTTTATGCTCCACTTAATATATGGTTTTCCGTTCATGCTTATCCATCTAAAGAAGGATTATCGATTTATTTTCAAGATATTACTGAAAGGAAAAATTACGAAGAAAATTTACGGTGGAAAGAAGCTTTATTACGTTCTATGAACAGCGTATCGCCACTTGCTTTTTATGTGGTTGATCATACGACAGAAAATATTTTATTTGCAAATGAACGTTTCCGGGAACTTTGGGGAATTGAACAACTCAAAGAAGCAATGGAAAGTAGTACGCTGAAACATGCAGATGTGATGAAAGCGTGCCAAAAATCAATGGGAATCATTCCATTTGACACTTGCTTGCCAGAATCAATGGAGAAATGCATCTGTGAAGATGAGATATTTTTACCTGATGGTCGAACAATTCGGCGTTTTTCTCGACAAATTTTAAATGATGGATTAGATTTCGGGCGTTTGTATATTTTAGAAGATATTACAGCACGCAAACAGGTAGAACAACAAATAAGAGAACAAGCAGCGTTATTAGATTTAACAACAGATGCAATTGTTCTGAGAGATTTATCTAACCATATTTTACTTTGGAATAAGAGTGCCGAAAAACTCTATGGCTGGAAAGAAGAAGAAGTTATTGGCAAAAATGCTAATCAATTATTAAAAACAGAATTTAAACATTCAGAAAAAATTTTAAGTAGTGTATTAAAAAAAGGAATTTGGCAAGGAGAATTAAAGAAAATTAGTAAATTTGGCAAGGAAATTATTGTTGATAGTTGTTGGACCTTGGTAAAAGATGAAAACCGTAAAGCAAAATCTATTATGGTTGTTGACACTGACATTACTCAGAAAAAACAACTAGAAACTCAATTTCTACGCGCCCAACGAATGGAAAGTATTGGGACTTTAGCTAGTGGAATTGCTCACGATTTAAATAATGTACTTTCGCCAATCTTGATGTCAGCACAGCTATTGAAGCTTAAATCTCAAGATGAAAGTATAATTGAAATGTTATCAATCGTTGAAAAAAATGCTAAGCGTGGCGCGAACCTAGTTAAACAGGTACTTTCCTATGCAAGAGGGATAGAAGGCGATCGCACATTGTTGCAGATGAAGCATTTGATTTTGGAAATGCAGCAAATTATCGACCAAACTTTTCCCAAATCAATTCGTACAGAAATCGATATTCAGCCTGATTTATGGGATGTTTACGGTGACAATACCCAAGTTCACCAAGTACTGATGAATTTATGTCTCAATGCTCGCGATGCGATTTCAGAATATGGAACCCTGAGGATATCGGTCGAGAATATTTTTATCGATGAGAATTACGCCCAAATGAATCTGGAAGCAAAGGTTGGTTCTTATGTGCTTCTCAAGGTTGAGGATACTGGAATCGGCATTCCAAATGATTTATTAGGAAGAATTTTCGAACCATTTTTCACCACCAAAGAATTTGGTCAGGGTACCGGATTGGGACTTTCAACTGTGATGGGTATTATTAAAGGTCATGGTGGTTTTATTAGTGTTTCTAGTCGTGTAGGTCAGGAAACAAGTTTTCATGTCTATTTACCAGCAAGTAATGTTTCCCTGGAACAATTGGTAGAAGATATTGCAGCTACCCCTTCGGGTTGTGGAGAATTGATTTTGGTGGTTGATGATGAACCAGCAATTAGAGAAATTACTAAAAATTCTTTGGAACATCATAATTATCAAGTTATGACTGCTAGCGATGGGATAGAAGCAGTTGCGATCTATGCTCAGTATAGAAGTAAAATCAGTGCTGCCATCATTGATATGATGATGCCAAATATGGATGGAGCAACAACTATTAGTACGCTCAGAAAAATGAATCCTACTGTGCGAATCGTTGCTGTGAGTGGTTTAATGAACAGTGAAAATCTCCCTGGTAAAAATACAGACAATGCTGTAACTTTTCTTCAGAAACCTTATACTACTCAAGCATTACTACAAAAACTTCATAAAGTTTTGCCTGAAAACTAATCCAAGTATGTTGGTAAGAAAAATCATAACTTGTTTGTAGTAGCGCTTTAGCGCCATAGCAAAGATATTGGCGCTAAAGCGCTACTACGAACCTTATCGCAAGTGTTTTATCGGACACGATATAATACCAATTTGGAAAAATAATTAAACAAATAGATTTCTGTAGAGACGTTGCAGAGGCTAACGCCGACGCAGGCTCTGCAACGTCTCTACCGGAGAATCTGTTGCAATGATTTATCGAATTGGTATTAGATGATATATAAATAATTATTAAGAAATATAAAAAAGTTAATATAAATGAAATGAGAGTATCTTACTTAAGTTGTGTTTCTTATATTTTGCTCCCAATTCTTTTTACATGAATAATTTAATTTTAGTTGCTGATGATGATGTTTTAACAAGAATACATCTACGCGAACTACTAGAATATGCAGGTTATCAAGTAGTAGAAGCTAATGATGGCGAGCAAGCCTTAGTTATTTATAACCAATTAAAACCCAATCTAATTTTATTGGATGCGCTCATGCCAGTGATGGATGGCTTAACCTGTTGCGAGCGCTTACATAATCTTCCAGGGGGAGCAAACACCCCTGTACTAATTATAACGGCGATGTATGACGAAAAATCTGTAGAAAAAGCTTTTGCTGTTGGAGCCACAGATTACATTACCAAGCCAATTCAATGGTCAGTACTGCGCCAGCGAGTTCGCCGTTTATTAGATGCAAGTCTAATGATGCAAGAATTACGACAACAAACTCAGCAGGCTAAGGCGCGAGAAGTTAAGCTAAAAATGGCTTTATCTGCCGCATCTATGGGAACCTGGGATTGGAATATCCTCCGTAATAAGATTACCTGGTCAGGTAACAGAGAAGCATTGTCTGGTTTAGAAAAAGGTAGTTTTGATGGCTCTTACGAAACTTTTTTGTGCTGTATTTATCCTGAAGATCGCGAACGGGTCAATGATGCAATTCGTCGAGCAATAGAAAAGGGTACCGATTACGATCTGGAATATCGTATGGTTTTGCCGGATGGTAATATTCGTTGGGTATTCAGCAAAGGGGTGGTATTTCGTGATCGCTTGGGTGTAGCAGAAAGAATGTCTGGGGTAGATGTAGATATTACCGTTCGCAAACAAGCTGAATCAGCCTTAGAAGCATATGCAAATCGACAAGCACTTTTGGCTGAGTTGAGTCAAATGGCGTTAGCCGGAGTACAATTAGGTGCTCTCATGCAGAAAGCCACTAAATTGGTAGCTCAGTGCTTGAACGTTGAGTATTGTCAAGTATTGGAATTGCTCGATGATAGAAGTGCTTTTATTTTAAGAGCCGGTGTGGGTTGGGACAAAGGGGTTGTGGGTCACACAACAATCAAAAATGAGAAGGAATCTCAATCTGGGTATACTTTATCTAGTGAAGAAGCAGTAATAAGTGAAGATATTAATAGGGAAATACGATTTACAATCCCACAATTGCTTATTAATCATCAAGTTACTAGTAGTGTATGTGTAGCAATTAAAAGTAGGGGAACTCCCTTTGGTGTTTTAGGAACATACACGTCGGGAAGCCGTAGTTTTAGCAAAGATGATATTTATTTCTTACAAGCAACCGCAAATTTATTAGCAACAGCGATTGAACGCAAAGGTACCGAAGAAAAATTGCGTCAAAGTGAAAGACGTTTTCAAATCATTGCTCGTGCGACCAATGATACTGTTTGGGATTGGGATTTACAGACAAATCAAATTTCCTGGAATGAAAGCGTAAGAAAGATGTTTGGCTATTCACCCGAACAGTTAGAAGGTGACGCCGATTTGTGGTATGCACATATCCATCCAGAAGATAGAAATAAAATAATTCGCGATATTCATGCTTTTATTGATAGCGACCTACAGGATTGGTCAAATGAATATCGCTTTCGCTGTGCTGATGGCTCCTATGCTTATATTTTTGATCGCGGTTATGTCGTTCGCGATCGCAACGGCGAACCTTTGCGTATGATTGGAGCCATGATGGACATTGGCGATCGCAAACGGATTCAAGAGGAATTACAGCGTCAAAATTTGCGTTCAAAACTATTTGCAAATGTCACTTTAAAAATTCGTCAGTCTTTACAAGTAGATGAAATTTTACAAACCACAGTAACAGAGGTACAAAAATTACTTTATGCCGATAGAGTATTGATTTTACGCTTGCTTAGTGATAATTCAATTTTGGTAGTCAAGGAAGCTGTAGTTCCTGGTTTACCCGAGGTATTAGATCAAGATATTAATGACCCCTGTTTTGGCGAAAAGTATATTGAAAAATATAGTCAAGGGCGAATAAGTGCAATCGCAAATATAGAAAAATCAAATATTAAACCATGTCACGTCAAATTTTTGCAGCAGTTTGGTGTTAAAGCAAACTTAGTAGTACCAATACTTTTACCTGACGGAATTTGGGGTTTACTAGTTGCTCATCAATGTGCAAATCCTCGCGAATGGACGGATTGGGAAACTGAACTCCTGCGTCAGCTTGCAGACCAAATCGGAATAGCTATTTCCCAAGCTAAATTACTCGAGCAAGAAACCCGTCAACGTCAAGAACTCGCACGTTCAAACGAAGAATTACAGCAATTTGCTTTTATTGCTTCCCACGATTTACAAGAACCACTCCGAAAAATCAAAGCTTTTGGCGATCGCTTGCAAGTAAGTTGTCATGAATCCCTTTCTCCTCAAGGATTAGACTACTTACAAAGAATGCAAAATGCTGCTGGGAGAATGCAAAACCTAATCGAAGATTTGTTAGATTTATCCCGTATCACCACAAGAGCACAACCTTTTATAGCAGTAGATTTAACTCAAATTGTTGAAGGAGTTTTATCGGATTTAGAAATTAGGACTCAACAGACCCAAGCAAAGATAGAAATTGGAGAATTGAGCACAATTAACGCAGATCCTTTGCAAATTCGTCAGTTGCTACAAAATTTGATTGGTAATGCTTTAAAATTTCATCGCGATTCCGTTCCACCTTTAATCAATATATATTCCCAAGAAATAGAAACCGAAGAAGATTCACGCTGGTGTGAGATTGTTATAAAAGATAATGGAATTGGTTTTAACGAAAAATATCTCGACCGAATTTTTAATGTGTTTCAACGTTTGCACGGTCGCAGTGAATATGAAGGTACGGGAATGGGTTTAGCTATTTGTCGGAAAATTGTCGAACGTCATAAGGGTAAGATTACCGCCAAAAGCGAACTAGGAAAAGGAACCAGTTTTATTGTCACGTTACCGCTTTGATAGGGGATTGGTGAAAGTATGAGAAGTGTGGGAAGTATGGGAGGCTTGGAAAGTAGTGTAAGTTTAGGGATTAGATATTGAGAATAACATAATGAGAAATAACTCCTGACTCCTGACTCCTGACTTCTGACTCCTGACTCCTTACCCATGACCAATTCCCACTTCTATTATTTTGCTTACGGTTCCTGCATGTGTCCTGTGGATCTAAAACGGACAATGGGAGAAAAAATACATCCTTATGTGGTGGGTACGGGAATTCTGAAGAATTATAGATTGGGGTTTTATCGTTATTCTCCAACCCGTAAATGTGGTGTACTTGATGTAGTTCCAGACGCAAATAGTACGGTTCATGGAGTACTTTATCATTTACCCCAAAGATTGAGCGATCGCTTGGATCGAAGGGAAGGTTCTCCCCATGCTTATAAACAAGAATTTGTAGATATTTGCTTTCCAGGAAATAATCTAGAAAATACTTCAGAAAAAATCTACCGTCAGGTTCGCACTTACGTTGTAGTTAACAAATCACCAACGGAAGTTGCTCCCGATGATACCTATTTTAATGTTGTGTTACGTGGTGCTCTCACCTGTGGATTACCAGAGGAATATTGCTGGAATTTATTTACTAAGATGTACCAATTGCAATGTAGCAATAATAGTTTGATATCCCAATACAGTTATCCAGTTGTAGAGACGTTGCATGCAACGTCTCTACACACCCAAAATAATCACGAATTAACTTAATGCTTTTCTGCTTGCAAAATATACTTTTCTGTAATATGAATATCTCGAGGGGATGGAAACTAAAAGTAGTAGTCATATTTGTTTATAAAATTAATAATTATGATAAGTAAGTAGGCAAAAATAAACCTAACTATATAACAAAAGGTAAACAAGTCTGAAGTCCTTGCGATTGCTTTCTCCCAAAGGGAGACGCTACGCTAACGTTTCACTGCGTTCCACTCGCAATGACATACCTTAGTTTTTTAACGCCGACCTACTTAACTATTCAAACGGAATTTATATTATCTGTTCCCACCAACATCCACAGCGCATCAATACCATTGCCTACATATTCGGTATCTTGGTGCTGGAAAATCCATTCAATCACAGCAGGTTTAATATAGTTACAGTTTTTACCCAAGTTAGCCAAGGCATCAGCAGCACTCTCCCGCACGCTAAAATGCTCGTCCCCTAGTCTTGTTAACAGTGGTTGTACTATCTGAGGTGCACCATTGCCTGAATTACCTAAACCAATAGCAGCACCCACACGCACACTAAAATTCTTATCCTCTAGCCGTGCTAACATTAGTTCCAATATCTGGGGCACTTCATTAGCCAAATTCCCCAAGAAATAAGCAACATACATACGCACAACGGAATGCTCATCTTTTAGTCCTGCTAACAGTTGTTTTATTATCTGGGGTGTACCATAACCCAAGTGGCTCAAGGCAATAGCAGTACCTATACGCACATCGCAATACTCATCCCCTAGTCTTGCTAACAGTTGTTCTACTATCTGAGGTGACCCATTACCCAACCAACCCAAGGCAATCGCAGCATAAACACGCACACTAGGATTCCCATCTCCTAGTTGTGTTAACAAGGCTGATATCACCTCGGGCGAGCTATTACCCAAATTGCCCAAGGCATTAGCAGCATACATGCGCACAATAGAATGCTCATCCCTTAGCCGTGCTAACAGTGCTGATACCACTTCGGGCGACCTATTACCTAAATTGCCCAAAGCATTAACAACACGTCTACGCACATCAGGATCCTCATCATCTAGCTGTGCTAACAGTGGTTCTACGACGTGAGGTGCCCCATCACCTAATTCGCCTAAGGCAATAGCAGCATACTCGCGCAGCAGACCAGAATCCTCACATTTTAACGCTGCTAACAGTATTGATACCACCTCAGGTACCTCGTTACTCAATTTACCCAAGGCAATAGCAGCGCTCTGACACACATCAGAATAATCATCCACAAATAGCACCCATAGTGTTTCTACTGCCTCTTCTTTTTCCCCCAAAGCTGCACGATATTCCTGGAACCGCACTTTTTCCATCTGTTCTTCTGAATCTTTCAAAAGTTGTAGTGCTTCAGCTTCAAACTTACCTTCATTTAAACTGCGAAGGCTTTTGAAAACCTGTGCGCGGATTTTTCTACCTACCTGCTCATCACCACTAATTTCCAAATTAACTAATTGCTGCAAAATATCCGTCACCAAAGCATCATCTGCAACTTCTAAATCTTCCGCTAAACAGCTGCTTGCAAAAAATAGCTTTTGATGCAGCCATTGGTCGTGAGGTACAGGTTGCTCCAGAATATGCTTAATAGCTTTAGCAGCTTTTCTTGGCTTTTGCTGAGCAATTAACAGCAGCAATACCTCTCGCCAATGAGAGTCACAAAGATAGTTTTCAATATGTTCCAACACCACCTCAAATTCTTCATCTTCCTGACGGTAGCGGATATCTTCTGCTGCTAAATATTCCTGAAACGTCTTATGGACAAAAGCATAACAGTCTTGCCCTTGTTCGTTTAACAAACCTGTCCGTTCCCGAATATGTTCTACAAACCTTTGTGCTTCTGATTTAGCTCGATATTGCTCTAAGCGTTTTTGTTTGGCAATAAACTTGCTCAATTGACTAATTAATTGATCTTTATCAATTAGTGTCCCCCCTTCTGTATCTGCCGTACCTCCTTGGGTTTGAATCCAGTAAGCAAGTTGTTCCATCAAGCGGGGAATATCATCCCGATTCAGATATTCAAAAGGTAATTGATAATTCAGATCTTTATCTGCGTCCCAATTGGTTAACAGGGTATTAACCGCCCGGTCGTAAAGTTTGTAGCGTTGTCTGGGAAGATGGGCTTCATAACGATGAATTAGGGCAATAATAGTTAACAGCAGTGGATTGCGGGCTAATTCTTGGATGCGCTTTTGTTCTGCTAAAGCTTTTTGTAAACTTTCTTGCCTTCTAGTTGCTTCCGTTGGATCTTGAAAGCGGCTTTGATACCACTTCTGAGTGAATTCCTTGATTTTGCGTTCGTCAAACAACTGCAATTGATAGTGGGGAAACTCGTCTGTGTGGAAAAAGTCTTGGCGATACCCTGCTGGACGAGAGGTAATGATTGTTTTATTTGATGGAAATTGCTCTAAAAAACATTCAATCCGGTTAACAATTTCATATCGTTTTCCAGGGTTTGCAACCTCATCCAAACCATCGAGTAAAATTAATGCTTTACCGTCTTCTAGCCAATATTCAAAAAATCCCGGTGGTGGTGGTTGTTTAACCTGCAAATTACTGATAGCAAATTGGCGGATAAATTCTAAAATACTGAGATTATCTGCATGTCTAGCTAAATCCCGAATTCGAATTAAAATTGGTAACAAATTTTCTTCAGTCTCGAAATCTTCTTCCCACTGAAGTTTACTTTGAGCCAACATGACAGCAAAGTAGCTCATCAAAGTGGTTTTACCTGAGCCAGGTGCGCCCAGCAAAACAAATTTATGGGACTTACTTTTAGTCAATAATTCTTGCGCAGAAAACTTTCTGAGTCCACCTTCTTCCAGCTTTATGAGTTGTCGTTGTTCTTGTATTAATTCTGTTTGACGTTGATTAATATCTTGAGAGCGTGAAGCTTCTTCCACAAATACTAAATCCCGTCGCAATCTTGTAGATGAAATCTCTACAACATCAGGCATCACAAAGATTTGTGGTAACTTAATCCCTGTCTTATCTGTTTCCTGTCCTTCTACACCGATACCCGCAAATTTAACGTCATCAAAGTAATAAGATATTTGTTGAAGATAATTTACTTTGGCAATTTTAATGTTTAAATAGGCAGTAGTCTTAGCAAAATAAGTATCTATAAATTTTTTTAGCCAATTGTTAATGCTTTTTGGGGGGAATTTCCATCGATTATTCTCTTTTTCTATCCCTTCCCAAATTTCAATTAATAAATCTAAGTTAGGAGATGTTTTCTCCCGCAGTGGTTTTTGTAATTCTTCCAGAACCGATGTTTTTTGAAAAAAAGCAGTTAAAACATCTCGTTGTTGCTTATCATCGCAGTAAAAAAACAATTTTTGTTCGTAGGGTTGCTGTTCGTCCCATTCATGAGCAGCGATAATCCCGGCTTTTAAAGCTTTTTCAAAATCAGAAGGATTGAAAACACTGTTAACTTTAGCAATGAGTGGTTTTGCTACTGGAATTACTACCTTGAGTACAGTGCTGATCGTTCCTAAATCTAAGGGCATTTTTCTAGGAGCAGTGTTTTACAATGTATTTTATCTTACGCGTAACAAAATATCTTTCTTCCCATGTGAAGAGCAATATTATAAGAAGATTAACTCCTCATGTTTTTGTTTTTAGGATTTGAACACCATAGGCTACATAAATAGGAACACAAGGATATTATTTCCTGGTTCATTTTTAAACGTTTTGTTGCTCGCCCCTCACCTGTGTTTTAACAGAGGAATATTTCTGGAATTTATTTACTCATATAGACAAATTACAAAAGTACAAAAAATAGTCTTACATCGCAGTAAGTATCTATGTTCAGATATTATATTTTGTGAAAAAGTAAGCAGAGAATGGGAAAAAACATCTCCTAACCCAAAAATTTAGTACCACATGCAGGAGTTAACAAATTACTAACGCAAGTCGTCCCCGATAAACGCGAGGCGTTCCGCGTTCGCGATCGCACCTATTTTTCCCATTGTTATTCTGTGCTGCGCGTTGCTCTCACCTGCAATTTACCAAAGCAATATTGCTGTGAATCGTTGACTGAGATGTACAAATTACAACAATACCCAAAAAAGCCTAAAAGTATAAATAAATTCACCATTAGGTTGGGTAATATGACCCATTATTTTTTATCTTTGCTATTCACTCATTATGCTAGTTAAGGGAGACCTCATTGAAAAAATCCTCCCTTGGGGGAGGTTAGGAGGGGGTTGCACCTTGGAGGTTAGGAGGGGGTTAAAAATCTTGTGGGAAAAGATGTAATACCATAAATTTTCCTTGGGCTGCTGAGTGCAAGAACGCCCAAACAAAAAACCCCCGGTACCACTACCAGGGGCAAAATTAATTATTACCATTTCACCTGATGTTTGCCAAAGGACATTAAATCCTACAGATTTTTCCCCTAGGGGAAAAGTGTTTTGAGTAACGATTGCATTTTAGCGCAAAAATGGTGATTTGGTATAAATATTAGCTAACTCTTAGCTAACTCCAGCTAAAAGTAACTCGGCTTTTTCTGACTTATTGATAACTACTTGACCGTCATCATCAACATCAATGATTGCTGTGTCACCGGCTCCAACTTCACCGCCGAGAATTGCTTCCGCTAACGAATCTTCTAACAGTCGCATAATCGCCCGACGTAAAGGTCTTGCACCGTAACTAGGATCGTAACCTTCTTGAACAACACGTTCCTTGAAGCGTTCGGTAACCTCCAGAGTAATTTCCTTCTCTGTGAGACGGTTAATAATATCTTTCAGTAAGATGTCAGCAATTTGCTTGACTTCATCCTTATTAAGTTGAGTAAAGACGATAACTTCATCAAGTCTGTTGAGGAATTCTGGACGGAAGAAACCTTTAAGTTCTTCGTTCACCAAAGTTTTAATTCGGTTGTAGCTTGCATCGACTTCTGAATCTAACTCGAAGCCCAAACCACCACCACCTTTTTCGATCACTTTGGAACCAATATTAGAAGTCAAGATAATCAAAGTATTCTTGAAGTCCACTTTGCGTCCTTTGGCGTCGGTAAGATGTCCGTCATCCAAAATCTGTAGCAACATGTTGAATATATCGGGATGCGCTTTTTCGATTTCGTCGAAGAGCAACACGGTATAAGGTTTGCGCCGTACAGCTTCTGTCAATTGTCCGCCTTCATCGTATCCCACAAAACCAGGAGGGGAACCGATTAATTTGGAAACGGTATGACGTTCCATATACTCGGACATATCCAAGCGAATCATCGCATCTTCCGCACCGAAGAAATAAGCAGCTAAAGATTTCGCTAATTCTGTTTTACCAACACCCGTTGGACCAGAGAAAATAAAACTCGCAATGGGTCGGTTGGGATTTTTTAAACCGACACGAGCGCGTCGAACTGCTCGAGAAACAGCGGTAACAGCCTGGTCTTGACCGATTAGTCGTTCGTGCAATGTATCTTCGAGGTGGAGTAACATCTCCGACTCAGATTCTGTCAACTTATTGACAGGTACCCCGGTCCATGAAGCTACGATTTGAGCAATATCTTCTTCACTGACATTAGGAGTGCTAACAAACTGCTGATTTTCTGATTCTGATTGCAGCTTGGTTTCCAAATCTAATTCGCGATCGCGTAACTTACCAGCCTTATCAAAATCCTGGATTTGAACCGCTTCATGTTTGGCTTTTGCAACAGTTCTCAGTTCGCGCTTTAATTCCCGATTGGTAGAATTCATGGAATTACGCAATCTGACCCGAGAACCAGCCTCATCAATCAAGTCGATTGCTTTATCCGGTAAGAAGCGATCGCTAATGTAACGGTCTGATAATTCTGCAGCTGCGACCAAAGCGTCATCAGTAATAGTGACCTTATGATGTTGCTCGTAAGCACCGCGCAGACCTTGGAGAATTTGAATGGTATCTTCAACAGACGGTTCGCCAATCATAATTGGTTGGAAACGTCTTTCCAGGGCTGCATCGCCTTCAACATGCTTCCGGTACTCATCAAGGGTAGTTGCTCCCAAACATTGGAGTTCTCCCCGAGCTAAAGCGGGTTTGAGAATATTCGCAGCATCCATGCTACCTTCAATTCCACCAGCACCGACCACGGTATGAATTTCGTCAATAACGAGAATGATGTTCCCCTCAGAACGAATTTCTTCCATGATTTTCTTTAGGCGTTCCTCAAAATCACCACGGAAGCGGGTACCAGCCACTAATAACCCCATATCAAGGTTAAATACCTGTCTGTCAAACAAAACTTCAGGAACATCTTGATTGACAATCCGCTGGGCTAAACCTTCAGCGATCGCAGTTTTACCAACCCCTGGTTCGCCGATTAAGACGGGATTGTTTTTGGTTCGACGACCGAGAATTTGAATCGTGCGTTGAATTTCTTTTTGGCGACCAACAACGGGGTCGAGCTTACCTTCTTGGGCTAGTTTGGTGAGATTTCGACCAAAATCTTCTAAGGTTAGCTTTTTATTTCGTCTCGATCCCCCACTACCCGGGGTAACCGATACTGGTGCTTCTTCACCCAAATAACGAATTACAGCAGTGCGGATATCTTGAAGGTCTACACCTAAGTTTTGTAAAACCTTTGCAGCGACACCTTCTCCTGCTTCAGTTAAACCTAAAAGTAAATGTTCTGTACTAATGTAATTATGTCCCAGAGTCCGAGCTTCCTTAAATGACTGCTCAAACAAACTCTTGACTTTAGGAGTAAAAGGAATTTCCGGTGGAATAAAACCAGAACCCCGACCAATGATTTTTTCTACCTCAAGTCGGGAATCTTTGAGGGTTACCCCCAAGTCGGTCAGCACTTTTGCAGCAACCCCATTTCCTTCTCCCATCAAACCCAGGAGAATTTGTTCTGTTCCAACGAAGTTGTGTCCCAGTCGACGTGCTTCTTCCTGGGCGAGCATAACTACTTTAATAGCTTCGGAAGTGAAATGTTCAAACATATTGGGTTCTTGCTCCCTTGCTGAACGAGCTGGATGAGAGAAATTGACCCTCACCTTGAATATTTGTGTTTGTGTATTTTCTTAAGGATAATGTAACTTTATTAAAAGTAAGCTGACAGTGGGGAGAGCCGTAAGCACCCAGGTGTGGTAGCCGTCTTTTGGGCATAAATAGCCCTTGAATCGCTACTTCGCAGCTTAGAATCAATAAATTAACAACATATCCCCAACGGTAATTTTTAAGTATACAATCCAAAATTAAATATGAGCGAAACTAATAAAGACCAGCAACATCCACTTTATAATCGCGAACGTCCCTTGGTTGATAGTTTACTCAATCAAGAGGCAACCGACTACAATTTAGCAGAGTTGGCAAGGTTAAGAATTCGTTATTGTGGTTTTCCTGGCGCGAGGGATGTTCAAGAAAAATTAGACGGGATCATGAAACAGTGGGGGTTAACAGAAGAGGAACTTTTTGAAAAAACTCATATTATTCATCAAAAAGCCGGAATATATGAACTTCGCGGGAAAAAGAAAGAGGAGGATTGGAATTAGGGGTCAGTTATCAGTTAACAGTTAGCAGTTTATGGCTAACACCACGCCCTTACGGGCTACAATTGACAGTTAACAATTTGCCAATTCCATAAAATCTAATTCTCCTGTTTATTGCCTGTTTCCCGATATTTTTTGAGTTTTTGCCTTAAATTCTCTGATTTTTCCGAATTTAAGGAAGATGGAGAAATTTCTGGTGTAGAATTTTTATCTTTACTTTTTGTTTGGGGCTTAATTGTTTTAGTAGGAATTTTTGACTTTGACGGGGCTGATAACTCTTTATTTTGTTCTAATGCAATCCTAGAAACAGTACTTTGAGAATTTTGCAACGTCGTTTTCACCGATTCCAATTGTGACGCCACTTGAACCTGTTTCTCTATTGTTTGTGTGGAGGACACCAAGCCACTTAAACCACCAACGAGTTCTTTGAGATTTTGTCTAAACTTTGGGTCGCCCGTCAATTCATCCAAATCAGAAGTGATTTTCTGAGTATTTTCAAATGTAACTCGTGCTGAATCTAAGGTTTGTTGTAAAACTAACAGATTATTTGGTTCATTAAGTGTTTTAGTAACATCACGTAAATTTGCTGAGGCTTGGCTAGCATTAGCAGAAAGACTTTCTAAGTTTTGTACCAATTCCCCTTCAGTTAAACGGTTAATAGTCGGTGAAAGACTCTCAACTGTTTGACGTAGCTGCTGACTGGTTTGGGTCACATTATCTAACGCTGTTACTAAAGAGGAACGATTATTTGTCACTAAATCATCCACATTAGCCAACAAATTATTAACCTGTTTTGTTGTCAAACTAATATCTTTAGCGGTGTTACGAAATTCTTTTGCAACAGCACCAATTTCATTAGC
This sequence comes from Mastigocoleus testarum BC008, assembly GCF_001456025.1. Taxonomy (GTDB): domain Bacteria; phylum Cyanobacteriota; class Cyanobacteriia; order Cyanobacteriales; family Nostocaceae; genus Mastigocoleus; species Mastigocoleus testarum. Next base: position 35,687 of record NZ_LMTZ01000100.1, read on the forward strand.
TGTAGACCCAAATTGCTCGATCGCTTCATTGGTTGATGCAGTAACCTGTTTGGAAGCAGTTGCAACCGAACTTGCAGCAGAGGAAAAAGTATTTAGATCCTTTTGGCTTTCTCTAACTAATTTAGAAACATCTTTACTGAGTAACGTTAATTGTTCTGCAGCTTTAGAAGTATTTTGTAACGCATCATTGACGTTAGCATAAACACCCGGCTGGGAATAAAGCTTTGTGAACGCGCTACTAGAACGAATGAGTTCGTCAATATTAACGCCAATTTCACCTTTTAAACGGGAACCATTACAAACAATAAGTTTTTTATTACAACTTTCCTCTGAAGGTTTACCAAACTTTTGATTTGCGGGTAGCGATGCGTTAGGTGTTATGTCTATAATGCTTTCGCTAATTAACCCTGACTGATTGGCTTCTATCTTAGAATTTTTGGGGATAATTAAATTTGGATCGTTAATTTCAATTTCGACTTCAACATTATTTGGTCTGGGACGTACTTGAGCAATGTTACCAACCTTGACACCCCGATAACGAACTACGGCTCCTTTTTGCATTCCACCAGCATTTTTAAATTCCACAATTGCTTTGTAAGAATTACCAGCAGCAGTTAACCTGTTCAGCCATAAGATAACTATCCCAAATACACCTAGTCCTAGTAGGAGCAACAAGCCTACAGAACCTTCTCGAAATGCTCGCGTAGAAGCGAAGCTGTTAATTGAACTACCTCGCATTTTTCCTCCCCTCAAGATCTGGGATTTTAGATTTCAGACTCTAAAGCCCTAAGATTTACATATCATTCAAATTGACTTATCCAAATTGATTTATAAAAGTAGATTATTTATAAAAATAGATTTCTTATGAAAATAAATATCAGCTAGGTTTCATTTCTTCAATCCTAAACCTAAATCCAAAAATGCAATTCTAAAATTTTCGATTCTAGATTTGATTCTAGATTTGATTCTAAAGTTTCTAAATCTAGAATTTTCAAATCTAAAACCTCTAAACCTAAAAGTCTTAAATCTCAAAGTTCTAAATCTCAAAGTTCCAAATCTAAAATTCCGAAAACTAAAATTTTTAATCGTTTTTCGAAATTGTTAGTTATCCTGCAACTTGAATTGGACCATCAATATTTCCACTCATAAACTGCTTCATATAAGGATGATCAGTTGTATCGATTTCACTAACCGAACCTTGCCACTGTACTTTACCCTGATATAAAAATATAATTCTATCGGCTGTACGACGAATAGTACTTTCTTGGTGGGTCACAATGGCATAAGTGCTGCAAACCCCTTGCATTGATTGTAGATCCCGAATTAAATCTTCTATCACTGTTGAAGCAATTGGGTCAAGTCCAGCTGTCGGCTCATCATAAAGTAAAACTTCCGCTCCTTCTTTGGGAGCATCTGGATTAGACATAATGGCGCGAGCAAAACTGACTCGCTTTCGCATCCCACCGGAAAGTTCGGCTGGATAAAGGTTACCTATTCCAGGTAAGCCAACCATTTCGAGTTTTTTATTTACCAACTGACGAATACGTTCGGGCGATAACTGAGAATGCTGATATAGCAAAAATCCAATATTTTCTTCCACCGTTAGGGAATCAAATAATGCTGCTTGTTGAAAGACCATCCCGATACCAACTGGATCATCTTTTGTGTCTTCTATCAACCCTTGGCGTCGAACGCCTTGAACATAGATTTCACCTTCATCAACATTTGTGAGTCCAGCAATCAATCTTAATATAGTAGATTTACCAGTACCACTAGGACCGATAATTCCTAGCGCTTCTCCTCGGTAAATTTTTAAATCCAAACGGTCTAAAACTTTATTGCTACCAAAGGATTTAGAAACACCTTTTAATTCAATTAGCGGTTCGTTCATCGGTTAGTAGTTAATGGCGGTTAGCATTTATTTATTCAACAGTAAATTTTCTACGGAAAGTCGGATCGATGGCAAATCTGACTCAGTTTAGTTCTACGTGATGGAAGTAGCATTTTCCGTATACTGGTTTAGCTGCGAACGAGCAGGCTTCTGCGAATAATACTGCAAAAATGACTTCAAGATACAAAAACGATTAATTCCCCCTGCTTTCTAAGTGTTTTTGGATTTGTAGCACTACATAATTAAAGTTAGGAAATCGGTAAATCCCAAAAGCTAGATTTGTAAGCTTTTAACTTTTGTTAGGCTGATTACTGGCGCGTAGCGCCATAAAATGAATGGTTTTTTAACCAATTACCCATTACCCATTACCCATTACCCATTACCCATTACCCATTACCCATTACTTGTAACCTTCATGTATTGGATTGAATCCAAAATTAGCAATAAAAATCGAAGATTGGGAAAATAAATTTTGTTGGTACCGGTGTATGTAATTTATGGTAGCTATTCAAACCATAATTAACAGTGAAAAGCTAATAACTGACTAGATAATAAAAAGGTAAAAAATGCAAAACTTCGATGTCATAGTTATTGGTAGTGGAATTGGTGGTTTATGTGCTGGGTCCCTACTAGCTAGATATGGCAAAAAAACAATAGTGTGTGAAAGCCATAACATTGCTGGTGGAGCAGCCCATTGTTTCGGACGAAAAGGATTTAAATTTGATTCCGGACCTTCATTCTATTGTGGTTTAACTACCGCCAAAAGTTTGAACCCCGTAAAACAAATACTTGATGTTTTAGGAGAATCATTTACTGCTGTAAGTTACGATCCTTTGGGACATTATCACCTAGGCGATCGCACTTTTCCTGTATACAGCGATTCAGATATTTACCTTGAAGAAGTTGCTAAAATTACTACTTCAGGAGCAAAAGAATTAAAGTACTTTCAACATCGTCTTTTACCTTTATATGATGCGATGAAAGGAATTCCAGCCTTAGCATTACGCTCAGATTGGCAGTCATTTTTAATTTTATTTGGACGTTATCCAGAATACATGTTTAAAATGCTGCCCCATCTATCTTTAGTTAGAGCCTCTGTGGGTAATGTAATGGACGGGACAATTAAAGACCCATGGGTAAGAACACTAATTGATTTGGAGTGTTTTCTGTTATCAGGTCTAAAAGCTCGCGGGACCATTGCTCCAGAGGTCGCATTTATGCTGGGAGAGCGTTCCCGGGTTGGGGTGGAATACCCTGTAGGTGGGAGTGAGGCAATTATAAACGCTTTGGTACGAGGTCTCGAACGTTGGGGCGGTCAGTTACGTTTGGGAAGCCACGTGGAACAGATTTTAGTGGAAAATGGTAAAGCCTCAGGGGTACGCTTAAAAAATGGTGAAGTTCTCTTAGCACCGATAGTAATTTCCAATGCCAGTATTTGGGATACCTATACTAAGTTATTAGATCCTGAAGATTTACCTGATTCTTTCCGAAAAACTGCTTTAGCAACACCAGCAGTTGAAAGCTTTATGCATTTACACTTGGGTATTCGCGCCCAAGGTTTAGAAAATTTAACTGGACATCATGTAGTAGTCCACGATCCCAATCAAGATATAAGTACGCCGGGAAATACTTGTATGATATCAATTCCCAGTGTTTGGGATGCCGAGCTAGCACCAGAAGGATATCACGTCGTTCATGCATATACCTTGGAACCCTACACCGATTGGCAACGCGATCAAGATTACCAAACTCGAAAACAGGAAAAAGCCCAAACTCTTTATCGCGCAATCGAACGAGTAATACCGGATATCCGCGATCGCGTAGTTTTGAAGTTAATTGGTACCCCTCTGACCCACGCCCATTACTTAAGAAGATATCAAGGAACATATGGACCGGCGATTTCTGCGGGAAAAGGAACATTTCCTGGAAATCAAACCCCCATCAAAGGTTTATATCGAGTCGGTGATAGTACAATGCCGGGTATTGGAGTTCCAGCTGTCGCCGCTTCAGGGATTATGTGTGCTAACACCCTAGTAAAGCCCCAACAGACACTAGATATATTAAAAAGCGTGAATTATTAGAAGTTCATAGGTAGTAGCGCTTGAGTGCAAATCTAAAGCCCTACTACCAACTTTGTTCGTCCATTAAAAATAATCAAACAGGTTTGTAATTGCGCTTTAGCGCATAGAACATATATTAAATAGGGCTTCAACCTTATACAGATAAATAAATTAACTGCCAAAATTAAGGTTCGTAGTAGCGCTTTAGCGCTTTAATATCAAGACTTTACCGGGGCTATTAGCGTTAGCGTGTCCATCAGGACATAGCCCAACTACAAACCCATCAAAATTAATGTGGAGGACTACTAGTTTACAATATACAAAATAAATTATTAATTTTTATTAATTTTGGTGTAATATTATTTCATGAGGTTGAGTTTAAGAATTTCTTAAACTTGATCGAAGCTCTTAATAAATCGGCTTGGTAAAGTCTGCTTCTTTCTAGAAGCATTAGAAAGATATAAATTTCATGGCATTTTGGCAAATGCCTCAGCCTAAGGTTACTTTTTGCGGTATTGATGCGATCAATATGTATTCCTTATGTTTTAGGTATGGAGGGTAAAACTCTTTTTGATTGGGCTTGGGGAATTTCAAGGATATTCGAGTTTGATTTATGACTTTCTAAATTTATTATCAGTAATTCAAGATAATTAAAGAAAAATATTTAACTTTAAAAAGACTTTTCTGTAAGTGGAAATACAAAATCACTATCAGTAAATGTCGAGACAGATGATTGTTTAAACAACAGAAGTATTTTCCCCATGACAAATCAAAAAGTTTGTGATGTAGGGCTAAGTCAGAAGCTAGAAGTTTTGCAAAGAATTAGGAGTCATCTGTTAACCATTATTGGTCACGAGTTTTGGACTCCCTTATCAACCAGTCAAGTTTGTTTGGAAAGTTTGGCTGAAGAGCAATTGATACCTTCTGATTGTAGACAGATCATATTAGAAACTGCATTTAAGGATGTAGAGCGCTTGCGTCATCTGATCCAAACAACTCTTTCCATTTCCGACTTAAATTCCGAACAAGATTCTGAGTCGGAGGAATCTAAGCAGGATCCTGAATTTGAATTAGATTCTGAATTTGAACCAAAATCAATCGAGCAACATAACCAAGGCGAACAGTTTGCAGATGCTTCTGCATGCTGGAAAACCATAGCACTAGCTGATATTCTCGATCGCTTCGAGACGCTTTCAGGGAACGCGGAACGCCTAAGAGGCGTTTATCGCACTCAACCAAGAGTATTACAGCAAAACCCGTGTAAACTATTTATAACCCCAGAACAAAACATCGAGTTATGCTCCGGCTTGAGTGAGGATAAATCGTCTGCTGAGCTTCAAGACTCCAATCCCTGCGATGATTTAGAGATTTTAGAGCATACTCGAAAAAATCTGATTGCAATTGTCGGTCATGAATTGCGTACTCCTTTATGTACTATTCAAATTTGCTTGGAAAGTTTGATTAGAGAACCGACCATGGCTCCAGAGTATCAGCAAGTAATGCTGGAAATTGCACTTGGAGATATAGAACGCTTAAGACAGTTAATTCAAGATTTTTTTCTTCTTCTACGATTAGAAAATGGACAACTTTACCACCGTCCAGATTTTATTGAATTCCAAGAAGTTATAGATATTGCTTTAAGCAGCTTGAGAGCAAATGTCAAAGAGTGTCATCTACCTCAAGTTACAGCAGACATTCCACCAAACTTACCAAAAATTCAAGTTGATGGGGACAGACTCGTTGAAGCGTTAATTAAATTGATTGACAATGCTTATAAATTTACAGATATTGATGGAACTATCAACATTCAAGTCAAAATAAATCAAGCAAAAGTTGATAATGAGAAATCCATCTCAAATGATTCCAAGATCGTGTTAGAAGTAGTTGTAGCTGACACTGGTAGAGGAATTGCACCCGATAATTTAGAAGCCGTATTTAATCACTTTTACCAAGAAGAAGATTCTTTAAGGCGTAGTGTTGGCGGTACTGGTATTGGTTTAGCAATTTGTCGCTACATAGTACACAGTTTAGGAGGAGAGATTTGGGCTTCTTCGGAAGGGAAGCATAAAGGAACCCAAATTCACTTTACTGTTCCAGTAGGACAACCCTAGATTAGTAATGATTGTTTATTTTGACTCCCGTTTTAGGGAAGTGTGGGAAGTGTGGGAAGTGTGGGAAGTGTGGGAAGTCTAGTGATTAGTGACTCTTAACTCCTGACCTCTGACCTCTGACTTCTGACTTCTGACTCCTGACTCCTGATTCCTGACTTCTGAAACCTTAACACCAAGTTCTCATCACCTTTCCTTTCAATTTTTGTCCGAGCCAAGGGGTATTCTTAGAAAGAGTATAAAGATTTTGAGTATCTACTTTCCAAATTTTTTCTGGATTAAATAAGGTTAATTCAGCTTTTTGACCGGGAAATATTGCTGGAGAATCTTGATTTAAGCATTCTGCAGGACCCTTAGAAAGTGCTTTCCATAATTCCAAGGCTGTGAATTTATTAGTTTCTACTAAATTTTCCCAGAGTAAAGCTAACACTAATTCCAAACCAATAGCTCCTGGAGGCGCTTCAGAAAATGATACAGTTTTTTCTTCGTAACTGTAAGGGCTATGGTCGATCGCAATTCCATCAATGATACCTGTTCTTACTCCCTGCCTTAAAGCAATTAAATCCTCTGGGTTACCTAAAGGTGGTTCTAAATGTAAGTTTTGATTATAACTTTCAATAGATGATGTATCGAGCAAAAGATGCATCCAAGTTGTACTAGCAGTAACTGGTAAGCCTTTTTGCTTCGCTGCAGCTATTAATTCAACACTTCGGGCTGTTGATATGCGCATCAAATGTACCGGAGTTTCCGTTGTAGCGACTAATTCCAATAAAGCTGCTAAAGCAGTAGTTTCTGAAATTGCTGGGTTTCCTGGTAAACCAAAACGAATAGAATATTTTCCTTCCCGCATTACCCCACTAGATGCTAAATTGCGATCGCAAGGCCAAATTGCAATCGGTTTATTCATAGGCTTGAGGTATTCTAGGATTCTTCGTAGTAAACCTAGATTTTCTAAGGGTTTACCATCGGCAAAACCTACCACCCCCACAGCAGCTAAATCTGCAACTTCCACCATTTGCTTACCCGCGACATCCAAAGTTAAAGCGCCCCAAATATTCAGACGAGGAAATGAGGTCATGGTAAGTAAGGAAGAAGCAACAAATCTGTTTTCCAATTGATTCCTACTTAAGGGGCTGTTCAAATCATTACTTTTTTGCAGTAGCTGACCCACCAAAGCAGAATTATCAATGGGAGGAGATGTATCCGGTAAAATGCTAACTCTGGTAAAACCCCCAGCAGCAGCAGCCAGTAAAAGTGAATTTAGGGTATCTCTTTGTTCCCGTCCAGGCTCCCCAGAATGGCTATATAAATCTATTAAACCCGTACCAAGAATTAATCCGCGAGCATCATGTATTTTCGTATCAATTGCAATATCTGAAATAATTTCAGAAATCGTTTCAATATAACCATCGACGATCAATACATCTGCAACTTTATCAGTTTGAGAAACAGGATCTATAATCCTTACTTGTTGAAGTAATTCTGTTGTCATTTTGGCTATCAGCAGCTCAGAGTTCGGCTTTTGTGTAAGTAATTGTACTTTTTTTCTGGGTTACAGGATGATTGACAGATTATTGCCAGATTATTAAAGGCTCGAGTCTGAACGCTGTGTAGCCATATTTGATGTTGTAATTTTTGGTATCATAAGCGGTCTGCTCCGCAAGCAGCGTAGCCTATCGCAACCACAAAAAATATGTAGTTTTTATAACTAGATTTCTTCAGCAAAATGAGCGTTAATATTCATGGCTTGCAATACCGGCAATCCACTTAATCCACGAGGGTAATCTATAACAGTCAAAGCAGCATTGTCATTTTTGATAGACCAAAATTTCTCCGGTGATAGTCCTAGAATATGACAAATTAAGGCTTGATTGATATCACCGTGGGCAAATACAATTCCAGTCGAATATTGTTTTTCTAATGCTGTTTTTACGATTGAGAGCCAGCAGTTATGACTGCGTTCCCATAATTGTTGCAGATTCTCTCCTTGTGGCATTTGTACTTCTGCTGGAACTGTTCGCCAGCGTTGTAACTCTCCTGGGTATTCTCGGTCGATTTCTACTTCAGTTTTTCCTTGCCACAAACCATGATTAATCTCTTGTAAATTTTGGAGTAATTCCAATTTTACATTTTGGTGATGCTGCAAAATAATTTCTGCAGTTTCCCTGGCTCTTTCCATGGAACTGCTACAGGCAAAATCAATATTTTCTGTTTGTAAAAATGCTGCTGTTTTTTCAGCCTGCGATTTTCCCACATCATTTAAAGGTACATCAATTTGTCCCTGAAATTTGTTGAGATTATTCCATTGGGTTTCCCCATGACGCACTAAAAATAACCTTACACCTTGATGATTGGGTCGTAAGGAAGGACAAACTTCTCCCAAATGCTGAGTTTGATTTAAAGATTCTAGTTCTACAGAGCCTTCCAAACCCTCAGCAAAATTAAGTACGCTAAAACCACAGTTTGATTGTTGAATGGAGTGGTAAAGTTCTGGAGAAATTCCCAGAGCAGTGCTTATCAAAGCACGATTGATTCCATTGTGAGCAACTATCATTAAGTTTCGGTCGCCCCGATACAATGGGAGAATATCTTGCCAAAATTTCTTTGCTTGCTCGTATAAAGCTAAAACGGGAAAATATTCTTCTTCTTTTCCTGCTTTTTGAATTCGCATTAGCAGTTTATGAGGAGTTTCTTTCCAGATGCGATATTCTTCGGCAAAAATTTCCCTCACTTCACTATTGAGCATCCCCTCCCAAAGAGGTAAATGAACCTCAATTAATTTTTCATGACTACAAATTTTCTTTGGTTCTTTATTTGCTGTAACTAGTTGAGATTTAATAATCTCTGCTGTCTGCGTAGCTCTTGTCAGGGAACTATGATAAATCGCATCAAAATAAATATTACTTAGAGCTTTACCTACTTTGGCAGCATCATTACAGCCCTTTTGTGTTAATTCGGATGCATCGGTACGTCCTTGAATTCGTCTAACAATGTTATAAGTGCTTTGACCGTGACGGACGATGATGACACGAGTCATCGACAGTTATCTCCTACTATTTGAAATCCAGACGGATGCTGACGAGCAAACCAGAAGGTTGAGAATGTGCAAGTCATAACATCTGCCCTGGTTAATAATTTAACTGGTGATGAGCACAGATTGAGCTTCTAGTGTACACTTTTCATGCTGTTTACTATTATTTTCTACCTTTAAGAATAGCACCATCGTAGCGGTATTGTTGATTTTACAGTGATATTCACGTTCAACTAATAAAGATTTTACACGTACACACTGAAAATAAAAAAATGGAGAGCCGCTTGGGGCAACTCTCCAGATCATCAGGGTGCATCTACTAAGCATAGTATAGCACTTTTGGGATGAGGGGCAATACCCCTCAATAAAATATTTTTTGTGAATGTATTATTAAGAACTTTAAGAGAATATACTTATCACTTAAATTTTGCTCGGTTAAATTCAGGGATTGCTCGTAGTTAAAGGAAAAACCGACTTCTTTATTGTTTGTAAGTTGGAAATTTTAGCTTTAAATAAATAGCTTTAAAAATATAAACAATAAAGAAGCCGAGTAGTTTAAATTACACTGTACTTGTAACAATGTGTAATATTATCCATTTAGTTTTTCGGTGACTAGTTTATTTGTCAATTTGGGGTCAGCACGCCCTCCTGTTTGTTTTAAAACTTGACCGACGAAAAAGCCCAATAATTTGGTTTTACCACTACGATACTTTTCTAATTCTTTGGGGTTGTTAGCGATCGCTTGTTCTACTATTGGTATCAATACAGCTGGATCAGAAATTTGCTCCTGTCCTTTGAATACATCATCGGGGGATTTACCCGCTAATAAATCTGTCAACTTATCTTTAACTTTTTTACCGCTAATAGTTCCTTTCTCAATCAGAGAAATGGTTTTAGCAAGGTTTTCTGGGGTTAGAGCAATTTCAGCGATATTGAGTTTTTGTTTGTTTAGGTAAGCTGCGATGTCACCCATAATCCAATTAGCAGCACCTTTAGCACTTGCACCAGCAGCGATAGTTGCTTCAAAATACTTAGAAGTGGCGACTTCTTCTGTTAATACACGAGCATCATAAGCAGAAAGATCTAATTCTTCTTCATAACGGTGACGCTTATCTGCGGGAAGTTCGGGAAGTTCGCTACGCCAAGAACTCATTTGTTCTTCAGAAACCTCAATTGGTCCTAAATCGGGTTCGGGGAAATAACGGTAGTCGCTAGAGCCTTCCTTAACCCGCATACTAAATGTTTTTTGGGAACCTTCTTCCCATAAACGAGTTTCTTGGATGATTTTTTCGCCAGCTTCAACCGCAGCGATTTGTCGCTCAATTTCGTATTCGATCGCTTTTTGAATTGCACTAAAGGAATTCATATTTTTGATTTCGACTTTAGTACCAAATTCTTTTTGTCCTATGGGACGGACAGAAATGTTTACGTCGCAACGGAGGGAACCTTCTTGCATGTTGCCATCACTTACACCCAAATAACGCATAATTCGGCGTAATTCTTGAGCGTATTCGGCTGCTTCTTGTCCCGAACGTAAATCTGGTTCGGAAACAATTTCAACTAGTGGTACACCTGCGCGGTTGTAATCTACTAGAGAATAGGTGGAACCCGATAGGCGATCGCTACCTGCGTGAACTAATTTACCTGCATCTTCTTCCATATGCAGGCGAGTAATACCAATTTTTTTACGAATGGGATTACCATCTCCATCAATTAACTCAATTTCTAGCCAACCATGTTCGGCTATAGGCAAATCGTACTGAGAAATTTGATAATTTTTTGGTAGATCGGGATAAAAATATTGTTTGCGGTCAAACTTGCTATATTTAGCAATAGAACAATTCAGAGCTAAACCGGCTTTAACAGCATATTCCAGTACTTTTTCGTTTAATACTGGTAGTACGCCGGGTAAACCCATACAAACTGGATCGATGTTGGTATTGGGGTCAGCACCAAATTTTGTCGAACTGTCAGAGAAAATTTTGGTTTGGGTACTCAATTGACAGTGAGTTTCTAAACCAATAATTGCCTCATATTCTGTTTTGGCTGGAGCAGCAGAAGTCATAAAATTAAAAATTATCGCTAATTAATTCTTTATCTAGATCTTGGTTTCCTATTGTAGAACTGTATTGGTTTTGATCGACTACGGATTTTTCATGGGGAAACCCTCATAACCTCATTGATTGCAAACTCCCTCCTAACATCCTCACAAGTGTAGGTTTTTTATGCTTAATGGTTTTTATGGATGAAAAGACATGAAATACGCAGATAAGGGAAATATTTTTCATGATTATTCGTACCTAAAACCACATAAAACTGAAGTTTTAGTAATTGATTCAAGTGCTTAATCACCCATTTATGAAAAACCTACACCTGTCAGGGGAAGTGCCTAACTATTTGCCTTTAACATGAATTAAATTATTAAAATCATTTGGGTCTACTTCGTACGCTGCACCAAAGCCAACGACAAATCTTCCCGATTTGGGTTTGAGTTGAAAAATCCGGAAGTCTGGTAACTGTTCGAGCATTTCAATGATGTTACCAAAACGAGCTTTAAATTGAGACACCATTTGCAACCATAACTGAGTATCTCGTTCTATCAATTGTGCATCGCAATCAAAACTGAGACGACGACGGGCAAATATTTGCTGTGTTTTACTCTCGTCTTCGACAAATAATATGCTGGCTTTGGGTAATGCGTGCAAATTTTGCGTATGACTGGAAAGCCCACTGACGTATATATAAATATTTTTCTCCTCGTCCATGACGAAAGGAGTATAACTTGCATTGGGCATACCATCTTTATCAACGGTACAAATTACTAAGCTTTGGAATTCTTCAGGAAATGTTTGGTATGCAGCCAGAATACTTTCAAATTGAGACATATAATCTACTATTTGGGATTTTGCCCAGGATGATGTGGCTTGAAAATAAATTAATACTAATAGTTTAATTAAAATACAGCTAATCAAAAAACACTTCATCAGCAGATGAAGTGCTTAAGATAATTCAATACCAAATAGAAATGAATGTTGGATTTAAGTACATTTTCATCCCTATTATTTAATTTTCAGATTTCAGTAAACGGGTTCTTAAAACTCATTACGAGTATTCTTGTCATGCTTTAGATTTAATTACCACAACACAGACTTTTTTACACCATAAACTGCTAGTCCTGCAACAGCACCACCTGTGGCAAAAGTACCTAAACCAATACCGTAAGCACCTCCTGCAATTGCCAATCCTCCACCACCAATATTGTGATAAACTGTTACGCCCAAGACAGCACCTACTGTTGCATATGTGGCAGCTTCATTAATATTTGCAATGATATCCATTTGTTTCCATAGAAAAACTAATATAAGTTTCCGTCGTTTTTCTGGGGAAAAGCTACCGAATAAATTCGTATGTTTATATGAAGAATTAGAGAGAAATGACTTGTCGAACGCCACTAATAGTAATAATTACGTCATTTGCAAATGAGCAATCTCGTACTCACAACCTTAGCCCCTACGATAAACACCCGGAGTTACTCCCGTTAGTTCTCGAAAAGATTTCCCAAGATGACTTTGACTGTTAAAACCACACTGAAATGCAATTTCGGCGATCGCTAATTTAGAATTTTTCAGTAAATGTTTTGCTCGTTCCACCCGCTCTTTAAGTAAATATTTGTGGGGTGAAATTCCTATTGATTGTTTAAAAAGGCGACTAAAGTGAAATTGACTAACTCCTGCGACAGATGCAAGATCGGCTAATTTAATATCTCGATCTAAGTGTGCGTTAATGTACTCTGAAACTTGTACGAGCTTGCGATCGTCCAATCCCCCTTTATAAGCTGATACGCGAGTTTTAGTTTCAGAATAATCTCGTAGCAAATGCACAACCATTGCATTAGCCAAGGATTCTATATAAAGCTGTCCAAATCCATCTCCACCTTGATGTAACTCAGTTCGCAACATCATTGCAAGTTGTTCAATTTGGGGATTACGACAGCGAAATTCTGTAATTAGTTTGAGTTCAGGGTCAGAATCAACGGTTTCTGTAGCAACTTTCCTGACAAACTGCGGAGGAATTCTTATTTGTAAGTAATGGTCATTATTATAAGCCCTATAGGAACAAGGAAGTTCGGCTGGCGTAATGGAAATATCGCCTTTCCTATAAAGTCCCACATAAGAGCGATCGCCTATAGTTTGCCAAAGACGATTGGGGCGAGTTGCCAAACTTAAACAAATAGCATGCTCTTTCCAAAAGCAAGATTCTTCTGCTCCTGGAGGTTGCTGAAATTCTTCAACAATAATAGATTTCCATCCCAGATCCTGACTAGAAATAATTGATGATGGGATTTCGACAAGTGGTTTATGGGGCAAACTTACCATAGACGCTTTACTTATTTTAAGAACTCGCAGCAAGATTTTGACAATCGCGCAAAATTTAAATAGCTCTTCAGATTTGAGTTACTTATTCTGTAATTGTAACGATTTACTGAACAAAACTTAATAAGTGCAAAGATTTCTTGAATTATTTCTTAAATTATGGCTAATTTGTTACATATAGATACTAGTCCAAGGGGAGAGCGCTCCCAATCTCGCGCCTTGAGCAAATATTTCGTTGAAGCATGGAAAGATTCTCATCTAGAAGACAGCATTACCTATCGAGATGTAGGACGTAATTCTATTCCTCATGTTAATGAACCTTGGATCGCAGCCTGTTTCACATCACCAGAAAAACGAACATCGGATATGTGGGAAGCTATTCAATTGAGTGAACAATTGGTAGATGAATTGATGGCTGCAGATGTGTATGTCATCGGTGTTCCTATGTATAACTTTAATATTCCCAGCGGATTCAAAGCTTATATCGATCAAATTGTCAGAATTGGGCGAACCTATGCTTTTGAACCCGAGGATAAGGAATCACCCTACAAACCACTAGTGCATGGGAAGAAGATGTTCATTATTACAGCACATGGGGCTGGAGGATTTGCTCCAGGTGGTCGCTTGGAAAAGTTAAATCATCAAGCTCCTTACCTAAAAACAGCGTTTGGTTTTATTGGAATTACAGATATCACCTTTATTAGCGTAGAAAATGATGAATTGGGCGGTCAAAAACTTGCTGATTCTATTGCTGCAGCTCGCGCTCAAATTAATAAGCTAGTGAATGTACCAGCCATAAATCCAAAATAAATGACCCAAAGGTTCTAGGAAATGTGGGAATCGCGTTAGGGATTTTATTGAAGTCAAATTTTAGGAGATGTCACATGCTGACAGAAAAACAGATTGCGACTGAAACTCACAAGCAAAAAAGCAAATTTGTTACAGTTATTCATCCAGAGAAGTTAATTGCAACAAAAACTACAGAAGAAAATAACGACAACACTTTCCTCATTAGTTGGTTATTTCTAATTGGCTCATTGATGTTTCTATTGGATGGATTTATCGAACTTAGTGAAGGTCTTTCTATCCATGTGTTACTTCACATTACTGCTAGTGGTGTGTTTACTATTGCTTCAGCTCTATTTATTCCAAAAAAATAAACAAAAACAACTGCTCAGAACAGTTTAGTAAAAACATCTCACAATCCCAAACGAGGTTTTCCCATGAAGTTTCTTGCATTTCTGAAAAGAGCGATAAACTCCTGGAAGAAGTTCCGCAAAGCGATCGCAATCGCCTTAATTACTTCCAGTATATTCATTCAAGTACAACCTACTGCACTCGCTGCGAACCAATCAGCAGATGATATTTTCTTCAAGCAATTAACTGACACAACCTATGCGGCTTGGAATACCTGCAATCCAGATAAAGTCGCTGAGTTTTATCTCAACGATCCAAAGTTAGTTATTTATGATGCAACCCCTTTAAAATATCAAGGCTGGAAAGAATTTAAAGCAGGTATTCAAACCCATCTGTTTGGTAAACTCAACCATTTTAAACTGACTGCTAATGACGATCTACATGCTACCCGACATGATAATTTGGTTTGGGTAACCTTTACCTACCACCTGTCTGCAGAAACAAAAAATGGTCAATCCATTGAAACCGAAGGTCGTCAAACAGACCTATGGGAAAAGCATAATGGGAAATGGGCGATCGTCCACGAACATACTTCTGCTCCGGTATCTCTTTAAACTTTAGTTATCGACGCAGGAGATAAAACTATTGAGAAAGAGTGTATCGATAACAAGTTGGTCATTTATCATTGGCTCAGTCTTCTTCGCGATCGATGGAATTTTCCAAGTTGTCAATGAGTTTTCTATTACGTCTTTACTGTATTTATCGGGAAGCATTTTATTTGTAGTGGGTTCAATCTTTCTGATACCGGAATCCTCAAGAAAGTCACCACAGGATAAAAACAGGTTTTAAAGAAGACCTATCCGGTACCAAAAGTCTACAATTTAGTAAAGGAGATTGATCGTGACCTCTCTTCTCGAAGCAAATAATGTGACTTATGAGCCTTTCAGTATAAATCTTCTGGAACCAACAGCACTTGTAGTGGGTCAAGCATTTTCGGGCTCCGATCCAATAGCAGTTGTTCAGGAATTATCTGTCCAAGATTTTTATGAATATATTCTCTTGTTGGGAGAATGGCTTGCTGAATTAGGACTTTCTATCATCGCCAAGGATAAGGAATCCGAACAGGTAATTGGTGCTTTAATTGCTGCTGATTTCGCTTCTGAACCACCTTTGGAAATGGGAAAAATTAGTGATAAATTTGCACCTATCTTTCATATGTTTGAGTCTTTGGACAATACTTATAAACAAGATAAGCAAATTCAATTTGGTAAATATCTACATTTATACATGCTAGCTGTGTCTCCTCAGCACCGAGGTAAAGGTATAGCTCAAAATCTTGTCTCAACGACCCTGGAGTATGGGAAGAAAGAAGGTTATAAATTTGCAGTGACAGAGGCTGCAAACCAAACCTCACAGCATATATTTGGAAAAGCTGGTTTGATACCACGTTGTAAAGCAATGTATAGCAATTTTACTTATAACGATAAACGTGTTTTTGAAGTAATTAGTGATAAAGGTGGTACATTTTTAATGGATAAACATCTCAACTCTTGAGAATCAGAGAGTCTTATCTTTACAGTTCATTTTATTGATGTCATAGATATTAAGTTCGTCCATGCGAATGGCTTGGATTTAAAGAAATGAAGCACGGGAACGAGCATTGAGTGATGCAAGGGAGAAGATTCAGGAACTAGTCATTAGTTGGTAAGAAGATGAGTGATTAAAAATAATGAGTAATATTGAAGTCATTCAAGAACTATATCGAGCATTCCGCGAAAAGGATTACCAAGCATTTCTGGAAATTTGCACCGAGGATATTGAATGGATTCAAAATAAAGGTTTTCCGGGTGGTGCGACATATCAAGGTGCATCAGAAGTTATTGAGGGAGTTTTCAAAGCTAACGACAACAACTGGGAAAACTTTGCTTATCATATTGAAGAATTTTTAGATGCAGGTAACTCAATAGTTGTAATTGGAAGTTATACTGGGCGTAACCGAATTTCCGGTAATTCTATGAGTAGCGCTGCTGCACATATCTACGACCTGCGCGATGGAAAAGTTTGTCGCTTTCGGATGTTTGCAGATACAAAAACTATTTGGAATGCGACCGCGAAGGAAGTTTGACGTAGATCGAATTAGACAATAAACAGCTTTCAGTCGGATTTTACAGAAGAATAATTCTAACCAAATATCAAATATCAAATATCAAAGTTCAGTTCGTCAATAAGCTTGCAGGTCCATTGTGGTGAAAATCTTGATTGAATAAATTTGGGTCGCCATTGGGGGAATATTTAGCTTCCAGATAGACAACTGCAATCGCTCGATTATTACGTTTAAGTAGTCCCCAAGAACTAGGAATCGTATTTTTAATAACACTACCCTTTAAAGGATCTTTGGGTGCTACTAACTTACCTGAAAATAACTGCTTAATTATTTGGGTTTCTTGCTTGGTTGGAAAGCCCGTATAAAGTTGTGGAGAAAGAAAAAGCTGTCCTTGCTTATTGGACTTTATCGAGTTAGCGTTAATACTGGCATATTCATAAGGAGCTTGGGTAGCTTTAATAACCACCGTTGTTGAGGGTTGATTAGGGAAAGATGCTTGAATTGAATTAAGCAGTTTGCGTAGATTGCCGAGTTCTCCTTTTTCAGCTAGTGTGTTGGTATCAATTGCCTCTAACAACTGTTGAGTAAATAGTCCTAAGACTTGTTTAGCGCTTCTATCCATAGTATTTTGGGTCTGGTTAAATTCGGCTTGAGCCGTTTGGATAGATGACTGGGTACGGACTTGAGTTATTACCTCTAATCCCCCAAACAACAACGCGATTGCAAGAACCGCAGCCAGCATAATTTTGCCTATACGACGCTTCAGGCGTGCAGAAATATGATAGTTTGGTAACAGCGCCCGACTAGCGTTAGCCTCCGCCAGCAAAGCTAAACTCAGTATCACATTCATCACCACTAATACAAAGGCAATAATACCCCCCGCCACTAACAGGGCTCGTACTAACAAACTCCAGGCATCTGGTAAAATATCCCACCTCAAAACCTCGTCAATTACCCACAGCACTATGGCAAAGCAAGACAAGGTTAATAGATAAACCGTAAAATTTGTAACAAGTCGTAGTAGAAACCGATGGTTCATAAATACACCATTACGCGATCGCACAAATAAATAAGCAATAAAATTATTTACATATTCAATATCGAGCTATATTCCCAGTTAAGAGTTCCCAGTTAAGAATTAAGAGCGATAATCGCATTTTTGGTAAGTCTACGAACGCTGTTGCACATATCTACGACTTGTGTGATGGAAAAGTTTGTGGTTTTCGGATGTTTGCAGATACTCGAACAATTTGGGATACAATATTGCAGAAATAGTATTGCGATATTCAAACTTCTAAATCAAGAGGAAACCCATCATTTGTCTGCATTACCAGAGGAAATATTACCAAAAGTTATATTCCCTGCTTGACCTATATTGACACCAATATTACCATCGCCAACTATTCCCACACCATCTTGAACTTGATTGCTGATACTACGGATTTTTTCTTCAGCTTCTGCTTTGACGCTTTCATATCCTTGTTCCGGTAAACCCTTACCACCACGCAACAAAGCTACGGGAAAATCTTCGGTTGCGAAATCAAAGAAAGGTGTTTGTTCATCTTCGATAAGTCTTATTAACCCTGGAATAGCGGTTTCAGATTTGATTTCTCCCAGTGCTATTGCCGCCGTACAACGTACATCTGAATGTTCGTCTTCGATAAGTCTTGTTAATCCTATAATAGCGGTTTTAGATTTGATTTCTCCCAGTGCTATCACCGCCGTACAACGTACATCTGAATCTTGATGTTCGAGAAGTTTTATTAATCCTGGAATAGCGGTTTCAGATTTGATTTTTCCCAATGCATATGCCGCACTATAACGTACATCTGAATCTCGATTTTCGAGAAGTTTTATTAATCCTGGAATAGCAGTTTCAGATTTTATTTCTCCCAGTGCTGTCGCCGCACTAGAACGTACATCCAAATCTTGATGTTCGAGAATTTTTATTAATTCTGGTATAGAAGTTTCAGATTTGATTTCTCCCAGTGAATGTGCTGCTATAGAACGTACAAATGAATCTTGATGTTCGAGAAGCTTTATTAATCCTGGAATAGCAGTTTCAGATTTGATTTTTCCCAGTGCCGTTGCCGCCCTAAAACGTACAAATGAATCTTGATGTTCGAGAAGCTTTATTAATCCTGGAGTAGCAGTTTCAGATTTGATTTCTCCTAGTGCATATGCCGTCCTAGAACGTACAGATGAGTCTTCATCTTCGAGAAGTTTTATTAACTCTGGAATAGCAGTTTCAGATTTGATTTCTCCTAGTGCATGTGCTGCACTAGAACGTACAGATGAGTCTTCATCTTCGAGAAGTTTTATTAACTCTGGAATAGCAGTTTCAGATTTGATTTCTCCTAGTGCATGTGCTGCACTAGAACGTACAGATGAGTCTTCATCTTCGAGAAGTTTTATTAACTCTGGAATAGCAGTTTCAGATTTGATTTCTCCTAGTGCATGTGCTGCACTAGAACGTACAGATGAATCTTCATCTTCGAGAAGTTTTATTAACTCTGGAATAGCAGCTTCAGATTTGATTTCTCCTAATGCATATGCTGCACTGGAACGTACATATGATTCTTTATCTATTAACAGTTTTATTAACTCTTGAGTTGTAGTATTTGATTTTATTTTTCCTAAACTATCAGCAGTAACATAACGTATATCTGGAACAGGATCTTTGAGAAGTTTAATTAACTCCAGAGTCGCTACATGTGATTTCATCTGTCCCAGTGCATGTATAGCACAATAGCGTACATATGATTCTTCATCTTTTAGAAGCTTAATTAGTACTGAAACTAAATTTTGCAATTTAGTTTTACCCAGCATATTTGCAGTTCTAGAACGCATATGAGGTTTTTGATTCTCAATAAGTTTAATTAACTCTATATGCACTGCATCGTATTTGATCTCTCCCAATGCTTCCACTGCCCTATAACGTACATGTATGTCTTCATCTTCGAGAAGTTTAATTAACCCTGGTATTACTGTTTCAGACTTGATTTTTCCTAGTGCTTCCGCCGCTCTATAACGTACATCTGAGTCTTTATATTCAAGAAGTTTAATTAACCCTGGTATTACTGTTTCAGACTTGATTTTTCCCAGTATATATCCCACCCTATAACGTACGTCTGAGTCTTCATATTCGAGAAGTTTAAGTAAACCTGGTATCGCTGCTTCAGACTTGATTTTTCCCAGTGCATATTCCGCGCCATAACGTACATTTGAGTCTTCATGTTCGAGAAGTTTTATTAATCCTGGAATAGCAGTTTCAGATTTGATTTCTCCCAATGCATATGCCGCGCCATAACGTACATCTGAATGTTCATTTTCGAGAAGTTTGATTAATTCCGGAACTACAGTATGAGACTTTGTTTTTTCTAAAAGTCGAATTTTGAGTAAAGGAGGAATTTCTAAGCTTTCAACTAAACTAACAGTCTTTTCTTGTAATTCTGCTTTAACTTCCCCTGCTAACCTTGCACCTAATTGTAAATCTACCTCTAAAGCTAATTTCACCAAACGTAAAGACGCAAAATTTTGCGTCTCTACATCTAGCAACTGCATCATCAATGCAATGGGTTCAGTCCACTTCAAATAATTCAAATAATCCCACTGCAATTCATCATCACTTAAATTAGATATTTCTTCTAATAATCTTTCTGCAGTGTAATATTCTTGCAGCAGTTGGTGGCGAAACTGAATCTGATTTTCTGCTCCTAATTGAATCAGGTGATGTTTGAGTAAATCATCTAACCATTTTTCTGCTTTCCAATGTTGATGATATCCTTGCTGTCGGAGAAATTCCGCCAGTATCGTTTCAGCTTGTTGTCGAGGAATCGCAACAAGAATTTCTGTTTTTGATTCTCCCTGGGTCATCACCCAAGCTAAATGCTGTAGTAACCGTTTCCACCAACGTCGAGATTCATCTGTTACGGGAATATCTTGCTTTAGTTTTTTATCATAAATCTCTGTGAAACGACGAAATACCGAACCCAAGTTAGCAGGTACTTTATTTTGGTTGTTAGTAAAAACTGAACAAAGCATCCATAACAGTAAAGGTGTTTCTCCAAATTCCCGCAAACGTCCTTCCAACTGCTTGAGCATATCTTCCCCTTGTTGTGGTAAATACGCACATACAAATTCCCGCATCTGTTTTTCAGTCAGGGGTTGCATTTGCAGCTTTTTCTCAAGACCCAAATCCCCACCAACCCCCAAGTCTCGCGTGGTGAAAACCATCGGGGTAGTGTTTTGGTAGTCTTGGCGAAATTTATATAAATCCCGTCGCGCTGCTTCTGATGGTAATTCGTTGACCCCATCCATTAACAGCAGAAATTTTCCTTGTCGCAACAATGTAGAGACGTTACATGTAACGTCTCTACCATCGATGGGTAAATTAGGATCGTGACGTAGGAGGAAATCGTGAATTAAGTCGATAATTGAGCTTTGGTAAAAGCGGAGTTCTACGAGGATGGGGATTTGTTTATTTTCTTGATAATTTTGTGCTTCTTCGAGCAACAACCGTACTAAAGCCGTCGATTTTCCCGAACCCGGACGACCTACCAGTAAAACGTGGTCAGCAGCATATTTACGCAGACCATCTAGAACAGTTAACCGTTCGGTTTGTTCTGATTTTTTTTCCTTGCTTTCCTTCTGCTCTTCAATCGTCTCTACCATCAACCCAATGTCTAACAATGGGGATTGCAGTTTCCGTTCGTGCTGTTTTTTCCCCACTACATCCGTGAGGGTATAATAATCCCACCATTGGGCGTAAGTTTTACATAGCGATCGCAGATAGGCTTCAGGATTCACCACTTTTACAACTTAAAAATTTCTGAGCTAAAATTCCTGAGTTAGGAATCATACTGTTTTCTACAGCATATTTTATCGAATTCCAAAAGAATCAGAAATGATCGGCTATGATGTTGACACATTAGAGACGTACTATAATACGTCTCTAGATTGAACTTCAGGTAGCAAAAAATCCTTAGATATTCCCAGCAAACACCTTTTGCGCGGGTCCGGTCATATAAACTTTTTGGTCCACTTCCGACCATTCAATTTGCAAACATCCCCCCGGAAGTTCTACCGTCGCTTTACGTCCACACTTTCCTGCTAAAACTCCAGCAACTAATGTGGCACATGCACCAGTACCACAAGCTAAAGTAATACCTGCACCTCGTTCCCATACTCGCATTTTCACGTAGTCAGAACTTACCACCTGAATAAATTCGGTATTGGTTTTCTGGGGAAAAGCCGAGTGAGTTTCAAATTGAGGTCCAATTTTTTCTAACTCAATCGCCGCAACATCATCAACAAAAGTAATACAGTGGGGATTACCCATACTCACACAGGTAACATCCCAAGATTTTCCTGCAACTTCCAAAGGTCGATTCACAACCTTCTCATCTTTGGGAGCCAGAGTAGTAGGAATTTCACCCGCAAGTAATCGAGGAAAACCCATATCTACTTTGATTTGACCGTCGGGCATAATTTCAGGAATAATTTCCCCAGCTAAGGTATTAATGTGATATTTACTTTTGCTGTTATCCCCTTCCAAATCCACTAGAAAAGCAGCCAGACAGCGAATACCATTACCACACATTTCCGGTTCCGAACCATCGGAATTAAAAATCCGCATAGTGTAATCACTAACATTTTCACCCGGCAGAGCAAAAATTACACCATCAGCGCCAATGCCAAAATGGCGATCGCACATCTTAACTGCTTGCTCTGGAGTTACTACAGGTTCTGGATTTGAACGGTTATCAACCAGAATAAAGTCGTTACCTAATCCTTGATACTTAGTAAATTCGATTGCCATTTATCGTTTTAATGAATTATCACAGTAGTGAAATTGTTAGTTGTTGATTTTTAGTGACTGATTGTTAATCGTTAATTATTAGTTGATTAGCAATCCCGAAACACTAACCATATAAACCAACCACATACATATATCATTACCAATATGCTTACTGAATTAGATACTTCATTACCAAGCGTTAAGCAACTCCAGAATTCGATCAAAGAAGCAAAACAAGTAGAGTTAAAGCTAGTGACAGGAGACTTACTAGCCGGAAAAATATTATGGCAAGATCAATATTGTGTTTTTCTCGCCAGCGAAAATACACAAAAAACTATGATCTGGAAACAGTCAATTGTTTATATGAAGGAAGGTTAGGTAGGGGCGATCAGGGATTGGGTATTGGCGATTTGGAGGTTAGAAGCAGCAATCAAAAAAATATTACGATTACCAATTACCAATTACCAATTACCAATTATCAATTACCAATTACCAATTACCAATTACCAATTACCAATTACCAATTACCAATTATTCCCGCAAATCATCCAAAGGTAAATAATCCCGCAATGCTTCAGCTTCTCCCGCTTGGACTATTGGTATAGATACCAACTCCGGTTGACTGGTAGGAGAAAGTAACTCTTCCAACTGACTCAGACTCGATAAATTACCACACAGTAACACTTGGTCATTTTCTTTTAACTTGGTATTGCTGTGGGGAAAGCGAATAAATTTGCTTCCGCGACGTATAGCTTGTATTTCCACGCTATATCGATTGCGCAGATCTAAATGATTTAAAGTTTTTTCTGTCACAGGACAATTCTCACTCACAATTACCCACTGACAAGCACTATTTTCCCCCGGAATAGTCGCTTGACCTTTTGCAAATTCATTAAAACCTGCAATTTCTCGGGAAGAACCCACCACTAATAGTTTGTCACCTTCTTGTAGTCTAGTTTGTGGTATGGGAAAGTCTATTTCCTCTCCTCCTTTACGGCGAATAGCCATTACACTGACTCCAGTGACATAGCGCATATCTGCTTGTTCTAAACTCATACCAATCAGAGGTGAACCTGCAGGGAGGGGATACCATTTTGAGTTCATTTCTCTGGTCGCTTGTCGTAACTCCCGAGAAACCTCAGATGGAGATTGTTCCGGTCGCAAATCTAAATAATGACGACTACGAATTTGCTTAATTTCCCGTCGTACTAAATTAGGTGATATACCTACATCATTTAATAGGTAAGTTACCATTTCCAGACTTGCTTCAAATTCCGGTTGTACTACCTCCCGCGCTCCTAGTTGGTAGAAAGTTTCAATATTTCTATTGTTATTAGACCGTACTACCACATTTAAATCTGGATCCAATTCCAAAGCACGCTTCAAACTAAGACGGGTACTCATTGGATCGGGAAGCGCGATCGCCATTCCTTTTGCATTAGTAATTCCTGCTGCTTCCAAAACGTGGAAACTGACACAATTACCGTATATGTAGGGTATTCCCGCGTCTCTTAATTGTTGAATTCTACTTTCGGACTGATCGATTACAACTAGTGGTAAATTATGAGCGAGTAACAATTTAACTAAATTTTTACCAACTCGCCCGTAACCACAAACCACCACATGGTCCCTTATCGGTAGTTCTTCGGACATTTCCTGTGGCATTCCATCCCCATCAAAATAAGGTTTGAGCCACGGCATTGATTCAATGATGTTAAATAAAAATGGTATTAAACGCAGTACGAAGGGTGTTACCACCAATGTCACCGCTGTTGTTCCTAAAATAAGTAAATATACTCGGCGCGAAACTAACCCTAAAACTTGTCCTTCACTGGCGAGAACAAAGGAAAATTCCCCAATCTGAGCTAACCCCAAACCAACTATTAAAGAAGTTTTTAATGAATAACGAAATAATTTTACTAGTGGGGTAACAATCAAGAATTTACCCACGAGTACTAACGCTACTAACCCCAGAATTAATTCAAGATTTTGCCATAAAAATAACGGGTCGATTAGCATCCCGATCGCAGCGAAAAACAAACTAGCGAAAATATCTCGTAATGGTTCCACATAGCTTAGAGTTTGATCTGCATATTCCACCTCAGAAATCATCAAACCGGCGACAAAAGCCCCCATTTCAATCGAAAGTCCCAATCTCTCGGTGAGAAGCGCAATTCCCAAACACAGCGCCACAACTCCCAACAAAAATAACTCTCGACTTTCCGTCCGGGCTAATAACCGCAATAAAGGTGGTATCAACCAAATTCCTGCAGCAACTGCACCTGCAGCAAATAAACCTATTCGCAACAGCGCATACAATACCGCGATCCAAATAGTCTCCGCTGGTTGGTTCAGAGCAGGTAACACTGCTAGCATCAATCCCAATGCTAAATCCTGTACCACCAAAATCCCCAACATTACCTGTCCGTGGGGAGTTTCCGTCTCATTGCGTTCCATCAAACATTTGAGAACAACCGCAGTTGAAGACAAAGACAAAATTGAACCCAAAAATACACCTTGGGCTGGGGATTCAACCCATCCCACCGCGACGGAAATCAGGGTCGTAACTAGGATTGTTAAAACTATTTGTAGTCCACCACCACCCAAACTAATTGTTTTGACTTTTTTCAATTCTGCCAGGGAAAATTCTACTCCCAGAGCAAATAATAAAAAAGCGACACCAAACTGTGCTAATGTCTCTACTTGAATTACTTCTTTAATTAATCCCAAGCCGGATGGTCCCACAATCATCCCGCCAATGAGATACCCGAGCAACACTGGTTGTTTCAACAGTGACGCTAAAAGTCCGCCACTAGCCGCCACAGCTAGCACCGAGACTAGATCGACTATTAATCTAAAATCTTCCTGCACAAGACAATTTTAATTAAGAACTGTTAAGAGGTATTAACCTTACTCTACAAACTTTTATGTACTCCTGTGTAGAATTCGGAGAAATTGATACCAGATAGAAAATTTGTCACTCATCTGAAATATAGCTTAATATACCTTGAAAGGTGGATGCTAGGGAATAGGGAATGAGATATTAAGGATAGGGTTCGGGAAATAAATGTTACCAATCTATAATTATATTGAACCTTGTTGTTTATATTAAAGTTTGTTTTGTTATACAAAATTATATTTTTACTATGTATTTAATACTATAAGCTGATTCCAGCTTTATCCTCATATGGTTGACCGATTCTCTCTGATTTTGGTTAAATTACGGTAATTTAATATGGAATTGAATTGTCGAGGTCAGCAAATTTTTATCTACAGAATTATACTCAACAAAACAAAAAATATTTTTGCTTGACAGATACTAATATTTCTTATGCAGTTATTTTAGAGTCACTAATTATCTTTATATTTATTTATTTATTTTGCTTGACTCTGTGAAATTAATCCCCAACCCTAGGCTGGATAGTTGTTTAATTCAGTTGATTAACCTTTTTTAATTTCTTTCAAGAAAGTCTAATAATCCAATCAATAGTCTATTCGCATCACATTATTGATTGGAAATTTGGAATCACGTACGGATTATTTGTAGGCGATAGTGTGTATAAGCGCTAAAATCTCGATTATAACCATTATGTTATATGTTCAACAAGTATATATTTGCTCATTTTGCCTATTAAGTGCAACATCATCCTTTATGCATAAGTTCAACAACAAAAACCTAAATTTATTGTATTAACTTATAGTATTTCCGATTTTTCCACGACCCTAGTGACCTAAATTATTGAGCTTTGTTGGGTTATGCATCGTCGCACAGTATGGGCTCATGCTCTTCAATCCAATCGACTACAAAACCTGATGAACTTATATCCTTAAGTAATTCCAATAAGTAAAGATGCAGATTCTGGTAAGCTTAAAGTTTGGTGATGGTAACTTTCAGGAAGGATTTAGTCGAAATCAAAGCACAGTACACTTCATCAGTGCTGAGAGGAAACCTACAGAACTAGAAGTCCAACTTCCACCCGCACCAGAAATTCCAACCTTATATCAAACATGGCAAAGTACGTATATCAATTTAGTTGGTCCTTTGAGATTGGGATTCAAAAAAAAACAAACTACTAATTTTTCCTGGTCTGAATGCTATCAGGAATGTGAAAATTCTGCTCAAAGTTTGCAAAACCAATTAAACTCTTGGCTTGATAGCGTTAAATCACAATTAAAACCATTAGTAATATCAGATTCCAATCCTGAAATAATATTTATTGTTGATACTCAGGAAATTAAATCTCAATCGACGTCAGATATTTTACATCGTCTCCCTTGGCGAGAATGGAATTACTTCCCCGACAATTCCAGTGTAGAGGTTGGATTATCCTTAAATAAGTCTCAATTAAAAGTCAAACCAATTGAAAATCAAGTATTTCGGCGAGTTAAAATAACTAGTATATTTGGTGACAGCCAAAATATAGATATTGAAACAGATCGAGAATTAATCGAAAAATTAAAGCAACAGGGAGCAGAATTAACTTTTCTCTCCCAACCACAGCGCTCAGACTTTATCAAGTTATGGGATGAACCTTGTGACATCTTGTTTTATAGCGGTCACAGTGAAAGCGATCGCAACAGTCAAATAGGTTCATTACAAATAAGTCCTAGCGATCGCTTAAATCCAGAGGAAATTAGGAATACTTTCCGCGAGGCGATTGTTAAAGGTTTAAGGTTAGCTATCTTCAATTCTTGCGATGGTTTGGGTTTAGCACAACAACTAGCAAATTTGGGTTTGCCATATGTTATTGTCTGGCGAGAACCAGTACCGGATAAAATCGCCCAAGATTTTCTCAAGTATTTTTTACATTCTTTTTCTCAAGGAAAATCTTTATTTGCTTCTGTACGAGATGCAAGGGTTAAACTCCAAGAACTTACAAATAAAGAAGATTCTCAAAAGCAAATACCAGGGGTCAATTGGTTACCAATTATTTGTCAAAATACTTCAGATCCAGCTCCCAATTGGGAAGATTTGGGAGGACTAACAGGAAAACTTCCCGATTCTCCTTACAAAGGGTTATCCCCATTCAGGGAAGAAGATACATCGATGTTCTTTGGTAGAGATAAATACATTGCAGATTTGGTCGATGCTGTAAATACTAAACCATTAGCTGCTGTGGTTGGTGCTTCTGGAAGTGGAAAATCTTCTTTGGTATTTGCTGGTTTGGTTCCTCGTTTGAGAACTGCTGGTACTGAGCACATAGTATCCTTCCGTCCGGGAAAAAATCCCTTTGATGCTTTAGCAATAGCTTTAAATTCCCACGTGCAATCCTTGATTGAGTTTCAAAGGGACAAAGAAATAGAAACTAACAGCCGCAGATTGCAGGAACTGGAATTAGAAGTAGATTTGCAATATGACCAGCAAGCTTTGTGTGGGTTCATTAAAGATATTATTATTTCCGCTGGGCAAAAACTCCACGGAAGTTTTGTACTAATTGCCGATCAGTTTGAAGAACTTTATACTTTGGCGACTGAATCACAGCGTCAACCTTTTCTAGATGCATTATTATATGCTGTAAAATTCGCCCCGAATTTCTTCACTTTGGTTATCACACTCAGGGCTGACTTTATGGGAAAAGCCTTGGATTATCAACCAATGGGTGAAACCTTGCAGAAATATCCACCAATATTACTCACCTCAATGAACCGGGAGGAATTAGCCCAAGCAATAGAAAAACCTGCCGAAAAAATGAAGGTGGAATTAGAAAAAGGTTTAACGGCAAAATTAATTGACGATCTAGGCAAACAACCAGGGCGTTTACCTTTACTAGAGTTTACCCTGACCCAACTATGGGACAAACCAAATAAATGGTACCTTACACACCAAGCTTATGGAGAAATTGGCGGTTTAGAGAAAGCTTTAGCCAAATATGCAGATTCCGTCCTAAATATCTTGTCCGTTACAGAAAAACAACAAGCCGAACGGATATTTATTCAACTAGTACGCCCAGGAGAAGGTACGGAAGACACTAAACGGGTCGCAAATCGTCATGAGGTAGATGCATATAATTGGGATCTAGTCAAACGTCTAGCTGATTATCGTTTGGTAGTCACGGCTTGGGATGAAGGCGATCGAGTTGAGACGGTAGAAATTGTCCATGAAGCCTTAATTCGGGAATGGGGTCAACTGCGACAATGGATCGATTTTGACCGTAACTTCCGGGCTTGGCAAGAACGTTTGCGTGTTGCAATGTATCAATGGGAGCAGAGTGGGCGGGATGAAGAAGCATTGTTACGAGGTGCAATGTTGTTAGACGCCCAAGAAAGGCTTAAACAGCGACCATTTGACCTTGCATCTTCCGAACAAGACTTTATTAAAAGTAGTACAAGATTGCGCCTGCAACAAAAAAATCAGGAAAAACGTAGAAGAAAGCTGACTGTTTTCAGTTTGGCTAGTGGTTTTGTATTAGCTTTAGGTCTTTCTGGATTTGCTTGGTTACAATGGCAACAATCTGAAATGACCTTGCTCAAACAAAGTAATGCTCTTGCAAACTATTCACTAGAACTTTCCAATCAAGGAAAATATTTAGATGCCCTAATAGAAGGTTTACGAGCGGCAAAACCACTACAAAATAAAACAGCTAATACTTCCAGACAGCTTACAGCTTTAGAGACATCCGTATATGCAGTAGAGGAACGCAATCGGTTAGCAAAGCATAGCGCGCCGGTCATAGATGTAGCATTTAGTCCTGACGGTAAAATCATTGCTTCTAGTAGTTACGATAGTACGGTGAAGCTGTGGAATAATCAAGGAAAATTGATTAGAACTCTGAGGGGACATAAGGGACCAGTCAGTGGAGTAGCATTTAGCTCAGACGGAAAGACCATCGCCTCCACCAGTAGAGATAATACAGTAAAGTTGTGGAATACCCAGGGAAAATTGCTTAGAACTCTTAAGGGACATACTGCACCGGTTCTTAGGGTGGTATTCAGCCCCGACAGTGAAACTATCGCCTCAACTAGTAGAGATAGAACAATAAAACTTTGGAATATTCAGGGAGAATTACTTAAAACTCTTAGAGGACATGAATTAGAGGTAATTGGAGTGGCGTTTAGCCCTGACGGGAATAGCATAGCCTCTGCTAGTTCGGATAAAACCGTCAAACTATGGAATATCCAGGGACAGGAAATTCAAACCCTTAGGGGACATGATGCAGGAGTTGTAGGAGTCGCATTTAGTCCCGATGGCAAAACTATTGCTTCGGGTAGTAGAGATAAGACAGTAAAATTATGGAATATTCAAGGAGAACTAATCAGAACTTTCAGGGGTCACGATGGAAGAGTTCGGAATGTGTCATTTAGCCCCGACGGTAAAACTATTGCTTCAGGTAGTTCGGATAGGACAGTGAAATTATGGAATCTGCAAGGTATTGAGATTAAAACTTTTGAAGGGCATGATGGAGGTGTAATTGGGGTAGTATTTAGCCCCGATGGGAAGACCATCGCTTCTACCAGTTATGATAAAACAATAAAACTGTGGAATATTCAAGAGCAGGAAAGTAAAACTTTCAAGGGACATCAAGCATCAGTGATCGGGGTAGCATTTAGCCCTGACGGCAAAACCATTGCTTCTGCTAGTAATGATAAAACAGTAAACTTATGGAATACCCAGGGACAGAACATTGCAACTCTGAAAGGACATGGCAATTTAGTGTGGGGCGTAGCATTTAGTCCTGACAGTAAAATTATTGCTTCTACCAGTTCGGACAGAACCGTGAAATTGTGGAACATGCAAGGAGAATTAATCAAAACCCTTGAAGGACATGACGATTTAGTCTGGGGTGTAGCATTTAGCCCTGACGGTAAAATTATTGCCTCAGTAAGTAACGATAAAACAGTAAAGCTCTGGAGTATTGAAGGACAGTTACTAAAAACTTTGAAGGGACATGACGGTCCAGTCTGGGGTGTAGCATTTAGTCCTGACGGTAAAACTATCGCTTCTGCAAGCAACGATGGAACCGTAAAGCTGTGGAATATTCAGGGTATTGAGCTTAAAACTCTGAGGGGACATAATGCAGGGGTATGGGGTGTAGCATTTAGCCCTGACGGTACAACAATTGCTTCTGCTGGTAACGATGGAACCGTGAAGCTGTGGAATAGTCAAGGCGAACCGATAGAGACTATTCTTAAGGAAAATGATGCAGAAGTCTGGGGTGTCGCATTTAGTCCCAACGGGAAAATAGTTGCATCTGGAAGTAACGATGGGACGGTAAGATTATGGAATATTCAGGGACAGTTGATTGCAACCCTCAGGGGACATGATGCAGAGGTCATTGGGGTAGCATTTAGTCCTGACGGGAAAACCATCGTCTCTGGTAGTTACGATAAGACGGTGAAGCTATGGAATGTTGAGAAGATGAAAGCACAGGATGTTGAATTAAATGATTTACTGAGCAGTGGTTGTAATTGGGCGCGGGATTATCTCAAATATAATGCTAGTCTCAGTGAGGAAGATAGGCATTTGTGCGATGGTGTGGAGTAGTGGTAAATGTTAATATTTTTTATCTATGCCAAACTAGATTAACTACTTTTCAAAAATCCCTTCACTGTCTCAATAGAAATAGTAATAACAGGATGCTTGAATATTTCCTTTAATATTTCCGTACCACCTGCTTCCAATGCACTCAGAAATCGTTTCTTGAGAGTTGGTTTACTCTTAATCTCTTCTTTGATAGCTTCAGTGGCTACAGCTTCGCTTCGAGTGATAGAAGATTCAGCGAGTTTTTCTATAAATGGCTGAATTTCTTTCCGAAGTTCAGCTTTCAATTTAGCGATATCGATTGATTGAGAAATTTCAATTTGACCACCTTCTATTTCAGAAGAATCAGTTACATCTTTGTCAATAGACACAGAGGCATTATTTTTTGCTGTATCTTTCCCTTGGACAGTCTTAATTTTTCCACTTCTAACTTTTGAGTGATTCACATTACCACCAATTTTTAGCGATGCGTCATTTTCATTAGCCATGCTTTTACCTCATTTATCAACTGCGTTTCAATTAATAAAATTTAGTCTTGTTCATCTTCTTCAGTAGAAGATTCATCTGTATTAGATTCGTCATTTGTTGAGATATCTTCTTCATCCGAATCAGAACCTTCATAAGCTTTAGTTTCAATAGTGGCTCCGTCCATTTCACTATCATTCACATCACCACCTATCTCGATTGAAGCATCATTTAAATCTTGAGCAGCGCTTTTAGCAGTAGCTTCAGCCTTTGTATCATTATATATGTACGATACAATTGAAGCACTTTCTTTAGAAAGATTAGATATAACAGCAATCGGAGATATTTGTCCCGTAACTATCTTTAAAAAATCTTGTTTAGTTATTTGAATTTCTCCATATTTCTCTGGGCTCGGACTCCACTCAATGAAGTCAATATCGCAATTACTTATTAATTTTTTTTCTTCACTATTTTTTTGCTCACTTGTTATATTTAAATTAAAGCTTCCTCTTTGAGTGTTATAAAAATTAGCACTGTGAAGCTTGCATCTATCCATGCTTACTGCAGTTAAGTCTGCACTTCTAAAATCTGAACCAGTCATATCGCTAAGACTAAAGTTACTATTTATTAGTTTAGCTTCGCAGAAAACACTTTTCACAAAATTACATCTATCTATATTTATTTTTACTAGTCTTGCTTTTGTTAAATTTACTTCACTTAAATTACATTCTTCTCGAAACTTACTAAAAGAAATATCCGCTAATGAAAGATTAGCAGCTTTATTTTCTCTCCCGTGAAAGCTACTTCTAATAAATTCACAATTGTAAAGCTTTGCTCTCGATAAATCAGTTGCTTCAAAGTCTGTATTTTGAATGATGTTATTACTAATATCAACAAAACTCATTAATGCACTGTTGAATTTGCAGTTTAGAATTTTTCCTTTATTATTAATATATTGTTCACCCTTTATAAATTCAGATTTATTTCCAATACAACAACGAATCAGCAAAGTTTGGTCGGCTTCTAAATCTTTTATCTTATTAACTTTTGATTTGTTAATCTCATCTAATAATGAAACAAATTTAGACTTAGTAAATATTGTTTGATTTAAACGACAATTATAAAAGTTAGTTGCTGAAATCTTTCCTTCAGAAAAATCTGCGTTTGTTAAATCGCAATTATACAACTTACTACTTATATCACATTTTATAAAGCTAGAATATCTTAAATCACAGTCATTAAAAATTAGGGTTCGATCTTCTTCAATTCTTATTCTACTACGATAGACATGACATTGCTCAAATCTCGCTTTTTTTAAAACTACATGCAAAAATCCTACATCAGAAAAATAAGACTTATTAAAAATAACACTTTCAAGATTAGAATCAACAAATCTTAAATGATAAAAATTAGAATTACTGAAATCAGAATTTTCCAAATTGCACCCAAGAAAATTAACATTATAAAAATAACTATTCGAACAGCAGATATTATTTAAATTAATAAGTTCTGAAAAATCAACATCAATAATTTTAATTCCATATTCACTACATTTTTCTAAAAATATTCTTGGATCTTTATTACTTAAGTCTATCTGATTTACTTCGGCTTTAAAGGTAATAGAAATTAAATCATTATTAATCCGTATCTTGTCTGCACCTTTTAATTTACCCGTACTAGAACTTAGAGGAGTAGAGTTAATATGAACCCTAATTTCTGAGTCACTATACTGGTTAAACTCAAAGCCATTTAACTTTGACCAAGATATATCCATGAAAAACCAGCATTTTGAAGTTGGTATGGTTGAAAATAGCGCTGTAGGTATGATGTACACTTGAGGATTTTGAAGGTCTCCATGTACGACCAAACTGCAAACATGAGCGTTATGCTCAAAACTAATATTTAACTCTTCTGGTGGAAAAACACTTCTGTGTTTAGGTGTAATTGCAAAATTGATTTTCATGACTAATTAGATTCCCATTGCATAGTAGAACTAATTGCATTTTTTATTCTCTCTAATACATCCAAAGGATGACTCATAATTTCTTCTGTTGTAATTTCAAGTACACAGTAACCACTAATCTGCTCTTCAACTAACTTGTTTTTAAAAATACTCTCAGCTTCCTTATCCCACTTTTTAGCATCACTCTTAAATTGTTCATCGCGACAATATACAGTTACTCTATAAGGTTGAAAATACAGGACTAAACATTGTGCTAAATCATTTCTTGGTGCGTAGCCGGTTATATGATGAGGTACAGGTAAATCATTTTGCTGCTCCATTATACTAAGAAGTCTACGAGCAACAAAAGATAACTCAGAAGGTAATTGTATATCTTGCCAACTGAAGTCAGGATTTTGCCATTTCCAGTAATAAGTTGGTATTTCTACGGTTTTGTCGTTACTCTTTGGAGTCATATCAAGTTTAGGGAAGCTGAAGTTATTAATAAATTCATCAATACCAGCGAAATCTTTCCCAGCTAAATCTTTTACTTTATTTACTAAGTCTTTAATGGGTCTTCTACTATTATTAAATTTAGTTTTGAGTTGTTTTATCGAAGTTAAATAGTTTTTATAATCATTATTTTGTTGTTCCAAATTTTGTATTAGTTGAAGCTGTTCTTCTTTTAATATTTCAAGTTGCTCAAGCTGTTCTCTATCTTGTATATTTTGTTCTTCTAAATTTTGTTTTTCACTTATTATATATTGTAAATTTTGATTAGCTTCTTCCAATTGGCGATTTGCATCTTCCGCTTGTTGACTTTTTTCTTCATATTCTTCTCTTAAGCGTATTTGTTCTGCATTTTTATAGAATGGTCTTGGATTGATACCATAGATGCTTATCGTCTGTAATTCTTCGCGTGCTTTCACATATTTACTGAAAGCAGCAATTATACCTTTACTTAGACAAAATGAAAAAGTTGAAGATACAGCAGCTACACTAAAAGCAATAACAGGGATTGGAATTAAATCACGTACAAAAATAAAGTTTTGATTAAAATTTTGATTTCCTGACAAGACAGCTTGAAATGTCAATAATAAATCTCCAGGAAGTAGTATCCAAACAATTGGTGAAAATTTGATACCAATTAATGATATTTTTATTTTCTTATTTAATAATTCTGATTCATCTATTAACGTAGTCAAAGGTAGAGATGCTGTTACAAGTAAGCCAATTAAAGTTTTAATTGGAAATCCCCATAATTTATCAGTAACAGAGAGTCCGAATCTTTCGCCGAAAGAATATTCTAATATTGCTAGTTGTCCAAAACTTTGCAAGATTAAAAATAACACTAACATCGAAAAAATTGTGAACTGATATAGTTTTTGCTGTTGGTACCATTTTTCTAGTTTTTGGCGATATAGTGAATTTTCAACATAATTTTTATATACCTGTTCAACCAGTTGTATCTGACTATAATTATTTTCGTTCATAAATTTAATTCTCAATAACAAATATTAAAGAAATAATTTCCAACGTTTATCAACTTGGTGCTAATTGCTACATGTAAGTAATTAGTCAAAATTTATAAGATGAATTTTTAATCAAACTTTGAAGCTCTTATAATTGATCAAAAATCATTAATAAATAACTTTGCACCACATTTAAGGTCACAAATTTAGCATTTTAATGGAGTGTTCCATATTGTAAATACTTGTAAGTTTTATTTTTTCAAATCTTCAGGTATCTTACATGGAGGATAATCTGCTGTGTCTAAATACGTTTTTTCATACTTGGAAATTATTAATTCTTCAATCTCGCGGTCGACATGTAATCCTCCCCTATCACTTATCTCTGAAATTTCTTCTATTATCTTTCCGTCAACTGATTTTCCCTCACTAAACGCATCCACTGTTTGAAGTCTTCCTCTATCTCTTTGTCTAAATAAATTTCTCAATATAGGATATTTTTGATTAAAGTTGAAAAATTCTATTCTTCCAACCTTAGATGTTTCTTTTTCCCATACATATCGTTCAATACTTATATCGCTCCTAGCATCTCTCATTTCCACTGGTAGAGAGATTAAAAATATAACGCTTTTTATATTTTGGTCATGTATCTTTAAATTTCTTTCCATACTCAATGTTAAAACCGAATTTTGACCCTTAATTTTCAACCATTTCCAGGCTAGACAAGTATCTTTTTTTGTGTAAAAAAAACCGTTTTTAAATTCATCTATACGACTGATTGTAAAAGTATTAGGTTGACTTGAAAATGTAACAAAACTTGTAATCTTAGGTGTATACTCTTTGCCAGATAATAAATTTTCTTTATTTAATAGCTCTACATTGACGTTGACTGGTAATCTCAGAAATAACTTTTTAGGTGAACAACTATTACTTCCAAAGACACGGCTAAAAATAAAATCATTTAATTGTACGCTCTCTTTTTGGGCATCTTGGTTCGCCGCAAATTCACATTTGCTTTGACAAGATGTAATTATTAAATTAACCAGGACAATAGTTGTAATAATTACTAGATATTGGGAAATATTTTTTATTAACACTTCATAAATCCCTATATATTTTATATCTGCGAAATCAGCAATACTTCTCTACTGAAGACTATAAATAGTAGTATTGATTTATATCAGTAATCAGCAAGCCTTAGAGAACTATACAATTACCTAATGTTAATATATACAGTTTTTATTTGGTTAATACTAGTGTAATACAAATTACTTCTACAAGGTTCTAAATATTTGCGAACT
Source organism: Mastigocoleus testarum BC008 (assembly GCF_001456025.1). Classification (GTDB taxonomy): domain Bacteria; phylum Cyanobacteriota; class Cyanobacteriia; order Cyanobacteriales; family Nostocaceae; genus Mastigocoleus; species Mastigocoleus testarum. Next base: position 71,847 of record NZ_LMTZ01000100.1, read on the forward strand.
TTTTTATTCTTATTATTATTTGAATTAAACAAAAATTACGAAATATTTTCTGTAACTATATTTTTAAATCACTTTATGGAAAGTATATGATAATCTGATGTTGTCAATTTTTTAATAAGTTAATCCTTATTATAGGTCGAAAAGTTAGATTGTATTTATTCAGTAAATACCAGAAAAATCAAAGATTATTTGGGGTAATTCAAAATTATTGGTGCGGGCGATACTTGTTCTTGAAATTCCTTTATCATGTGAAATTACTTTAAAATTATCCACTAAAAAATCTGACTCAAAAGCTTCATCTCCAACATCCACAATCTCATCATATATAGGGCATATTAACTTGATTCCCAGACTCAGTCTGGGAATCACAATTTAGAGGCTCTGCCTCTTGGCTATGATAAAAAAGAGTCAAAAGTAAATTATCAGCTTGAAACAGTCATCATATCCGTAGGAAATAAAACCCCACCATCCTGTGAAATTACTTTAAAATCATCCACCAACAAACCCGACTCAAAAGCTTCATCTCCAGCATCCACAATCCCAATTCCCACCTTGTAGGTACCAGCTTCTGTAAACTCATAAGTAAAATTATCGTAGCCAGTTTCTAGCTCAAATCTTGTTGGAGATACAACCGAAGCGCTGCTGATGTCTGCAATCTTAATATTAGTACCAGATTCAAGATTAGTATTTGGGATGACAGAAACAAAAGCAAAATCATTAAATGTACCGGAGTCACCTTCAGAAACAGTTTCATTTGTCAATAGACTAAAATCAAAACTTAAAATATCTCCAGCTTCAACCACAACTTGTTTTTGTAAAGCAGAACCTTCAGTTGTATCTCCATTATCGATTAAATCGATCGCTCCAAGATTTAAATCCAAAAAAGCTTCGATTTCAGTATCGCTGACAATACCCAAAGCAGTAGTTATTAAGGCTTGAAAATTTCCTTCTGTTGGAATACTGCCAAATTCTGCCGTTTGGGTACTAGCATTACCAATAGCTTTCCAGCTATTAAAGTCACCATTCTCAAATCCCCCGTTTCTTACTTCTCCACTTCCCAATAATTCAGCGATCGCTAAATCTGCTTGAATAAAACCAAATCCACTTCCATCATCAAAACCAGAATCAAACTCAGGAGTAAATGGATCGTCCATATCCAAAGCAGTACTTTCCAAAGCTTGATAAATTTCTGCAGGAGTTGCATCGGGAACTGCATCCAACATCAAAGCCGCAACTCCAGCTGCATGGGGAGCGCCAGCTGATGTTCCGAAGAAATTAGGTAAGCCATCACCGTCAGTATCGTTACCAAAAAAGGTATTGTTAGTCCCGTGGGGAGCAATAATTTCCGGTTTCTGACGCAGTTCAAAAGTCCGCGTTCCATCGGTTTCAAATAAAATCGGGGTCGGACCAGCAGAAGAAAAAGATTGTAAATTTGGTGGTACGACTCCAAACTCCGGGGTTTGATCGTATAATGCGACCCCCACAGCTTCCGCTCCAGCAGCATTAGCATGTCCGTATACCGTGCTGCTATTTGTATCAAATTCATCAATTGCCACACCCCCAAACAGGACATATTTCATTAATTCGGGATTGGGACCGTCCGATTTGGTAATAGCAAGATTGAACTGATTCGTACCAAAACTACCATCATTGGTGAAGGTAAATACTTCTACGGGATCGCCACCAACATTACTATCTGTACTTGAAGCTAATATATTGGTACCAGTGCTGTCATACAGAAAAATATTCAAGTCATTTGGAGAGCCAGATCCACCACTTACTGAGAAAAATGGCGAATCCCATTGAAAGGAAATACGAATTGTTTGACCCTCAAAAACATTAATGCTTTGGAAAGTATCTACTACCGCTCCCGACTGGAAATCATGAAATTCACCACCCGATGTTGCTTCAAACTGACCGCTAGGGTTAAAAGCACTTTCATAGGAACCGCGACCAGTGCTTCCCGCTGCAGCAAAGTATGATACCCCATCAGCCACCACTTTATCTACAGCCTGAGCAATTACTCCATCTTGGAACATCGGTTCCCGTAAATAAAGAATGTCATCAACTATGATATCGGCTCCAGCTTCTGCTAATTCAGTAACAGCATCGGCGAAACCAGCTTGGCTAGAGACTCCTGTATGAAAAATAAAATCAGCACCAGGAGCGACATCATGAATTAACTGAATCATTGCTCGTCCTTCATCAGAAGCAATGATAGCTGATTCCTCAAGTACATTTACTGGAATCGTATTACCTAGAGGATTACCAGCACCGGGAAGATCGCCACTAGCGATATCATCATTGGCTCCACCTAAGGTATTAAAACTGTCGGACAATACTCCTATGGTTACACCACTACCATCTACATTAAACGTATTTCGTGCTTCATCTGCACGCATCGCGAGATCCCCTTGTCCCGTAACCGATCCCACGTTGGTGATCAAAATATCTCTATCTTCTTGTAAGACAAACGAAACAGAAGGATTTTCTGCTACCAAATCTCTATTATTCGAACTCATTAGCCTTCTTCCCACCCCGGTTACTGTTACGCAAGCAATACGAACACTCCACACACCGAGTCAACACAATATCTTGCGATCGTTAATAGTTAATTTATTTTTAGTGTTGAAAAAATATTATGCTGTTAACAGTATCCCATGATTGATGAGTAATGAGTAATAAGTAACGAGTAATGTTAGCAAAGCGGGGCGCTTAAGCGCACAGTAATGAGTGAGTAGTGAGTAGTGAGTAATACCTCTGTCCTAAGTTAGAGGATTTATTAATTGAACCGATTTTTTATATTTTAATCATAGGTGAGCATGTATTAACTTTACACCCGTTCACAGATAATGCTGATGGGATTTTACTTGTTACTTGTTACTTATTACTCATTACTTATTACTTAATAATAAGGTGCATTAAAGCATCAACGATACGTTCTTTTTCCATGGGAATAATATCCTTTGCATGCATCATCTCTTGGGTCATTACATAGTGCACAAGAGTACCAATCATAATTCTTGCTGTTGCTTCCGGATCGGGAATGTCCAATTCAGGGTGGGAAGCCAGGTATTTTGTCAGTGTCTCAAATACCGGTTTAACCATGCAATTAATACAAACCTTAGCTAGTTCTGGAAAGCGACCAGATTCTCCAATTAATAATCGCTTAAAATCCCGATATTTATCATTAGATGTCATTTCTTCTAATGCTTTGATCGCAAGCTGACGTAAGACAATTTTTGGTTCCCCTTCTAAAGGTTCTGTACCAAACACTGATACAAACTTTTCTCGCGTCATTTTTTCTATTAAAGCTTTAAATAAACCTTCTTTTCCTTGAAAGTGACTGTATACCGTCGCCTTTGAAACACCAGCAGAAGAAGCAATCCGATCCATGCTTGCACCAGTATAACCATGGGCTAAAAATTCTTGCATCGCCCCTTGAAGAATTTTTACAGATTTATTACTTAAGCCTATTGTTTCAACGTCTTGAACTCGAATATGTGCCATTATGTTTTATTTAACTTTCTTCTTAAAGCATATTAAAGACAACTGGATTCCGAACAACTTATTTTGTTCTAAATACTTTTCCAACAAAAACTTAAGATGCAGCACAACTAAATTTACTCTAATTATGTTTGTATAAATTACTCATTCTCAGCATTGGTAACTGTCAAGGAAAATGGGGACACCACATAAGCGCCCCAAAATTTTTACACAAATTGAAACTGCTAAGAGTGAACTTGAACTAGTCAGTTTAGTTTAGTTATATTATATATGAAACTAAACCGTTTAGTTGGAAGGGTGGAATAATTAATGTTGCAAAACTCAAATGTCGAAAGTTCTTCAACTAGGAAGGTATTAAATATACCAATACTCGCAAGCGTGATAGCTGTCTTAATTGCAGGTGGGGTAAGCATATATGCGATTGGGCGTTTTCGTGCTTCTAATACATCTATGTCTTCGGAATCTGTTTCAACTCAAGTAGAAATTACAACAGTTAATGCTTTGGGAAGATTAGAGCCAGAGGGAGAAGCAATTAAACTTTCTGCACCTGCATCATTTGAAGGAAATCGGGTCGAGCAATTGTTAGTTAAACGGGGCGATCGCATTAAAGCAGGACAAGTGGTTGCAATTTTAGATAGTCGGGACCAACTTGCAGCAACAGTAGAAGAAGCCAAACATCAGGTGGCGATCGCCCAAGCAAACCTGGAAAAAGTAAAGCTTGGTGCAAAAAAAGGTGAAATTCAAGCCCAACAAGCAACTATCAATCGACTTCAAGCCGAAAGAGAAACAGAAATTCAAGCCCAACAAGCAACTATTAATCGACTTCAAGCCGAAAGAGAAACAGAAATTCAAGCCCAACAAGCAACTATTGAAAGATTAGAAGCACAGCTAGCCAATGCTAAAACAGAATATCAACGCAATCAATACCTTTACCAACAGGGAGCATTATCAGCATCTTCCCGTGACAGCAAACGTTTAGAATACGCAACCGTCCAAAAGCAAGTAGCTGAAGCCAAAGCCAACTTGAGACGAATCAAGTCATCCAAACAACAACAACTCACCGAAGCCCAAGCTAACTTAAAACGCATTCAAACATCACGGAAGCAACAAGTCATAGAAAGTCGGGCAACGTTAGATAGAATTGCGGAAGTTCGTCCTGTAGATGTAGCTGCAGCCCAAGCAGAACTCAACCGTGTAAAAGCTTCTCTGATAAGGGCAAAAGCTAATTTAAAGCAATCCTATATCCGTTCTCCCCAAGACGGTCAGGTATTTGAAATTTATACCCGCCCTGGAGAAATTGTATCAAACGATGGAATTATTGAAATTGGGCAAAACAGTCAAATGTATGCTGTAGCAGAAATATATCAAAGTGATATTAGAAAAATTCGTCCAGGACAAAAAGTAAAAATTTTTAGTGACTCTCTCAATAGTGAATTAGCCGGAACCGTAGAACTAGTCGGCTTGCAGGTCAAACGCCAGGATGTAATAAACGCCGATCCTTCCAGCAATATTGATTCCAGAATTGTGGAAACTCGAGTCAGACTCGATGAAGAATCCAGTAAGAAAGTCGCTAACTTTACCAATCTACAAGTCAGAGTGGAGATTCAGCTATGATTGGATTTATTGGAAAAATTAGGCGCAGAATACCCCTCGGATGGTTGCAACTATCTCATCATAAAGGTCGTTTTTTAGTTGCAATTTCTGGAGTCGCCTTTGCAGACTTACTAATGTTTATGCAATTAGGCTTCCAATCTGCTTTATTTAACAGCGCCACTCGCCTACATAAATCTTTACAGGGTGACATAGTAATTTTTAGTACTCAAGCTCGAAACTTTACTGATATGTCCACTTTTACCCGGCGAAGACTTTATCAAGCAATGAATGTACCAGGAGTAAAATCTGTAGATGCTGTTTATGCAAATACAATCAAGTGGAGAAACCCCCAAACTAAAAATAGAAATAATTTATTAATTGTTGGCTTTAATCCAGACCAAAAAATATTTGATATTCCCGCAGTTAATAGTCAAATACACAAGACGAAACTACCAGATAATCTATTATTTGATACCAAAACTAAAGGTGAATATGCTGAAATTATTTCTCAAGTAAAACAAGGAAAAAGCGTTACTACTGAAGTAGAAAGACGAACTGTTACAATCAGTGGTCTATTCACCATTGGTTCTTCCTTTGGTTCTGATGGTCACATAATGACTAGCGAACAGAATTTTCTACGATTATTTCCAAGAAGAGAAGCCGCTAGCGTTAGTTTGGGTGTAGTCAAGGTCAAACCAGGAAAAGACCCTAAAGTTATTGCGGATGCGTTGAAAACTCACCTAACACAGAGTGACGTTCAAGTTTTAACCAAAGAAGAATTTATTGTCTTTGAGAAAAATTATTGGCAAAAAGCTTCACCTATTGGCTTTGTCTTTGGCTTAGGTACAGCCATGGGATTCACAGTTGGTGTAATTATCGTTTACCAAGTCCTTTCTACCGATGTGAATGCTCACATCAAAGAATACGCTACCTTCAAGGCAATGGGGTACCGAAATCTCTATTTGCTAGGAGTCATCTTTGAAGAAGTCTTAATTTTGGTTATATCTGGCTTTATACCGGGTATGAGTGTATCTATCGGGCTTTATGCTTTAACCCGTCAAGCCACAAACTTGCCTGTATTTATGACCGTTTTACGGGCGATACAAGTACTAATATTAACTTTTGTAATGTGTATGATTTCTGGAATGATTGCTACTCGTAAAGTTCAATCAGCTGACCCCGCAGATATGTTTTAGATTTGGGTCTTGGGAATTAGCCTTAGCAGTAGTATGGTATTAACCATAAGCATTACGCGCCGCCCTACAGCATATGGCGTTATGGGAATATAGAGATTTGCAAAATACAAATTAAGATACAGGTGTAGTTTGTGCAAAAAAGCGCATGGGAAAAATAAGCAATGATAAAAACTGTAATATCGGTTAAAAATCTCAATCACTTTTTTGGTAAAGGTCAATTACAAAAACAGGTATTATTTGATATTAATTTAAATATTAATGCTGGTGAAATTATTATTATGACGGGACCTTCCGGTTCCGGTAAAACTACGCTTTTAACTTTAGTTGGTGGTTTGCGTTCTGCTCAGTCTGGTAGTTTGCAGGTATTGGGAAAAGAACTATGCGGTGCAACATCAACGCAATTAACTTTAGCGCGGCGTAACAATGGCTATATTTTTCAGGCACATAATTTACATGAAAGTTTGACTGCACTCCAAAATGTGAAGATGGGCTTGGAATTACACGAAAACATTTCACCAGAAGAAATAAAAAAGAGATCAATCGAAATGTTAGAAATGGTGGGACTAGGAGAACGTATCAACTACTATCCCGAAAACCTATCCGGAGGACAAAAACAACGGGTAGCGATCGCTCGTGCTTTGGTAAGTCATCCGAAAATAGTACTTGCAGACGAACCAACCGCAGCTCTTGATAGTAAAACTGGTCGAGATGTGGTTCACCTGATGCAAAAACTGGCAAAGGAACAGGGTTGTACAATCTTGCTAGTGACTCATGATAACCGCATTCTTGATGTTGCCGATCGCATTATTCATATGGAAGATGGAAAACTCGCAAATACACCCGATTTGAGTCAGGTTGGTTAAGTAAGATTGCTTATAGAATCAAAAAAATTAATAAAACTAAAAAATTAATCAACCTAATGTTCTGTAAGCCAATTTTCTAGAAATCAATTTTTTGGATTTATCCAAATTGAAAGAAATCACAGAATTTTTCCACTTTTATTACTGCCTACTTCCAAAAAAGGCGACATACTCATATCACATAAAACTTACAGCCATCAGAATACTAGAATTACTTCTACTATTCTGGTGGTTATTCTTAAAAAAATATTTGTCAAAGACATATTCATACTTGAAACAAAAAATCTTAACTTTTAATCTTTAAAATTTAAAGCATGAAAATTTTTTCCAGTTCCAGGTTAAAACAATCTAAGTAATGACAAATAAACCAACACAAGCGATGAGTGCTGAAAGTCACACAAGTAATTATTTGAAACATTTATTTACTTCATGTCACAAAAAAATAAACAAACAACCAAATAATAATAAGAAATTTGAATTTTTAACAGGTGCAGCCATAGGAATCTTTGCTGCTTTACCTGTAGCCTTCGCTTCATCTGTTCAAGCTGCGCAGGTGGAAATTATCCCTAGTTCGCCCAAATTGGGTCAGTCTATTTCTGTTGAAATTACTCCTGATAATTCAGCTAATGGTGGAAATTTAAAGGTAGTTAGTAATGGGGAAACCTACCCAGTATTTCCTATCGCCCCTAATAAATACCGGGCTTTTATTCCCACTACCCCATTACAAAAACCTGGGAGAAGAGTTGTTCGGGTTTACGGTGATGGACCGACACGAAATCTTGCCGTATGGATAGGTGATCGTAGATTTCCCACCCAACGTATTTGGTTACCAAAGAAAAAAGCAGGTACCAGAGCAACAAAAATGGAACTTCAGCGAGTTAAAGAATTCAAATCACTGACAACACCAGATAAATTTTGGGATGGTGCTTTTATCAGGCCAAGTAAAGCACGTATTTCTACTATCTATGGTGTACGTCGCTACTACAATGGCAAATTTGCACATAATTACTACCACCGTGGCGTTGACTACGCAGGTGCACAGGGTTCTCCCGTAGTTGCCCCAGCTGGCGGTCGCGTCGCTTTGGTTGGTAAAGAAGCCGCAGGTTTCCTAGTTCATGGAAATGTTGTAGGCATCGACCATGGTCAAGGTTTAACCAGTATTTTTATGCATTTGAATGGCATAAAAGTAAAAGAAGGTGACATGGTAAAACCAGGTCAACTGATTGGTACCATCGGTTCTACTGGCGCTTCTACTGGTCCCCACTTACACTGGGGTTTGTATGTAAACGGACAAGCTATAGATCCAGTAACCTGGCGAAATAATGCAATAAAATGATACAGATGTAATTAATACGTCTGTTGTGTTACAGTCTCCTTTTAAGGAGACTATGCAGGCAAAATCAAGCTATAGGTACCGTCCTTTCCTTACCCGGGTGGCTTAAAAATATGAGTGTTATGAGTATCGAAAAAATTGTTGAACAAGCTCTCCAGGATGGTTATCTGACCCCAGTCATGGAAGCTGAGGTCGGACGCATTTGCGACCATGCTTCGGAACTTTCTATTGAAGAGTATATGGCGCTGGACAGATTAATGGGAGCGCTCCTAACTGGTGAGGTAGTGGCGGTACCTCGCAAACAGTTTATTAATGTTATGGAAGAATTGGTTTTGACCGAGGCGATCGCGCGGGTTGCTGAAATCGAAGCCACTAGCGAGCGCAGTTTAGATGTGGGTGATATTGCGGCTTATGCTCTGAATCGATTACCACCTCTGTATGCAACAACCGAGGAAGGTGCTAATTACCAACGTCAGCATGCAAAGGAGCAATTACAAGAGCTAATCCTCCAGCAAATCGGTGAAGCAATTGCTCGAAACCTGGATCGACCAAACGATGATCGAACCCCAGTAATGGCTAAAAGCAGTGGGAATGAAGTCCTGCGTCAAGTTAGTACTTTACTTCAAGCCTATGCTCCCCACTTTGAACAGAAATAAACATTTACTTGGGATTCAGAGGTCACAATATACTAACCAGGAGCATAGAGAAAATGATTTCCTATGCATCCTGTATAAATATTAGGTATGTCCAAACAATAACTCATGCCCAAAGTTTTTTATTGTTACTTTTAGGGCGCACCGAAGTGCGCCTGTAGAAATTGTGGTGATATTTTTAGTTGATAGTTTTTTCTATTAGAAATTTCCTTAAGTTCAGGAATCACTGGCGTACTTCTACGGGGGTACCCATAGTAACTTGCTTATAAAGCATTAACACATCCACATTACGCATTCTCAAACAGCCATGGGATACAGCCGTACCAACCACATCATAATTCGGCGTACCGTGGAAACCTATGTAGTTTCGACCATCTGACCAAAACCCAATCCACCTCAGTCCCAAAGGGCTATCAGGTCCAGGAGGAAAGACCTTATCAGTAATTGGATGACGCCAGGAAGGATTGACAACTTTCTGATTTACTTGAAAAGAACCTGTAGGAGTTTCCCAACCTTTTTTACCTATTCCGGTGGGATAACTCGCAATTGTTGTATTTCCACGATATACGTAAACCCGACGATCGCTTAAATCAACTGTTACTTTGATAGGTCCGGAAGCAGGGTTAGATTTTATTGATTTTTGGGGAACTGTTTGGATTGAAAATAAATCAAACAGGTTATCTACTGTCCGGTTTTGTGGTGAGATTCGTGCGATTCCTGTTGTTCTTGCTTCAGAAGTCTTGACCCGTGATGATGTTTCATGGGGACGATTCATAGCTGTTTTGGATTGCGCCGAACTGTCAACGTACCATTTTGTTATTAAAGACAAAATTGCAGTTCCAAAACAGAAGAACACTAAGGTTTTAGCTATATATCCGTTTCTTACCATCAGTATTACCAGTTTGATTTCCCAAAATCCAAATATTTGCGCGACCTTTACTTACTTCTTTACTTTGCCAGTGCGATCCCTGTTATTGAAAATTGTCAATCTAATTTAATATTTGATTATATTTACTGAAGGATAATATATCGAAATTTTACATTCTTTTATCATTTTTTTTACGGATTTGCCGATATGGGTGGGCACACTAGTGATGTAGATATTGCGAACTTACCTGAATTTAATATAAATGTTCTTTCTGTTTTCAGGGGTATTGATTTTCGGAACTACTAATTTTCGGGACTATTAAAACTTAGGTAAAGCTATCGCGATCGTATTTTTGTGGTGTGGGTGAGAAAAATCATGTTTGAAAAACTGTTTCTAGCTTTTATAATTACACTTTCTCTAAATTTTGTGATTGACCTTTCTACGTTTAACAAAAACAATACTGGTGCTGATGAGCCTTCTGGGGTACCCTTTAACGAAAATGTTTTTGTACAAAGACTTAAAAAAATTGATACAGCTACTAAGTAGTCACGTAAATGTCAATGGGTAATGGTCAGTTATTAGTATTGCATATTCGTAAGTAGCATCAAGGTGAAGATACAGTTAGGGAAATTCAGCCTTAAAGTCCTGATTATTGAAGGATAAAGCCATATTTCTTATATAAGATTTACGCAAAGTATAATCACACTTATATACTTCGGTGTTACAGTAATTAATCCGTCACTTTTGCTTGGAACTTCTTCAGAAATAACGTGTCTAATTGATAGGGATGATTTAAAGCCAGTGCAATCTATGAGTCAATCAATTCCTGTATCCTGGTCAACTGTTGGCGTCAAAGTTCCGGAAAACTCAGTGCAAGTTGACCAACTCTCAAACCACGATCTAATCCTGCGTTGTCAAACAGGACTGCGCCCCGACCGTGTTGCTTTTGCAGAGTTGTTAAAACGCTATCAATCTCAAGTAGATCGAGTTTTATACCACTTGGCCCCAGACTGGTCTGACAGGGCTGATTTAGCTCAAGAAGTGTGGATTAGAGTGTATCGCAATATTAATCGCTTACAAGAACCAGCTAAGTTCCGGGGGTGGTTAAGTCGAATTGCGACTAATCTATTTTATGATGAGCTACGCAAACGGAAGCGTGTCGTTAGTCCCTTATCCTTGGATGCACGTCGCACCGTGGATGATGGTGAAATGGATTGGGAAATCGCAGGTGATACCCCCGGTCCAGAAGAAGCATTGACCACACGCGAATTTTATGAGCAACTACGGGATGCAATCTCCGATTTGCCAGAAGTGTTCAGAACTACTATTGTCCTGCGAGAAATTGAAGGCATGCCATATGAAGAAATCGCAGAAATTACCGGGGTTTCTCTAGGAACTGTAAAATCAAGAATTGCTAGAGCCAGAGCTAGATTACAAACACAATTACAAAAATACTTGGATGCCTAGATACTTTGTCCCCAGGATATTTTGTCTAGTTGTCGATGTGGATTATGTTTAAGAATCTTTACTGCAAGCAATTTAATTTGTATTTGCAAACAATTTGATTTCCTGATTATTTGATTTTCTAATTGTAAGCAAAGTAAATATTTAAGTTAAGAATTGTTCCTAGTAAATTGGAGTGCTTCCAGGAATGCATCTAAAGATTGATTAAGTTCTGATGCTTTTGGGTATCTATACCCGTATATGAATTTGTAATAATGTTAATATGACTACAGAGTATCAGTTTGAAGACCGTTCCAATTTGCCACGATCTCAAGGATTGTCAGAGGGAATGGAAGAACACACCAATCAATCAACAGGCGCTATGGATATATTGAAGCGCGATCGCTTCGAACTATTGAGTGCTTACCTCGACGGTGAAGTAACTGCAGCAGAACGTCGATTAATCGAGCAATGGTTGGATAATGAACCTGAGGTTCAACGTTTATATGTCCGTCTGCTTAAACTGAGAAAAGGTTTGCGGACGCTACCAGTACCAGAGCAGCAGCCTGTAGAAGAGACTATTAAGCAGGTAACAAAGCGTATAAGTCGTGGCTATCGTCAAGCGATAATTTATGGTGGTGCGGCAATTGCTGCCTGTGTAATTGGCGCTATGGGCAATTTGCTTTCCGGTGGAGAAGGTGCGCTCGTGCAAATGGCAATCCGGGAACCACAGCAGCAACCTTCATCACCAAACGATACTTCGTTAATGGTTGCAATCAACTCACCGGTTTTCCCCATACCGAAAACGGAAATATCTCCAGATAAAGCAGTAGGAGAAATAGGAAACCCAGGTTGGGATGTGGATGTTAACGACAATGGTTTTAATTAAATCGGTCGAAAATTTCTCATGTTATCGTTAAAAATTTCAATGGGGATCGACTTTTAAATCGGCAAATCAATAATCAACATTTTTATAAACTAGTGGAGGCGTTGTAATGCAGCGCCTCTTCGATTTTTTGCGGGTCTCTTCTGTGTCCTTCTTGTATCCTGGCTGAAGCAGGTGTGAAGAAAGAGTATTGCAAAGTATGCAACTCCTAATACCAAATCCAATTTTTAAAACTCCTTTATATTTTTTGGGATTTCCCCCCACACTCCCCACACTTCCCACACTCCCCACACTTCCCACACTCCCCACACTCCTTCGTCTCATTCTTAAAAGGAGGTTAATTAACGGTTTAGTGTAACTCCTAGCTCCTGATTTCAACATCAAGAGATAACAAAACAATCTTCCATTTTTAAACCGCATCCACTCCACCATCCATCAGGTAACAGTACGCCGTTAAAACTAGCTATTTTATCTAGACTCATAAAATAAACCCAAGCTAAACCGAGACTTTCTCCTTGGGGAGCAAAAATTTCAACTTGGTGGCGGTTATAAAGATTTTCGGAAGGAGTTCGCCCAGGAAGATAATCTTCCAACTCATCCAATTTAGATAAGATCCTCAATTGCTGGAAACTCAATAAATAGCCATAAACTAAGCGCGACCCCACAGCCATACCAGGATAACCTACACCTAGGTCGAACAATTCCCCGATAGTGTAAGCCGGTAACACTCCACCATTACAATTATCTAATTTACCCGCACAATACTTGGGATAGTTACCTTCACCAGGCTTAAGGGTGCCGTAGACAAAAACTCTGATGGATGATATAATTTTTGCTTCTGATTCAGGCATGAGTTGTTTAGTCAGCACATTACTTTGCCTAGCGTTTAGAATATTTAGGCAGGCAAAATCAAAATTATATATCCAGTAGGAGTTTTTTGGTGGATTCCCGATACAGACCAGCAGAAATTGAGGCAAAGTGGCAGAAGAAATGGGTAGAAACTGGCTTACATAAAACTGATACAGACCTTAATAAGCCAAAGTTTTACGCCACCTCTATGTTTCCTTATCCATCGGGTAACCTACATATGGGTCATGTCCGTAACTATACAATTACTGATGTGATTGCTCGTTTCAAACGCATGCAAGGATATCGAGTATTACATCCGATGGGATGGGATGCTTTTGGTTTGCCTGCTGAAAATGCTGCGATAGATCGAGGCGTTCATCCTTCGAAGTGGACTTATCAAAATATTGTCCAGATGCGCTCGCAACTGGAACCTTTGGGTTTATCCATTGATTGGGATTGTGAGGTCGCTACCTGCTCCCCGGATTACTACAAATGGACCCAATGGATATTTTTGCAATTTTTAGAAGCAGGTTTAGCTTACCAGAAAGAATCAGCAGTTAATTGGGATCCAATCGACCAAACAGTATTGGCGAATGAACAAGTAGATAATCAAGGTCGTTCTTGGCGTAGCGGAGCCCAAGTAGAAAGAAAATTATTGCGACAGTGGTTTTTCAAGATTACTGACTATGCAGAGGAGTTACTTAACGATCTTGATAAATTAACAGGATGGCCCGAACGGGTCAAATTGATGCAGGCAAACTGGATTGGTAAATCAACAGGGGCGTATTTGGAATTTCCCATTGTGGGAATGGAAGAAAAAATCGGTGTTTATACAACCCGACCAGATACGGTTTATGGGGTTAGCTATGTCGTACTCGCACCAGAACATCCTTTGACCGAGAAGGTTACAACTCAAGAAAGAAGACCTGCGGTAGAAACATTTGTCCAAGAAGTTGCCAACCAAAGTGAGTTGGAACGTACTGCTGAAGACAAACCGAAAAAAGGAATTGCCACTGGCGGTAAAGCTATTAACCCATTTAACGGGGAAGAAGTACCCATTTGGATTGCTGACTACGTGCTTTACGAATATGGTACTGGCGCAGTAATGGGAGTACCAGCACATGATGCTCGAGATTTTAAGTTTGCCAATAATTATGATTTACCAATTGAGTTCGTAATCGCAGACCCCAAAGCAGTTGGCGAGCAAGATATTTCTCCATCAGCAGATGATGGCGAACAAGTGATCCAGGTAGAATCCACCGAAGCCTATACCGAAGCTGGAATAGTCATAAATTCCGGTCAATTTACTGGGATGTCGTCCGAATCAGCAAAACAAGCAATTATTGAGTACGCCGAAGATAAAGGTTTTGGTAAAGCACGAGTACAATATCGCTTGCGGGATTGGCTAATTTCTCGACAAAGATATTGGGGTACGCCAATTCCAATAATTCACTGTCCTGATTGTGGTGTAGTTCCAGTACCAGATGAAGATTTACCGGTGCAGTTACCAGAAAACGTTGATTTTTCTGGACGTGGTCCATCACCATTAGCCAAGCTGGAAGACTGGGTCAATGTACCTTGTCCGAATTGTTCTACTCCAGCGAAAAGAGAAACAGATACCATGGATACCTTTATTGATTCCTCGTGGTATTTCTTGCGCTATCCTGACGCCAAAAACGAGCAGAAAGTCTTTGACTCAGCCAAAACCAACGACTGGATGCCGGTAGATCAATATGTTGGTGGGATTGAACATGCTATTTTGCACCTACTGTATTCGCGATTTTTTACCAAAGTATTGCGCGATCGCGGTTTACTGAACTTTGACGAACCCTTCCAACGTCTTTTGACTCAAGGAATGGTACAAAGTTTAACTTATAAAAACCCCGTAACTAATAAATACGTTCCTGCTTCTAAGATAGATCCAAGCGAACCGAAGGATCCAGACACCGGCGAATCCCTGCAAGTCTTTTACGAAAAGATGTCCAAGTCAAAATACAACGGCATCAAACCAGAGGAGGTGATTAGCAAATATGGGGCAGATACAGCAAGAATGTTCATTCTGTTTAAAGCTCCTCCAGAAAAAGACTTAGAATGGGAAGATACAGATGTGGAAGGACAATTCCGCTTCTTGAACCGAGTCTGGCGCGTAGTCACAGATTTTGCTCCCAAATATCCTTCGTTGGCAAGCAAGCAAGGGAAATTAACTAAACCCGAAAAAGACTTGCGACGGGCAATTCACACTGCCATTAAAGAAGTCACAGAGGATTTGGTTGGTGATTACCAATTCAATACCGCGATTTCGGAATTGATGAAGTTAAGTAACGCTCTGAGCGATGCTGGTTGTAAAGATTCTTTTGTTTATGCAGAAGGCGTTCGTATTTTAGTTAAATTACTAACACCATTTGCACCACATATTGCAGAAGAATTATGGCATCAATTAGGGTATACTGCTTCTGTTGGAGATCAAAGCTGGCCAACTGTCGATCCTAAAGCCTTAGTTGTTGATGAAATAACCTTGGTAATTCAGATCAATGGTAAAAAACGTGGTGAATTACAAGTATCAGCACAACTCGATAAAGCTGGCTTGGAGAAATACGCCCGGGAATCAGAAGTTGCTAGGCGGTATATCGAAGACAAACAAATTAAAAAGGTAATTGTTGTTCCCGGCAAACTAGTTAACTTTGTCGTTGGTTAAATTACCCCGAATCACACTTTCTCACATAAACACACTAATACGATGTCCACTAAATTATCCGTACAACCTGAAGAACCCCCTCCGGATTTTCCTCTCCTGGCTCCTTACCTGTGGCGCGCAGTAAGCCACATATTGGGTGGTCACGGCAGAGGAGGACCTCCTGGTTACGGATAATTAGTTGACATTAATCGCATAATTTGAGCTTCGCGCAAATTAGTTTGTGCGTGGATTACATTTTTAATTCGCTTCTTAACCGATAAATCGCGGAATGTATAACAGCTTTTCGCGTGAATTTTGGATTTTATCCGAGAGCATTATTTATATAAAGGTTAAGGCAAATAGATCTCTATCCTTCGAACGCAGGGTAGCTATTACAGCGTTAGATGAATAAAGCCCTTCAAACTTATAGGGCGAAATATCCTCATTCAATAATCCACCCACAAAACACCGAAATCTATCCACTTGAGATATATTTTTCTATCTCATGAAAAGTATATTTTTAAAGCGATTAGTAACAATAATTACAATTATTCTTAATTAAATATTTTTTTTCGAAGTGGGGACGGTAATTGACTACTACCGATGACTCATTACGAACACAAAAAAGCGCTTGAGATTTTTGCTCACCCAAGCGCTCCCCCGTATATATGTATACCAAGTCACTAGTTTGATGCAACATTTGATAATCGCTGTTTTCCCTTATACAAAGGAATTGCGAAATTAATCTGTGGCAAACATATGGTGAAGTGGTATCACTCCTTGCACAAATACAGAATATCTTTTCTGGGTTATAACGGGGAATCGGGTGAGTGACAGTTTGTCAACTGACACTAGTAAAAGCGATGAAGATTTTTTGTGAAATCTACCTAATTTACGGTGAAATTCTACTTTACCCTAGTGGCAATAGGGTATAACAGCATGCCAATAGTTTTAGTAATAAATTACTAGAGTGACTGACTGGGAATTGGGGACTGGCGACTAGGGACTGGCGACTGGCGACTGGCGACTGGCGACTGGCGACTGAGGACTGGAAAGATAACATTTTAATCTCTAACTTCAATCCTTACCCCTAATCACTAATCCCCAATCCCTAATCCCCAATCCCCAATCCCCAGTCGCGAATCTCCGACCCCCATCCTCCCTGTAAAATATCGGCATAATAGTGGGTGAGAATTATGGAAATATTCCTTCCGGGACGTTTATGTTTGTTTGGCGAACATAGCGATTGGGCTAGTAGCTACCGTCGCGTTAATCCAAAAATAGGAAAAGGATTGACCCTAATGGTAGGTATCAATCAAGGGTTGTATGCTGAGGTCACACCCCATCCCGAACAATTCATTCTCCGGGTATCTCAAGGCACGCAGACGCCCCAAATTTTGACTTTACCCATGTCTAGACCTGTTTTATTGGCTGTGGCTCAGAAGGGAGGGTTTTTTAGCTATGCAGCTGGAGTCGCGTACCAAATCTTGACCCAGTTTCATGTGGGTGGGCTGGAAATTAACAATTATTTAACAGATTTGCCAATCAAAAAGGGCTTATCCTCCAGTGCTGCAATCTGTGTTTTGGTTGCAAGGGCATTTAATCAAATTTATGACTTAAAGATGACCCTGCGGGGAGAAATGGAATTTGCCTATCTTGGAGAGATTACTACTCCTTCTCGCTGCGGACGAATGGATCAAGCTTGTGCTTATGGCAATAATCCAATTGCAATGGTATTTGATGGAGAGCACCTTGATGTTTTAGAGTTGAAGGTACCCCAAGATTTATTTTTTGTAATAGTGGATTTGGGAACTCAGAAAAACACGCAAAAAATCCTTGCTCGACTCAATGACTGCTATCCTACCCCTGAAAACAAAATACAAGCAGACGTACAAAAGTACCTCGGTTCCATGAACCATAAAATTACCCAAGCAGCAATTGAGGCTCTGGAACAAGGAGATGCGGAAAAAATTGGTGATTTGATGCAAAAAGCCCAGGCTAAGTTTGATAAATATCTCATCCCTGTTTGTCCGGAGGAACTAACTGCACCAAAACTACATGAATTGCTCAAACATAAACCAATTCAACCCTATATTTGGGGTGGTAAGGGCGTTGGTTCTCAAGGAGATGGTGCAGCACAATTTGTTGTTAAAGATGAAGAAAGTCAACAAAAATTAATTGAAGTCATCGAGCGAGATTTCCCTCAAATGCAGTGTTTGAAATTAACAATTCATGCCCAACACTAAAATCACAAAAGCCGTAATTCCAGCTGCAGGTTTTGGTACCCGTTTATATCCTGCCACTAAAGTCGTGAAGAAAGAACTTTTTCCGATTATGGATCGGGATGGTAAGGTTAAACCGGTCATTCAGGTGATCGTAGAAGAAGTGATCGCTGCTGGGGTTGAAGAAATTGGTATTGTCACCCAACCAGAAGATACGGGTGTCTTTAAAGATTTTTTTCAAAAGCCTCCCAGCAAGGAACTTTATCAAAAGTTGTCACCCCAAAATCGAGAATACAGTGAATATATTCAAGAATTAGGTGATAAGATAACGGTTCTAACGCAATCCGAGCAAGAGGGTTACGGTCATGCTGTGTTTTGTGCCAAGGAATGGGTTAATAGTCAACCATTTTTATTAATGTTGGGGGATCATGTTTATGCTTCAAATACTGAAAAATCTTGTGCGCGTCAAATTTTGGATGTTTACGAGCAAAGTGACTGCAGTGTAATTGGTTTAGACACCATGTCAGTACCAACGATTCAAAAAGCTGGTTGCATTACTGGTACATGGCGAGAGTTCAAGTCTGTCCTTGAAATTACTCAGGTGTACGAAAAACCAACTGTCGAATATGCTCGTCAAAATTTACGAGTGGAAGGAATGAAAGAAGATGAATTTCTTTGTATTTTTGGTTTATATGCACTAACCCCGAAAATCTTTAATTTTTTGGAAGAACACATCAAGAACAATTTTCGAGAACGGGGTGAATTTCAGCTGACGTCCTGTTTGGATCGAGTGCGAGTTGCTGAGGGGATGACCGGTTATGTTGTTAAAGGTAAAAGCTTTGATACGGGTATGCCAAACGCTTACCGACAAACTATGATTGATTTTTCACAGTGAACAGTGAACAGTGAACAGTGAACAGTGAACAGTGAACAGTGGATGGTTAAATATCCTAATCTTATTGTTGAACCTACGCTGGGAAATATGTCAATCTATCCTTCAGTAGGATTGATAAGTGCCACAATCAAGCTGTAAAAGATGAGCAAAATTGAACCATAAGTAGGATTGTACAAATGTGCGGTTGTAAATGGTCCTCCTGAAGCATATACCCAAACTATAAATGCACCAGTTGAAATGACTATTTGGGTAATTGCTGTTACTTTTTTAGGTTCTTGAGTCTGTTTGTGAGTCCAAAGGGCTGTGATAACTATGCCAATTACAAAAGCTGTCCACAATACTATATTCTTTGAGACTTCAGTAATATCTGCACCTTTGATTAATCCATTAACAGCGACCCAAGCACCTACTATATCTGCTGGAATATATTTGATAACTTTATCGAAATAAGTATCAATTTGTTTTGCTGGTAATGCAGACTGATATTGTGTAGTTGTGATTCTACGGCTCATTTTGACCTTCTTCCCATTTGAAAATTTCGTTTTTTAAAAGCAGAAAATTTTCTTTGATAATCCAAGGGAAAACTCCTCAAAACCCCTCCTAGCCTTCCCTTCCCCAAGGTAAACCCCCTCCTAGCCTCCCCCAAGGTAAACCCCCTCCTAGCCTCCCCCAAGGGAGGATGGTAGATGTTGTTGGATTTCTTGGTAGATTGAACTCAACAAAATCCCTTCTCGAATACTTCCGAAATGCGTTGCTTTTTGTGCGTGGTGTAATGCAACTACCTTCCAATCTTCATTGAAGCAGGGTGAACCGCTTGAACCTGGCGATGTTCTTGTGATGTATTGCATCAATCCAGTATTAGGAGAAATATTTGCGATCGCATTGCTGCTCATGGCTATTTTCATCGAAGACCCTTCGGGATGTTGCAAGATATTCAAAGCCGTTCCTTTAGCCGGTAGATTTTCAAAATCACAATTTGCTGGGGTAATATCTGCTATTTGTGTAATGCTTTCTTCTACCTGAAGCAGTACGTAATCAAGCTTGTTCGTAGGACTTGATTCCAGAATTGGTCGGTCGCTAACTAATTTAAAAACTTGTCCCTCGCTTTCATTACCGGTAGCTGATGTAAAACAACCAAAGCGGAGAATAATATCGCTGGGATTTATTTGAATATCTGCAGTTGCTGAGTGAAGAACGTGGTAGTTAGTTAAAACTAGATTTGAAGCAATTAAAAAACCAGTTCCAAGTATTTTTTGGTTGGAGATTTCAATACGACATACTGAGGTAGCATGTTGAATAGTCTGCATTAAAAAACCAACAT
Organism: Mastigocoleus testarum BC008; assembly: GCF_001456025.1. Taxonomy (GTDB): domain Bacteria; phylum Cyanobacteriota; class Cyanobacteriia; order Cyanobacteriales; family Nostocaceae; genus Mastigocoleus; species Mastigocoleus testarum. The sequence goes on from NZ_LMTZ01000100.1 coordinate 92,147, forward strand.
CAAGAAAATTAGGTTCGGGTTTAAACCAACTTTGCAGTTCTGTTTCATCTGGTTCTTGCCAATCAATTTCAGGTCCAAAGTCTGATATTGTTGAGGTGATATCGGTAGCAGAAAGGGGAACTTGATAAGTAATTCGTAAGTTTTCTAATAGTTTTATATCTCTATAAAGCTTATAAATAATAATTAGAGAAACGATTAGTTTAGCATCATTAAATCCTGCTTCTGAGAGTAAAGGTTGAAGGATACTACCTAAAGTTGTAAAACGTTGATCATTAGGATTTATATCTCTAACTAAAGCCCAATTGATAAGTCTACGTGCATCATGAATTGGGTTTCCAGTCCAAACCCCTGCAAGACTATAAACCAATTGTTGACGTAAATTAGCTCTACTTACAAGGTCGCGAAAAAAATCTTGGGGACTAGTAAAAGAGGTAGCTGCTAAACCTGCTAAAACATTTACAAGCTTATCAATATCAGCTTGTTTAATAGTAATTGACATAATAATTATAAATATATATATAATTTTAGAATTAGATTATAGTTATTTGTCTGCTGTTATTTATTTACTGTTCAAAATAATTATTTCTTAGGTTATCTAGAACACTTTTATCAGTAATTAACTCATAGCTGATAATCATTTCGAGAAAATGGCGGTCACCAGTTTCTTCTAGTAATTTTTCAATGAGGCTACCTAAAACTGTATAGCCAGGTTTTTCACTTTCATTTGGATACGATTTTTTTTGCTCAACCCAGTTCACCAATTTACTTGTATCTGTATTTGTATCTCCTGTCCAGATATCAGCGATACTATTTCTCCATTTTTCTGGTAAGTTCAGTTGATTGACTAAAGCCTTGAAGTATTCTTTCGATGAAGTGGTTGAATTTGTCGCCAAGCGAGATATAGTTGTGATTAGATATTCTTTATCATTATCGCTTAACTGATAACTATTACTTGGTGATGAAATTTCTTCTTCTGGTTGTTGCTGACTTTGCAATATCTCTTGGACTTTATTGATAAAATATATCCCATCAAATGTTTCTTTCCAGAAAAAACCTGATATTTTATAATTTTCAAATAGACTTCCAACTTCTTGAGGATCTAAATAAGCACTAACTACGATAGTTGGAATTTTTTCTTCATGAGCTAGTTCAACTATTTGTTTACCCAATTTCTGTGGTTTCATGTCATCATTTCCCAAACCAATATCAGTTACTACTAAATTCCAAGAGCTTTCTTGAAGAGCTTTAAATGCTTCTTGAAAATTATTAATGACTTGAGTTTTGTAATTTATATGGTTAATTTTTTCTAAGGTATTATTTATTTTTAATTTAAGAATATTTTGCCAAGATTCATTATCTTCAACTAGAAGAATTCGAAACATTATATTAAGTACCTAATTTATAATTGTTCTATGAACGAATAATTACTATTTTAAAAGAACTTGAACTTGACTGATAAATTTTTTACCATCAAAGTCTTCTTTAGGAAAATAACCTTCATTTGGATATATTAATGGTGTTGCTCCTGTGACTGTAAGAGTAGGAATATTTTGATTATGAGCAATAGGAACTAATTCTGTTCCTAATTTATTTCCGTTTGCCGTATGAGAATCTTTAAGTTCAATATCAGTGACTAATAAATGCCAATCATTTTCTTGAAGAGCTTGATAAGCCTCATCAAAGGTGTCAACAACTTTTATTGTGTAATCTGAATCCTTATAGCCTAAACCTTCTAAAGCACGACGAATTCTACTTTTGAGAATTTTTTGCCAAGATGGATTGTCTTCTACTAGCAGAATTTTTAAAATTGCCATTTTATAATCACTCTCATTATCATCTTTTAAACCTGGTATTTATATGTATCGTCAAGCAAGAGGTTTGTGAACAGGTAGTATCAGAGTGAACTGGCTTCCTTTACCAACTTCGCTCTCAACTTCTACATTTCCTTCTAAACGTTCGATGTAGAATTTAGTCCACCACAATCCAAAACCCATGTTTTTATTAGTATCTTTAGTTGAGTAACCAGGCTCAAAAATCTTTTGGAGATTTTTTGTTGCAATACCCACACCCGTATCACAAATAACAACTTTAATCTTGTTTCCCGCATCTGTTTCTAAATGACTACCTTGAATGTATAGTTTTCCTCCATTAGGCATTGCGTTTATGGCATTTTGGATGAGATTATCAAAAACATTAATTAATTGTTGTTTCCCTGCATATACCTGAGATAAATCAAGATCGATATTAATATCTTGTTCAATATTGTCGGGTATCTGAACTTTAGCCAATGCCTCTTGAATTATGTCGCGAAGACTAATTATTTGAGGCTGATCTTTCATCCAACTTCTCATACGCTGTGAATATTCGAGAATTTCCTCAGCATTTGACAAAATCTCAGTTGCGAAGCTTTTAATATTATCATCTGCTTCCTCGCAAATATCCTGCGCTAATACACGGATAGCACCAACGTTATTATTTGTTCGATGTACTAATGGACCTGCTATATCCCCAAGAGCAGCCATTACTTCGGCTTTGGCGAGTTGTTCCTGCTTCTTTGCGTTTCGGATCCCAATTACGGCTAAGTTCGCAACTTCTTGAAGTAATCGTAAATCTCTAGCTTCAAATGCATTGACTTTACTACTTTCTACATTCAGTACCCCAATTAGATTATCTTCTTTATCTAAAAGTGGTACACATAATTCTGAACGTACATTCGGAAAAAGTTCTCTGTAGTTTGGATCTTGACGAACATCATTTACTAATTCGGCGCGGCGATTTTTTGCCACTTGCCCAGTAATTCCATGTTCTACTTTTTTACGCATCCCAATTTCTTCTTTCTTTGAATTTTTGGGATATAAGGCTTTTGTTTCTAATTCCCAATTGTTAGGTTGTAGCAAAGCTATACTTCCAAAATCAGCTTTTGTTTTCTCTACTGCTCGTTGCACAATCAGATTGAGAAGTTTTTCCTGCTCTAAAGTAGTAATTAGTTTGCGATCAATATCACTTAAAGTTTGTAACCATGAATTCAGCCATCGCTGATTTTTAATAGCATAAGCAGCAGAAGAAGCCAACGTTTCAATTTGCTTTTGCTCATTCTCTGAAAAATTGTAAATTCGTCGGTATGCAATAAACATGACACCAACAACTTCTTCTCTAATTTTTAGTAAAATACTAGCAATAGACTTAATTTCTTCTTTTTTTACAAAATCTGAATTTTTAAAAAATTTGCTTATATTTAATGATGATTCATAAATGTTGGTCGTATTATTAATAAGCATTAATGAGTTATCATTTTGATAAAGCTCTGTATACTTACTCTTATCTTTGATCAATCGCCCTGTAATTTCCGGTGGTATTATTACTTTATTTTCAGGCTGTATATACTCATAAAAAATAACAATATCCGCCCCCATAATATTTCCAATACTCCATGTAATACGCCTTATTAAAAATTCTTTTTCGGTTTCATTGATAAGAGATTGAGTAAATAAATGAAGATTAACAAGTTGAGAGTTTTTTAAATTATTTTTAGCTTCAGATATAGCGTGCAAAATAGCACTATTTGCACGATAACCAAATATATTTAATAAAGATACTTCATCTTCAGTAAACCCATACTTATCATTAAATTCTAAGTATAAAAGACCTTCTTTATTATCAATTAAAAGTGGACAAGCCACTGTTGCTTGACTTTTTTTTTCAAAAATTTTTGCTAAATTATTAGGATGATTTTGATAAATATTTGGTGTAAATATTGTCTTTCTATCTTTTAGGGCTTTTTGTCTTAGTGCTTGTTTAGAATAAGTGAAATTTTCCCAATAATTCTCATTTATTTTACCTTTCCCAACTTGGTAAACATAATCCTGATGATTCGGTTCATACATAAAATCTAGTGCTGCTATATCAGCCTGTAAAATACGATAAGCATTTTCTGTAATAACTTCTAAAATGTAAGATAGTTGCGTACGACGGATTCTTAGAGCGTGCTGAGCAACAAGTTTGATCAAGTCTTCTGCTTGTTTTAGAGTGATTTGTTTATTACGCTTTGCATAACCTGAGATTACAGCACCAATTACCCGAATATTACCCAAATTTTGATTATTTTGAGTTATTAGGAACATATCAATAACAGCACGATAACCATCACCAGTTTTTTCTTCGCTAGTAAATTTCCATTTATAGTGTTTAAACCAGTCTTCAATAATATTTCCATTTTTATCCTGTACTAATAGTATGGGAGTAAAAATACGGGTTAATTCTTCATGCTTATACTCTTCGTAAACCCATTTATCAAATCGTTTATCCCATCCACATATAATTTCAGTGCGATGGTTTTGAACTACGTCTACTAGAATATCTTGTATATGAGAGTTTATTTCCAGGTAATACTTACTACTAAAATTAAATGTAAGTTTTTGAGTTGAAATGTTATTTTCGTATTTTCGAGCGATTATATTATTTTCTGGGTCGATTAACCATATACTAGTCAAGTCAAAGCCTAAAGATGACTGAATTTCCTGAGAAATATCCTCAAAAATCGCTTCTTGGTTAGAAATACCTGAAATAGCTTGTTGTATCTGCTGCTCAACTTCCAGCATTTGCATGAGAAAGTCTTTTGTGTTTGATTCGCGATCGCCACTGCTAGTCATAGTACTCCTCTTTCTATGCCCATCTAAATAGAAACTCGGACTGATAAATGTTGTGGTAAATGCACACCTGACGATCTACAAGAAATAATCCTGAACACATAAGATACAATAATTTGGCGTCTCCTTGATGTATACCAAACACCTAAAAGCTTGCTTGTTGAAGGTTTTTTGGAACTATTAACTGAATTCTTAATTTTTATTTTGTTAGAAAAATTACTAGAAAAAATTTTTTGATATTTTCTGGAACTATTAGGAAGGACTATGTAGTCAATATCAGCGTAAGCAACTTATATTTAAGCTCTATATTTAACCCACGGGAAATATATTCCCACCCCCTATAGTCATCCCAAAATCCCGGTCATTATGACTGGGTTTTTGTTTTTTTAAGATTTTGTCATTATTTTTAGGTAAGTACCCATTAAAAATTTTTCGATATTTTCTGGAACTATTGGGAAGGACTATGTAGTCAATATCAGCGTAAGCTACTTATATTTAAGCTCTATATTTAACCCACGGGAAATATATTCCCAACCACCTATAGTTATCAAAACCCAGTCATTATGTCTGGGTTTTTGGATTATTGGTTATTGATTTTGAAATTAGAATTTATTTTAGATTAGCAAATTTATTGAATTTCAAGATTTATTTTTTAACATTGTTGGTAAAATAATCCTTGTTTAGCTGAAATTATTACATAACAATAATTATATTTCTGCTCGAGTAAGATTTCTCGAAAAGTAATAGTCACATAAATACTTTTACTTAAAGACCAATTTATTAGAGAAATTTCGGTGTGTTATGTCAGTAATTGAAAGTCAAAATAGTTGGTATAAGAATATTAATGTCAGCATTCTATGAATGAGCAGGAACCACAGCCAAAAGGTTATAGAGAAGACGACCTTAGCAAAAATAAACAAGGTCGTAAAAAAGTATCTCAATCTGGTGTTAAAAATCAGAAATTAGATTCAAACAATCTTATAGGAAGCGTTGCTGAAGGAGTTGCAAAGGTAGCAGGTGTTGAACAAATAAAAGGTTTCAGTCTGAAACAAATGTTTTCAGAGGTTTTGAAAAAGCACTCTGAAGATGAAGTAGAAGAGTACTTCACAGTTGGTACTTCTACCACTACTCCTAATATTATGGATGTAGATACGAATTGGCCGAAACCTTGGGTTTTTTTTCGGACGCTTTGTGGTGCTTTAATTGTATATTTAGGTTTTATTCAGGCTTGGGAAGAATTTAAAAATATTAATCTTATTCCAGGTTTAATTGTTGTTGGCTCCTTTGTAGTCCCGTTTTCTACATTAATCTTTTTCTTTGAAACAAATGTCCGTAAAAATGTTTCTCTTTATCAAGTAATACGGCTGGTTTTTCTTGGGGGAATTTTATCGCTGATATTTTCATTATTCTTATTTCAGGTTAGTGGTACTCTTTCGCTCAACTGGATTGGTGCTTCGGTCGCTGGTCTTGTTGAAGAACCTGGTAAGTTATTTGCGCTGATACTCGTCATAAATATTTCTAAGTATCGATATCTTTTAAATGGACTTCTTTTCGGAGCAGCTGTTGGTACTGGTTTTGCTGCTTTCGAGTCAGCAGGTTATGCTCTGCGGGTGGGTTTATCTTCTAACAACCTCGATGTAATGTTGAGTCTTATTATGCTAAGGGGAATGTTAGCTCCATTTAGCCATATTGTTTGGAGTGGAATGAGTGCTGCTGTACTTTGGAAAATCAAAGGGGAACGAAAATTCAGCTTTGCAATGGTGAAAGACCCTAGATTCTTACGAGTATTTGGTTTTGCTGTTGTACTTCATATGGTGTGGAACAGCCCGCTCGAATTACCATTTTACGGGAAGTACCTTGCACTTGGCTTTGTTTCTTGGATTATTATTCTATCTCTGATTCAAGATGGATTAAAGCAATTAAGGGATGAAAAGTTAACAGCAATGTCAACGGAAAATTCTCAAATTATTAGCGAACAAAATCTCACAACAGAAACAGATTGATTTTCTGTGTTGGGTCAAGAAGGTAGTTGAAGAATTTACCTGAAGAATTTTTTGATATTTTCTGGAATAAGTGGGAAGGATTATGTAGTCAATATCAGCGCAAGCTAATTATATTTAAACTCTATATTTAACCCACGGGAAATATATTCCCAGTTCTATAGTTATCCCTAAACCCCGGTCATTAAGACTGGGTTTTTGATTTTGTATCATATCGTGTCCGATAAAACACTTGCGATAAGGTTCGTAGTAGCGCTTTAGCGCCAATATCTTTACTATGGCGCTAAAGCGCTACTACAAACAAACATATTTTTTCATAAGTAATTAAGCGGACATGATATCACTTGTCCTGGATGGGTAAAATTGCTAGGAAAAAATTTTTGATATTTTCTGGAACAAGTAGGAAGGATTATGTAGTCAAGGTTAGCGTAAGCTACTTATATTTAAGCTCTATATTTAGCCTAAGGGAAATATTTCCCAATTCTATAATCATCCCCAAACCCCGGTCATTAAGACTGGGTTTTTTCAGTAGATGGACAACTTTTGTCGATTGACGAAATAATAAGGGTTCTAGCCAACGTTTTGGGCTGACAACCATGATTGTTTGTACTGCACTTTTAACCCACCGACAAGAACCGTTCCTTAAAAAGTAGATTCCGAGACGATTCCAGTAAATCGTGTCCCAAAACTCAAATAAAGTTCTGACAAGGGTTCTGGAAAACTTTTCCATCTACTGTTTTTGGTTATTTATAATGTGGATACTTTTCATAGAACGTCTCTAAATTTAAAAACCTCTTACTTCACCTTCACCCCGTGGATCTGCTGCACCTTCTAAAGAATTATCAGGTGTGACAACAATAGTATTAGCATTTCCCCAAGATCTAGTCTGTTTTATTTTGTGTCCCCGACGACGTAGTTCTTCTAAAGTCATTGCACCCAAACCAAATTTTTCTACTCGCAACACATCAGGAAACCATTGATGGTGTACCCTCGACGCAGATACCGCAGCACCTGCATCCATATCGTATTCCAGTACATTTAGAATTATTTGCAATACTTGGGTAATAATAGTACTACCCCCAGGACTACCTACAGCCATACGGAGTTTTCCATTTTCGGTGACGATTGTGGGGGTCATACTGGAAAGGGGAGTTTTATTTGGTGCGATCGCATTAGCTTCATTACCCAGTAATCCGAAAGCATTGGGTACTCCCGGTGCTGCAGCAAAGTCATCCATTTCGTTATTAAGTACAATTCCCGTTCTATCTGCAACTATACCAGCACCGAAACCCAAATTAACTGTAAATGTTAAACTGACGGCGTTACGCTCTTTATCCACAACTGTGAGGTGACTAGTATCGGATGATTCGCGGTTATTTAAATTTAATTGTTTTTGATTTGACTGTTTTAGGTTTGACTCTTGTAAATTTAATTGTTTCTGAGATGTGGTTGAAGAAATATTGCTTGAAAAGCGTTGCAGGGTTTTTATATCTGCTGGTTTGACCTCACTAGAACGCTTGACTTTGTCCATGCTAATTTGCTGACGCCGATATTTAGCATACGCAGGATTTATAAGTTGTGTGACTGGAACTTCCACAAAGTCTGGATCGCCTAAATGCTCTGAACGGTCTGCATAAGCAACTCGCATTGCTTCCGCAAACAGATGTAAAGCATCCGGATGATGCCATCCTAATGATTTTAAATCTGTATCGCCAATAATATTGAGCATTTGTAATAAGTGAACACCTCCAGATGATGGTGGTGGCATGGAACAAACCCGCGATGTGCGAAAATTACCACATACTGGCGATCGCCATTTTGGTTTATAGTTGCTCAAATCTTCTAAAGTAATTAACCCGCCATTTTTTTTCATGTCTGCAGTAATCAGGCGCGCGATTCGACCAGTGTAAAAATTACGCGGATTTATAGCAATTGCTTGCAGAGTGTTTGCTAAATCTCGCTGTATTAATCGGTCTCCCGGTTGATAAAATTCACCATTGCGAGTAAAAATTTTCCGCGCTACCGGATTTTGCAAAATCATTTTTTGACGTCGTTTGACAGCATCGGTAAACTTTTGTTTGACTACAAAACCATTTCTTGCAAGGCGAATTGCAGGTTTAACTACGGTAGACCAAGGTAATTTTCCATACTGACTGTGGATTTCATACATTCCAGCGATTGTTCCGGGAGTACCTACTGCTAGATAACCATTAATACTTGCACCTCGACGCACCTTACCATTTTCATCTAAATACATATTTTTAGTTGATTTTAGGGGTGCGCGTTCGCGAAAATCTAAAGCTTTAATTTCTCCAGTTTTAGCATTGCGAAATAATAAAAAACCACCACCCCCAATCCCTGCAGAGAATGGTTCGACTACGGAAATTGCTAAGGTTGTAGCAACTGCAGCATCAACAGCATTACCATCTTTGCGCAACATTTCTAATCCAGCTTCGCTTGCTAAGGGATGTGCAGAAACTAGCATTGCATTTTTTGTACGCAGAGGTCTAACAATGATTGCAGATGCTGTTTGAGTATAAAATAAGGTAACTGAGAAAAATACTGCAAAGGTAAGGCGTTGGTATTTACTAATAATAGTCATTCTGAATAATAAGAGTCATCAAATATTCTAGTAATTGTACTATATGACTCCTAAGCAGATTTTTCTTGCTTTAACCCGCTCTTGTGCTTGAAACACAACATATATTTTCTACCATTTGTACCCACACTTTGAATTTTGACACTCAACTGTCCCTTCATCCCAATTAATTAAAATCTTCTCCTCTCCACATGCAGGACAATTACAGCCACCGGTGAGATTTATTTCAATAAACACTTGACTAGCGATGGTTTTTCCACAAACCAGTTCTAAGCGTCCATAAATATCCTTTAACTGTTCAAAATTTAAACTTTCTTCATACTGCAAAATATCTATTGCTTCTGTTGCTTTATCTCTTACTATTTGAATATTTTCGAGTAATTTACTTATTTGTTCATCTTTCATGATTTGTAATGGGAAAATATTGGATAAAGAATATAAAAATTAAATTATTTGACTTATCCCAAAGTATTTAGATATTTTGTCTTTACATATAACAGTTATTTACTTGTATTAATCCTACCCAAAGGTATTAAAAATAAATAAGATAACAGGATTAAAAAATGATTTTTAATTGTTTTAAATCTTTAATTAAATAACTAAGGTGTGATATTTATTGTAGAAAACTTATAGTGAATAATAATAAAACCATATCAATAAGTCCACTTTGTAGATAAGAGACTAAGGTGACATTTGAATTTCACTTTTATATCTAATAAAGCCACAAAAAATGTTAATAATACCTTTATAAAATTAGTCATATCACCATTGCAATCAAAAAAATAGATAAAGTGGCATTAGATACTACCTAAAATTATTTAAGTGGCATAAAAGTGATGTATGCTAATACCCGTCAGAGACATTGACTATTGACATAAAACTTTACACTTGTCCGATTTAAGCAGAGATTATAAGAAAAACTTTACCCATGACTATTTTTCAAGATCGGAACAAGTGTGATGACGATAGAGTGAAAAGTAATTACCTGATTTAAGAAATTTTTAGCAAACAATTTCGATATAATCTTTCTGATAATTTTTGATAATCGTCAGTTTTAAAATAAATGTAAACGAATAGTTAAATCGAAGTTTATTTCCTAGATATAGTGACTTGAAATCGTGAATTATGAGTAATAAGACAAAACAAACATTAATGTTCCTCGATTCTTTAGTTGAAGTTATTAAAGATAAAATCGGACAAGATTTAAACAATTTGCAAATCACTATACTCAAAGGAGCATATTATGATGAAAGTTACGAACAAATAGCTTATAAATATGGTTGTTCTAAAGACCATGCAAAGCGAGTAGGCTCCGATCTATGGTCGTTATTGTCATCGCATTTTGGTCAGTCGATTGATAAAAGAAACGTAAAATTTGTCTTAGAGCAATTAAAGCAAGAATTATATGACGATACTCTAGAACTACCGGTGGGAGTTGTCCCTAGCAATTCTAGATTTTACGTCGAACGCAAAGAAATAGAATCCCTTTGTTTGCGAACTATTATGCGCAAAGGAGGTTTAATCAGAATTTGTGCACCTTCTAAGATGGGTAAATCTTCTTTGATGCACAGAATAATCAATTTAGCTAAAGATTGTCGCGGTGTTTGTCTGGATTTACATTTAACAGATCGGGAAACTTTAACGGATTTAACTCGATTCCTGAGGTGGTTGAGTTTAAACGTTACTAGAGAATTAAGATTACCATCTAAGCTCGAAGAATATTGGGATGATGACTTGGGTTGTAAATCTAGCTGTACTTATTATTTTGAGGATTATTTATTGGGTCAGATAGATCGTCCTTTAATTTTGGCTTTTGATAAATTAGATCATCTTTTTGCTCGCGAACAAATTGCAAGTGATTTTCTTGCTATGTTACGAGCTTGGCATGAAAATAGCAAAATAAATCCCACCTGGAGTCAACTCCGCTTAATTTTAGTGTATCGGGATAATCCACTTCCTTTAGAGTCTAACAAATCACCTTTTAATGTTGGGCTGACGGTTTCTTTACCTGATTTTTCTGGAGTTGAGATTCTCGATTTAGCTCGTAGACATGGACTGGATTGGAAGGAAGCTGAAGTCACAAAATTAATGGGTGCTATTGGTGGTCATCCTTATTTAGTTCGTCAAGCACTTCACCAAGTAAAAACACAAAATTTGAGTTTAGACAACTTTTTACAACAAGATTTTACAAAATCTACTCCCTATAGCAATTATTTACCTGTTGAGAGGTTACCTATTTCTCCTTCTACCCAAGCCCTAGAGAACACTGTCCCATAAATCCGATTGTAGAGTTTTAGTTTTCCTGCCTCTTTTCGCACTATTCCGGATAAAAATAACTCTAAGCATTCCCAGGTTTGCTCATCCTTAATTTCCCCTATTGAAAGCATTTCTTGATACTTTGATAATAAAAGTAGAGAATCATGTTTATTTTTAGTTAACTTGTTCTTAATTGTTTTCAAATGTTCTGGTTGGTCTTTATTTTCCCAGTCTTCGATAATTTTTTCTCTTATTAGTTGAGTGATAAATTCCCTTTCTTCTCCCTCATTAATTATCAAAGAAAAATCCCTAATTAAACTACATATTTTTTGAGTTAGAAATGGTTGTCCTCCCGTCCAGTCTAATACTTCTTCTATTGTCCTATGGGGGTCATGACAATTTTCTCGCAATCCATTGATTAAACTCCGTTCAACTTCGTCAAGTTTGAATCCTTCTAATGGAATACCACAACCGATATTAAAGGGAGTACTTTCAGGGTTTTGAATCAAATAACTTGGAGCGGTTCTACCAATTAAAACTATAGTTAAACGACGGTACGAATCATTATCAGCTCGTTTATTATAAAGGCTGCGTAAAAAACCAAAAAAGCAATCTACGGAAAATTTTAGGTCCAGAACGGTATCTATCTCGTCAATGAAAATCACTATTGATTGCTGAACTTGTTTGAGAAGAATTTCTTCGATAAATTCCCCCAGTTTCTCTAATGGAGAAAGATAATCTAAATTCTTTTTCCAGCTACGATAATCAAATTCAGGTAATAAACTTAGCTTTTTAGCTAAGCTAAAGATAATGCTGTGATATAACTGGCTTTCAGTAGTATTATCGCTAACTATTTCTGTTAAATCTAGAGCCGCACAAACATATCCTTCTTCAACAAGTTTGTGCATCATTTTTGCTCTCAGGCTTGATTTACCCATCTGTCTGGCGTTGAAAATGTAGCAAAATTGTCGTTGTTTGAGGGCTTTATAAAGTTGTCTGTCGGCTTTTCTTACTACATATGTAGGAGAATCTATTGGTAAGGTTCCACCGATTTGGTATTGATATTCTTCTACTTGAGCATCTTTGAGTAGTTCATTTTCAAAGACAAGTTTTTCTTGGGTCGCTTTGAGGAGTTCTACTGTTTCTGATAGCTTTTTGGTGCGTTCTTTTACCTTTTGTTCTAAGGTACGATTGGTTTGTTCTAAAGCAGTAAATGACTCTTGTAATTGACTAGCCATAGTATTAAAGGATTTGGCTAGTTGTCCCAATTCATCTTTGCGATCGAGTCGGATTTTTTGACCCCAGTTACCAGAAGCTAAGGATTTAGCAGCAGAATTAACTTTTAATATTGGTCGAGTAATCCATCGAGTTGTGAGAATGCCAATTATAATTGCTACGATTAAAGCTGTTATGCATAATGCGATCGTGTTACGAGTATTGGCATGAATTTGCCCCATGAAATCCGATTCAGGGACAGTTACTACTATTAACCAATCTAGTCCATATTCATCTTTAAAAGGCGCTATTTTAATTAAATATTTTTCTTCTGCAAAATTAAAATTTATCTGCTGTGATTTATCTATTTTATCGAATTTGCCTTCAAATTTTTCTATTATCAACTGACCAACGGCTTTATTTAAAGTATTATTACTGTTAGCTATTTTAGAAACTTCATCAGGCATATTTTTGTAATAGTAAGAATACTTGTTATCCGATGTAAATATTGCTATCCCAGATTCATTTATAACAAAAACTTGACCAGTATTTGCTATCTTTAAATTTTGCAAAAATTGATTAAAGTGATTGAAATGTATGTCTACTCCTAAAACACCTTTTATTTTACCGTTTGGCTCATAAATAGGATAAACATTAGTTAAACATTTCGTTTTGTTTCCAAATGAAGTGTATATTTTGCTCCATGTCTGCTTTTGTTTTTCAATTGCAACTTTATACCATTCTCTTTTTGTAACGTTATATAATCTTGGCTGTTTGATTGAATATTTCTTTTTTGCATAACGGAAAAAAGGTTCTGTATAATTATTCTCTTCATTCGAAAAACCTTTCATTAAATAACCATCTCTTCCTCTTCCAACTCCATAGAATTCTCCTAAACCATTTCCCCAATATATTGCCGTAATGTCCGGAAACAAAATTAATTGATTAAAAAAATATTCAATTAATTTATCTTTATCATTAAAAGCTATTTTTTGATTTTCAATAACTTTAGCATTTATCTTATTTATTGTAATTGCTGATGAAATATAGGTTTGAAATTTTTCTTCTACCCTAAAAATAATTTCAGAGAATAATTGTTCAGATATATTATTAACAGCTAGTTGAGCACTTTTAAAAGATAAGTAAGCTATAAGTATGATAAAAACTATTATTTGAAGTAACCAAGGTATTAGAATAACTAATTTTAAGGTTTTATATTTTTCTCTAATTTTCATTTTAAGCTTGTAATAAAAATGATAAATATTTATTATATGATTAAACTTTATGTGAATCCGTATAGTTCAAAAAACGATTATTTGTACTATATAGAATTAACTATTCTTCCATTCATATACCCAGCGTTGATTTATTTTAATATAATTGGCTAAATCAAAAGATACAGATAAAACTTCACTACGAGGAAAAAAACCTCCAACGAGAGTATAACCTAAACTGTGTGCTAATTTTCGTAATTCGTACAAAAGAGTTGGTAAACTATTTTTAGTACCATTAACGTATCCAATCCAAAACTTTTCATTAGAGTTTTCAGAATAACTTTCGATAGCTATACTAAGTAATTTCTCATCTTTTTTTAATCCCCAAATTTTTCCTAAGGAAAGACGTTTTTTAAGCTCTTTTACAGTTATTTCTTGCCACTTTCCACCATAACTGACATAAATTTCTTGTCTCAAAGTTAAATCATTTGAATTTTTGACTAATGAGCAAACATAATCTAAATCATTTGAATTTAACTTAATTAATTGTGTACTTGGTGAATTAATTGAATCTGTCTCGTAGAAGTCAAAGTTTCCAACTTTTTTACGACCTCGTTTTGACATTATGTCAGCCATAATCTCATTACTGGCAAGAATCATACAGCGTGATATATTAATTCCTGATTCTACTAAATACTGATTTATAGTAAGCTCTAAAATCTTTGACAAACCCTGACCGCGATATTGAGGGCTTACTCTCAGTCCTTCCCACCAAGCTTCAGAGTCTGACATCAGCACAACTCGTTCAATTGCTACAGGAACATCATCAATCGTAACGACAAAAATACAACCAGATGGATCGCGAATCCATTTATCCCAAACCAAAGGAATATAGTCTTTTTGATTATTTGGAAGAATTTGACAAAAAGCTAGTACTGCTTCTTTGTCAGATTTTCGTGCCAAGCGAACTTTTGGTTCCGTCATTTATGGTTCTGTCTAAAAATCTAATGGCTTGGAAATATCACTCTTTATTTTCTCTCAAAAACTAATTTAAATATTTTGCCATTGATATACCCAAAATTCTTCACTCAAGTATAGTTTATTATTTTTTAGCCGTAGTAAATATTAATTAGATGTTAAATAGATAAATAGACTGACATTCTATATTGTTTCATTGAAAGAAAGCTAAATATTAAGAAATGACTATAAACATTGATTGAGTTAAGTATTTGTAATTACATGATTCTACTTTGATGAGAGCAGCAATAAAATTTTTAAACAAAATTTATGTGTATATAAAAGTAATTTTGGGCACATCTGTAAAGATTTGATGCGTGAAGAATGATAATCTTTTGAAATGTAATTTTTAAATTTATATTGTTCCCTAAAGTTTATTTTTGTGAACCATGCATACAAAAGCATCTTTACCGATTAGTCTGTTAGATGGTAAAAATACTTTACCAATTATTGAAGCTTACTTTGAATTCAATCATCTAAAGCAATTATATCGTCAAGGTTGGTTGCAACATGGTATTGAGCCGAAGCATTGTGAAAGTGTTGCTGAACATTCATTTTGTGTCGCTTTATTGGGTTTGTTGCTAGCAGATCAATATCCAGAATTAGACGTGAATAAAGTAGTGAGAATGGCTTTAATTCATGATTTAGGAGAAATCTACGCTGGTGACTTTACTCCTGAAGATAACATTGACAAGAATCACAAGTTTGAATTAGAAAAACAATCGGTTTTGCAAGTATTTAATAAGTTACCTAATGGATGGAAGTGGATTAACCTGTGGGAGGAATACGAGCAAGGTAGTTCTGCAGAAGCTAAGTTTGTCCAGCAATTAGACCGATTAGAGATGCTTTTACAAGCAAGTATTTACGAGCAGCAACTACAAGTAGATTTGTCTGATTTTTTTGCATCTACAGGATGGGATGTGTTTTCACCAGAATTACAATCTATATTCCAATTTTTAGAGGATTTAAGAAAGGGAAACAGGGAAGCAGGATACGCAAGTCCAAAATAAGAAATCAAAATATGCATTTCCTGCGGACAAGATTTGCTAACAAAAGTCAAAAGAGAATCTGCATATGACTAACGTCACAAACACGGATCTGGCTAGCAACTGTGATTTTCCCATAATTTTTAGGGAATAAATTATTTCTGTGTGTATCTAATAACAGACCAAAATTTATATACAAACTGCATAAATTAACAAGGCTGTCATCTATAAGAATATGTAGCACCAAACAAAAGACCTGAATTTCTTATAAGGTCAAGTTCACAAGCTCAAAAAATCCTCAACCTGAAACCTATTTCTGGTCAAGGTTATGGAGAGTGGGAATATTCTAATGGTGAGAAATGGAGGAAGCGCAAGGAGTAATAACCATGATTTGTCAAGATAAAAACGAGCTATCGACCAATAATGAGGAACTCTATCGATATTATGCTCAGTCAGAGGGTGTATGGAGTTCTGACCTTGCAATCGTAACAGTTAAATTAGTTGGTCAAGAGGATATCTTACCGATCGCCGAATACTACAATCTCACTCATATAGAGTTTGGCGTTCAGGCTACTTGGAAATACAATCACAAGAAAAATAAAGATACAAATTTTGAAAATACAAATTTTGACAATAAAAATTTTGAATATCTCATGAACTGTTGTACTGACTCAGAACAACCAGGGTTGATGTTCTGTCAGTTTGGTTCAAATGTTACTGAGCAAAATCTTAAAGATGATAATCGAGGTCGGATTTTAAAAGAAGTAATTCCTGACATGAAGAACTTGATTCTGAGCAATAGTTTTATTGTTTTGGATTATATTTTTGTAGACTCTCATACATTAATCACAAGTAGTGGGAAATATAAAGCGACAACCCGCTTGGAGAGTGAAAACAAGAGGTATAGAGAGGAAACATATGATGGAAGAGTTATTAGACGTGTTTGGGAAGAAAAACTATAAACTTCAAAATCTTAAGTTCCAAAACCTTAAGTTCCAAAATCTTAAGTTCCAAAATTTTAAGTTAAAAAAATCTTAAATTAAAAAATTTTTAGATAAAAAAGTTTTCCTACCTCTTTCATCCCCACCAGACATATGTTTAAGTGGGGATTTTCTCATAAACAACCGATAGTTTTACTTACTTATGACAGGAACTGCAGACTTTTGAGGTACGCGAATACCATTCATCTTCATTCTTACACCCCGTGCAGGTGCAATGGTAACGCCTCGACGCTGGGGCTTTTCTGGCTTATCATCCAACAATTCCAAGTTGTAACGAGAAACTACATGTGCTAGTACCAACTTCATTTCAAACAGTGCTAGAGCATAACCAACACAGCGACGTACTCCTCCACCAAAAGGCATAAATTCATAGGGAGAAAACTGTCTTTCTAAAAATCGCTCTGGTTTAAATTCTTTTGAATCTGGATACAAATCTTCTCGATGGTGTAATAGATAAATACAACCCCAAATATAACTTTCAGGTTTTAGTTTATGTCCTAACAACTCAACAGGTTCTTCTACTTGTCTCTCAAAAGTCGTCATTGCGACAGGATAAATCCGCAAGGTTTCATTACAAACTGCGGTTAAGTACTTTTGTTTAAATATAGTTACAGGATCGGGATTTTCTCCAAGACTGTCTAATTCTTCCAGTAATTTGGAACGTAAGATTGGTTTGTGATGAAGCCAATATAATCCCCAAGCCATTGCTGTAGCAGTGGTTTCATATCCCGCAACCAGCAATGTCATCATTTCATCCCGTAACTCTTTGTCTGTCATGGAGTTACCTTCAGGATCTCTTGCAGACATTAATAATGAAAGAATATCAACCCGATTGGGATCGTTTAATTGGGAACGTCTTTCACTAATTTCAGCATAAAGTAATTTATCCAGCATTTCCCTTCGACGCAAAAAATTACCCCAGGGACTCCAAGCTCCTAAATCTTTTTGTAAAAAAGGGAACAATAGCAAACTAAAAGCTAAGGGAGAGCGGAATAAATCCATCATCCCAATGATCCCATGCTTAATTTGTTGATAACGCTCTCCTTCATGTAAGCCAAATACAACTTGTAACATGATAGAAAGGGAAATATCTGATGTGATATCACGAGCAGTGAAAGCTTTATTTTGCGGTATATCACTGAAGACTCTATCCGTAATATTGCTGATTATTTCGCCATACAATTGCATTCTTTCACCATGGAATTGAGGCATTATTAACTGACGCTGGCGTTTGTGAGGTTCGCCATCGAGCAACATTAGAGAATATTCTCCAATTAATGGTTTAAGCACCCCATCTGGATTCCCTGGTGCTGTAAAGATTTTCCTATCATTGGAATATATTTCTTGAATTGCTTGAGGATGATTAACAAATATTATTGGTTGCTTTGCGCCGAATATCTGAGCAGTAAATATATTGGGGTGCAACTTAACTGCTTGCTCCAGGAAACTTAAAGGTTCAGCAATCCATTGATAGCGTTGTTTAAGAACCGGGATACTAACAATATTTGGTAGAGACATAAAATTGCTGAGGCTTTTAGAAAGAAAAGCATTTTTGGGAGTAATGTATTAAATATTAACGCAGTTTCAATTTGTATGAACTAGATCGGAGAAACAATAAATAATAAATACAGTTATAGTTATAGCTTTGATGGAGACCCAGTCGCTGGTAACTTAAATTATGCAAGAAATATCAAACTTATTTCGTCGCATTTCATAAAAAGCCCATACAAAAGCATCTTGATTGATTAGTATTTTAAGTAATAACGAATAGTCTATCTACTGTTAAGGCTTATTTTGAGTTTAATTATTTAAGTCACTCTCAAATTCCCCCAAATGCATTGTTTGGAAGTAAAACTTTATAGTTTTAAACATCCGTCTTCCATTTGCACGATGCGATCGGCAATATCAAGGATTCGGTTGTCATGGGTCACTAACATTACAGAGCAACCTTCCTCCTTGGCTAGTTTTTGGATAATATTGACTACATCTCTTCCAGTTTTACTATCTAAAGAAGCTGTTGGTTCATCGGCTAAAACTAATTTAGGTTGAGCAACCAATGCGCGAGCGATCGCAACTCTTTGTTGTTGTCCCCCTGATAATTTTTCTGGGTACGTATCGACAAAATCTGCTATTCCAACTGCTCTCAAGATATTTTCAGCGCGTTGACGATATTCCCATGTGGGAATTTCTGGATGTAGTTTCAGGGACATTCGCACATTACCGTAAGCTGTTAAGCATTTAAGTAAGTTATGGTGTTGGAAGATAAAACCAATTTGATTTCTCACTTTAGTTGCCTGTTTTTTACTGATATCTCGTAATTCTCGACCAAGAATTTTTAAACTACCAGACTGTACAGAACGGAGCCCACCAATTAAAGATAATAAAGTAGTTTTTCCACTACCGGAAGGTCCTGTCAAAATGACTATTTCTCCCGGATAAATATCTAAATTAATATCATTTAGTACAGACTTAAGTAGTTTACCTTTACCAAAGGAATGATTAAGATTACTAACAGCAACAGTAGGTTTCATAGTAGGGATTGGCGACTGGGGACTTGGGGAAAGTGTGGGGAGTGTGGGAGGATGGGGAAGAGCAAATTACTCATTACTTATTACTTATTACTTATTACTTATTACTTATTACTTATTACTTCTAAAAAACGTCTGCAGGGTCTGCAGAACGAAGCTTATTCGTAGCGATCGCACCGGAAACAATACTCATTACTAAAGTAAGAATAAAAACTTGTAGAGCAATACTTACTTTCATGGCTATGGGAATTCTGGTTAGCATGAATAGTAACTGATATAAACCGACCGAGGCGATAAAACCAGGAATAAATCCCATCACCCCAAGGATAATTGCTTCTTGAATCACAACTACTAATAATGACTTGTCCCCATAACCCATTGCTTTTAGGGTTGCATACTCGGAAAGATGATCGTTAATGTCAGAGTAAAGAACTTGGTAAACAATAATTATCCCCACAATAAAACCAACGATGGTACCAAATCTTAAAATGACTCCATTCGGTTCTGAAGCATCAAACATTTGCTCTCGTTGCATTAATTCTTCATGGGTGAATACACCAATTTCCTTGGGAATATTAGCGCGTAATTGAGCTTGTACCTTCTTAATATTTACTCCTTCATCAACAGAAATGACTCCAATAGTCACCTGATCAAGGCTACTTTGTCCTTTACGTTTAGCATAGTTCCAGTCACTCATAATGATGTTACCATTGGCAAACAAAGTGCTACCCATCTTGAAGAGTCCTACAACATAGGTGCGGCGATTACCCATTAAAGTTGTAACTTCTTCCTGGGTTGTTAACATTTGGGGAACTTCACCTAAAGATGGTTGCGAGAGACGATCGAATAGTACTGCATCGGGTGAAGTCAGTTTAGCTAACTGATTATTGACCTGGGGTAAATCGAATACTGGAGGTTGAGCGGGATTGAAAGCAATAATTCTCACCCTATTCCCAAAATTTCTCTGTCTTTTTCTACCGGGGGAAGAGGTAGCTAAATTTTTCTGTCTCGCAAATTCTGTCGGGTTGACCCAATTATCTCGAGCGATATAGACCGGACTAACCGAATCTATTCCATCTATAGCTGCTGCTTTGTAAATAGCAGCACGGGGAAAGGGAATACCCCAACGAATTGTAGGACTTAGGGTAGAAACTAATAATAGATCGCCACTCAAACTTTCATGTAATTTGGTTGTTCCTTCGGTGAGCATTGATAGCAATCCTACTTGAGTGAACATCAAGATATTAGCGAAGCAAACTCCTGTGGTTGCAACAGCTAAACGCATTTTTTGATGAGATAATTGCGCCCAAGCTAAGGGTGTCTGAGGTTGAAACTTTTTTGGTTTCATATTTTGTCATTGGTAATTGGTAATGGGTAATTGGTAATTGGAGGAATAATAAGTTAAACATCAATTTTGACGCGGACTTGCATTCCTGTTAAAGCCGAGACTTTGGGATTATCTTCAGGATTGACACGAATTTTAACTTCCACTACTCGAGCGTTAACATCAGTATTTGGGTTTGTTTTATCTTGATTGAGGCGAGTTTTACCAATTTGTAAGCCAATCTGGTCTACCTTACCTTTGATTTCTCCTTTAAACCCACCGTATTCACTATTAATAGTGGCTGTTTGTCCCTTTCTTACCCGAATAATATCGGTTTCATAAACCTCCGCAACTACATACATCTGCTTGGTTTGTCCGAGTTCTGCAATACCCTGCTCGGTATTTACCTGTTCTCCAACCCGGGTATTAATTCGTAAAATTTGTCCGCCAATTGGTGCTCTTGCTTGTGTATCATCCAATTCAGCTTTGCGTTGTTCTACTTGAATTAAGGCTTGTTCTAATTCAGCCTTAGCTATTTCTACATCCACAGGACGAACTTCTTTTAACCTACGTAAATTTGCTTTTTCTTTTGTTAATTTTGCTTCTAGAGTTGACGTAGTATTTTCTAAATCTGCTTTACTTTGGGAAATACTAGCTTGTGCTCTCTTGTATTCTTCTGTAGCGTTATCTAGTTCAGCTTGTTGGAGTGCTCCTTCTTTAGTTAACACGTGATTGCGCTCATATTTGATTTTAGTGTTACGCAAAGTAGCTTCTGCTTGAGCAACTAAAGCTGCTTTTTGTCTTGTTTCTGATCGCAATCTAGCTTCCAACTCTGCGATCGCTGCTCTTTGAGCAGCTAATTCTCCTACTTTTGCATCTCCTTGACGAATTTTCAGCAATCTAGCCCGTTTAATCGCTACATTGGCTTTTGCTTCTCGCAACTGCTGTTCGGCTCTTTCTGTTCCTTGCAAAACCGCTATTAATTGATTCGGTTTGACAAAATCACCTTCTTTGACAAGAATTTGATTTACGCGACTATCCCGCGCATTGACCACGGAAATTTTAATTACATCTCCCTCAGGTATAATTCTACCGAGGGCTACAACCCTACTGGAAGTTGGAATTTCTGTTTGCGTAGAAGTTTCAGGTTTATTATTTTGTGCTTGCAGGGAAGCACAGGCTGTAGATAGACTGAGAAAAACAAAAATAAACGTATAACGAATAATATACCGCCAAAAAATAATAGATGCCTTTTGGCGAACTCCATTTTGTGGCTGAAACATAATAAATCAGTTCCCAATAGGTTTAGAGTTAAATATTTCTTGAGTTTTACAGTAGGTCAATTTCGAGTTGTATCGACAAAGAAGTCAAATGAACAAAAAATTTGGAAAAAGATATTAAAACAAAAAGAATACTATTTTGACGATAATCTGTTTTAGAGTATTACTCTTGCAGATATATAGAAACAACAAGGAAAGCAGATTATAAAAAATCAAATTCTAAATATATCGAATTCTGAGTATATCGAATTTTAAGTGTATCCAAATTGTATTTGAGTCATTGAGCCAAGTATTATACGCAATACACATGAATTTTAGCAGCGTAAATCGGACTTTAATGCTGAATAGAGTCATAAAAATCCATGACAAAAGTCATATTGATAATATGAAGTTAGATATTTTCGATTCACAAAAGATTCAAAGCTTTAGAGTTCCAGATTTGATCGCGTAGAACTACAAAATATATAAAAATTATTATATCAAGTACTCCCCTCTAGTGCTTTACTTTTATTAAAATCCTTCAATTTACCTCCTCTCCCGACTTTTGTTAGCGCTGCGTTAGCGGTAGCGAGGCTTTAACACATGCGCGACCTAGCGTAAGCGTACTGTAAGTATTGCGCATAATTCTGACTTCTGACTCCTGACCCCTAACTCTTGACTTCTAATTTTGTCCTAAATTAATTGTACGGAACATCTTTTCTTAGTGCAAAATCAATATAAATGTCACTGAATATTGATTTTTATCTTATGGGTATATTCTCCAATCAAAAACTTTGCTTAGGTGTCGCTTTTGCTGCTTTATTTGGGGTTACTTTAACCGGAAGTTATTTACGTACTCGTTCCCAAAGTATTTCCTACGCTCAAAGTCAACTTCAAACAAAAAATAAAAATCAACTAAAAAATCAAAATTCAGTCACTGAAACAAAAACTTCACTACAGTTAGCTGCAAATTATCAAAACAGTTTAACTGTTAACCCAGTATCTACAATCAATAGTAATCAACAAGAGAAAGATACAGCGCAACAAAAATCATTATCAAAAACTTACCAAGTAATTGATGAATTAAAAAGAAATAAATTTAAGATTAATGGCGATCGCGTTTTTAGAACCGGAAAACTACCCAGAACTAAAGTCGATCTAAATCAATCAGACCTATTAACAGTTCTGCTAAACACCAGAAAATATTTCCAAGAACATAGTGATGCAGACCCAGATGTGCAGAGAACCGGAATACTGGGAACCCAAGGTGTAACGATACCGGATGTTCTCAAAACTTTGGATTTTATGATTGCAACATTACGCCAAGATATTGCTAATGGTAGACCAACCCGCTTACAGGATCCCAATTTTATTAACAAACACTTCAGAGTAATTAAATGGTCTGCATATAATCCTAAAAATCTGCGGAGAAAAAATTTAAGAATCACCAAATATGCTGTTTTTTCCCATTCCGGTTCTCGAAGAAAAACTTCTACTTATAATACGCCAATTTACAGTCTCAAGGACGAGTTAGCTACAGATAAATTTTATAAAAAATATACTAAGCAACAGGTTTTATCAGGAATTTATGAGCGCGGTGGAAAAGAATTTGGTAAGGTTGAACCCCTTGCTTATCTTACCCGAGAAGGTTTAGAAGAAGCATTAATGCAAGGTACAATCCTGATTAATTTTCCTGACGGTTCTCAAGCATTTTTCAATGTAGATCGAAATAATGGAATTCCTTATGTCAAAGGGTTAAAAAGAAGAGCACAAAAACGTTATTGGTATTTCAGACAAGTTGATGCAATCAAAGGTTACGGTCATGAGATAAATGCAAAAATATCTGTTAAACCGGGAGTCACCTTCGCTGGAGATGTCTTAAACGTTGGTTTAGGTAAAATTATTGTTTTAGAGTACAATAAAGGCGGTCGCAGAAGATTGAAAATGGGAGTTTTAGCAGATACAGGTGGCGCTTTCCTACCCAATCTTTATCAATTAGATTTTCTCGCCGGAATCTTTCCCAATAGACAAAAATTTAACGAAAATAATCGCAGATTACCAACATATGCAAAAGCATATATCTTAGTAAAAAAATAAATAACCGTTATTGGTAATAACTGTTTTTATATAATTGAATTACGTGTCAAACATAAAATATTTGTAGAGACGTACCATCTTGTAGAGACGTACCATGGTACGTCTCTACACGTGATTTATTCACTTGAAAAAGTTGCGGATGTATATCAAGTTAAATAACTACCATCAAGCATCAGTGGATTGGGATTTTTCTCCATACTCCATCCCATTTTGCTCTGCATAACGATGCATGAAACGCATAAAACGTTCCCAATGATCCTCATGTTCGATTTCAACCTTGCACTCTACTTTCCTTAACTCATCCCCTTCATCCCCACCAAAAATAAATCGAGTTGAAGAAGGTGTAACGCTAATATCACCTTCTTCGTCAGTTAAAAGCATGGAATTTAAAGATTGCTTAGTAAAACTATTTGCACCTTCTATCGCTTTCAATTTATTAAAAGTCATTACAATAACGCGGTTCCCAGAACGGGTATTTCTCCGCAGACTAACGTTATCCAGCTCTTCTTTTATGCCAGCAAAAAACTGAATTGAAGGATTATTAGATGCCATGATTTATACGAAGAATATTATCTCTGATATGGATAATGATACTGCTGATTGGCTGGCTGTTGATACTGATTTGGGGGATAATTTCTTCCAAACCTGGTGTGAACTGGTGACGTCACTGGCGAACTATAAGTATTCATAGGCACGTTACCCCTATTAGTCGGATATGTGGGAGTAGTCATCCCTCTCTGTTGCATGGGGTTAACCGGTGGACTATTTCCGCTTCGATTACTTTGGTTTGGAAGATTATTAGGCTTACTTAATTCTTCAAAAGCCTGACGGGAAGCAGATTTAATAAACTTTTCTGCACTGGGGTCATCTTTAACCTTTCGCTCTACCATCACGGCGATGGTATAACGCTTACCGGTTACTAGATCGACTAAACCGGCGTCTCCCAACATTTTACCGATATATCCCGTCTTATTGGCAATTGTTGCTCCTTCTCCCAAACCTGTAGGTAATAAATGCCTTCTGGTATTTTGTCGCATAATTGCCAAAATGCGATCGCGTGATTGCATACTTACCAAACGACCCCGACTTACCATCGCCATCACATCTCCTAAGTCTTTGGGTGATGTGGTGTTTGTCCCTTCAATATCTGGAAGTGGATTGCGAAGTGCTGTGTGAGTCAAACCCCAACGACGAAAACGTTGATTGAGCGCCTGCATACCTCCCATACGCTTTATCAACATGTTAGTAGCTGTATTGTCACTGATAGTCATCATCTTATCAGCAACTTCCAATGCTTTATATGTGGTCCCTGCTGGTTGGTTGCGCATATCTCCAGAACCACCGACCATATCATCTTTTTCCATGGTCAAAACCTCATTGAGGCGGATTTTGCCATTATCTACATCCTGGAAAAAGGCAACTAAAATAGGGATTTTAATTGTACTTGCAGCGGGGAAACTAAGTGTGGCGTTCACATTTACATAGCGCCCATCATCCAAATCGATTAAATATACTCCTGGACGAATACTAGGATTCTGATTCGCCATACTTTGCAAGCTAGCTTTTAAAGGAGCAATCTCTTGGGTGAGTACGAGATTTCCTGGATCTAAATTAGATTGAGATTGATTTTGTCCGACTTTAGCCTCAGAAGATGAGGTTGCAGAATTGATTCTGGTCGCCGGGTCAAACATTGACAATGCAGTACCCACTATTGCACCAATACCAACTCCAACGATTAACAGTCGCAAGGCGTACAGAATTGTTCTAGCCATCGGCTTTAAGCGCGTCCGGCGAGACATTGTAATCCTCTTCCCTGGTAATGGCTGTTTGCGTACCCGCTTTAACTTCACCGCTTGGGCGTTAGCTGCTTTAGGTTTAGCCCTTGCAGGAACAGCACTGCGGGAATTTGCCGTATGAACCTGAGAAGGAGGAATTCTTCTGGGCGGATTACCCTTAGACTTCGCGACGGGTACCCTTGTTTTTACACGTTTAACAGGAACGCCTTTCGCGGCAGAATGCTTGGCGAGAGGACGCGCCAATGCACCTCCCCTTGAGGTTGGCGGTTGCTTTCTACGAGATTTTCCTGAATTATTTGCCACTTTTTTTTCTATACTAGGAAACTGACGGCGGTTGCTAGGTTGACGCCGTGGAAAAGCTGTGAACTTGTCAATTGACTCTGACACCGCTACTCCTTTTGAGTTACTCAAGTAGAACTCTCGCGTACGTTCGAATTCTCCCGTACTAACTTCCGAAAACTTAACCTACTTCCAAAGCACCCCGACTTAGAGCTTGATAACTGCCACTGTTATAGCGTTTCCGTGTTTAGTGTAAGTCATAAATCATTATTGTGCAGGATAATCCCGTACATCTTGGATAATGATTTACAAGTTTTCACGTTCACTTGCTTGGCTGGAATTTGCTTGATTGGAAATATCTAGCAATTCGTGATTTGATAGCGCCCATAAGGTTTGACGCAGAACCCCCCGTAGCATAGCTACTTCTTTTGTTCGCAGTTGGGCGCGATTATACATTTGACGGAATTTCTCCATCCGACTAGCTACTGTATGGGGATATAGGTAACTAATTGTTAATAGTACAGATTCTAGCTGTTGGTAATAACCTTCGACAACGTCTAAAGGTGCGATGTCATACTCCGAATGATTAACTGATAATGTTTCTAGGGGTTTTTCAAAGGTGTTATTGGTGTTTTCTTGTGTTTTCGCTTCTATCTGTGGTTGTATTTTATAATGATTTTCTACTTTATATTCTGAATTGTCCACCTTAGAATCTAAAAAAATTCCTGAAATTGTTGCCAATTCATAACAACAGATACCTACACTCGTTGCTAAATTTAAGGAAGCATATTCTGGATTTGTGGGAATGCGCATAAATCGCTGAGCGTAGTTTAATTCTTCATTACTCAGTCCCCTGTCTTCTGGACCAAAAATTAATGCGGATGGTTGTCCGATTTCTTCAAGTAACCAAGGTAAGGCGATGCGGGGTGGTTCTAAGGGTATTTCCCAATCTCGACTTCTAGCAGTTGTGGCGATCGCACGTTTGCATCCTTTTAATCCCTCAGGTAAAGTGTTAACTACTTCGGCTGTTTGCAAAACATCTTTTGCGTGAACTGCCATTCTCAGTGCTTCCTCTCCTAGATAATCGCATTTGGGATTAACCAAAACTAATTGATTTAAACAGAAATTTTTCATTACCCGCGCCACAGAACCTACATTCATGGGACCTGCAGGTTCTACCAAAATAATTTTTACTCCAGTTACCGTCATCTAGAAATCTCCTTGAGGTTATCAGTCAACAGTTAACAGTTATCAGTTATCAGTTAATGCGCTGTGTACACTTACGTGTCCCGCAATACCTACGGTACGCTACCGCTAGCCGCTAACGCGCACGCAATACCTATAGCTATAGCTGCGCTACCTACGGAGCTGCTACCTACGGATCCGGTACGCTTTGCTAGGCGCTAACAGTTATCAGTTAATAGTTAATAAATAACAGATAAGTTTGGGTAGTAAAATTATTCACAGGTACTGGAATGGGGCAACACTGAGAATCTATCAATAATGGTTTTAAATTGGAAGATTGGTTTAGTCCTTAGTGTTGGGGTATGTGCGGCTTCGACTGCTGCAATTTTTACCAGATTGGCGTTTGACGCTGCAGGGACTTCTGGTGCTGGAATTAGTCTGGTTCTTGCTGCTTCACGATTAACTATCGCTGCGTTGATACTGCTTCCATCTGCAAGAAAATTTCCCGAGCTTCGGGTTAATTCTCAAGCAATTTACTATGCTGGAATTGCTGGAATTTTTCTCGCTTTACATTTTGCAACTTGGATTTCTTCCCTCAGTTACACATCAATTACTGCTTCTACAACTTTAGTTGCAACTAACCCCCTTTGGGTAACTCTATTTTCTTGGCTTTGGTTTAAAGAAAAACCTTCTCTTCTTACGGTCACTGGGGTGGGAATCGCTGTTTTTGGTGCGATCGCGATCGGTTTTGGAAATCTTCAAATCCAGACTGCGACTAGTCAAGCATTGTTAGGTAATGCTTTGGCTTTGATGGGAGCATGTGCAGCAAGTTTATATTTACTCTGGGGACGGGAAGCCCAAAAACTAGGATTAAGCATTGGAGCATACGTGACTGTTGCGTATACAACAGCAGCAGTAATACTTTTACCTTTACCTGTGATATTCGATTCGGGTTATATCGATCACCCCATTACTTTTTACTTGTATGTTTTGTTAATGGCTCTTTTTCCCCAACTGATAGGACATACTAGCTTCAATTGGGCGATGCGATCAATTTCGCCGACTTTGGTTGCATTGACTATCTTGTTTGAGCCAATATGTTCCAGCTTTCTTGGTTATTTGATTTATCAAGAGGTTCCAGGAGTGTTGGAATTTGTTGGTGCGGGTGTATTACTGATTGGGGTTGCTTTAGCTATCGTTGGGGCGAGACAACAAGATATATGATGTCCCTAAATTTGTTAACTTTATGTATTACTACTTAGATTTTACAGCTACTTAAGCAGACAAGGAATAAAAAAGGTGGGTTACTCCACCTTTGTAAGAACTTATTTTATTTCAATCGAATCTGAAATCGATTATACAAGTATGATGTCCTGGGTAATATTCAAACCAGCATTGGTATTCAAGGTCGCAAAATGAGTATCATTGCCATTCTGGTTAAAGCTTAAAGCACCTGTAGTACTGTTGTAAGTGAATTGACTTGTAGAAGTTGCACCAAAGCTAGAGACAATCTGAATTTTATCTCCGTCTGAACTAGAAAAGTCTGTAATAGTATCAATCCCGTCTAAACTGGAATTGAATACAAAATTATCTGCACCAGCCCCACCAGTTAATGTATCATTGCCAGCTTCACCATTTAATGAATCGTTTCCTTGTTCTCCACCAAGAACATCATCTCCAATTCCACCCAGTAGGGTATCATTTGCTGAATCACCAACGGGGTTTTCATTTCCTCCATAGAGTGTATCATTACCGTCCCCACCTTTGACGGTATCTTGACCATCTTCACCACTTAACCAATCATCACCTTGCTCCCCATCAAGATAATCATCACCTGCACCACCCCATAGAGTATCATTTGCCGAATCACCATAGGGGTTTTCATTTCCTCCCAAAACTGTGTCGTTACCGTCACCACCTCTAATAATATCGCGACCCGATTCACCTGTTAGCCAATCATTACCTTGCTCTCCATCAAGAGAGTCATCACCTGCACCACCCCATAGAGTATCATTTGCCGAATCACCATGGGGGTTTTCATTTCCTCCCAAAACTGTGTCGTTACCGTCACCACCTCTAATAATATCGCGACCCGATTCACCTGTTAGCCAATCATTAC
>NZ_LMTZ01000101.1 GCF_001456025.1 Mastigocoleus testarum BC008
CATTGGAATTGTCCAGACTAATCACTTCTCGATCTATCTTACCTTACGTCCTAACTAAGCTGGCGATTGCTATAATTTCCAGTCGTCAACAGTCCCAACAAAGTGAATGGAGTTTGTGTGGGGTAACAAACTCTATCATTGAAAGCTGTGTTGTATCTAATAAAACTAGGGAAATTAACTATCTCTTTCCCCTCTACCTTTATCCAAACCCAAATAACCCAAAAGAATTAGAAGAATCAGTCCGTCCCAACCTCTCTCCCGAATTCCTCAAAGATATCACTTCAAAACTCGGCTATACCCCTACCCCAGAAGCCATCTTCTATTACATCTACGCCATCTTCCACTCACCCACCTACCGCGATCGCTACGCTGAATTCCTAAAAATCGACTTTCCCCGCGTACCCCTCACTTCATCAGACAAACTTTTCCAACAACTATCCGCATACGGTGAAGAATTAGTCACACTCCACCTAATGAAATCCCCCAAACTGAATAACCCAATAACTCAATTTGTAGAAAATGGTGGTGGTAAAGAAGTTGCAATTGGTTCTGCGAACAAAGCATACGCAAACAATAAAGTCACCATCAATAAAAAAGGTGACGGTTTTACCGGAGTACCAGAAAAAGTCTGGAATTTTCACGTTGGTGGCTATCAAGTTTGTCACAAATGGTTAAAAGACCGTAAAAAGCGCACTCTCAGCCAAGAAGATATCCAACACTATCAACGCATAGTAGTAGCATTGCAAGAAACTATAAAACTGATGAATAAAATCGATCAAGCTATACCCGACTTTCCGTTAAATTAGCGTGGAGCAATCCCTCCATTACAATAAAAGGGAAATAATTGGAAATAGTTTGTTTAATAACTAACAAAATGACTATCTATGAAAAACCTAACCAGAATTACTTTAAATCCAGAAATAATGGGTGGTAAACCCTGTATCCGAGGAATGCGTGTCACAGTAGGTGCTATTGTCGGCTTAATGGCATCCGGACATACACCCAATGATATTCTAAAAGCATATCCCTACCTGGAAGAAGCTGATATTTACGAAGCCCTTGCTTACGCTGCTTGGCGAGTTGAAGAAATTGAAGTACCTCTACAAAGTGCATGAAGATTTTGATTGATATGAATCTCTCCCCCGATTGGGTTGGAGTTTTTAAGAGGTACGATATCGAAGCTGTTCACTGGTCTACTATTGGTAAGCCGGATGCGAAAGATACGGTTATTATGGAATGGGCAAGAAATAATAATTACATCGTTTTTACTCACGATTTAGATTTTGGAACTTTGCTAGCAGCAACTCAAGCCAATACACCNCTAGTAGTTCGCCAAGCAAACTTTGCGGGGTTAAATAGCAGGATAAAACCGTTCAAATTTATTTCTGGCATCCGTAGTTTTAAAGCGCCAGTTTACAGTTGCGCGTTCTTCATTGCGTCGTTTCTCCCAAGCAGCAATTTCAGATTTTAATATTTGTACTTTTGGAATTCTTCGCTCTAAGCACTGACGAGACAAAACTGATAGTTCAATTTCTACTTGATTTAACCAAGAAGCATGTTTTGGTGTGTAATGAAACTCTAATTTTTGTATTATTCGGCGTGCCTCTTGTGGCTCAAAAACTTCATATAATGCGGCCCGATTATGTATATTTAAATTATCAACAACCAAACGAATTACTTCAGCCTCTGGACAGTAAATATCAACTAAATTCTTCATTTGCTTTGCAAAATCTACTTTGGAAGACGCGCGGCATGCGCCACGAACGTGCGCCGCTGGGTAACTTCAATATGTCGCCAACCTACTAATGGTTGAAAATATGCAAATAAGTTAACGTTACCGTTTCTTTTATACTCAAAGTCATAACGTTCCGGTTGGTCTGGTTCTGGAGGTAACGGCGTTCTAACTTCTTCTATCAGTTGATATGGAGTCTCATCAAAGCAAATTACTGGACGTTTTGGGTCGTAAGGCTCATTGTATAAATCCAACACATCTTCCATCCTTAAGATGTACTCCGAGTTGACTTCAGAAATACACCACTGTTCCCTTAACCAAGGTTTTACCTCGTTTTTTTTAGGGTTTGACGCACTGTTTCGTCAGAAACTGAGTCTACCATACCAAGACTTACAAGTTGATCTGCTAAAAGCTGCATCGTCCAACGAGTACGTCCTCCTGGTGGAGTAGAACAAGCTGTGGCTATCAAAAATGCTTCTGGCTTGCCATCAAGTTTGCGAGGTTTCCGTGGGTGTGGACGGTCTTTTATCGCATATTCTAATCCCCCCACTACGAATTTTTCACGGGTTCGCTCAACGGTTGAAACATTGACTCTTAGATTTGAAGCGATCGCTGCATCTAAACATCCTTCATTCGCCATAATAAGAATTTTGGCTCGGGTAATAGTTCTTGCTTTGTGCTTACCTTTTCTAGTTACCGATTGTAAGTATGATAACTCTTCTTCGCTTAAATCCACGATGTATTTTTTCGCCATGATGCTGCCCTGAACTCTATGTTTTTAAGTAGTTTATCAGCATCCGCTATTACCAGGCAAAGTTGACTTGGTAGACTACTAGTTATTAGCCAGTGAGATCGGAGTGGGACATGCAAACAAGAATTATAATCCTAGGAGGATATGGCAATACAGGCTTACTAATTTCCAAATTGCTTTTACAGGAAAGTGATGTTCAAATTGTTATCGCTGGAAGGAATCTAGGGCGAGCACAGCGAGCAGCAGATGATTTAAATCACGAATTTCATCGCAATTATCGCGTCTCAAGTAAACAAGTAGATGCTGCTAATAAAAGTAGTTTAAAAGCAGCTTTTGATAGTGTTAATCTAGTTGTTGTGGCATCAAGTACAATTAACTACACTCGTAACGTTGCCGAACTAGCCCTCGAAGCAGGAGCAGATTATCTGGATGTTCAGCTTTCTTCCCCTGCAAAATTAGCTGTACTTAACTCTTTGCGGGATAAAATTGAAAGAAAGGGAAGATGTTTTATTACAGATGGTGGCTTTCACCCTGGCGTACCGGCGGCAATGGTACGATACGCAGCTACTAAATTTGATACATTGAAAGTCGCTAACATTAGTGCTGCTTTTCAATTAAATTGGAAAGAATTACTGTTTTCAGAATCTACTACTGCTGAATTTATTGACGAATTGATTAATTTCAATCCGTTGGTACTGAAAAACAAAAAATGGATCGCAATGAGCATGCAAGAACTTCCAAAATTCGATTTTGGTGAAGTTTTCGGTGAACGATACTGTCCACCCATGTTCTTAGAAGAATTACGCTCATTGCCAGATTCTATTCCATCGCTTAATGAAACTGGTTTTTATATTTCAGGATTCAATTGGATGAGTGATTATATCATCATGCCTATTGCATTTGCTGCTTTTAAAATATTTCGAGAAAAAGCTAAAATCCCTATGGGAAAACTCTTTAGTTGGGGATTAAAAACTTTTAGTAAACCTCCTTTTGGGGCAGTTATACAATTAGAGGCGAAGGGTTTGAAAAACAAGAAAAATAGCTTGATGCATATGAGACTTACCCATGATAATCCTTATACTTTAACTGCGATTCCTGTTATTGCTTGTCTACTACAGTATCTCAACGGAAGTATTCGAAAGCCTGGATTATGGTTCCAGGCTCATTTGGTTGAACCAACACAGTTTTTTAAGGATATAGAAAGATTGGGAGTAAGAGTTAGTATTCAAATCAAATAGATTTCAGTGGTTTATCCTTGGTATCCTTTCCAGGATTACTAAAAAACTAGCTAAATAAGTGAAAAATGAAGTATTGAGGATGCAATTCTATAACTCTAATGAGTCCAAACCCTGCTAGCCCTGCTCCCAAAAGAGAAGCCCCAAAACTTATCTCGTCTTTTACCCATAGGGTACACAACTCAACATATTTATCCATGATAAATAAGACGAAAAATGTTCCAGCAATAGCATTCACCATCCCAAGCTCTAGAGAAGTTGCTGCCCAAATCATTGCCAAACCACTGACAAAGGTAATGACGTTTCTTAGCCAATAATTTTTACTAGCCACCCACTTGGAGGAAAGTATCGTCATCCCCAAAAAATACACAAAAGTTCCAGCAAACAGCGCACCGGTTTGGAACACATCAATAGAACTAGGAAGATAATTCTGAGTCAGTATTATGCCAAAGCTCATTAAACATCCTGCAGCGAATGTTCCTTGACCTGCTTTATCCTCACTATCAAAACCAATCAACAGGCTTAAAGGTCCTGCTATCAGCTTAAATCCAAAGAAGGCAATAAAAGCTAAGGAAGCCAACACCGCCACAGCAATACTTTGGTTCCACCAGGCTGACCCTGCATAGATAACCAAGCACATTCCAGATACGAAGTCTGCTTTAATCTCTGAATCTAGACTTAGATCGCAAGTTTTCTTTCCATGAAATAAGAGCAGACTCAAGAAAAAAATCAGCGCACCGAAGAGATTTGGGGACAGTCCCTCAAGGAATAACATCAAGTAAGCTCCTGCGACACAGAAGATAACTTCGTACACAGGAATAGGTATCTTAGCTAGAAGCTCCTTAACGATCGCAATTATCATCCAGGAAATGCGTGAAAGTACTCCACCAAGAAAGAATAAGGCCCCTATTATGCTGACGATCACAGCTAAAACTTTCGCAATTGTCTGAACTCGGAAGAGTGCTTTGAACCTATTCCAATTGCGAAGGTTCGTAACAGTTACACTCTCTCCTCGAATCTTTGAGGCTTGAACTGCATAAAACTGCCGTTGCTGATTGGCGATTTCACTGGGTATCACACTACGGGCTTCAAGATCGTCAATTGTAAGTACGTGATTTCGCAATACGGGTATATTGTTGTACTGATAAATCACATTGGGTTCAGCAGAGGCGAAGCCCACGAATGAGGTAAATGCGATCGCCAATGATAACCCCAGCGTGTATATCAATTTATTCACTTTCCTCGACCCTAAATCTGAGTATTTTGAGCGAATCTTAGTAATATCGAAATTAGTTATTCCCATTATGGATTCTTCCGCGCTGTAACAACCCCAAAGATTCCATTCGGTTCCATACAAACCTGAAAGTTATCAAATCCTGCATTTGCAGCCCATTGACGAGTCAATTCCCAAGAGCGCAACCGCATCACCCAAAGACGACCGGTATGAGTGGGTAAGGTACGAGCAATTAATTCTAACTGGGGATGATTGGGTTGAATGGTGAAAATTAGGGTTCCTGGAGCTTCCATAATTTGATAAAGCTGCTTAAAGTGATGCTCGATTAAGTGATCATCTGGCAAAATTTCATGTAATCCAGAAACAACAATTACATTAGGTCGGGGTTGTACTCGCTCCAGACTTTCATCATTGAAAGCATCAGCTTGTTGGATTTGGGCTGTAACTCCCAAGTCCATCGCCAATTGACAGGCTTTGGTAACGTTTTCTAATTTATAATCCCTTAGGGTTGCTGCAAATTTCTTATCCTGAAACTCTTGTAAAACTTCCAAATCGTAACGACCACCTCCACAAGCTACATCTAATAAACTGCAAGGAATATTTTGCTGTTGGTAAGACTGTAATACCTCCCGCAGAGTACTTTTGAGTAACTTAGAACGCTGTCGAATACCGCGCCATCCTTGGGAGTTGAGATAGAACCAATCAATAAGTGTCCCTAATGGTGTAATACCACTCGGTTGATTTGCATAAACGTACTCCAGCATCACCCCAGAATCGAATCCATACTGAAAGCCAATCCGAATTCCATTAGATAATTTTCCAACTGTTTTGAGTGACATACTCAATAATCCGTAATACCAGGCTTTAGGATTCCATGCAGGTAATGGGCGTAGGAGTTTTTCGTAAGTTGATAATGATTCTTGTAACATTTTGACCTCTAAGAAAAATAAAATAGTAAACTTTGGATAAAATAGGTTTTTTACTCAAGTCGCGAGCATTTGTTCTGCTGACAAAGTCTGCATTCGTTCTCTCAATTTGTGAAGAAAGGTTTGTTTATCTCCACCCCAATAGAGTGCTTGACCGATAAACATAGAGCATAGAAAAGGTACTAGCAGAAATTTCCCCTTTGGTAAGGCTTTACCAAGTCCATAGATAAAAATGGGAACAATAGGAACATTGGGATGTCGTTTTGCAAGATGAGTAATACCACATCTAAACTCTTTTAGGGACTCAGGTTCGCCTCTGGATCCTTCAGGATAAAGAATTAGAATTTGGTTTTGTGCTAAAGCGGCTGCACAATCTTTAAAAAAGGTGCGGTGTTTGGTACAAATGTCTTTGGGAGAATTTTCCTTGGGAGAATTTTCTTTAGGAGAATCTTCTTGATTTGAGTTGCAACGGACTGGAATGATATCTAAAACATGGCGAGAAAACCAGGCTAAGTAAGAATTTTTCTGAAGGAAATATTGTTCATTGGCTAAGGGACGAAGGTTATGCGCCATCGATAATGGGAAGAGAGACATTATGGCGAGGGTGTCTAAATGACTATTGTGATTCGCAACCAAAATAGCGGGACCAGTACTTGGTAGTAATTCCTTATGTCTGACACGCAAGCCAAGAATAACAAACACCACAAACTTAGCAATTAGTACAAAGAGGAATTTCAGAACTCGGTTCATAAAAATTGCCCCCGATAATAGAAGTAAACGGTGAAGTGGAAGAATAGAGGCGCTGTATAAATTAAACTATCAATGCGGTCCAAAATACCACCATGACCGGGGATAATAGTTCCACTATCTTTGATATTCAAGTCTCGCTTTAAGGCAGAAATATTCACATCACCAATAAATCCGGTCAAACTGAGGATGAGTCCCACATATAAAGCGTGCATTGTATGGAAGGGAGTTAGCCAAGGTGCGAGAGCAATCGCTAATCCTGTAGTGACCAATATACCGCCCAATAATCCTTCTACAGTTTTTCCCGGACTGACTTTAGGAAGAATTTTGCGATCGCCCAAAATTTTACCGGTAACGTATTGAGCAATATCGTTAATTTCTGTCAGCACCACCAGATATACCAGTAAGCCTGCACCACGAGCAATGGGATTTCCTTCGGGTGGTAGCATCAGTAAATAGGAAAGATGACTAATGGTGTAAACAGTTAACATCAATCCCCATTGAAGGGTGCTAATAGCATTTAAAAAACCTTGATTTTCACCAATTAACACCATCTGCATGGGTAGGAACAGAAACATATAGATGGGAATGAAGATGAGAAACATCCCGTACCAGCCAATGTAAATCCAGAAATACTGAAGTAATATGGCAAAATATGCCCATAACAAAACCTGACGGTCTGCGAGACGAGTTGGAATTAGGGAAAGATATTCCTTGAGCGCGAGAAAACTTAGAAAGCCGAAAAAGATAATAGAAACAGTGCGATTAAGAAATAGTGCCAAACTGAAAATAGTCACCATCACCCACCAAGACTTGATGCGGTCTTTCAGTTCGCTGTAGTCTTTCTGAGGATTATAAAATCCTAAAGTGTAGATAATTGCTGTGGAAATAACCAGTAACCCATAAATTCCAGCCAGAGTTAAAAGCACTGAAGTTGATAAATTGACAACCAGTGAGTTGACAATTGGTAAGTTGACAACCGGTAAATTCACAATTAGTAAACTTATGTTCATGACATATCCTTGTGAAATGGCTATTGACTGCGATTGAATATCGTCCACAGTAGGAGAACAACCATTCCTACCCAAATACTGTTCATAAAAGAGATAGATTCAAGTTGAATTCCAAATCCTAGTACCAGACTAATGATGGCGAAAAATAAGGCGCGATCGCTCTTACCCATTGGTCCTTCATAGCTACGCTTGTTGTCGATTATGAATTTTAAAAACCCAATAATTTCGGCAATAATGGCAAGGATAACGATGGTTATGATCCAAGGTGCTTTAATACCTGGAATAAAACTAAAAGGTAGGTAGAGTGCAACGTCAGAAATAATATCTCCCAGTTCGTTGAGTACAAATCCCATGTCTGTTGTTAAATTCTGTTCGCGAGCAAGCATCCCATCAATCGCATTAAGCGCCATTCTTAGCAACAAAATTATGGGAAACAACAAAAACACAAATTTAGATTGGGGATAAAAAGTAATTGTTAAACCCATAGCAACAGATAGCAAAATCGCCGACACTGTAATCTGATTAGGGGAAATTTGCCAGGTTGCGAACCGATTAACTAACGGACGAAGACAATTTTGGAATGCAGGTTTAAATTGATATAGGGTAAACATCAGCCTTGCAAAAACTCATACCCTAAATATAAAGACCATACCTCTGCAATAAAAATGACCCGATCGAGCATACCGTACCACTCTCGAATGGTGAAGAAGGAGGTCGAAGCAGATCGAAGTTTTTGCGAAGAATTTGTTATGCTCGGTATCAAAGCAAGATTATTTTCTTATTCTTATCCGTAGCCATCATGTCAGAATTATCTGCGTTTAATCCTGAAAAGTTTGAGCAATGGCTCCCCCAAGCACAGCGTCAACTGTATGTTAAATCGCTGATGCAAAGGGTAGGGATGACACGATGGCGAGCTGAATGCTTTGTTCGTCTTTGGCTATATTTGTTTTTGAAAGATTCTCAAACTCGTCATACTCTGCCAAAGTTACCCTTAAAGGAGTTAGCATTTCCTCAAGGTTGGGTGGAATGTAGTTGCCACCAAGCTGCAGATATATTTTATAGCGATCGAGAACGAGGGGGCGAGCGTTCGGCTGGTATGATGCTGGATAAATTGGTTGCTTTGGGGCTAATTAGAAAACACTTTGATGGTAATTGTACCCAAATTGAAATTCAACCACTCCCAGAACTTTTAGAGCACCATACCTTAGATTCTACAGCGATCGTTAAACCAGATGCTTTCGATTTACGCAGCGATGCAATTCCCATTGCTAATATGCTGGCCAGTAATTACAATTGGCTCAATCGGAATACAGATACCGTACCTTACCGCATCGCCAATATTCTCCGCGATTGGGCGAGTCAATATGCAGGGGGAATGCGAGTATTACGGCGCAGTGATAATCAGAATCCTGTAGGGTTTTATGTTCTTTATCCTACTCTGCGGGAATCAGAAATTAAATTTTTTGCTCCTCCCAGTCAAGGACTTCATCTAAGTCGAGTTACTGAAGTCGACCCGTTTAAAATCGCTTTACCAGGAGATGAAACCTGTCGCTCTGTTTTTGTCCGCAGTTGGATGATTGATAGTTCCTATCAAAAACAAGCTCAAGTTCTGTTCTTACAGGATGCGCAACAAACTCTTGGTAGGATGAAAGAAGATTTTCCCAATTTATGGGATATGTATACCTTAATCATTCATCCCAGTTATGCAGAATTAGGACAAGCATTGGGATTTCAGAAAACTGGTTCTGACCCTAAATTACCACTTTATTGGATGTACCAAGCAGTTGATCGATTCCTGAAGCTTGATATCCAGAAAGCTATGAGCAATATTGTTTCTTGAAATCAAGAATCTGAGATGTTCTCGATCGCTAATTTCAATTTCAAAAGAACTGAAGCTTAATCCCCAATATCTATAAATTGAATATTAAGTGAATATTAAGAAATAATATAAGAATTTTTATGTCTTTTTTCTTCTCACCAATGAATGAAAACAACGCACGTATAATCTTAAACTGGCGTTATGAAAAACCTTATGATTTTTATAATCCCGACTCCTCCCACATAGAGGAAAATATACAGGAATTTACCAACCCCCAAAATGCTTATTACAGCTTGACCAATAGTAATAGTGAACTTGTAGCACATTGCTGTTTTGGAACAGAAGCGCGGGTAAGTGATGGTAATTACAGTGTTGAAGCACTTGATATAGGACTTGGAATGAATCCTAGGTTTACCAAACGGGGACTTGCTTTGCGTACAATCAATGCCATAATTGATTTTGGTAACGCCAAGTTTTTAGCAACTTTGTTTCGTGTTACCGTTGCGGAATTTAATCAACAAGCTTTAAGGATATGTGAAAAAGCTGGCTTTAAAGAAATTGAAAGATTTCAAAGAAAGCAAGATGGTAAATATTTCCTAATTATGATCCTGAATTTGGAAAATTCTCCCACTTATTCTAAAAATAATTACTCTAAAAATAATTACTAGAGCGATTTTCCCGAATACTTCTAAACTTATCTCTTAAAGTTTTTGCAGGTTTAACGTCAGTTCATTTTAATTTTCTTAGCTCTGCTTCAGTTTGGGAATTCCAAGCGCGCACCGAACCAAATGCTCCATCATAAACTGCTTTCCAAGCTCGATTGTCCTTTTTTTCAGCAAAAAATAGAAAGCGTCCTCCAGGTTTATCGATAAAATCATCGCAGGAGGTAGAATTAAAGCCTCTCAGCCTCACAACTTTAGGCCCATTGCCTTTAAAATATTGATTGACTTGAATTATAAGTACTTCTTCACTCACTTTGTTAACAACTCCCTCAAACAAGATTGGAGTTCTCTTTACCCTTTGTTCGAGAGTTGATGGTTCAGTTCCCAGGTCTGGTAAACATGCATATGCAGACTGTGAAACTCCAATTATGGATGCGACCACAATTGGTAGACTTAGTCCAAAGACCTTAAGAAAATGAAGATTGATAGGTTTGCTGTCTAACATATTTGTTTACTAAAATAAACCCAAGCTAGTAGCTGCAATTGAGTTTTATACTCATTTTTTTATACTCAGTATTTTTTATACTAAATACTAGTTTTCCAGCTATTAATTCGTTCCAAGGGTTTTTGACTATTATTAAGACTTCTAATTGCAACTAAAGTTCCTATCAATTCCCCACATTAGTATTGCATTATTTAATAATTACAAGCATCTCACTTACTAATTACCATCAGGGGGCAATAAAGTATAAATATAACCTTATTATAACAACCTAAATATTATTTATATTATTTATTAGTGTCATTCCACTTGTAATGGAGAATAATAGAAGATGAGAAATTTTCTAGAGAAATGTCATTTACACCAAGCCAGCTAGTTATTGGTTCTGTTGTATTATAAGGAATTTGTTCTGCTGCTCTTACATCCCTGCAACCTGCAATCAAATCATCAAATATTAGCTTTCTTATCTGCATATCACTTTTTATACGTTCCCTAAAGTTTTCATCTAACATGATGCGACAGATTGCACGATTAATCTCATACCGACCAAAACCTGCTTGACTTCTAATATTATCTCTAATCGCGATCGCAGTATTAAAATTTTCTATTGCACGAGTATATTCAGGGCATAATTTATCTTTTAGAGCATAGCCAAGTTGAGCGTAATTACGATGAAATCTTTTTCCCGAGTCACTATCTATTAAACCTTGAAATACTGAAATTGTCCTTTCCATATATTCCTTATTTATCTGCCAATTTTCTTCCCTTGCCTTTTTGGCTAAATAAAACATTTGAACTTTTTGAGATGGGCTAGCATCTTTAATCTTTTCCTTCATCAAGTCAATCTGTTCAGAGTTTAAGCCATGATGTTTATCCAGATGTCTAATCACCAGAGACAAAGCATCAGCATCTTTATCATATTGTTCTTTCACACCCCTAACATCATTTGTAATACGTTCTAATAAATATTCAGCCTCTTGAGTTCTCCGACGAATAATTTCACTTAATTCTTGATTCCTTTGCTCGAGTTCTTTACCTTTTTCTAGTAAATCTTCGTCATTACGTTTTAATTGTTGGATAACCTTATCTGCTGCTCTTGTAGTAATTAAATTTCCTGAGAATCCACCAATAACACCAACCGCAATAAATTTAATTCCATCAATAAAATTTTCACTATTATAGTTACCATTACTGATATCAAAAGGTAGTAAAAGGAAAATCGTGTAAGCTCCACCAATACCAATTAATAATTCTCCCAAAAATCCAAAATTTATGATTCCCTGTCTGTTAATCTTAGGAAATCTCAGTTCTTTTGAGTTTAAACTTGATAACA
Source organism: Mastigocoleus testarum BC008 (assembly GCF_001456025.1). Classification (GTDB taxonomy): domain Bacteria; phylum Cyanobacteriota; class Cyanobacteriia; order Cyanobacteriales; family Nostocaceae; genus Mastigocoleus; species Mastigocoleus testarum. The sequence continues at coordinate 11,955 of NZ_LMTZ01000101.1, forward strand.
ATCCACCAAAAGCCCCTGAAATAGTTATTGCTATAAATTCCTGATTATTTAAAAAATGGGGAAGTAAATTTTTATTTGTCAGTTGAAGGAGAATACCAATAAAAATTCCTAAAATTAAAACTAGTATTTGTTCAAAAATCCAAAGCAGTTTAATTTTATTTCTTATAGAACGCTTCTTCAGCCGAGATAAATTGTTATTCAGACGCAATACTTCACCTTCCAAATACTTGATGTTTCCGTTGGAAGGAAGAGGAATTTCTTCTCCCCTTTTATGACTAAGTTTTATCCAGTCTGATTTATATTTTTTTACTAGTTCTACTAATTCTTGTAAATTTTCACCTTCAAAGCGACAACCAGGTATGTCTAGAATTTCTACAATATATATTCCTTTGTCTTGAGGAATAATTGTCATTGGGTACTCCAGACTCATATAATACTCCGCTGGTTGTTCGCGATAGTTTTTACCAGCCATTGATATAGTTACTACAAGTTGTAATGAGATATACCTGTTATACAACACCCACAAAATTAGTTTTAAGGAAAATAAGAAACAAAATTTAACTGGACATTAGGAATAAAGATATTTATTCCTATATCTAGTTATCTTTTTTGCAATCTCCTCTTGCACCTGACGTTACGTGAGGAAATAACATAGCAACTATAGGTGATAAAAATTATGTTTATGGGTCAAAAATATGGAACCTATATCAATAAAAGTAGGTGAACTAGCAAAACAGACTGGTATATCTATTCGAACTCTCCATTATTACGATGAAATCGGTTTACTCAAACCTTCTGAAAGAACTGAAACAGGACATCGTCTTTATACCCCAGAAGATATTGTCTGTTTACAACAAATCATATCTCTCAGACAGTTGGAGTTTTCTTTAGATGAAATTCATAACTGTTTAGAGGATCCTAACTTTAATTTATCCAGTGTAGTTACTTTACATATATCCCGTCTTAGAGAACAGATAGAACTTGCTCGCAAACTTTATAACCGTCTTGAAACGATCGCAGATACTTTAAATCAAAAAAAAGATATTTCTATTCACAATCTGATTGGAACAATCAAGGTAATAACTATGTTTGAAAAATACTATAGCCAAGAACAGTTGGAAGAACTCAAACAAAGAAGACTCCAACTGGGAGATGAGCAAATTCGTCAGGGGGAAGATGCTTGGAAAGAACTAATTTCTCAAGTTCAAAATGAAATGCAAAAGGGTACAGACCCAGCAAGTCAAACAATACAGGAATTAGCCCAACGTTGGATGAATTTAATTCAAGCTTTTACTGGTGGTAACCCTGAGATTGAGAAATCTTTAAATACCATGTATCAACAAGAAGGTATAGCCGTAGCTAGTCAAAATACTTTAGATCGAGAGACTTGTGAGTATATGGCTCGGGCGATAGCTATATTAAGTGACGAGCCGCCAGCCATAATGGGATGATTTTGCCCAATTTGTAAGAAATTTTCAACGCTTTCAACCGTCGATTCATACCAGATTTGTGCAACGCCTAATCTGAATATAACAAGTCCGGATATAGTAGGAACTCCAAGTCAAAATGCCAAGAAACTTAAAGCTATCTTCAAGAAAAGCATCCGAATAATTAATTACGTCCAAAAACATAGACAGAGCAAAGAGCATCAATGCTAGAAGAAGAAGCGAATATTCAGTTTTCAGAATTTGACGCTGCCAACGCAGAAAATACGTCAAAATCGATAGACCGTAAAAAATGAAAATGATTTTCTCGTTTATTCTCAGATATATGGGTGCGATCTGTTCGTGAATCAAAAATAGGTCGTCTAGCAGCATAATACCGGAAAGACTCGCAGACCAAAAAAAGAATGTGGATAGGTTCGATTTCGATTTTTTAGAAACTAAGACGCAGGCAAAAAAACATATGGCTGTGGTACTACACCACAGCAAAACTCCCAAGTTAGAAATAAAACCAATATATATAGGGAAATGAAGAGATTCAAGTTTTCCGAGAAATACTTCTGGATTGCTTAGTTGAATATTTTTAATAATGTCATAGGAAACAGCGTAAGTATCCCGCACAGCATAGGAAAGATCTAAACCTATCAACCAATGCATAATTAATAAACCCCCTAGTATACAGAGTGCGGGAGTGTAAATAATAACTAAGAATGGTATAAGTTTTTGAAGCTGATGTAATATATCTTTCCTTATATTTTTTAACCTTGAGTTAATCTTAAACACCAAAAGACCTCTAAAATCTTTAATAACAAATTTACCATCTCTATAATGCATGAGGCTTACATGTTACTATCAAGTTCACTATGTCTTTAAGCTAAGGTTAAGGCACTATAAAGCTTTACGATATTTAAAAGTCTTTTATGGTTTTTATTTATACTTCAAAGTGAATTTATTAAGAAATTCAAAAATAAGTAGCGGTCTTTGAATTCTTTATATATTTCCCGATATGTAAAAGTGATAATTTTTACTTAAACAGATTTCTACTGCCATCAAACTTATCGTTTATTTGATTTAAGGTTAACAAATAACAAAATAAAAAATCAGATACCCGTTGTAAGGTATAAGTTATTTAATACACCAAAATATACGCATTTAATTAAATTAAAAATCAAGTAGATAGTAAGTTGTTATTTTTCAACGATAGCGATTATTTACTCAGGAAAATATATTTATTTTTATCCTTTAGAGTCTCACTGTCTTAGTAAGCTCTTTAATAAATTAGGAGTATCAATAACTCATATCTTGCACCTGTGAGTATTAACCCAGATAAATTCAAAATACGTGCCATAACACTACCTAATTTTTATGACTTTATATCGCTAAGTTAAGGGTTCTGGCTTTTTACTGAGTAATACATTTACATCAACTTTTGTTGGTGCAAGATGTAAGATAACCTTAAAAGCTTGATTAAATCTTATTTATTTGTCCCAATTTTATCGAATCAGGATTTCAAACAGAAAATAACAGCCTATTTATTATTATTTGATTTAGATATCGTAAACTAGGTATCTTAAATTACTCCTTGCTAGCTATTAAGACTCAGCATTCGGTACACTCAATAGTGCAAATAATCGGAGTAAATATGTTACCACCAAAAAAAAACACAAACCTATTTATAATTCATATTTACTAGGGGCAAAATCTGTCCGTCAAAAAATGTTGCTCGTATTTCTTCCTGTAACTTTGATTCCATTAGCGATCGCAGGAATCTTAGGAGGGGTAATCACTTATCAACGTTCCTCTGAACAAAAAGAAACACAATTACATGATCGAGCAATAATAGTTGCAGAATTAACTAGCAAGAAACTGGAATTTGAATCAGCCATACTTCAAACAGCTGCAGCAGACCCCCTACTTATCAATGCATTCCGTAATGCTTCTAAACAAGTTAAACAAGAAGGTTTGGAAAAAAAATCCATTACTGAATTAGAAAATCAATTTAAAGATAATAAAGTTTTAAATGTCAATCAACTATTAAATTCATATTTGCAGAGGCTTGTTAAAATTGGCAGTTTTACAAATGTATTTTTTACAGAGCAATATGGTTTTAATATCGCCTCCAGTAAACCTACTCCTGATTTGATTCAAAGAAACGAAACTTGGTGGAAACAGGCAAAGAAATTAGAAGATTCAGAAACTTTTATTACTCCACCACATCCGCATAAATCGGTTCACAATCTTTATTTTGACCTGATAAATAAGATTGTCGATCCTAAGACTGGTGAATTTCTTGGTGTTATTACAGCCGGTTATAGAACTAAGGACCTCAACTTCTTAGCTGAAGAACTCCATAAAATCGAGCTTTTGGGTTCCGAGCATTTGCAAATTATATCGTTCGCAGATGAAAAGAATCCCATGGTTGTGACAACTATGAATTACGCTAAGAATAACAAAAAATTGAATAGTACAAAACTCGCAAATATAACTTCTCAGAAGGTTTTGGGGGGAGATGTATTACTTCAACACGCTATTAGATATCAGTCTAGACCTCAAAATGGCGGACCATACACAACATCATTGGTTTACAATCATCGCCGTTTTACTTTGGCTCGAGTCCCTGGTAGAAATTGGATTGTAGTTGCTTCCATTGAACTGGCAGAAATTCATAAATCTGCTAAACAAATATTATTAATGTTTGGCTTGATTTTTTTGGCTTTAGCTACGGTTACATCTATTATCATTGTTAAATTTTCCCACAGTTTGTCCGATCCCCTCAATCTATTGACCATAACAGCGAGAAAGGTCACAGAAATTTGTGATTTTAGTTTGCGGGTACCGGTCACCACTCAAGATGAAGTAGGAATCTTAGCCATTCATTTTAATCGGTTAATTCGGTGGATCGAAAAATATATCCACGAACTTCAAGAAACTCAAGCTCAACTAATTCATTCGGAAAAAATGTCGAGTTTAGGACAAATGCTTGCTGGTATTGTCCATGAGATTAATAATCCAGTAAACTTTGTGCATGGAAATATTCAACATGCGGATCAATACAGCCAAGATTTATTGAACTTAATCCAGATATATCAAGAAAATTGTCCTAATTTATCCTCTGAAGTTCAAGAACGGATAGAAGATATCGACCCAGATTTTGTCAGTCGAGACTTTCCCAAGCTTTTGAATTCTATGCAGGTTGGAACAGAACGTATTATTGGAATTGTTAATTCCTTACGTACTTTTTCCCGTTTAGATGAAGCAGATGTCAAACAAGCAGATATTCATGGAGGAATTGACAGCACGTTAGTGATTCTGCAAAATCGTCTCAAGGATAGTAAATCATCTTCTACGATCCAAATCATTAAAGATTATGGCAACATACCACCAGTAGAATGCTGTCCCGGACAGATAAATCAGGTATTTATGAATATTTTGGCAAATGCGATCGATGCATTCAAAGAAAGTCTTCAGCCAAAAAATGCAAACTGTACTGAAGCAGTTAAAAATCAGGAAAAACCCAAGATCGCTCTACGAACAAGACAGGAGGGTAAAAATTGCATCATCACTATTAGCGATAATGGCTCTGGGATGAGTCCACAAGTGCAAAGACGCATTTTCGATCCGTTCTTCACCACCAAGTCAGTAGGTCAAGGTACCGGTTTGGGATTATCCATTAGCTATAAAATTGTGGTAGAAAAACACAAAGGAAAACTCGAGTGTGATTCTGTACTCGGTCGTGGAACAAAGTTTACAATTACTCTTCCTATAGAAGCTGCTATAGAATCCCAGGAAAAACTTTTGATTTAATTTCGCTTTGATTTGATGTTACTTTCACTTAATCTTACTTAAATTTCGCAAATCGATCGAAAAGCGCATATATGCGGACATATCACGAATGATAAGTAATTGAGGTACATCCAAAACCCTAGAAAGCAGATGCAAAGAGTATTCCACTTCTGACTCCTGACTCCCAACAAAAGAAGTGACACAATAAAATATTTCCATATACCGTAATCTTCATAATTGTTCCCTATTATTTCTGTTTGCTGTTCCCTACTTACCTTTCAATATTCATCACTTCCTGAAATATTAATTGTTCTGCATGACGTCTGTCTGTGAAAATAGCTAATTGTTACCAGCATTCGATAAACTCAATAATGCAAATAATCCTGTAACTATACTTGCTATGTCCGATTCCCAAAGCATTAGTAACGCCGTCGCCAAACTTTATAATACTTACCCTTTCCCTCCAGAACCCTTATTAGATGAGCCCCCACCAGGTTATAACTGGCGCTGGAAATGGTCATCTGCTTATAACTTTTGTACCGGACAAAAACCTGATCGTGAAAATATTCGCATTCTTGATGCTGGTTGTGGAACTGGAGTTGGAACAGAATACTTGGTTCACCTCAACCCAGAAGCTTCAGTTGTGGGAATCGATTTGAGTGAAGGTGCATTAGAAGTTGCAAAAGAACGCTGTCAACGCTCCGGTGCAAATCGCGTCGAGTTTCACCACCTGAGTTTATTTGATGTAGAACAACTTGAAGGAGAATTTGATTTAATTAATTGTGTGGGAGTTTTACATCATACCCCCGATCCAATTCGTGGAATTCAAGCTTTAGCCAAAAAATTAGCCCCAGGTGGTTTATTCCATATTTTTGTATATGGGGAACTAGGACGAAGAGAAATTCAATTCATGCAAGAAGCGATCGCGATGCTTCAAGGGAAAAAACGGGGTGACTATCGAGATGGAGTACAGGTTGGAAGACAGATATTTGCTTCCTTACCAGAAAGTAACCGAATTTTACAGCGAGACAAACAACTTTGGGCTTTGGAAAATCACAAGGATGAAAATTTTGCTGACATGTATGTTCATCCTCAAGAAATTGATTATAATTCCGAAACCTTATTTGAATTAGTTGACGCTTCCGGGTTAGAATTTGTGGGATTTTCTAATCCCGGTTACTGGAACTTAGAACGAATTTTGGGTCAAAACCCAGAATTAATGGAGCGAGCAGCAAACTTGAGCGAACGCCAACGTTACCGTTTAGTAGAAATATTAGATCCAGATAACCCAGAAATTACCCACTACGAATTTTTCCTCAGTCGTCCACCATTACCCCACACCAATTGGTCTGACGAGCAAGCCTTACTTGGAGCAACTCCAGAAATTAATCCTTGCATAGATGGGTTTCCAAGTAAGTGTATATTTGATTACAATTACCAAGTAGTAAAATTATCAGATGAGGAGTTTAAGTTCATGCAAGCTTGCAACGGAAGCTTAACAGTTGAAGAAATTATTAAAGATTTAGAATTAGGTTTACCAGAAATCAGAAAACTTCAGCAACAGCAATTAATTATGTTGTCAGGGAACTAAATAATTATTAGTTAGACTGTTAGGCTGGGGAAAAGACATTTATTTTTTTGATTTGGGTAAAATGTCAAAAAATGTCACAAATTTTTTCCAGAAAATTTTCCAAGAATTTTCCCAAAAAATTTCCCTAAAATTTTCCCTAAAAAATTCCAATGATTTCCAATTATTCCCATCTCCCCACCTATAATTCCATAAAAAAATATTATGGATTTGCCTTCGGAAGTCATAGCAAATTTAAGGTATTGTTGGCGAATCCTCATCAACAGCCAAGACTCTAATTTTGTCCGTAATGTCATTCTCAACTTGAAGTTAAACAACATGTAATTGCTCAACGGCATTATCGTTTATTGCTCATGTATTGCTAATATTTTTTGAACTTTCATTGAGAATAATGAGAATGCCAAGCATTTAATTGCTGGATTCGTTAAAAATTTCAGATGAAATTGCTTTTTTGATTTAAGAGAATGTATGAGAATAGCCAAAAAGCAAATGACAAGATGACAAGATCGGAGTTAAAATATGTTGTAAGAGATTATTCCCTTCTGCCATCTCTATATCTCTGCTAATTATAAAACTTCAGGTGCGAATGTACGCACAAAACATCTTTTATGTCATCAGTAATTTTGCGTATGTTCCAGAAAATGTGTTCTGCCCAACTAATTAAAACTTGGGTCGCAAATGCCCTGTATATTGAGGAATATAGCCTTTGCTTATCGCATTTTGGTGACAATAAGTTAATTGTTTTTTTCTAAAGTATTGTTACCCAATCGTGATATGATTCAACTGGCTGAATATCTAGCTAACATAAGTTCACTAAACTGGTTTGAAATCCCGTGAATTCGTCAGATGAATCAATAGATCCGATCGCGACAAGACAAGAAGAAGCAGTAGAAGATCTTGAGGGCTCAAGCTCGGGAAATTCAATGGAAGAGTTTTATAAACTTTCCCAAGAACTGCTTTTAATAACTCTTGTTCTGATAGGGATAATCTTTATCTCAGTATGGATTTTTTATTCTTTAAACATTGCTCTTAACTATCTACTTGGGGCATGCGCGGGTATAGTTTATTTGAATATGTTGGCCAAAGATGTTGAGCAATTGAACCAAGAAAGAGTAAGGTTGAAAAAAAATCGTTTTGCTCTGTTGATTGGTTTGATAGTCATAGCAAGTCAATGGCATCAGCTACAAGTGCTTCCCATATTTTTGGGTTTTTTAACTTATAAAGCAACGCTCATTGTTTACATGCTACGGATAACATTCAATCCCGACCATTAATAGTTAGCGTTGAGAAAGGGAATACTCCAATCATTCCTGTTTGGGGAAATTTCTTGAGAAATGCAAATGCTTAATGTTTTAAACGTCTTAACTGTCTTTAATTCTTTTACCCTTGCCGAATTGGAAGTAGGAGATCATTTCTACTGGCAATTAGGCAATCTAAAAGTGCATGGGCAAGTTTTTCTCACTTCATGGTTTGTGATTGGGCTTCTCGTGGTGGCTTCATTAGCAGCTACTAGGAATATCCAAAGAGTTCCCAGTGGTATTCAAAATTTAATGGAATATGCCCTAGAATTTATTAGGGATCTGACCAAAAACCAGATAGGTGAGAAAGAATATCGCCCTTGGGTGCCATTTATCGGCACATTGTTCCTGTTTATCTTCGTCTCGAATTGGTCAGGTGCTCTAATTCCTTGGAAGTTGATCGAACTACCATCTGGTGAATTAGCTGCTCCCACAAATGACATCAATACGACCGTCGCTTTGGCATTGCTAACTTCTTTGGCTTACTTTTATGCAGGATTTAGCAAGCGTGGTTTGGGATACTTTAAAAAGTATATAGAACCAACACCAGTTTTATTGCCTATTGCGATTTTAGAAGATTTCACCAAGCCCCTTTCCCTGAGTTTCCGTCTGTTTGGAAATATTCTGGCGGATGAATTGGTAGTAGCAGTGTTGGTATTACTCGTGCCACTGTTTATACCATTACCAGTAATGGCCTTGGGATTATTTACTAGTGCCATTCAAGCCCTTGTATTTGCCACCTTAGCAGCCGCATATATACACGAAGCGATGGAAGGGCACGGTGATTAAACATTAATTAAGACTCATTTTTGGTCTGAAATTAGTGTAATTTTAGATTTAGGGCTTGAGATTTTAGATTTAACACCAAGTTAAAAATCAAAGTCTCACTCCTCAAACCTGAAACCTCGATAATTGATATTTACTAAAGGGAAGGAAATCAAGATGGATCCATTAGTTTCTGCTGCTTCAGTTTTAGCTGCTGCTCTCGCGATTGGTTTAGCAGCAATTGGTCCTGGTATTGGTCAAGGTAACGCTGCAGGTCAAGCAGTAGAAGGTATTGCTCGTCAGCCAGAGGCAGAAGGAAAAATTCGTGGTACTCTGCTGTTGACTTTGGCGTTCATGGAATCACTAACAATCTATGGTTTGGTGATTGCTCTAGTATTACTATTTGCGAATCCATTTTCCTAAGCTTTTTCTTTGATGTAGGGACGCAAAAGTGCGTCTCTACATCGTTCACGTCGCGATTTTTGCGCGTCAGGGAAGAGAGGTTTTCAGGTTAACCGTTCGTTGCGCTCGTCGCCCGTGTCAAAAACGAACATGGAACCATCGCAAAATATATCGCAAAATATGAAGAAATTCATAACTTTGCTTCATATGGAAATTGCAGTATAAGCCCCATAGGGAAAAGATGTTTGATTTTGATGCGACCTTGCCCTTAATGGCATTGCAGTTTTTGCTTCTGGCAGCTTTATTAAACGCAATTTTTTATAAGCCGCTGACCAAAGCACTTGATGACCGGGATAACTACATCCGTACAAATAAAGTTGATGCTGACGAACGCTTAGCAAAAGCAAAAAGAGTGACCCAGGATTATGAGACTCAGTTAGCTGACTCTCGCAAACAGTCACAAGCTTTAATCTTAGCAGCTCGCGACGAAGGTCAGAAAATTTATGCTGAGAAAATTGCAGAAGCTCAAAAAGAAGCTGCTGCAAAACGAGAGCAAGCATCTCGGGAAATAGAACAGCAAAAACAAGAAGCCTTCAATTCTCTACAGCAACAAGTAGACGAGTTAAGTCGGCAGATTAAGATCAAACTATTAGGACCAGATCTTGTCGGATAGTTGAGAGAATACTCGATTCGATTGCTCCGTGCAACCCCTTGGGGTTATGCCAGGTGGTACTTCCAAAGACAAGATGGTTAGAATAGTTCCTTCATGTCTGATTTATTAATGTCTTTATGGCAAGGGGTAATTTTTACTTATAGCAGAATTGAGAATTCAGAAGACAGAAGACAGGAGTGGAATGTGTTTTAAAACTAACTTTCAGCTTTTGACCTGTATCTCACTTATTCCCAATCCGCTATATAAATTAACTTATTAATTAATCTATTGATTAAGCAGTTGATTAATTACCCCAATTCAGTGTCTAATTAAGCACTGTTATCTCCAGAGCGGAGAAACTAACCAACTAGTAATCGAACAACGCAACAGATGGTTACAATCGGGAGTTTATTTTTATTAGCAGCAGAAGCGAGCGCTGCTCACTCCGAAGTTGCAGAAGGTGGTTTCGGTCTGAACTTCGATATTTTAGAAACCAATCTGATTAACTTAGGACTTCTGATTGGGATACTGGTTTATTTTGGGCGTCCACTTTTAAGCAATATCCTTTCAGAACGGCGCTCAAGTATTGAAGTACAAATTCAGGAAGCAGAGCAACGTGCTGAGGAAGCAGCTGCTGAACTTGCTGAGGCGCAAGAAAAGTTAACCCAAGCACAAGCAGAAGCCCAAAATATTCTTAAAACTGCACAAACAAGCGCTGCTGCTGCTAAACAAGCAATTTTGGAACGTTCCGATGAAGATGTGAAGAAGTTAAAAGAGGCTGCAGCAGCCGATCTAAATTCAGAAAGAGAAAAAGCGATCGCGCAATTGCGAGCCTCCGTTGTCGCTTCAGCCTTAGAAAAAGTTGAATCGGAACTTCAATCAGGAGTTGCTGATGATGCTCAGCAGACATTGATTGACCGCAGCATTGCGCTCATAGGAGGTTAGAGATGAAAAGCAAAGCAGAACTAGCTGAAGTAGTCCAACCTTATTCCGAAGCATTAATGTCGGTTGCAAAATCGAATAACCAAACAGAAGAGTTTGGTAATTATGTGCGTTCCTTGCTCGGTTTATTTAAAGAGAGCAAGGAATTAACTAACTTTTTTGCTAATCCTTTCGTTACTGCTGAAGATAAAAAAGCAGTCATTAATAGAATATTGGGCGAAGATACCAACAGTTATTTTCGCAACTTTCTGATGCTTTTGGTAGACAGAGGACGGATAATTCTACTCGAAGGTATTTGTCAGCAGTACTTGTCAATGCTTCGGGAAATGAATCAAACCGTATTAGCAGAAGTTACTTCTGCAGTACCTTTGACTGACGAACAGCAACAATCAATCAAAGATAAAGTCAAAGGCATGACTAATGCCCGCGAAGTAGAACTAGAAACTAGCATTAATAGTGAGATCATTGGTGGTGTCATCATCAAAGTTGGTTCTCAAGTGATTGATGCAAGTTTGCGGGGACAGCTACGCCGTCTATCTTTAGCGCTGAAATAGTGCGCTTAAATAGTACCGTGAAAAGTGCCGTGAAAAAATTAGGACTCGGGAGCTAAGGGTTAGGGCTTGGGAGTTAGGAGTTATGAATTATAAATCAGATTAACTCATACCTCATAACTCTTAAATCACAACTTTAAGTCATAACGACGGTTGAGAAGGGGGACTTAGCACTACGTGCCGCACCAAGCAGCATATTTGCTCATCATCAATAACTCTTAATTGCTTAAATCTCAACTCTTAGCTCCTTGCTTTTAACTTTTTATCTATTGAAAACAAAGAAGAAAGAAAATGTCTATCAGTATTAGACCAGACGAAATCAGCAGCATCATTCAGCAGCAAATCGAACAATACGATCAAGACGTTAAAGTTCAAAACGTTGGTACCGTGCTCCAAGTGGGTGACGGTATTGCTCGGATATATGGTCTGGATAAGGTCATGGCGGGCGAATTGTTGGAATTTGAAGATGGTACCATTGGTATCGCTCTAAACTTGGAAGAAGACAACGTGGGTGCGGTACTCATGGGTTCTGGTCTGAATATCCAAGAAGGTAGCTCAGTTACTGCTACTACTAAAATTGCTCAGATTGGTGTTGGTGACAGTTTAGTAGGACGGGTTGTGGATGCCTTAGGTGTTGCAATCGATGGTAAAGGTGACCTTAACACTACAGAAAGTCGTTTGATTGAATCTCCGGCTCCCGGTATTGTAGCACGACGTTCTGTGCACGAACCGATGCAGACTGGGATTACTGCGATCGACTCCATGATTCCTATTGGTCGGGGTCAGCGGGAATTAATTATTGGTGATCGTCAAACTGGTAAAACTGCAATTGCCATTGACACCATCATTAACCAAAAAGAAGAAGATGTAGTCTGCGTTTACGTTGCGATCGGTCAAAAAGCTTCAACCGTAGCTAACGTTGTTCAAACCTTACAAGATAAGGGTGCAATGGACTACACCGTGGTTGTTGCAGCTAATGCGAGTGACCCAGCTCCTCTACAATGGTTAGCACCTTACACTGGAGCTTCAATTGCTGAGTACTTTATGTACAACGGCAAAGCAACCTTAATTATTTATGACGATCTTACCAAGCAAGCTCAGGCATATCGTCAAATGTCCTTGTTATTGCGTCGTCCACCCGGTCGTGAAGCTTATCCTGGAGACGTTTTCTACATTCACTCTCGCTTATTAGAACGTGCGGCTAAACTCAGTGATGAGTTGGGTAAAGGTAGCATGACTGCTCTACCAATCATTGAAACCCAAGCCGGTGACGTATCTGCTTACATTCCTACCAATGTAATTTCTATTACAGACGGTCAAATATTCCTATCTGCAGATTTATTTAACGGTGGTGTTCGTCCCGCGGTTAACCCTGGTATTTCTGTATCCCGTGTGGGTTCTGCGGCTCAAACCAAAGCAATGAAAAAAGTTGCTGGTAAATTGAAGCTAGAACTAGCACAGTTTGACGACTTACAAGCATTCGCGCAATTTGCTTCTGACTTGGATCAAGCAACTCAAAACCAACTCGCACGTGGTAGTCGCTTGCGGGAGTTATTGAAACAACCTCAAAACTCTCCTTTATCTGTATACGAACAAGTCGCGGTTCTCTACGCTGGACTTAATGGTTATTTAGATGAGATCCCAGTAGAAAAAGTCGTTGACTTTGCTCAAGGATTGCGGGATTACTTGAACACCAATAAGACTGAGTACAAGCAAGGTATTCAAGGTACTAAAGTCTTGGGTGAAAACGAAGAAAAAGTTTTGAAAGAAGCAATTACTGAATACAAGAAAACCTTCTTAGCAACAGTTTAGGAAGTAAGAAGTAAGAAGTCAGAAGTCAGAAGTCAGAAGTCAGAAGTCAGAAATAAAATTTTCTTTTCTCTTGATTTCTGAATTCTGTTAGTGCGTTCTATGCACTTGAGTTTTTCTTCTGTATAACAGAAGGTAGTACCCTAAATACCCTTGACTCCTGGCTCCTGGCTCCTAGCTTCTGCTATAAATCTTAAACTTTGTATTCCGTATTCTGTATTCTTAAAAAAATTATGGCAAATTTAAAAGCAATACGCGATCGCATTAAGTCAGTCAAAAATACCAGAAAAATTACAGAAGCGATGCGATTGGTAGCTGCTGCTAGGGTACGTCGCGCCCAAGAGCAAGTAACTTCAACCCGTCCTTTTGCCGATCGTTTGGCGCAAGTTCTTTACGGTTTGCAAACTCGCTTAAGATTTGAAGATGTAACCTTACCACTATTAAAACAACGGGAAGTTAAATCTGTTGGTTTATTAGTAATTTCTGGGGATAGAGGTTTGTGCGGTGGTTACAATACCAACGTCATTAAACGTGCAGAAAACCGCGCCAAGGAATTGGAAGCTGAGGGCGTAGGTTACAAATATGTATTGGTTGGACGTAAAGCAACCCAATATTTTGAACGTCGGGAACAACCGATTAGCGCTACTTACACTGGCTTAGAGCAAATTCCCACAGCAGACGAAGCATCTAAGATTGCTGACGAATTATTATCTTTGTTTTTGTCGGAAAAGGTAGATCGCATCGAGTTAATTTACACTAAGTTTGTTTCCTTGGTTAGTTCTCGTCCTGTGGTACAAACCTTGTTACCCCTCGATGCTCAAGGTTTAGAAGCTGCAGATGATGAAATTTTCCGTCTCACTACCCGTGGGGGACAATTTGAAGTTGAACGGGACGCAGTCAAGACTGAAACTCGTGCTTTCCCTCGGGATATGATTTTTGAACAAGATCCGGTGCAGATTTTGGATTCTTTACTACCACTATATTTGAGTAACCAATTATTACGAGCATTGCAAGAATCTGCAGCCAGTGAATTAGCAGCCCGGATGACAGCAATGAGTAATGCGAGTGATAACGCTAGCGAATTGATTGGTACTTTAACATTGTCGTATAACAAAGCGCGACAAGCTGCAATTACCCAAGAAATTCTTGAGGTTGTTGGTGGTGCAGAAGCGTTGAATTAGAATTGAAAAATTTTAATGTTAATTTTTCAATAGCCGATTGCTAGTTTTTTGAGTTAGCGATCGGCTATTTTGTTTTTGATCGCGTTTCAATCCCTAATAGGGATTTTGTTTGGTAAGTTTCAACTCATCCGCCAACTTGGTTTCGCCATTTTTCATCGTTTCAATCCCTGATAGGGATTTTAGTAAGTTTCAACAAAGCATAGGAGCGTTATCTTTTTCATCTTTAAAGTTTCAATCCCTGATAGGGATTTTAGTAAGTTTCAACCCCTGTGTCCCAACCTAAAGGGATATAGTAAGTTTCAATCCCTGATAGGGATTTTAGTAAGTTTCAACGCGCTTTAAAAGGTCGCGATATTAAAGCGATCGGGTTTCAATCCCTGATAGGGATTTTAGTAAGTTTCAACTAAATCCGGGTGCGATCGCGCCGTGTACTTTGGTAAGTTTCAATCCCTGATAGGGATTTTAGTAAGTTTCAACGTGGAGGTAAGCTAGAAAAATTAAGTAAAATGTTTCAATCCCTGATAGGGATTTTAGTAAGTTTCAACCTACGAAGGGAAAACGCTTACTGTAACTACAGTTGTTTCAATCCCTGATAGGGATTTTAGTAAGTTTCAACCTCAAACAGTGAATCCATATCGCCAATGCGATCGTTTCAATCCCTGATAGGGATTTTAGTAAGTTTCAACCTGCCACAGCACTGACCTCAGATGCTAGTTTGAGGTTTCAATCCCTGATAGGGATTTTAGTAAGTTTCAACTATAGCAGGAGATATAACAGAAGGACACCAGTTTGTTTCAATCCCTGATAGGGATTTTAGTAAGTTTCAACAGTTCAGGTTACGCGCCACGAATTTGAATTGGATGTTTCAATCCCTGATAGGGATTTTAGTAAGTTTCAACAGCTCGCTGTGGAAGCCTCAATATATTTGGTTTTCAAGGTACATTTGCGCCAACCTCATCCAAAAATACTGTTTCAGCCGAAGGAATGTCAAGAGTAGAAGTCAACAAAATTGCTCAAATCCTTATACGACAATACTTTCAAGAGTTGCGCCAACCTGTTTCGAGTTAAAAATCGCTCTAACCCAGATACAGTAAAGATTTCAGCCGCTAAATCTAGCAATTGATTTCCAACACCCACAGGTTGGCGCAAAAGAGCAGCAAGTGTCAAGCAAAGAATACGCTTTCATCCCATGTACAAAAAAATCTAGTCGCAAACCTTCTTCACGAATATAAAGTAGAACTACAAACTTGATTGTAAATCTTCTGTACGGCTAGAAATACAGCAATTTATGTCAAGTTTTTAAAATTTATAACGAGTAAACTATGAGATAACTCAGATGATATTTGAATGAACGACATAAGCTCTAACTCCAACTTCACAATCTATCTAAAACGGTTTTCCAAGGTTTTAGATTATATAAATACTCATTTGGATGAAAATATGAGTCTAGATGATTTGAGTCAGGTTGCTGCTTGTTCAAAATATCATTTCCACCGTCAGTTTACTGAACTCTTTGGAATTAATATAGGTCGTCTAATACAATTACTGCGTCTCAAACGTGCTTCTTATCAACTTGCTTTCCGTAAGGAAATCCGAATTATTGATATTGCGTTAGCTAGTGGTTTTGAAAATCCTGAGTCTTTTTCACGTGCTTTTAAAAATAATATTGGACAGACACCATCAAAGTTCAGAAATCAACCGGAGTGGAATTCTTGGTATGAAAAATACCAATTATTGAAAGATTTGAGAATTCTTCACATGAAATCAAGTAAACATACACATCAAGTCAGGATAGTTGATTTTCGGGAAGCGAAAGTTGCTGTATTGGAGCATCATGGCTCTCCACAACTGTTAGGAAACTCAATACAAAAATTTATTGAATGGCGCAAACAAAATCAAATTTCCCCTAAAACTAGCAAGACGTTCAACGTTATTTATAATGACCCTAAGACCACAGAACCAGAAAAATTTCACTTTGATATATGCGCTTCTGTTCGATCAGGTGTAAAGGATAATAAATTTGGTGTGATTACAAAAGTTATTCCTGCTGGGCGTTGTGCGGTTCTACGCCATGTCGGGACAGATGAAAATCTAGGGGAAAGTGTGAATTATTTATATAAACAATGGCTACCACTTAGTGGTGAAGAGTTACGTGGTTTCCCTTTATTTGTTGAACGTGTGAGTTTTTTCCCCGACGTTCCCGAACATGAAGCGATCGCTGATATTTATTTACCCTTAAGGTAATCTAAAAGCACCAACACAAACTGACCTTGGAAATAAAATCCAAAGTCAGATTGTTATTATTTATGCTATTTAATTTAATATTAAATTTTTCTGCGACTTTGTATAGATATACGTGAATTTATGGCTATGCTACAGAACTAAGCACACCCTGTTTACTCTCAACTTTAAATAACCAGTCATGCCAAAACTTACGCGCTTTATTTTCTAAGATGTAGCCATAAGTAGCAGTGTCTCTGCGTAAATTTGGAATAGTAACACCAGCAGTAGAACCAATTTCGCAAGCATGACCAATCAACCAACGCTCTAAACCACGAGTTGTAACTTCTGGGTGAAATTGTAGAGCTAAAGCAGCTTTTCCGAAAGAAAATGCTTGATTTTGATATTGAGAACTAGAAGCTAAGTGGGTCGCTCCAACAGGTAAATCAAAAGTATCACCATGCCAGTGTAATACAGCAGCATGATCGGCAACAAGATGAACTAATGACGAATCTTTACCTGTTTCACTCAATTCAATGGGGGACCAACCAATTTCCTTGGTATGACCAGGATAGACTTTAGCACCAAGAGCCCGAGCCATAAGTTGAGCACCCAAACAAATACCGATAGTAGGTAAATCTGCATTCAGACGAAGTTTTAACAAACGTAGTTCATCTGTAATAAAAGGATAATCTTGTTCGTCATAAGCACCAATTGGACCTCCAAGAATTATCAGTAGATCGGTTTTCAGGGCGTCAATGTCAGCGATATTATCAGAGCCGGCTTCTATATATTTCATCACATAGTTGCGCTCTTCAAGAACATCTCCTAAACTACCGAGATCTTCAAAGGCTATATGTCTGATTATAGTGGCGTTTTTCATGGGTTTAACGACAAAATACTACTAGTAAAAATCTGGAATGAGAGATAACAAAGTACAAATAGACTTGGTTGGGTCTATTGAGTAAAACAATAGAAAATTCTTGATTTTTTCTTCTCTCCAACTCCCTGAAAGTATGAAGAGTCTGTATCAATTGTAATCCAAACTAATTAATCTGGAATTGAGGATATTTGAGAATATTTGAGGATGTTAGCCATCAATACTTCTGATAGAATGTTCCAATATTTAGTAATTTACTAACTAAATAAGTTCACTATCGGCAAAAAATTGCTCAATAATCGGCAGAGAAAATACACCAGCTGACTCAAACATCTTTAAAGTAGGTTTTGCAGCTTGTTTGACTTCTTGTGCTACTTGCTTAGGTACATAAACTTCTTCCAAAATTCCCTCTGCATCTTTAGCATTGAAGCCCATCGATCTGAGTACACTGTATTCAAACTGACGGTCGGGAGCGAGGAAAGCCCAAACAAATTGCGGTAATATTTGACCCATTTCCTCTTGCTCATAGGCTGTAAGGTTGTTCCATAATAGTGGGAATAATTTACGGAAATAAGCACTGTGCAAAGCTTCATCGGCTGCATGGTCACCTATTACATTCCGAACAATATTTGCAACCGCAGGGTCATGTGGCACGTTATTAAGAATTTTAGTTACTAAAGTCTCAGAAATAGTGACAAAAAATAATTTCATCAACTTTGGAGACAAGCGAGTTTGATTTTCGAGAATAATTCTTTCTAGAGTCCGGTCAAATTGAGGACGACCAACAACAGAACGATTGAGTCCGAACGATTCTTGTACTTGTTTTGAGAACAGTTCTACAAATAAAGCATGACCTCCCTCATCACAATAAATTTTAAGAGCATCATTTTTCTGTTCAATATTCATAGAAATCGGTGCTTGTCCCTGAGCTAATAAGCTGCAAACAGGATTCACATGGCTCAATTCTAATAAAGTAGTGAACTGAAGATGGGCTAGAAGACGATAAGCTAAAACCTTAGTCAATTTCTGAGAATCGGAAGCGATCGCACTATGGCTAGCTAAAGGTACTAAATCTGGTGAAAATGGTAGTCCGGAAATCTCTTGAGTACTACGAATAGGCTTTGTGCGAATCCAGCTAGAATCATTCCATTTCCTGAAGGGACTGCGATAGGTTTTTTGAGTAGTTGCGGTTTGGTTTCTGTCAACTGTAAACATTTTAATAATCCTCCAAGTAAAGTTATTGTTGCAATTGCAGATGTGATCAACTGCCGTATGTAGTTGAAGAACTTAATCCACATCTTCTTCTTGCTTGATTCCATCATGGTGGATAAAGATTAATCAATACTGAATCAAATCTGAAATTTGGCTTAGAAAATATGGCATTATTCTCAACTGACTCTCATTTTTACAAATAAGAGATAAATCTATAATGTATGGGAAGAATGGCAAAATTTACGCTAAGGACTTCATCAACTTGAAAATGAATCATAAAAAAGACACGACTGTTTCCTTATACCAATTTGGAAAAATAATGAGACAGATAGATCTCTGTAGAGACGTTGCAGAGGCTAACGCCGACGCCCTTACTGCTCTGCAACGTCTCTACCGGAGAATCTGTTGCAATGATTTATCGAATTGGTATTGCAAGAAAATTGGGACTTGTCTAAGACGAATGCTAACGATCTAAAAAAATTCAGTAAATCATCAATCTCTCAAAATTAATGTGGTGGAGTACTAAGAGAAAAATGTCATATAACAGTTAGTTGTTAACTATTAACGGATATCTCTTCACTGGTTGAATCTTTCTTTTGGGAATTATCAATAAATAAGCTGAAGGGATGAGAAAGAGTGCTAGAATTGTTGCTCCACCAATACCACCCGCGATCGCAACGGCTAATGGAGGCCAAAATCCTCCACCTGATACAATCAAGGGAATAAAACCACTCATCGTTGTAAAGGTGGTTGTTAGTACGTGGCGAGTAGCATGTACAACTACTTCGCGTATGGCTTTACGATCTCCTCTGCGTGCATCTGGATTTTCCTTTAAAGCCGAAAGTACCGTGATGGAGTCATTTACTGCAACCCCAACCAAACCGATAGTACCAATAATTGGGTTAAAGCCGAAGGGATATTTAAATAACCATACAGACAAAAGACTCAAACCAACAGAACAAATCGCAACGACACCAATTAAACTAGCGAGTCTGAAGGAACCTAAAGACAGAACTAAAGTTGTTATCATTAATACAACTAATACACCGAGAGTAGAAAACAGTCCTCCCATTGCATTACTGCTTTCCTCTTCTTCACCACCAAATTCGTAGCTGTAACCTGCTGGAAGTTGAAAGTTTTGTGATAATTGTTGCTTGAATTCGTTTAAAACATTTGCTGGAAGGGTACCAGCTCGAATAAAGGCTTGAACAGTATTGACTCGTTGTCCGTTATAACGGGTGATTTGAGAAAGCTTCGGTTCCAGTTCAAATGTACCTAGGGCTGATAGGGGAGTTGAATTTAATGAATTAGAGTTTTGTGAATTAGAGTTTTGTGAACCAAAACTTGATGAACTAGAAGTTGAATTTCTATTTCCCCCCGGTGATAGTAAATCTAAAGATTTAATTTGGTTTAAATTTCCTCGATCTGCATTTGACAAACGTACTCGTACGGGTAATTCTTCTGTAGATTCAAGAATTGAACCTCCCCGAACACCTTCCAGGGTAGTATCCAACTGTTGGGCGATACTTGTATTATCCAATCCCCTTAACCGAGCTGATTCTTCGTCCACACGTAAACCCAATTGCGGTAATACTTCATTTAAACTTGCACGGGTATGAGTAACATTAGGAATATGTACTAACAATTCCCTTGCTTTCTCTCCAAATTTTTGTAATTGCTCTATGTCAGAACCATAAATCCGCATTTCCACAGGTGCTGCAAAAGGTGGTCCTTGTTCCAATTGTCTCACTAAAATCCGCGTACTGGGGAATTCTCGATCCATTTCCCGTTGCAACCTTTGAATTAGATCATCTGTCGCAATCGATTTTAGTTGCACCAAACCATTAGCAAAATTAGATTCGCTTTCACGGGAAGTAATAATATTGTAATAAAAGCTAGGAGCACTTCTACCAATAAACCAGTGCACATCTGAAACTTCTGGATATTCGAGAAATTTTGAGCGCACCTGTCTGACAACCGATTGAGTTTGTTGCAAAGAAGCGGATGCGGGTAACTCCAACTCTACTTGCATTTGGTCTCGGTCTGCTGGTGGAAAGAATTGAGTTTCTAAAGTTGAAAATAATATAAATCCTGATAATGGCAAAATAAGTGATAATGCTATACCTATCACAGGACGCCCAAATACGAAATCTAATGTGTGACGATAAGTTTGAGTAAGGCTGGAGTTGGAAAATCCACTTTGCAAACATCGTTGAAAAGATGGCAAAGTTTTGTTGATTTTTCTGTTGTTACCCCGATGTCTTCTTTCCTGACGACGCTTTAAATATCCATATAATTTGGCTGTAAGAACTGGAGTAATTGTCAAACCGATCGCTAAAGATGCAGAAACTGCTAAGATTACGCTTAAACCAATCGTCCCTACAAATTCACCAACACTACCAGGTAAAAGAACAATAGGTAAAAAAGCCAAAACTGTTGTCAAAGTTCCTGCAATTAAAGGTGCTGTCAAATAACGAACGCTTGCAGTTACAGCTTTATGGAATGGAACTCCTGCATCAAGTTGGTTGCGAACTTCATCAACTACAATGATGGCATTATCAATCAAAATTCCCAGAGCTACAATTAATCCTGTAACGGACATTTGGTGTAAGGGAACTCTGATCGCATTCATACAACCAAGTACAGCAAGAACTGACAGAATTAAAGAAACTTGTACCACTAATGCTGACTGTAAACCCATCATAAATATGGTTACAGCAAATAAAATAACAGAACCAAATAGCAGATTAAAAATTAAACTATTGAGACGTCCGGTAACATAATTATTTTGCTCAAGCAATATTTTTAACTTTAAGTTGCTTGGTAATTCTTGTTCAAACTGATTTAATTTCTCTCTAGCGAGCTTTGACCATTGATCGAGGCGATAATTTGACTCAACAAAAACAGCAACTGTTACTCCTGGACTACCATTTACCAATGCTAAGTCAGAAGCAGGTTGAATAATTCCTTTCTTTATAGTTGCAATATCACCCAATCGTTGATACTGGGCTCTATTTACCCCCGAACAAGAATTACAGCGAATTGGTATTTGTTGTAGTTTACCAATCGAATCTAATTCTCCCTTAACTTCGATGGTGATGTCGTTGTTAGAAGTGCGTAATAGTCCTGCTGAGTTCTTAGAGTCGCTTTGTTGAATTTGCTGGGATAAATCAACTGCAGTTATACCTAAAGCTGCTAATTGAGCAGAATTGACTTCAACTGTAATTTCTTCATCTGGTGCGCCAAAAATATCTACCTTTTCCGTTCCAGGTATCGCTAATAGTGCATCTTCAAGGGACTTTGCTCTGCGAGTTAGAATTGCATAATTGGGAATATCATCTTGTTTCCACGTCAAAGATACCAATAAAGCGTAGGCTTTAACATCAATCTCATCTAATTCCGGTTCCGTACTTCCTGGAGGTAAATCGATCCGAACATCCGCTAATTTATCCCGGACTCTAGACCAAACATTGTCTACCTCATCCTTTTTCACCGTATCCAATAACTCGATACTGATAATAGAAACTCCAGTACTGGAAGTAGACTCATAGGTGTTAATCTCTTCAATTTCCGTAATTCTGTCTTCAATTTTCTCCGTAATTAGTGCTTCTACTCGTTCAGCACTAGCACCAGGAAAAAAAGTTTTTACTAAAGCACTGCGGGAAACCAATTCTGGATCTTCCAAACGTGGTAAAGCCTGAAAAGAGGAAAGACCCCAGACAAAAATCAAAATTATTACGAGAACCAGTAGGCGAAAATTACGATAGAGAAGTTTCATTGTTGGAGATTCGGGATTGGGGATTGGGGAAGTAATATAATTCCGGAATGATTTGCTCTATAGCTTCCAATTATGGAAAAGAATAAAACTCTTGAAGTCCCCTAGTGTTGGGGGATTTAGGGAAATGTTATTTCTTGGTTTGTACTTTGCTCGTAACTAGCAACTAATTGACCTGATACGATCCTTTGGGTTCCATCAACTATTAATCTGTCACCGGATTGAAGGGAGCCACGTACTAAAACCCGATTATTATCAGTATGTAAGACTTCTACATCTCTTCGTTCCACGCGATAAGTATTTTTATGTTTTTCATTTTTATTTTTTTCTGAACTTTTACCCAAAGCGTAAACACTCCATAATCCCCTTTCTCCACGCATTAAGGCTGTAACTGGTAACCAATATCCTCGCTTTGCAACTCTTTGAGGTACGGTGAGACGTGCAATCTCTCCCGGTGCAATTAACCGTCCCAGTGACTGTTCCAATTCTAAAACGACAGTTCGAGTTCGCGTATTTGGATTAATTTCAGGAAGAATTGATGCAACTTTAGCTAAATAGGTTTTCCCTTGAATTTGTACCTGTTTCTGACTACGAGGTATCAGTTTTTCTGCAACCATGACAGGAACGCCAATTTCTACCTCTGGTTTCGCATTTTCAGTCAATCGCACAACTGATTGACCTGCACTCACTACTGTTCCTTCATCTAGATTTCGTGCTGCAATTGTTCCAGAAAAGGGAGCTTTAATTGTACTCTTAGCAATACTCACCTCAACGTCGGTAATATTGGCTTCTAATTGTTTGACTGCAGCTTGTTGTGCAGCAATTTTTTCCGGACGAGTACCAGCAAGCAATTCATTTAATCTACTTTCTGCTGCAACTAAGCGATCTGATAAAGCTGCAGCACCAAAGGAAATTTCATCTAATTGCTCTTTAGAAATAGCTCCCTCTTTATACAAGTACTCTCGACGGGAAGTTTTAGTTCTTTGTAACTGCAATTGATCCTTTAAATCTTGAACTTCTGCACGTGCTGCAGCTATCACCTCTTTGCGGGGACCATTTTGTAATTCTTTAAGGACAGCTAAGGCTTGAGCTTTCTGTGCTAATAACTGTTGACGCTGTGCGGATAAATTTCGGGTATCAAGTTGTGCTATTGGAGTTCCAGCTTTTACCCAATTTCCTCGATCAACTCTAAGTCTGACTATTTCACCCGACCTTTCAAAACCCAGTTCGCTCGCACGGACAGCAGCAACTTCTCCTGTGTAGGTTTGGGAAACTTGATAGGAATTTACAGCTTTAATTGGTGTAGTTTTAACTGTCAGAATATTGACTTCTGAAGCTTTTTCTGGTTTGTCTCTAGCTGCAAAACTGCGACTAACTCCAAAACCTACACCTGATAATAATAAGATTGCGGCAACCGAAGCAAATTTCCACCATTTAGATTGAAAAATTCCCACCAATTCATTAGCAGATAAATCTTCTTCAGTAGTAACGTCTGTTTCTAATTCAAGACTGGATGAATTTTGTTCGTTGATAGATTCTTGGTTATGCATCAATTCGCCCTCAAAATATTTTTTATCGGACAATTTATGTGTATATACACCTTTTACTCGAAATGTTAGTCTTCTCAGACAAAGTTTCTAGCAACATTAGCAATATATTCCACTTTTCCTCACCTAAATTTTCTACTACACGAGCCTGTGCTTCTTGCCAAAATGGTATGGCTTGAGACATCACAGTATATCCCTGTGGAGTCAAACTCACTACCTTTATTCTCCGATCTTTACTGGGTTCAACCACAACCAAACCTCTTTTTACCAAAGGCTTTAAAGCACGTGTTAGTGTAGTCCGATCCATTGCTAAGCCTTCTGCTAAATCGCTAATTCTTGATGAACCAGAGATCGCAACAGCAACTAAAATTGTAAATTGAGTTCCTTGTAACCCGGTAGATTTCATGCTTTCTGCAAACAACTGCGTGACCGCACGAGACGCTTTCCGCAGGTGAAAACAAGCACATGTAGCCGCGATTGGATTTAATTGAGTTAAGTTTGGTTGTCCCATGCAATTAAGTTTATATGCAATTTTGCACAGGGTCAACCTGTGTTAGGCGTAGTGTTTAATATTTGTTCAATTTTTTGATTTTTCTTGGTACGTAGTTAGCCTTTAGTCCTGCTTACTCCTATCCCGATGGAAAATTACCTAATTGAGTTGAGAGGGAAAAGTGTGGGGAGTGTGGGAAGATTTACGTCAAGAACTTTATTAACCTGAACGCGAATGGTAAAAAATAAATAAAAAGACACGACTGTTTTCTAATTGAAAAACTAAGACGTGCCTGCGACGAATACTAATAATTTGACCCAAGTAAGACACTCATTCTAAAACATAATTGGTAACAATCCTTACTCCCTTTCGTCCATTAGAACTGGACTTGAGCTTCCATTTACGCGCCAACTTCAAATGCTCTTGATCTAATCTGTTATTTCCACTAGAACTGATTAATCGTACATTGGTAACATTACCTTGAGAGTCTGTGTCAAGAGCGACAGTAATTCTACCTTCAACTCCTTTTCTTTTTGCCCAGGATGGGTAACTTGTGCGACACCGACGACAAGCAGCACGTCCATCACCATCACCTGTTAAGTTACCTATACCACTACCAGTCCCAGGATTAGGAGTTGTTGGTGCTGTTGCAACTTCGTTATTACCTGCGAAATCGCGACGTCTCCTTCGAGAAGAAGTATCCTTGTTTGCAGCAATCTTGGGGCTGCTATTAAAAGTATCTGACGGAGAAGATGGGGGATTTTCCGTTAAGATTCTTCTCAATTTCTTGCTATCTGCTTGTGTTGCTTTAGGTGATTGTGTCGGGGTAGGATCGGGAGAAAATTCTCGTGGTGTTCTGGAATTTCTTTCTTGTTTTGCAAGTAAGCGTCGCAAATCTTCGTTTGTTTTTTGTGTGGGTTGTGGTTCCTGAATTGGAGTTTGAGGGATGGAAAGTTCTGGTTTTGTTCTAGAATCTTTTTCTTGTGTAAGTAAGCGTCGTAAATTTTCGTTTGCTTCCTGTGTGGGTTGAGGTTGAGGAACTGGTTTTGGTGCAATTTGAGGTGGAGGCTGTATCGGTTTTGGTGGCTCAATTTGTTCGACTTTGGGTCTGGGCGTTTGAGGAACTAATGGTTTTGGGGGGGCTTGTGGTTTGAATTCTGATATTTCAGGAACCGTACTGCTAGCACTACTTCCCCCAGGATTGCTGAATGAATTTGTAATAGTCTCAGGCTCTGGTAGCAGTGGTTCTATCTTCTCTAGCTGTTGCGGTTCTGGTTTTGGAGGTTCTGGTTCTGGAGGCTCTGGTTTTGGAGGTTCTTTCGTTTCTTCTGGAATCGGGGGATCTATAAACGTTAGTTCAATTGGTTCATTTTCAGGCTTCGGTACTTGCACATTTATATTTAAAATACCAGAAGCTAATAATCCGAGATGTACAACTAAGGAGCCTACCAAACTGGAAGCGACAAACAATCTGAGAGCCTTTATTTCTGTCTCTCGTTGCTTCAGGGCGATACCGGAAACTCTCATAGTTTTCTACTAAAATTATTACTATTTATTTGAACATAACAGTCTTAAATAACCCATGTAAGAGCATCAACATTGTTTAGAGATGCAATACTCCCACTGTGGGCGTAGTCTCGAAAAAAATAAATCCTTAGCTTTAGGCTAGGAAAATACTTTACTTACGTACGATACCACAATAATTGATAATAGAATCATTTAGGATTAATACACTAAATATAATATTAAAACAACTAGCTGCAAAAATCTATCAATAGAAGCAAAATTATAGAACTTTTTGTAGTCATTCTGAATAAATGATTGAATTTCAAAAATCAACTTGAAAATCATTTTTTTTGCGAACAAGATTTATTTAACGTCAAATTAGATTAATTACTTATAGATAAAATATTGTGCCCAGCCGAAAGCTCAGAGTAATTTGTTAGTACGGATATAGCTTTACTTGTGTGCGATTATGAATTTTTTTGTTAGGAAAACTTAAACCTGATATGACGCTCTACGAAAATTGTTCATCTGTCTCCCGTTAACTTATTCAGGATTGTAATTTCTAATTCTTAATTCATATTTACGCTTTATGTGAATTAGAAGCTGAAATAATATAAATTCGTGAGAATAATCACAAATGTGATTGATACCAATTATTGAAACCCTTGATATTATAAGGCTAAATTTGATTCACATTAGACGTTATTTAATCATTTTAGATGAAATAGGCTACCAAAAAAATAAACAGCTTGTTTTTAAATCTTAATTAATGATTGACATCAATTGTCATTTGTTTTAGGTTAATTTGATAGAAGCTATCATTTATTTTTGGTAGATAGTAGTGATATTAATAGTTCAAGAGCTATAGATGGGAATTAGTAATCTGTTTGCGGCTGGCGGCGTCGTTATGATCCCCCTACTGGGATTTTCAGTATTGGCTGTAGCATTGATAGTTGAACGTTTAAGGTTTTGGTTCAAAGTTAATAGTCGTCAGAAGCAGGTAGTACGAGATGTTTTAAATCTCTATCGTCGAGATAATGTAGTAAGTGCAATTGAAGGATTGCGAAAAAATGCAGATTTACCGATAGCGCGCATGTTCTTAACAGCTTTAGAGCTAGAAGAACCTACTCCAGAAGAGTTTCGCTTGGCACTCGAAAGTGAGGCACAAGCTGAAATTCCTACACTTAAGCGCTTCCAAACTGTTTTTGACACGATTATTTCTCTTGCACCCTTATTAGGTCTTTTGGGTACGGTTTTAGGGTTAATAGGTTCTTTCGCTTCTTTAGATCTTGGTGACGTAGGGGGTTCCCAAACTTCCGGTGTGACTGGCGGGATTAGTGAAGCATTAGTTTCTACGGCAGTGGGATTAGTTGTTGCAATTTTTACACTTTTATTTGCTAATACCTTCCGGGGATTTTACCAAAGGCAAATGGCACTAATTCAAGAATATGGTGGAGAGTTGGAATTAATTTACCGTCGTCGTTATGAGAGAGGAGAAGCAGCCTATGCGTCTACCAGATGAAGCGGATGTACCAGCGCAAATAAATATCGTCCCAATGATAGATGTTATATTTGCGATTTTGACTTTTTTTGTGATGTCAACCCTATTTTTAACTAGGTCTGAAGGATTACCAGTAAATTTACCCCAGGCGCAAACAGCTAGAAAAAATACTCGTCCGGCACAGGTAACGCTGACAGTTGATAAAGCAGGAAAAGTATTTTTAAACAAGCAGGCGATTAGTTTGGAAGAATTGGAAGCAGGAGTGCAGAAAAACGTCAAGCCTCAACAGCCGCTGATGGTAATTTTGAATGCTGATGAGGGGGTAAATCATGGTCAAATTGTAAAAGTTATGGATAGAGTTAGACGGGTCAAAGGTGCGAGGTTAGCAATAGCAACTCGTAGAGAGTAAGTAAAACAAAAGTGAATAAATTAATTTCCAGACAAGCTCATATGTCAGTATTACCACGCCCTCAACCTCTAATTGGCTTAATTTTGGGATTTTTTGTACTGCTGGCTTGTCTTTTTATAAGCGTTTCTTACGGCGCTGCTGATATTTCTTGGCAAAATATTTATGAATCGCTAGTATCTTTTGATGGTTCGAGGGAACATCTAATTATTCGTACTGTTAGATTACCGCGATCGCTACTGGCAATTATAGTTGGTGCAGCGATATCTACTGCGGGTGCAATTATGCAAGGTATAACTCGCAACCCATTAGCCGATCCCGGGATACTGGGAGTCAATGCAGGTGCGGTGTTTGCGGTAGTAACGGCTATTTTTCTATTTGGTTCATCATCACCAAATTTTTATGTTTGGTGTGCTTTCGCTGGTGCGGGAATCACTGCTACTATCGTGTATTTTCTTGCTTCTTTAGGTCGCAGTGGTATTACTCCACTTAACCTAACGATTGCTGGTGCAGCTATTAGCGCTTTCCTCACTTCCCTCACCACGGGGGTATTAATTATTAGTCAGCGTACTCTTGATGAAATTCGTTTTTGGCTAGCAGGTTCTTTAGCCGGTGCAGATAGAAGCCTTATTTTACAGATTCTACCCTACGTTTGCCTGGGAATGATATTAACATTAATCATTTCCCGACAAATTACAATTTTGAGTTTAGGGGAAGATGTCGCTAAAGGCTTAGGACAACAAACTGCTTGGGTGAAGATTGTTGCTGCTGTGTGTATTTTACTTTTAAGCGGTAGCGCGATCGCGGTTGCGGGTGCAATTGGATTTATCGGTTTAGTTGTCCCTCACATTGTCCGATTTTTGGTTGGGGTAGATTACCGTTGGATTTTGCCTTATAGCGCTGTCTTTGGTGCCATATTACTTTTAGTATCCGATATTGCTGCCAGATTAGTTATTCAACCGCAAGAAATTCCCGTAGGTATTATGACAGCTTTAGTTGGTGCGCCATTCTTCATTTATTTAGCTAAAACAAAGGTAAAGAAATGAAGACAGATGCAATAATTTTCCGTTCTAAAATATTTCCGATTTCCTTCAGGCTCAAAAAGCGAGTTCCCATTGTTTTACTAATTTTATTTGTAATTACTCTAACAGCAATGGTAATGAATCTTTCCTTTGGGGAATATCCTATTCCACCCCTTGCTGTAGTTCAAACTATATTGGGAATAGATACGGGAAATCCAGATTATGTTTTTGTAATAAATACCTTACGCTTGCCTAGAACCCTTACCGCTTGTCTTGTGGGTATGGCTTTAGCGATTTCCGGTACTATAATGCAGAGTATAACTCGTAATCCTCTTGCCGATCCAGGAATTATTGGTATCAATGCAGGTGCAAGTTTGGCGGCAGTGAGTTTAATTGTACTGTTACCGAGTTTACCTGTCTATATATTACCTTTAGCTGCCTTTGGCGGTGCTCTGATGGCTTCACTGTTAATCTATTTCCTTGCTTGGGATAAAGGTACTCATCCAGTACGCCTGATTTTAATTGGTATCGGAATTGCGGCAGTAGCTGGTGCTTTTACTAATTTAATGGTGACATTTGGGGATATTTATAATGTTAGTCAGGCTTTAGTGTGGTTAGCGGGTAGCGTTTACGGGCGTAGTTGGGAACAGCTTTTATCTTTACTACCTTGGCTAATGGTTTTTATACCTTTAGCTTTAGCAAATACACCCCAATTAAATGCTTTAAATTTAGGAGAAGAAATAGCTAAAGGCTTGGGTAGTAAAGTTGAATGGCAGCGTAGTTTTTTATTATTAATTAGTGCGGCTTTATCAGGAGCAGCAGTCGCAACAGCAGGAACAGTAGGTTTTGTTGGATTAATTGCGCCTCATATTGCACGTCAATTAGTAGGTAATATCCATGAAGGATTGATTCCAGTCGCTGCGATGACGGGAGCAATGATTGTAGTAATATCTGATTTTTTAGGAAGGATTTTATTTGCTCCGATAGAAATTCCTTGTGGAATCATCACTGCTGTAATTGGTGCGCCTTATTTTGTTTATTTATTAGTCAGAAGTCGGAGAAAATAGGAGAAGCAAGTTAATTCAAAAAATCTATAAGTACATTTAATATTTTTTTCTGTTCCCTATTCCCTGTTCCTACAATTAAAAAATCCAATCTACAGCACTTGCATACAATTACACTTTTACTAGCTCGCTCAATATCCCATGTTCAATGTCAAGATTTCAATAGATGAAATTAGAAACTCAAAGCCACTATCAACTATCAACCCAAAACCTAACATTAGGTTACGATAACACTAAAATCATTAAAGATGTTGATTTGACCATACCTCAAGGGAAAATTACCGCTTTGGTTGGTGCAAACGGCTGTGGTAAATCAACATTATTGCGAGGTTTAGCAAGGTTACTTAAACCTTATAGCGGAACTATTTATTTAGATTCTACTGATGTATTTAAATTATCCACAAAAGCTGTTGCCAAAAAATTAGGAATTCTTTCTCAGTCACCAGTTGCACCTGAAGGCTTAACGGTAAGGGATTTAGTAGTTTGTGGACGTTATCCTTATCAAAATTGGCTGCAGCAATGGACTAAGGAAGATGAACGTTTTGTTGAAATAGCACTGGAAACTACAAAAATGAAAGAGCTAGCACAAAGAGATCTAGACACTCTTTCTGGAGGACAGCGACAACGGGCTTGGATTGCAATGGCGTTAGCTCAAGATACTGATATCCTGTTATTAGATGAACCAACAACATTCTTGGACTTAGCTCATCAAATAGAGGTTTTAGACTTGCTGTGGGAATTAAATCAAACCCAAGGAAGAACTTTAGTGATGGTTTTACACGATCTAAACCAAGCTTGTCGTTATGCAGATTATTTAGTCGCGGTAAATCAGGGAAGTGTTTATATTCAAGGTCATCCTAAAGAGGTGATGAATGAAAAAATGGTTTTAGATGTATTTGGTTTGGAATGTCAGATTATTTCCGACCCAGTTTCGAGTACTCCGATGTGCGTACCAATAGGAAGGAAGGGGAGAATTCTTAATTTGTAATTAATAATTATTATAATTTGCCCCGTGCAATTCTTAAAGATCCACCGATTTTGATATTAGATGAAGCAACATCTGCGGTAGATAATGAAACCGAAGCTGCTATTCAGAAATCTTTGATAACGATTATCCAAAATCGCACAACAATAGCTATAGCTCATCGTCTTTCTACCATTCGTAATGCCGATTGTATATATGTGATGGAACGCGGACAATTGGTGGAAGCAGGGAGACACGAGGAGTTATTGGAGAAGAATGGGATTTATGCAAATTTATGGAGAGTGCAGTCGGGGGTGAAACTAGGATAATAAATTATCAATTATCTAGGCTTTGCTGAATTACTCCCTTCTTGCTCTAAGCCGGAAGGGAGTAAAATATGAATCCACCTGCAGAAACGTAGCATTTTTTTAACTTTTTAAGAATTCCGAATTAAATTCCCACTTAACTGATGACGTCGGTTAAACACCGCAAAAAATGCTAAAGTCAACACTCCAATTGTCGCCAAGGTCGTCCCTGAAGCTTGGGTAAAAATAATTATTATTTGGTAGCGTACAGCATCAGTGGGACTAGCACCAGCCAATATTTGACCAGTCATCATTCCTGGTAGACTAACTAACCCCATCACCATCATTGAATTAATAATCGGAATCATACCCGTTCGCAAGGCTTCTGTTAATGTTTCATGTGTTGCTTCCCAGCGAGTAGCCCCTAATGTTAGTAATGCTTCGATTTGCTCCCGCTTACTAATCAAGTCTTCCATAAACTTATCTAGGGCTAGAGATGTACCCGTGAGCGCGTTACCTAAAACCATACCTAACAAAGGAATTAAATATTGGGGATCGTACCAAGGATCGATACGAATAATCCCATTTACAGTTAATCCCGTAACTAAAAATGAAGCACTTAATAGACACACAAAGTTATTCCAATAAATACTTGAAAATCGCCTACGGGTACGATTGACACTTGATAAAGCAGCAACGGTAGTCATAGCAACGGCTACAAGTAATACTAATAATGGGTTACGCAGAGTAAAAACCCACTGTAATGCGTAACCTACCAGCAATAGTTGTACTATCATTCGCAGCGATGCTATTACCAAACTTTTTGTTAGTCCTAACCGCAAGGTCAAAGAAAGACAAACATTGATAATTATAAATAGAGTCCCTAAGGCGAGTTGAGGATAACTAATAGAAATATAGTTAGTTTCCATCAATTTTTTCCCGCAAACTAATTTGACGATTGGTAATCCGCCTTAACTGACTTGGGTCGTGACTCGTCCAAAGATAAGCCCGTTGTGGGTCTTTAGCTTGCCAAGCTGTTACTAATGCCTCTAAACTACTAGTTGTTTGGGCATCCAAAGAGGCGGTAGGTTCATCAAGTAATAGTATTTTGGGCGCAAGCTGCAATGCTCGTAAAAAAGCTACTATTTGCGCTTCACCTCCAGAAATAGCACTTATTGGACGCTGTAAAAAATCACCATCTTTACGCAGAAGTCGTAAGTAATCCAGAATTGAAGCACGGTTATAAACTAGATGATGGTTAGTTTTGAGGCGATAAACTTGCTTTAGGTTTGACTCCACAGTTCCTTCCCATAACGCCGGACGTTGATGGAGATAGATAATTTGCGATCGCCAAGTTGGTATATACCAAGCATCAATGCTTTTTCCCCGAAAAATAATTCGTCCTGCTTGTGTTTGGTCCAGACCAGCTAAAGCTCTTAAAAGTAGACTTTTACCCGAACCCGAAGCACCTAATACAGCAACTTTTTCTCCTGAGAATAATTCAAAATTTAAGTTACACCAAATCCAGTACTGGTCAACCTTTCTACCCAAACCTTTTACAGAAAGGATAGGTGCTTGAGGAGACAGGAATGGTTCAGTAGCCTGGTTTTTTATAGTTAATCGATTTTTCATTGCTAAACAAGATTTTAGCAAGCAGATAATTTAAAATTACCAGTTAATTGCCAGTTTTTATCTTTAATAATCTAAACATTTGGGTTAACCTCACAAAACCGCGTTGTTCACAATCACTGCTTATTGATTAAAAGTTGGAATTCTTCACTGCGATCTGAACCGGTGGTGAGAACTTGAATTAGATTAATTTTGGTCAGGAGTGTTGATTAGATATTTGTTAAGGTCATCCAAAATAGCATTCGCTGCTAAAATATTGCCCAACCACCAGTAACTTGAATCAACTGTATATACCCTTTTATTTTGGACTACATTTAATTTCTGCCACAATGGACTTTCTTGATACCGCTTAAAATTTTCTTCAGCACCTGGATCGAGCATTACGAACAAAACATCAGCATCCAGTAAATCTATACGCTCTAAACTGACAGGTACTGAAAATGTATCTGGATCTGTTGTAAGTTCAATTTGCTCCGGTGGGACTGAAAGCCCTAGTTCCTGTAGAATACCTCCAGAAAAAGAGAAAACTGTGTCAAACTGTGGTAAGTTTTTTCTCCCACCATAGAAGCGGGTAACAGAAACCTCTATTTTTCCAAATTTGTGCTCTATCGCTTTTCGGAGTTTTATTATCCGTTGTTGATAATTGGCGATCGCATTTTCAGCTTCTTTGGTTCTACCTAGCACTTCAGCTATTTCTAGCAAAGAATCTTTCCAAGTACCTTTTACATATTTAACGTCAAGTTTTATGGTGGGAGCTATTTGAGGAAATAATCCGTAATTTTGCGAGTTCATAAAAAAACCCACAATCAAATCTGGATGTAATTTTACCATCCTTTCTACATTGGTCTGGGAACGTTTTCCTAAAGAAGTTACACCTTCTAACTTCCCTGTTAAGTGTGCTCCTTCGTTACTTACAAGATTTGCTTCTGCTGTTGCGACGGGTTTCAATCCCAAACCTAATACTGCATCTAAAGCAACTTCGTCCGTTACAATAATACGTTCGGGCTGAAGCGGAACACAGGTTTTTCCAAGCTGAGAGACAACCACCCGACAATCAGAAATTGCTAACTGTGTGTTTGGAGTATCCACTTTTTGAGTAACCTGACTGTAGAAAGCTGTAATTAATAAGAAGGGGAGGGATAATATTAGAAATAGCTTAAGATAACGATACAGTCGGTTTTTCATGTGACATTACCATCTTCTAACATGAGATGTTAAAATTTCCAGGAAACTGAACCTACCACAGTTAACGGCTGACCGGGATAAACACGTAAAACATTTTGAGCAGTTTCAAAATAGTCGATATCGAATAAGTTTCGGACGTTGACTGCGGCTCGGAATTTATTTCGTTCATAGAAGAGTGCAGCATCGGTACGAAGATAACTAGGCACAGTGAAGGTATTTGCTAAATCTCCCTGACGTTCGCCAACGTAAAATAATCCTAGACCAAAACCCAAACCCTGCATAGAACCCTCTTGAATTTGGTAAGTTGTCCACAGGCTAAAAGCATTTTCTGGAGCATTATTCAAGCGGTTGCCTTCATCGAAGGAATTATCTTCAGTAATTCGAGCATCATTGTAAGCATAACCAGCAGTAATTTTCCACCCCGGTGAAATTTCACCCGCTAGATTTAGTTCGACACCACGACTATTTTGCTCGCCAGTTTGGATATCAAAACCGGGATTATCTGGGTCTTCTGTTAGAACATTAGAACGGGTTAAGTCGTAAAGAGCAAGGGTTGCGGAAAGCCGGTCGTTAAAATCAGCTTTCACTCCAATTTCGTATTGAGTACCACGTTGTGGTTTAAATAAGCTGTTATCAAATGCTCTACCGGTTTCTTGTTGGAAGGAACGGCTGTAGCTACCGTAGAGAGATATATTAGGAATTGGTTTGTAGACGATACCGACGCGAGGACTAAAGGCTTCATCTTGTTGAAAGTCTGTTGTGGAATTAATGAAGTCCTCATTTTTTACATTTACAATATCAAAACGTCCACCTAAAACCAGGATCAAATTATCCGAAAAACTAATTTGGTCTTGAATGTAAATTCCCAATCCATCTTGTGTTTCCTTATCGTCAAATCTAGCAGTTGGCTCCTCAAAGGTCGTATTACTATAATCTGGGTCAAATAAATCGATGGAACTAGCAAATCCAAAAGCTCCATTTTCTGTAGTTGTTTCTTGTCGATATAATTCCACCCCTGTGACAAGCTTATGTTTGATACTACCCGTGTTGAAATTACCAACAGTATAGGTATCTAGCGTATAAGCATTAATATCAGAACCGTCTCTCGCATCAAAATAACTTCTTCGTAAAGTACGGTTATCTGATTCTAAACTACGCGCAAATACATTAAACTCTGAAGAACGTCGAAATCCAGCACTAAACGCATTCCGAATGCGCCAATCTTCGCTGAACCGGTGTTCTAGATTGTAGCCAATCCGAAAAAGGTCAATCTCTTTTCCTTCATCTGCTCGACCTCCAACATAAACGCTGCGTGAAATATCCCCATTGGGATTATCTAAAACAGTTCCTACAGCAGGTAAACCAAAGTAGTTGGGATTATCAAGCTTTGAATATTCAGCTTCTAAAGTCAGGTCAGTATTTTCTCCAATTCGCCAGGCTAAAACCGGCGAAACCTGAAAACGCTGTCGGTCGTAAAAATCAACAAAGCTTTCTCCTGTCTCTGCTGCTGTATTCAAGCGATATCTAAAATTGCCATTTTCATCTAATGGTCCGGAAAAATCGAAACTTCCTCGATATAAGTTATAACTACCAACTGAACCTTCTAGTTTATAAAAAGGTTCGCTGAGCGGTTGCTTGGTGACAATATTAACTATACCACCGAGGGATCCTTGTCCGAATAGCACAGAAGCAGGTCCTCTAAGCACTTCTATTCGCTCGACATTCGCAGTTTCACCAGAAACAGATGTTCCAAGTGGATCTCTTAAACCATTTCTACGGAATAAATCGTTTATACCCGAAAATCCTCCGAAGCCTCGAATCACGGGAGCATCAAACACTGATAGATTCGAAGCACCGCCAGGCACAACACCAGGAACATTTCTTAGCGCTTCGGTAACATTCGTTGCACCTTGATCTTCAATTACCTCCCGAGGTACTACCTGAATCGATTGAGGAACATCACGTATGGGGGTATCGGTTCTCGTTCCTACAGTTGCATTCTCCGGATTGTAGCCTTCATCTAGCTCACCAGTCACCACCAACTCAATCGGCTCATCCTGCTGCGCTGGTTTCTTGGAAGGAGTTTCACTTGCAGGCTTTTCTCCTTGGGGTTGAGTTTGCTCGCTCTGGGGTTTGGAGTCTGGTCTTTGCGCTGTAGAAGCAGCTGGTACTAACCCAAAAATCAAGCCTTGATTACTATCAAAAAACTCTACTTTCGGTAATGCTGTCTCACCTGTAGCTGTTATCCTGACAGTATTCGCATCCAAATTTATCACTGTTATTTCAGTAATCCCTTCCCTTGGCTTTTCCGAAGAAAATTTGAATGCATCTCCTGACGGTAGACGTAGTTGGGCATTGGGAATATCGGCAATAAATTGATTACCACTGCTACGATTTATTGCTTGTAATTGCTTTCCTTGAGTCGTTTGTAATATTACCTCAACACCTTTGTCAGTAGGTTTTGCTTTTACTCCTGTAATTGGAACAACTTTGTTCTTTTTATCAAGCTGGGAAGGAGTTTCTGAATTTGAAGGATTGGGATTGCTTGGTGTTGATGTTTGGGCTAGCATTCGAGCGCTAGTTGCAGGAAGTTCGATTTCGCTCAATTGAAGAACATTTTTATCTGTTCGACCCAACCTCGTGTGACGCTGCAAGTATGTTGTTGTTGTCTGTCTCTTTTGAGGCTTTCGATAATTGGAAGTTAATACTGGATATTCACTATTTCTATCTCTAACTTTACTGCCAAATCTAGACTTTCCTAGCCTTTGAGTAGATGTTTTATTGATTCCATCTTTTCCTATTTCCTCTGATTTAGCAGGAGTGCTGATAAAATAAACAATTGTGCTTGTCAGCAGCAAACTTTGAAAGAATTTATTTAACTTCATTTATATTTTTAAGACTATGAAAAATCATTCAGCCTTGGTGTTGCCCAAGAAAACAAAATAATAATTACACCTCACGTAAATTAAAAACCTTTCCAATGCCATTAAAATTTAGTTGATAATTCCAATGAATTATCAATTAAATTACAAGGCTTTGAGCGCTTAATCTACTTAAAGGTTAATTAATGCTAATTTTTAGCACTAACAACATACTACTACAGCAATTCTATTTGCAAGTAATCCTATTAACAATTTTTGATACATCTTTTTTTTGATTTTGTGGAAAATACGAGCCAAATGCTGCTATTTGAAGATAAAACACCATACCTCACATCAGTAAAATCGTTTTTGGGGAATATAATTCACAAAATTGAGATTTTTGTAAGTATTTTCGTAAAAATTTACATTGTCTCATATCTTACAACCAGTGCAGCTATATCCTCACTGAACTAAATTTCTACTGGCGTATATTTTGTAATCTTCCAAAAGATATAAGTATTTTTACAATAGAGAAGTCTGATAAACTTTATTCATTTGATAATTAGTCGCAATAGTTTTTTGTTGCTAAAGTAACTAATTATAGTTAAGCTTTTATATAGTCAACAATATACTCTAAAGTCTAGTTTATAGTCTTGGTATTCAGGTTCTTGTATTTGAGTAAATAAATAGTCAATCATTGAGTGCCACGGTTGAGAAGGCAAATATTTTTGTTCAACTCGATTACTAACCCTTTTTTGCTTGAATAAGAGACCCCGGATTTTAAGGTTAGTTAATTTTTTTAGGTGAGAAATAGTAGTCATGGGAGATGTTTATGATGAAAGTATTCCACCGCATTATAGTTTTAGTGAAAATACGTACTTGTGATGTGTGTTTTCATCATTTCAGCGATATTTCTTGCTATCTGTGCACTTGGACCAAATAATGATTATTCAAATTAATGTTTTGGTTTCTTTGTGACATAAATATCGGGTGTGGGTTTAATTATAGTCTCCAAAGTTTTGGGATTTTAAATATCTTCTAAAAATAAGAAACTTCATGATTTGTATTTGCACCTGGCTTTTTTCTGTCGTAGTCGGTCAAAACCGGAATTTTTCTTTAACTGAAATAACGTAAATTAGTTGAATTCCCCTAAACTGACAAAACTACTTCTAAGGGGTAATTGGTCCCTTGTCAAGAAGTAAAAAAATTCTTAAAAGAAAATAGATATTCAAACTAAAATATTTTCCTGTCAGAGTGAAGAGGGAAGTAAGTAAGGTCTTATTGTGCATTTAGCGGTCTAAAATCAAAATGAATCAATATTCTCATCATTTCCTTGCAAGCGATAATCGCAGTTACTCTACAGTTGTCGATCTCCTACGTTTCAGAAGCTTTACCCAAGAAAATAGAGATGCTTTCACGTTCTTGCTAGATGGAGAAACAGAGCAAGAGAGATTGACCTATGGGGAATTAGATCGGCGATCGCGTCGAATTGCTGCTCAGTTGCAAGCATTGGGTTTAACTGGAGAACGAGCTTTACTACTTTATCCTGCAGGGTTAGATTTCTTAATTGCTTTTTTCGGCTGCTTATACGCGGGAGTTGTGGCTGTAACTGCATATCCTCCACGAAATCAACGCAATACACCGAGAATCAAAGCGATTTCAAGAGATTCACAAGCAGCAATCGCTCTGACAACAACAGAAATTCTATCTAAGGTGCAGTCTTTGATGATAGAAAAGACTGACTTAAAATCTTTGCAGTGGTTGACTACCGATAATCTTGCACAAGGAGTAGAAGATTCTTGGAAGGAACCTTCTATTAATAAAGATACTTTAGCTTTTCTGCAATATACCTCTGGTTCAACGGGGACACCCAAGGGTGTGATGATTAGTCATGAGAACCTACTACACAATGCTCAGACAACTTACCAATTCATGGAGCATTCAGCAGAAAGTAAGTTTGTCACGTGGCTGCCAATGTACCATGATATGGGTTTAATTGGTGGTATATTACAGCCTTTGTATGGGGGGTTCCCTTGCATTATTATGCCTCCAACGTTATTTCTTCAACGTCCTTATCGTTGGTTAAAGGCTATTTCCCAATATAAAGGAACAACTAGTGGCGGTCCGAATTTTGCCTATGACTTGTGTGTGCAAAAAATTACTTCAGAACAAAAATCAACTCTTGACTTGAGTAGTTGGAGTGTAGCATTTAATGGAGCTGAACCGATTCGTAATGATACCTTAGAACGCTTCGCAGAGGCTTTTGCAGAATGTGGCTTCCGTAAAGAAGCTTTTTACCCTTGTTACGGAATGGCTGAAACAACTCTGATGGTTTCCGGAGTGCAAAAAGCTACATCACCAATTGTCAAAAAAATCCAAAAATCAGCATTAGAATCTAATCGAATTGTTGAATCATCTGTGGAAGATGAGGATGTATATAATTTTGTCAGTTGTGGTCGAATAATACCAGAACAGAAAGTAGTAATTGCTAATCCGGGAACACTCAAAAATTCTCAACCAGGGGAAATTGGAGAAATTTGGGTATTAGGACCGAGTGTTGGTCAAGGCTATTGGAATCGTGAAGAGGAGACAGAGGAGACATTTCACGCTTATCTATCTGATACCGGAGAAGGACCATTCCTGCGGACGGGTGATTTAGGTTTTTTGCAGGATGAGGAGTTGTTCATTACAGGTAGAGCTAAAGATTTAATTATTATTCGTGGTCGCAATCTTTACCCACAGGATATCGAATTAACTGCAGAATGCAGCCATCCTTCTTTACGTTCCGGTGCGAGTGCAGCATTTACAGTTTTAGTTAGCGACGAAGAACGACTGGTAGTTGTACAAGAATTAGAGTTTCGCGCCAAACCTAATTTAGAAGAAGTAGGAAATGCAATTCGTCAAGCAATTAGTGAAGAGCATGAGGTACAAGTCTATGCAGTTGTCCTAATTAAACCAGGTAGTATCTCCAAAACTTCCAGTGGTAAAATTCAAAGACGCGCAACTCGCGCTCGATTTGAGAAAGGCGAACTAAATGTGGTCGCAAGCAACATTCTCAAAATTAGCGATATTGCGATCGAGGAAACTCGATTACAGCGTTCTCAACTTTTGGCACTTTCTCCGAGGGAATGTCAAGCATTTTTAGAAACATATCTGATGGAACAGGAAGCCAGGGTTTTGGGGATCGCACCGGATGATATCAATCCGGAAGAGCCATTAAGCGCCCTCGGACTTGATTCTCTAAAGGTATTTGAATTGAAAAACAGAGTTGAGGTCGACTTGGAGGTAGAAGTATCTGTAGCAGACTTCTTTGAAGGAATAAGTACGCGATCGCTCGTTACTAAAATACTTGCTCAGATAACAACAGATGGACTACGATCCCTATCTCTTATCCAAACAGAAAAAAATACATCTAATTATCCTCTATCTTTTTCCCAAAAGGGATTATGGTTTATACATCAGTTAAATCCCGATACCTCTACATATAATATTCCTATAGTTATTAACTTAAAAGGCGACCTTAACCAAGAAATCTTACAAAAGTGTCTGAACCGAATTGTTAAACGACACGAAGTATTAAGGACAAGCTTTACAGTGATTGATGGACAACCCGTCCAAGTTATCAATCAAGCTATATCCTTAACTTTGACGGTTGAAGATTTACGTTCATTACCAGAAAACGAACGCACTAGCGCAGCACAACATTTAACTACAGAGTTAGCACAGCAGCCTTTTGACTTATCTTCTAAATCGTTAATTCGTACAAAATGTTTACAAATAAGCGATAAAAATTATCATTTAATAACTGTCCTGCATCATATAATTGCAGATGGTTGGTCTATTGGGATTTTTATCCAAGAACTAGTTGAGCTATATGAAAAATATTCTAAAGGCCAACTTCCCCAACTTCCGAAATCACCCATCCAATACAGAGATTTTCTCAATTGGCAACGAAAATGGATGAATTCCGAATGTACTCAACCATTATTAAGCTATTGGAAACAAAAATTACAGGGCGAACTTCCCGTACTGAATTTACCAACTGACCGTCCGCGATCGTCAGTTCAAACTTTTAACGGCGCTCAAGCGAAATTAGTGCTTCCTCAAATTCTGAGAACAGAACTAAAGAATTTGAGCCGTCAGCAGGGAGTAACTCTGTTTATGACCTTGCTTACAGCTTTCAAAATCTTGCTGCATCGCTATACAAATCAGACTGATATTATTGTAGGCTCGCCGATCGCTAATCGTAACAGAGCAGAAATTGAGCAGTTGATCGGATTTTTTGTAAATGTTTTAGTATTGCGCACAGACTTATCTGGCAAACTTAGTTTTCAAGAGTTGTTAGCGCGGGTGAAATCAACAGCTTTAGAAGCTTATGTTCATCAAGACTTACCCTTTGAGAAGTTGGTAGAAGAACTACAGCCAAATAGAGACTTGAGCTATAATCCACTATTTCAGGTGATGTTCGTTCTCCAAAATGTTCCAGTACCAGATTTAAGTTTATCTGATTTATCAGTTAGCTATGAGGAAGGTTATAACGGTACATCGAAGTTTGATTTGACATTGTTTATGGAGGACTCGGAGCAAGGGTTGGTTGCAACTTGCGAGTACAACACGGATTTATTTAGTGCAAGTACTATTACCCGGATGCTGGAACATTTCCAGACTTTATTGTCAAGCATCATTAGCGAACCCCAACAATGTATTTCAGAATTGCAACTATTAACACCACCTGAAGTTCAGCAGTTATTAGTTGAGTGGAATGATACTAAAACAGACTATCCTGACGACAAGTGTATTCATCAACTGTTTGAGACACAGGTAGAGAAAACACCAGATGCTGTTGCAGTAGTCTTTGAAGACCAGCAATTAACCTATCAGGATTTAAATAAGAGAGCAAATCAGTTAGCCCATTATTTGC
This sequence comes from Mastigocoleus testarum BC008, assembly GCF_001456025.1. Classification (GTDB taxonomy): domain Bacteria; phylum Cyanobacteriota; class Cyanobacteriia; order Cyanobacteriales; family Nostocaceae; genus Mastigocoleus; species Mastigocoleus testarum. The sequence goes on from NZ_LMTZ01000101.1 coordinate 53,856, forward strand.
AGCAACAAGGTGTGAAATCAGACACAGTTGTTGGTATTTGCATGGAACGCTCTGTGGAAATGGTGGTAACTCTAGTAGCTATTCTGAAAGCTGGTGGGGCATATTTACCTCTAGACCCAGCATATCCCAAAGAGCGACTAGCTTTTATACTGAAAGATGCTCAAATATCAATATTGTTAACTCAATCACATTTGGAGAATAAACTACCACCACATCAAGCACAGTTAGTATGTATAGATACAGAAGGTTCGATATATACAAATTACAATTCCCAAAATCCAGTCAGCTATGTAAAGCCACAACATTTAGCCTATGTCATTTATACATCTGGTTCTACGGGAAAACCCAAGGGAGTAATGAATACTCATCAGGGTGCATGTAATCGTTTACTGTGGATGCAAGATGCTTATCAATTAACATCATCAGACCGAGTTTTACAAAAGACTCCTTTTAGTTTTGATGTATCGGTATGGGAATTTTTCTGGCCATTATTGACGGGTGCAGTTTTAGTTGTAGCGAAACCAGGTGGTCATCGAGATACGCGGTATCTAGCAGAGCTTATATCACAACAAGAAATAACTACACTTCACTTTGTTCCTTCTATGCTGCAAGTTTTTCTAGAGGAACGAGAGCATCAGAACTGTAAAAGTATCAAGCGTGTAATTTGTAGTGGTGAAGCTTTATCTTTTGAATTACAACAAAGATTTTTCAAGAGTTTTGATGCTCAATTACATAACCTTTATGGACCAACAGAAGCGTCTATTGATGTGACAGCGTGGCGTTGCGATCGAAATGAAAAAATTGTTCATATTGGTCGTCCAATTGCTAATACACAGATATTTATTTTAGATAAACATTTACAGCTTGTTCCTATAGGAGTTCCCAGCGAGTTACATATCGGTGGAGTGGGGTTAGCACGAGGTTATTTGAATAGACCAGAATTAACTGAACAAAAGTTTATTCCTAATCCATTTAATGATTTACAATTAAATAAGAATATTCCAAATAAAAATCTTAATTTAAACTCACGCCTTTACAAAACAGGAGATCTAGCGCGCTACCGCGAAGATGGAAATATTGAATTTTTAGGTAGAATAGATTATCAAGTCAAAATTCGTGGAAATCGCATCGAACTAGGGGAAATTGAAGCTTTATTAGAGCAACATCCGCAGGTACGAGAAACGGTAGTAGTAGCTAGGGAAGATATACCGAATGATTGTCACCTAGTTGCATATCTAGTTACTCACGAGAATAGTAAGCCTTCTGTCAATGAACTACGAGGATTTCTCAAAGAAAAGCTACCCGAATATATGCTTCCTTCTGACTTTGTTATGTTAGATATTTTACCTTTGACTCCCAATGGCAAAGTAGACCGTCGTGCTTTACCCGTACCTGAAAATCTGCGTCCAGACTTAACAACAACTTTTAAGCCACCCGAGTCCGAAATAGAACAGCAGATTTCCAAACTTTGGCAAGAGGTGCTGCATCTAGATAAAGTAGGTATTAATGATAACTTTTTTGATTTAGGTGGAAATTCGTTACTGATGCTTCAAGTAAATAATAAACTGCGTACAATTTTGCAGCGAGATATATCAGTAGTAACGATGTTTCAAAATCCTACTATTTACTCATTAGGGGAATATTTAAGTCAAAAAACAGGAGAATCATCTTCTTTTGAATCTATAAATAAACGCGTTCAAAAGCAACTAAAAGCTGTCGAGCGGCGGCAAAAAAGTTTAATGAAGCGAGGTAAAAATCTAAATAGCTAACATCTAAATAGCTAACAATATAAGAGTAATTGTTTAAATTCAACAATAAATTCAGACTGAAATCATGGAAATCGCTCCTTTGTCAACCAGCAGCGCCAAACTAATTCACAACAAGACTTCTCAATCAATTTTACAACTGCCTGTTGAAGAGACTTTAGATGATTTTAAAGTATCTGGTGTTTTACTATTTCGAGATTTTGGTATTGACTATGAACAGATGAAAACCTTTGCCGAAAAGTTTAGTTCAAGATTTGTCTTAGATAAAGATAGACCCATAGTCGATCCGCGCAATAAATTCATTACTTTAGTAGATCCTGGGATGCATTATGTTAGTCCTCATTGCGAGAATGCTAACTCTCCGTTTCGTCCCGATGTAATCTGGTTCTGCTGTGCTGTACCAGCAGAACGAAGTGGTGAAACTTTATTTTGGGATGGAGTGCGAGTATGGAAAGAATTGAGTCAGGAATTGCAAGAGTTATTTATTGCTAAAAAAATCAGATTTTTACAAAAATTTCCTGCTGCTGATTGGAAGCGTTTTCTAGGATCAGGTGCTACTTTAACTGATGTCAAGCGTATGCTCAATAATATTCCTGGATTAAATTACAAAATTAATGAAGACCAATCTGTTTCAATCGAATACATTTGTTCGGCTGTAGTTAAGACGAAATATGGTCATCAAGATGCATTTGCTAACAGTTTGATTGCCGAGTACAAAAATCCTAGAGGAATTGTCACTTTTGAAGATGCTTCACCTATTCCGTCAACATTGATCGATCAAATCAACCAAGTAATGAATAATTGTATAGAAGTAATTTCCTGGAAACCAGGAGATTTAGTCATGATTGATAATTCTAGATTTTTGCATGGTCGTCGCTCCTTTAGCGATAGAAAACGACGGATTTATTCTTTACTTAGTTATCTTAAATAAACGCAATGGCTACTCCGTGTGGGACAAATAAAAAATTATGCTTTTTTTTACACAGAAATATACTTAAAAAATTTGATTTTAATCCAACCCAAGTGAGAGAACAAGCGAAAGAGAATGGGTAGTATAGAATCTGAAGTATCAATGGAAAGAATAGCCATTATTGGTGTGTCAGGACGCTTCCCTGGGGCTAATAATGTTGAGGAATTTTGGCACAATTTACAAGCAGGAATAGAATCAATTTCTCAGCTTACAGATGAAGAATTATTATCAGCAGGTGTTGCTCCTAATTCTTTAGATGATAGTAACCATGTAAAAGCAAGTGGTGTTTTAGAAGATATAGATTTATTTGATGCTGGATTTTTTGACTTTAATCCTAAAGAAGCAGAAATCACAGATCCACAGCATCGCCTATTTTTAGAATGTGCTTGGGAAGCCTTAGAAAATGCTGGTTATGACTCCAATAGATGTGAAAATCGCATAGGAGTTTATGCTGGTGCTAGTTTGAGCAACTATTTATCTGTTGATTTAAATAATGACCAAGTTGGCTCTGCACAGTGCTATCAAAAATTAATTGGTAATGATAAAGATTTTCTGACTACCCGTGTTTCTTACAAATTAAATTTAACCGGACCAAGTATTACTGTTCAAACGGCTTGTTCTACCTCATTAGTCGCAATTACCCTTGCTTGTCAAAGTTTAATTAATTATCAATCTGATATGGCTTTGGCTGGAGGAGTTTCAGTTCGAGTTCCTCACAAAACAGGCTATTTGTACCAACCAGGAGGAACTTTATCTCCTGATGGTCATTGTCGTGCTTTTGATGCCAAAGCACAAGGAACAACTGTTGGTAATGGTGTGGGAGTTGTTCTACTTAAGCGCCTGGAGGATGCGATCGCTGATGGAGATAGCATCTATGCAGTAATTAGAGGTTGGGCAATTAACAACGATGGTTCGCTCAAAGTTGGTTATACAGCCCCTAGCGTTGATGGACAAGCAGAAGCGATCGCAGAAGCAATCATGTTATCAGGGGTTGAACCTGAAAGTATCGGCTATATTGAGGCTCATGGTACCGGTACAACTTTGGGCGATCCCATTGAAATAGCCGCTTTAACTAAAGTTTTTCGTAGCAGTACCCAGAAAAAAGACTTCTGTGCCATTGGTTCTGTAAAGACAAATATCGGTCATCTTGATGCTGCGGCTGGAGTTACAGGGCTAATTAAGACAGCTTTAGCACTAAAACATCAACAAATACCACCAAGCCTGAATTTTGAACAACCCAACCCTGAGATTGATTTTGCCAATAGCCCTTTTTATGTAAATACAAAACTGACAGAATGGAAAACTGAAGCATTTCCTCGTCGCGCTGGTATCAGTTCTTTAGGGATGGGAGGAACAAATGCCCACCTAATTCTGGAAGAATCTCCTGCACTATCCGATTCTACTGCTGCTCGCCCTTGGCAATTATTGGTCATTTCTGCCAAAACTGAGACAGCATTAAACGCTGCTAGCTCCAATTTGGCTCAACACCTCATAGATCGTCCTAATTTAAATCTAGCGGATGTTGCTTATACACTGCAAATAGGACGCAGGGAGTTTAATCATCGTCGCATCCTAGCGTGTCGGGATATACTAGATGCCGTCAGTACATTACAAAATCCCGATCCTCAAAGGGTTTTCACTAATTATCAAGAATCATACGACTGTCCAATTACTTTTATGTTTCCCGGACAAGGCAGTCAGTATGTCAACATGGGTAAACAACTTTATGAAACCGAAGGAGTATTTCGTGAATATGTGGATCACTGCTGTTTAAAGCTTAAACCTGTATTGGGTTTAGACTTGCGTGCAGTCATTTACCCATGTGAGTCTGATGAGAAAACCGCACAAGAACAACTCAAACAAACTTATCTAACCCAGCCAGCATTGTTTGTAATTGAGTATGCCCTAGCTCAGTTATGGATGTCTTGGGGTATTGTTCCAAAAGCCATGATTGGTCATAGTATCGGGGAATATGTGGCGGCTTGCATTGCTGGTGTCATGACTTTGGAAGATGCATTAAATCTAGTCGCCATTCGGGGACAATTAATGCAGGAATTACCAAGAGGAAGTATGCTATCTATTCCTCTACCAGAAGCTGATATTTTACCTCTACTAAATGAAAATTTATCTTTAGCTACTAAAAATACGCCTTCTTCCTGTGTAGTTTCAGGAACCGACAAAGCTGTAGATGAACTGGCTGAATATTTGGTTACTCAAGAGGTAAAATGTCGCCGCTTGCATACCTCCCATGCTTTCCATTCCCAAATGATGGAACCGATTTTGCAGACATTTACAGATGAAGTCAAAAAAATTAGCCTAAGCCCTCCGCAAATTCCTTACATTTCAAATCTTACTGGAACCTGGATATCTGCAGAAGCAGCTACGGAAGCGACTTACTGGGCAAGACATTTACGGGAAACAGTAAGGTTTGCTGATGGTGTATCTGTATTAACACAACAGCCGCAGCAGATTTTACTAGAAGTCGGACCAGGGAGAACTTTATCTACTTTATTCAAACAGCAATCCTCGCAACAAGTAACTGAGCAAATAGTACTGTCTTCATTGCGACATCCCAAGGAAGAAAAAGCAGAAAAAGCAGATCGAGCATTTTTACTGACTACCCTTGGTCGTCTATGGCTATCAGGAGTTTCTGTAGATTGGTCTAGTTTTTATACTGCCGAACAACGTCACCGTGTCCCCTTACCTACCTATCCTTTTGAACGTCAGCGTTACTGGATAGAACCTCGAAAAAAATCTAGTGATTCTCCTGCTGCGAACCAGAAAAAGCCCAACATCGCAGACTGGTTTTATACACCAGTTTGGAAACAAGCGATTGCACCCCAAACTGTGAAGTTAAAAAAACAGAACTTAGAAAAACAGAACTTAGAAAAACAGGTACTAGTATTTGCTGATACTGCTCGAGTAGGAAAACAGCTAGCCAAAAATCTGCAAGATAATGACAGTAATGTGATTACCGTCTATCCAGGAGAGGATTTTAGCAAACTGAGTGCAGGTGAATATAGGATCAACCCTAACCGTCCTGATAATTATGATGCTCTGATTGCACAATTGCAATCTTTAGGTCAAATCCCAGATGCGATCGCTCATTTTTGGAATATCACATCACCAGAGCAAACAACATCAGGAATCGAGTTTTTTGAGAATTTTCAAAATAGGGGTTTTTACAGCCTGCTATTTTTAGCACAGTCTTTGAGTAAGGAAAATATTACTCAACCTATAGATATCTTAGTTGTTAGCAACAATCTATATGATGTCACAGGTTTAGAGATATTAAGTCCGGAAAAAGCAACTGTTTTGGGGATGTGTAAAACAATTCCCCAAGAGTATGCAAATATTTCCTGTCGCAGCATTGATATTGTCCTTCCCGTAGCTGAAACTGTTGCAGAAAATCAACTTATAGAGCAACTTATAGCAGAATTAAACAGTAAGCCATCTCACCCGGAAATTGCCTACCGTGGGCATCATGGCTGGGTGCAAACTTATGAACCTCTCCGTGTAGATGATATTACGGATACGTCCAGGTTGCGGCAAGAGGGAGTGTATTTCATTACTGGTGGTCTTGGGGGTATCGGTTTAGAAATTGCTGAGTATTTGGCTCAGACATTCAAAGCAAAACTGATATTGGTTAGTGCTTCAGCTTTCCCTAAAGCAGATGAACGGGAACAATGGCTGATAACTCACGACCAAGAAGATAGAGTCAGCCGAAAAATAGGGAAAATACAGGATTTAGAGCAACTGGGAGCAGAAATTCTGACTCTAAGCGCTGACGTCGCTAATGAAACTCAAATGCAGGATGCGATCGCACAAGCTGTAGCTCGCTTTGGTCAGATAAATGGGGTTATTCATGCTGCTGGGCTCAAGTTATTTAAAACAATTGAAGAGATAAACAAAAGCGAATGTGAACAACAATTAAGAGCCAATGGACACGGGCTGTTTATTTTAGAAAAAATATTGCAAGGAATCGAGTTAGATTTCTGTATTTTAATCTCTTCCTTGTCATCTATTTTAGGTGCATTGGGTATGGCAGCTTATCCAGCCGCTCATGCTTTTGCAGATGCTTTTATTTATAAACATAACCAAACTAATTCTACACCTTGGATGGCTGTGAACTGGGATAACTGGTTAACTAAGCAATTGGCTACAGAATTGGCGACAAAACCAGAAATTTCCACTGAATTTTTCATGACCAATCAAGAAGGTGTTGAGGTCTTTCGACACGTTTTATCTTTAAATAAAGTAAATCAGATAGTTGTTTCTACAACTGATTTACAAGCCAGAATCGAACAGTGGATTAAGCCTTCAGAAATTGTCAATCAAACTAATTCAACAGCATTACATTCTAGACCATACCTGCAGAATAACTATGTTGCTCCTAGAAATGAAACAGAGCAAACCATCGCTAATATCTGGCAAGAAATTTTAGGGATTGAACAGATAGGCATTGAAGATAACTTTTTAGAATTAGGTGGCGATTCTCTTTTAAGTATACAAATTACTGCTAGAGCTAATAAAGCAGGTTTACGGTTTACAAATCAGCATTTGTTTGAATACCCGACTATTGGACAGCTAGCAGAAATAGCGACAAGAACGCAAACAGTTTTGAGCGAACAGGGATTAGTACAAGGAGAGCTACCCTTAACACCAATTCAACAGTGGTTTTTTGAGCAAAATTTACTAGACGCACATCACTGGAATCAAACAGTAGTTCTAGAGATGCAACAATCCCTCGAACCACTCATGTTGGAGCAGATAATTCAACATTTATTGATACACCATGACGCCTTGCGTTTGCGTTTTCGAGAAGAAGGATCGGGTTGGGAACAAGTAAATGCTAGTATGGAGGAAGTTGTACCTTTTGCACAGATAGATTTATCCGGACTCTCACCGCAGCAGCAAGAACAGGCATTTGATGCATCTGCTGCAGAGATGCAAGCTAGTTTAAATCTTACTGCTGGTCCAATTGTACGGGTTGCTTACTTTGATTTTGGTACGGAGCAATCAAGCCGTTTATTGTTGGCTATTCACCATTTAGCCATTGATGTTGGTTCTTGGCAGATTTTGTTAGAGGATTTAGAAACTGCATACCAACAACTAAGCCAAGGAAGGGTTATTAAGTTACAGCCGAAAACAACTTCGTTCAAGCAGTGGGCTTTACGTTTAACTGAATATGCTCAGTCAATAGAGTTAGAAAGAGAACAGGTTTATTGGTTAGCAACTGAGCGTGATTGGGTATCACCATTACCAGTAGATTATCCAGATGGTGACAACACAGTCGCATCAGCCCAAACTGTTTCTGTTACCTTGAGTGCGGAGCAAACACAAATATTACAAGAAGAGATTGCTACAAATTATCGAGTCCAATTAGAAGATATTTTAATTGCAACTTTAGCGCAAGTATTGAGTAAATGGACTGAGAGACAATCATTATTAATAGATTTAGAGGGAAATGGCAGAAATGTCATTTTCGATGATGTCGATTTGTCCCGTACAGTGGGTTGGTTTACTAATATTGCTCCTGTACTGTTGGAAATTGGGGAAGTTGAACAAGCTCGGGAAATCTTAAAGCAGGTCAAAGAGCAACTACGTAGTTTTCCAAATCAGGGTTTGGGTTATGGAGTTCTGCGCTACCTTAGTAACGATGAAATAATTACAGAAAAATTGCGATCGCAACAACTTGCGGAGGTACTTTTCCTTTACCTTGGGAACTATGAGCAAACTGTACCTAAGTCTTCTTTATTCAAATTATCGCCAAAATCTAGCGGTTTATCTCGTAGTCTGCGTGGGAAACGCAGTCACCTCATAGAAATTAATGCCTTGATAGTCCAAAATCAACTCAAAGTTGACTGGATTTACAGCCAAAATGTACATAGTCAAGAAACAGTTGAAAGTTTAGCTCAAGATTTTCTATCAGCTTTATTTTCTCTGTTCAGTAATGCTCAGTCTTCTTCAGAACCAAACTATACACCTTCAGACTTTGCGGAATTTGAATCTAGCCAATGGAAGCAAGATGATATTGATGACATTATGGCAGCTATCAATAAAACTGAAAATTAAATAATTCTGAATTTGGAAATAGTACACTATTACTGAGGGAAAATAAAAATGCTAATGAGAAAAAGAATTGAATCATTACAAGAGTTAGAATTAGAGTTTCCTACTATTGACGATTGCACAAACTTATAAAAACAAGCTAATTTAATCTCTAATAAGTATCAGTAATATAAACTAAATACTTGAGAATTAATGAAAAATATTGAAGAATTCTATCCACTCTCACCAACACAGCAGGGCATACTTTTCCACACTATTTATGCCCCAGAATCAGGAGTGTATGTTGAGCAGTTAAGTTTTGATATTCAGGGAGATTTAAGCATCTCTTCATTTCAACAAGTATGGCAGCAATTAATTGAAAGACATCCCATTTTGCGAACCTCTTTTATTTGGGAAGATATTAAAGAACCCGTACAGGTAGTCCATAAACAGATAGACTTACCTTGGCAACAAGAAGATTTGTCAGGGATAGATATAATTGAACAGCAAAAGCTTATTGAGACTCATTTACTCACAGAAAGGAAGCAGGGTTTTGAAATTTCCCAAGCGCCATTAATGAATTTAAAATTACTCCATTTAGCGGAGAAAAACTACAAATTTATCTGGACTCATCATCACTTAATACTAGATGGCTGGTCTTCATCTTTACTGCTTCAAGACTTGTTTACTTGCTATCAGGAATTAAGCCAAGGTAAAGATATAAGTTTGCAAAAACATCGTCCTTATCGAGACTATATAGCTTGGTCACAAAAGCAAAATCTATCAAAATCAGAAACTTTTTGGAAACAATATCTTAAAGGTTTTACCACAGTTACTTCTTTGGGTGTAGAACAGAATTTTAACAGCCAAGTTAGCGAGAACAAAAATTATGCTACATCGGTATTGCGTTTATCAAATATAGAAACAGCCGCTTTACAGTCTTTCGCTCGACAACAACAACTAACACTAAATACTATAGTGCAGGGAGCATGGGCAATTCTTCTTAACCGTTACATTGGTGAGAATGATATTGTTTTTGGTGGTGTTGTATCTGGTCGTCCCACTACTTTAACAGGTGTAGAATCAATGGTAGGAGTGTTTATCAACACTTTGCCAGTAAGAGTAAAATTTAATCCTCAACAACTTCTCATACCTTGGCTTAAACAATTACAGATACAACAAAATGAGGTACGTCAGTATGAATATACTCCATTAATAGAGATTCAAAAGTGGAGTGAAATTCCAGCTGGACAACTTTTATTTGCAAGTATATTTAATTTTCAGAATTACCCTATAAATTCTTCATTACAACAACCAATACATAATCTCAAAATATCTAATGTTAATAGTTTTATTCATCCCCACTATCCGCTTAATATTTCAGTACAAGTAGATGCAGAATTATCACTAGAGGTTTTTTACGATCGCCACCACTTTGATGATGATAAAATTAATCGTATGTTGGGGCATTTAAAGACCTTGTTGTTGGGTATGGTCACAAATCCCCAACAGCATATTGGTGAGTTACCATTGCTAACAGCTACAGAACGTTATCAATTATTAGAAGAGTGGAATAATACACAAGTTGATTATCCGCAAGACCAATGTATTCATCAGCTATTTGAAGCACAGGTGGAGAAAACGCCTGATGCTGTAGCAGTGGTATTTGAGAATGAGCAATTAACCTATGAAGAACTTAACAACAGAGCAAATCAACTAGCTCACTATTTGCAAAAACTGGGAGTAAGACCAGAGGTATTGGTGGGAATTTGTGTAGAGCGATCGCTAGAAATGGTAGTGGGACTATTAGCCATCCTTAAAGCAGGTGGTGCATATGTACCACTAGATCCCAGTTATCCTCAAGAACGCATATCTTTTATATTAGAAGACACTCAAGCGCCAGTATTACTAACTCAAGTCTCGCTTTTAGAGGAAATACCCCAACACAAAGCTCAAGTCGTTTGCTTAGATACTGATTGGCATCTAATAGCCCAACAAAGTCAAGAAAATGTATGTTCTGAGCTAACTACTGACAATTTAGCTTATACCATCTATACCTCTGGTTCTACAGGTAAACCTAAAGGCGTACAAATTCCCCACAGTGCCTTGAGTAACTTTTCGTACTCCATGAGGCAAGCCCCAGGATTAACATCCCAAGACACATTACTAGCAGTCACAACTTATTCCTTTGATATAGCCGCATTAGAACTATTCTTACCGATCGTTGTAGGCGCTCGCTTAGTAGTAGCAAGTCGGGAAGTAGCCTTAGATGGAATACAATTGTCAGCGAAAATAATTGATTCAGGAGCAACAGTAATTCAAGCCACACCAGCAACATGGCACTTACTTTTAGCATCAGGTTGGGACGGTAATGATCGATTAAAAATTCTTTGTGGTGGCGAAGCTTTATCTACTCACTTAGCTAGTCAAATATTACAGCGATGTGGTTCTTTATGGAATATGTATGGTCCTACGGAAACCACCATTTGGTCTACAGCATCTGAAATTAAACCCGATGGCAAGATAATACCAATTAGCAATCCAATTGGGAACACACAGCTTTATATCCTAGACCAATACAGTCAATTAGTTCCTGTGGGCATAATAGGTGAGTTATGTATCAGTGGCGAAGGACTTGCACGAGGTTATTTCCATCGTCCCGACTTGAGTGCAGAGAAATTTATCCCCAATCCCTTTAGTGAAGATAAAGAAAGCGGGCGTTTGTATAAAACCGGGGATTTAGCTCGATATTTAGCCAATGGAGACATTGAATATTTGGGGCGTATTGATAACCAAGTAAAAGTCCGTGGTTTTCGGATTGAACTCGGAGAAATTGAAACGGTAATCAATCAGTACCCAGGAGTGAGAGAAACCGTAGTTACGGTACGGGAAGATTCAGTAGGTTCTCAACAAATAGTTGCTTATGTAGTTCCTCAAAAAGAACAAACGCTGGCAAGTTCTCAACTACGTAGTTTTTTAGAGTTAAAGTTACCAAACTACATGGTGCCGTCTGCTTTTGTCGTATTGGAGGCACTACCACTAACACCTAGTGGTAAGGTTGACCGTAAAGCTTTATCCGTACCGGAAAACACCAGTTGGGAATTAGGAAATGCTTTTGTTGCTCCCCGTCACCCTGTAGAAGAATTATTAGCGGGAATCTGGAGTCAAGTTTTGGGTATTTCCCAAGTTGGTATTAATGATAACTTCTTTGAAATTGGAGGACATTCTTTATTAGCCACTCAGGTTATTTCTCGTATTCGCAAAACTTGTGCAGTGGATATATCGCTTCAGCGTTTATTTGAATTCCCAACTATCGCACAACTAGCTAAAGACATTCAACAAGCAAGCAGCAAGAATATTTCTTCAATTACACCTGTTCCTCGTACTGAAAATTTACCCCTATCATTTGCCCAAGCTAGATTATGGTTACTCGAACAGCTAAAACCAGGTAGTTATATTTATAATATGCCTGCATTAATTCGCCTTGTGGGTGATTTGAACATAGAGGTGTTGGAGCAAAGTATTAATGAAATTATTAATCGTCACGAAGTTTTACGTACTAACTTTGTTTTAGCAGATGAGCAACCATTACAGAAAATTCTCCCTAAGGTGCAGTTAAAAATATCTGTAGCGAACTTACGGGAATTGACGGAAGCCGAACAAAAAGCAGAAATTAATCGTTTTAGTGTGGAGGAATTTCAACATCCCTTTGATTTTACTCAAGCACCGTTGCTTAGGTGTAAGCTCTTGCAAATAGGGGAACAAGAATATATTTTGCTGTTCGTAATTCACCATATCGTTTTTGATGGCTGGTCAACAGGTGTATTCATTCGGGAGTTAGCAACACTGTACACAGCTTTTGCTATGAGAGAAACCTCTCCTTTACCAGCATTACCTATCCAGTATGCAGACTTTGCAGTTTGGCAACGTCAACATTTGCAAGGTGAAAGACGGGAAAGTTTGCTTACCTACTGGAAGAAGCAATTAGTAAACTTAACTGTATTGCAGCTACCCACAATCCGTCCCCGTCCAGAAGTAAAGACGAACCGGGGTGCTAGTCATAATTTTGTAATACCTGCGTCAGTGGTGCAAAAAGTGCGATCGCTCTCCCAGGGTTCGGGTGTAACCTTATTTATGACACTGCTGGCAAGTTTTAAAGTCTTATTGCAACGCTACACTAATCAAGATGACATTATTGTTGGTACAGATGTTGCTAACCGAAATCAAGCAGAACTTGAAGAATTAATCGGCTTCTTTGTTAACTTATTAGTCCTACGCACCGATTTAAGCGGAAATCCTACCTTCCTAGAATTACTACAACGTATTCGCACCCAAACGTTAGCAGCTTATGCTCACCAAGATTTACCCTTTGACGAATTAGTTAGAGAATTAAAACCCGAACGTCATTTAAGCAATACAGTTCCTTTATTCCAGGTGTTATTTGTCCTGCAAAATACACCAACCTCAGCTTTAGAATTACCAGGACTCACCTTAAAATTATTAGAAACCGAAAACAATATAGCTAGATTTGATATAGCCTTATTCCTCACAGAAACCGAGCAAGGTATAGAAGGTAAATGGCAATATAACGCTGATTTATTTGTTTACGATACTATCACTCAGTTGACAAATCACTGGCAAACATTAATTAACAGCATTGTTAACCATCCTCAAAGTCATATCAATACATTAGAAATGCTTACAGAAGCAGAGAAGGTAGAACAAAATATGCAAAAACAGGAACGTAAATCTGCGAAAAGAAAAAAATTCATGAGTATTGCTCCCAAAGCTGTTAGCTTGTCAGTAGAGGAATTAATTAAAACAGGTTACCTACAAGAAGAGCAAAAATTTCCCCTCGTGATTCAGCCTAATAGTTCAGAAATCGATTTTATATCTTGGACTGAGAATAATCAAGAATATCTCGAAAAAGAATTATTAAAACATGGAGCAATTTTATTTAGAGGTTTTAATATTCAATCTGCTTTAGAGTTTGAAAATTTTGCTCAAACAGTTTGTCCAAATTTATTTGCAGACTATGGGGACTTACCCCGCACAGATGAAGGGGGGAAGATTTATGGTTCCACACCTTATCCAGCAGACAAAACTATACTTTTTCATAATGAAAGTTCCCATTTACATTGCTTTCCCTTAAAAATTTGGTTTTACTGCGTTCAACCTGCTGTAAGCGGTGGGGAAACCCCTATTGTGGACTGTCGTAAGGCTTATCGATTGCTCAATCCTCAATTACGAGAAAAACTAGCCAGTAAACAGCTAATGTATGTGAGGAATTTTGCAGATGGTTTAGATGTTAGTTGGCAAAATTTCTTTCAAACTACAGATAAAAATAAAGTAGAAAATTACTGTCGTCAAGTAGGGATAGACTTTGAATGGTATGATAATAATGGATTAATAACTCGACAAATCCGTCCAGCTTTAGCAGTACATCCCAAAACTAAAGAACCCGTATTTTTTAATCAAATTCAATTGCATCACATCTCCTATTTAGATACAGATGTTCGAGATTCACTGTTATCTATATTTGGAGAGTCAAAGTTACCCCGTAACGTTTACTTTGGTGATAGTAAGCCAATTACAGCAACAGAAATTGCTGAGATTAATATAGTTTATCAACAGTCGCAAGCTAGTTTCCCGTGGCAAAAAGGTGACATAATTATGTTAGATAATATGTTGGCTGCTCATGGCAGAAATCCGTATATTGGACAGCGTAAAATCGTTGTGGCAATGGGAGAAATGATTAACGGTAAAAATATCAATACACCTTAAAAATTTGTAGCTAAGTCTGGTAAATAAAAATTCTGAATTTAATAGTCTTTAACTAATATGCAAGTTCAAGAAATTACTGGTTTTCAGCTCTCACCACAACAAAAAAGACTGTGGGATTTACAACAAAATAGCTCTACTTTTTGCTGCCAATTTAGTATTTTAATAGAAGGTAATCTACAAACGGAGATACTGCAAACAGCTATTAAGCGAGTTGTCAATCGTCATGATATTCTCAAAACAAATTTTTCTTACTTAGCTGGAATCAAATATCCAGTTATGGTAGTTGCAACGGAGAGTGTATTTAATTGGGAATATCAAGATTTAAGTGATTTATCAGAGTCAAAGATTGATACAAGAATTCAAGAGTTATTTCGTGTAGCTAGGCAAGAATATCAAAATTTATCCCAAGACTATCCACTGAGTTTATTTTTAATTAAAAAATCACACGAACGACATATTTTAATTATTACCTTGCCATCATTATGTGCTGATACAAAAACAATTAAAAATCTAGTTAATCAAATTAGTCAAGCTTACATCCAATGTTGTCAGGGTAAAAAATTTAGCCAAGAATATGTACAATATGTACAGTTTTCAGAATGGCAAAATCAATTACTTGTAGATGAAGATGCCAAGACAGCTAAGGAATATTGGAAGAAACAAGAAATTAACTCTTTATCAGCGTTAAAGTTACCTGGTGAACGACGAGAAAATAATGAGGATTTTGTTAGTGATAAATTACAACTAACTTTAAGTCAAGAATTAACCGAAGCAATTTTCGACTATAGTCAAAATCATCAAATTTCCGTCGATGTTTTATTATTATCTTGTTGGCAAATTCTAATATGGAGATTGACAGGAGAGTCAGACATAGTTATTGGTACAGCCTGCGATCGCCGCGATTATGAAGAGCTTGATGATACATTAGGATTGTTAGCAACTTGCCTACCAATTAAAACTAAATTTACATCTAATTTAAACTTTACACAAGTATTAGCAGCAGTAACGCAAACATTAGAAAGTGCTACAGAATGGCAAGACTATTTTGTGCCTGAAGCTGTAGAGACAAATGATTTGATGGCTTTTCCAATAGGCTTTGAGTTTGCAAACATTTCTGAAACTAAGTTTGATAGTGCAGAAATATCATTTACTTTACAAGAAATCTACAGTTTCATTGAAGCTTTTAAAGTAAAACTGACATGTTTACAACGCAATCATGGTTTGATTGCAGAATTTTACTATGATATCAACTACTTCTCAAAAGAAACAATTCAAAGACTAGCTCAAAATTTTCAAACATTATTAATAAATATTATCAATAATCCGGAAATACCTATTAGTCAATTAGGGATACTCAGCACCAGCGAACACCAACAATTATTAATTGATTTTAACCAAACACAGAATGATTACCAGCGAGAAAAAGGTATTCATCAGTTATTTGAAGAACAGGTAGAAAAAACACCCGATCGAGTTGCTGTTGTATTTGAAAATGAAGAACTAACTTATGCACAATTAAACTTTAAAGCTAATCAATTAGCTCACTACTTACAAAAACTAGGAGTAAAATCAGAAGTAGTAGTAGGAATTTGTGTAGAGCGATCGCCCAAATTTATAATATCCTTATTAGCTGTTCTCAAAGCTGGTGCTGCTTATCTCCCACTCGATCCCAGCCTTCCCAATGAGGCGTTACAGTTCCGCTTACAAGACGCTCAAGCATCGATTTTAATTAGGGAACAGGGAAATATAGAAAATATCTGTATAACAGAGGTTAACTTAGATACTGATAGGAAGATTATTTCTCAAGAAAGTACAGAAAACCCCATCAATAACATCCAGCTAGAAAATCTAGTTTATGTAATTTATACTTCTGGTTCAACAGGTAAACCAAAAGGCGTTGCGGTTGAGCACCAACAGCTACTTAATTACCTGTACGGAATTTTACCAAAACTCCAACTTCCTGCTAATGCTAACTATGTAACTGTTTCTACCTTCGCTGCAGATTTAGGCAATACCGTAATCTTCCCCTGTTTGTGTAGTGGTGGGTGTTTACACATTGTAACTTGGCAACGGGCATCCGATCCAAATGCATTAGCAGGTTACTTCCGTCATCATCCTATCGACTGTTTGAAAATAGTTCCCTCCCAGTTAGCAGCTTTATTAAGTTCCGAGTGTTGGGAGATTTTACCTCGTCAGTTACTAATTCTCGGTGGTGAAGCAGCAAATTGGAATTTGATTGAGAATATAAAACGTAATGCACCTCGTTGTCGAATTCTTAATCACTATGGTCCTACAGAAACAACAATTGGCGTATTAACTTACTCAGTAGGAGAGAAAGTTCAGGAAACTGCAACAGTTCCCATCGGTAAACCCATTGCTAATACACAGGTTTATATATTAGATGTACACCTACAGCCAGTTCCTTTAGGAGTCGCAGGAGAACTGTATATTGGTGGTGAGTCTTTAGCGCGGGGTTATTTAAATCATTCTGAATTGACTAATGAAAAGTTTATTAATAACCCTTTTAGCGATACTCAGCAGCGATTGTACAAAACAGGCGATCGCGTCCGCTATCTATCGGATGGTAACTTAGAATTTCTCGGTCGCCTCGACGAACAGGTGAAAATAAGAGGCTACCGCATTGAACTAGGTGAAATATCAACAACCTTGAGTCAACATCCAGCAGTACGAGAAAGTGTGGTAATTGCTAGGGAAGAGACATCAACACAAAAGCGTCTTGTCGCCTATATAGTCCCTAAATCTCATTCAGTATCAGATCGTGACTTCCGCAACTTCTTAAAAGCAAAGTTGCCTGAGTACATGATACCTACATCCTTTGTTATCCTCAAAGCTTTACCTCTGACAGTTAATGGTAAATTAGACCGTAATGCTTTACCTGAACCAGAAGAAGTAGTCAGCAGAGAAACAAACTTTATTCCTCCCCGTACTCCTGTCGAAGAAGTATTAGCAGGTATTTGGGCGCAATTGTTGGGTGTACCACGGATAGGTATTGAAGATAATTTCTTTGAATTGGGTGGACACTCCCTGTTAGCGACTCAAGTAATTTCTCGCATCCGCACCAGCTTTGGTGTAGAAATTCCTTTACCGCAACTGTTTGAATCTGCAAATTTAGTTGCACTAGCAGCACAGATTCAAACAGCAATACGGGGTGAGCAGCAAGAAATTAAAACTATCACTCCTGCTCCTAGAGATAAAAATCTTCCCCAATCTTTTGCTCAACAAAGATTGTGGTTTTTTGACCAATTTGAACCGGGTAGCCCTTCATATAATTTACCTAGAGCAGTGCGTTTACAGGGAAAACTGAATATCAATGCACTTTCAGCCAGCCTCAACGAAATTATCAAACGACATGAAATTTTACGGACAAGTTTTGCGATCGCAGATGGTCAACCAATCCAAATAATTTCTGATTCCATAAACTTAAAATTACCAATTATAGATTTACAAAATCTTTCACCTCAACAGCGAGAAGCAGAACTATACCGGTTAGCCAAAGAAGAAGCACAAACGGGATTTGACCTCACTCAAGCACCATTATTAAGGGCGAGACTCCTACAATTAGATGCAGAAGAGCATGTAATTTTATTAACCCTACATCATATAATTTCTGATGGTTGGTCAACGGATATATTAATTCGGGAAGTAGCCACACTATATACAGCTTTCTGTGTTGGTAGACATTCCCCCTTGCCACAATTACCGATACAATATGTAGACTTCGCGGTTTGGCAAAGACAATGGTTAGAGGGAGAAGCATTAAAAAATCAACTTGCTTATTGGCAAAAACAATTATCAGGTGAATTACCTATATTACAAATACCTACCGACCGTCCTCGTCCCACAGTTCAGACTTATGCTGGAAAAAACCTATCATTTGTCTTACCAAAAAGCTTAAGTGAGGACTTAAAAACCCTATCAAAGCGAGAAGGTGTCACTTTATTTATGACACTTTTAGCAGCTTTTAAAATTTTGTTATATCGTTACACAAGTCAAACAGATATTTTAGTAGGTTCGCCTATTGCTAACAGAAATAGATCGGAAATTGAAAATTTAATTGGCTTTTTTGTTAATACTTTAGTATTGCGAAGTAACTTGTCTGGTAATCCTACTTTTCACAATCTACTCAAACAATTACGTTCAGTAGCACTAGGAGCTTATGCTCATCAAGATTTACCCTTTGAGAAGTTAGTAGAGGAAATACAGCCAGAACGTAACCTGAGCCATAATCCTTTGTTTCAGGTAATGTTTGTGTTGCAAAATGCAGCAATGAGAAAATTGGAGTTACCTGGATTAGAGGTAGAGTCCCTAGAAAACAACGGTACAATAGCAAAGTTCGATCTAACTTTAGTGGTAGAAGATGTAGAGCAGGGATTAGTTGCTAATTTTGAATACAATACCGATTTATTTGATGACATAACGATTTCACGTTTAGCTACAAATTTTGAAGTTTTACTGACAGGAATTGTGGCAAATCCTCAGCAGCACCTTGGGGAGTTACCTTTGTTGACTACTGCTGAAGAACACCAATTAGTAGAGTGGGGTAAGGGTAAAACTAGTCAGCAACCGGAATTATGCTTACATCAACTATTTGAAGCCCAGGTAGAAAAAACGCCAGACGCAATTGCAGTAGTATTTGAAGACCAAAAATTAACCTACAAGGAACTCAACGCTAAAGCCAATCAATTAGCACATCACTTGCGATCGCTAGGAGTAAAACCAGAGGTATTGGTAGGGATTTGTGTAGAGCGATCGCTAGAAATGGTCATCGGGTTATTAGCTATCCTCAAAGCGGGTGGTGCATATATACCTTTAGACCCGAATTATCCTAAAGAAAGATTAAAATTTATATTAGAAGACACTCAAGCACCAGTATTGCTAACTCAAGTCTCGCTTTTAGAGGAAATACCCCAACACAAAGCTCAAGTCGTTTGCTTAGATACTGATTGGCATCTAATAGCCCGACAGGGTCAGGAAAATCTATTATGTAAACTAAATACTGATAATCTAGCTTATACCATCTATACCTCTGGTTCTACAGGTAAACCCAAAGGCGTACAAATTTTCCACAGTGCCTTGAGTAACTTTTTGTACTCCATGAGGCAAGCACCAGGATTAACATCCGAAGATACATTACTAGCAGTCACAACTTATTCCTTTGATATTGCAGCATTAGAACTTTTCTTGCCAATTATAGTTGGTGGTCGCTTAGTAATCGCCAGTCGGGAAGTAGCTTCAGACGGAATGCAGTTGTCAGCAAAAATAACTGACTCAAAAGCTACAGTCATGCAAGGCACACCAGCGACATGGCAGTTACTTTTAGCAGCAGACTGGGATGGTAATCATCAATTAAAAATTCTCTGTGGTGGCGAAGCTTTACCAAGTAACTTAGCTAGTAAACTATTACAGCAATGTGCTTCTGTGTGGAATATGTACGGTCCGACAGAAACTACTATTTGGTCGGCAGCATCCCAACTCAAAACTGATGGTGAGATAATACCAATTAGTAATCCGATTGCGAATACGCAACTTTACATCCTAGACCAATACAGTCAGTTAGTTCCTGTGGGTGTAGTGGGCGAGTTGTGTATCGCTGGACAAGGACTTGCAAGGGGGTATTTCAACCGCCCTGATTTGACAGCAGAGAAATTTATCCCCAATCCTTTTAGTACAGAAGCAGAACTTCTGTATAAAACCGGGGATTTAGGACGCTATCTGCCCAGTGGAGAAATTGAGTACATTGGTCGAATTGATAACCAAGTAAAAGTACGTGGTTTTCGGATTGAACTAGGAGAAATTGAAGTAGTAATCAGCCAATACCCAGTAGTACGAGAAACCGTAGTTGTAGTACGTGAAGATTCGGTAGATTCTCAACGAATAGTCGCCTATGTAGTTCCTCACAAAGAACAAACAATGGCAATTGCTCAATTACGTAACTTTTTAGAGTCTAAGCTACCAAACTACATGGTGCCGTCTGCTTTTGTCACATTAGAGGCATTACCACTAACACCTAACGGTAAAGTTGACCGTAAAGCACTACCTGTACCCGAATTAATCCAAGTATCATCATCTAATATAGTCCCTGCTTCCACGCCAATTGAGAATTTATTAGCGGGTATTTGGGCAGAAGTACTTGGTATAGATAAAGTAGGAATTGATAATAACTTCTTTGAATTAGGAGGACATTCCTTAATTGCAACTCGTGTAATTTCCCAAATCCGGCAAGTATTTCAAGTAGAACTTCCTTTACGTTATTTATTTGAAAAACCAACAGTTGCAGGACTAGGAAAAGAAATTGAAAAAGCAATTAAGTTAGATTCACCAGTTGAAGCGACGAGTATTGAGCGGATTCCACGTTCGCAAAAATTACCACTATCATTTGCCCAACAACGACTGTGGTTCCTAGCCCAATTAGAACCAGACAGCCCATTCTACAATATTCCTGCAGCTGTTCGGCTACAGGGAGAATTAAATGTAGAAGCATTACAACAAAGCTTGAACGAAATTGTGCGCCGTCATGAAGCGCTCAGAACTAATTTCCAAACAATAGAAGGTCAAGCAGTAGCTGTGATCTCGGAACAAAAGCCCCTAACATTACCAATACTAGATATCAGTTCCTTGAGTGCTTTTGAACAAGAAGCTGAAGTTAAAGAACAAACTACAAAAGAAGCACAACAACCTTTTGACATTAGCAGCGATCATCTACTTAGAGTAAAATTATTACGTCTTAGCGAACAAGAACATATAATACTACTGACAATGCACCACATTGTCTCTGATGCTTGGTCAGTTGGTGTATTAGTACAAGAATTTTCTTTATTTTATTCTAACTTCTGCAATGAGGAACCCATCTCAAAAGAAGAACTACCAGTACAGTATGTAGACTTTGCAGCTTGGCAACGACAATGGCTGCAAGGAGAAGTACTCGAAACTCAGATATCTTATTGGCTCAAGCAGTTAGAGAACGCACCAAAAGTATTAGAATTACCCACCGACTACCCAAGACCAGCAATTCAGACTTACCGGGGTGCGACCTATTCATTTAAGTTATCAAAAGAATTATCTATAGCTTTAAATAAATTAAGCCAGCAGCAGGGAACTACATTATTCATGACCCTGTTAGCAGGATTCCAAACACTACTATGGCGTTATACAGCCCAAGAAGATATTCTAGTTGGTTCGCCGATTGCTAACCGCAATCGAGCAGAGATAGAAGGGTTAATTGGATTTTTTGTGAATACCCTGGTTTTACGAACTAACTTAGCAGGAAATCCAAGCTTTGAAGAGCTATTAAAACGGGTACGGAAAGTAGCACTAGGAGCTTATGCACATCAGGACTTACCTTTTGAGTTGTTAGTTGAACAACTCAAAGTAGAGCGAGACTTAAGTCATGCACCACTATTTCAGGTGATGTTTGTACTTCAAAATGCTCCAATGTCCGCTTTAGAGTTGCCTGGTCTAACTTTAACTTCTTTGGAAGGTGATAGAGATACTTCTAAGTTTGATTTAACTCTATACATGACAGAAACATTAGAAGGGTTAGTTGGAAACTTAGAATACAATACTGACTTATTTGAGGTAAATACGATACAAAAAATGGTGGTTCATTTACAAACGTTGCTTGAAGGGATTGTTGCCAATCCACAACAACGTTTGTCAGATTTACCAATATTGACGGAATCTGAACAGCATCAGTTACTGCACGAGTGGAATAATACAGAAGCTGAATATCCCCTTCAATGTATCCATGAATTATTTGAAGCCCAGGTAGAGAAAACGCCGGATGCGGTGGCAGTAGTATTTGAAAACCAACAGCTGACCTACCGGCAGTTAAACCAATGGGCAAATCAACTAGCACATTACTTACAGTCTCTCGGAGTTGGTTCAGGAGTATTGGTAGGAATCTGTTTTGAGCCATCCTTGGAGCAGGTGGTGAGCTTGATAGCTGTTCTCAAAGCCAATGGCGTATATGTACCGTTAGATCCAAATTATCCGCAAGAACGATTGTCGTTCATGTTAGAAGATTCCAATGTGCATATCCTGTTGACCCAGGAGTCTTTTACCGAAAAAATTTCTTCTCAAAACGCTCATATCGTCTGCCTAGACAAAGATAAGGGTACCATTGGTAGAGAAAGCGTTGAAAATTTAAATCGTCAAACAACACTGGATGACCTGGCATACGCAATCTATACATCCGGTTCCACTGGAAAACCCAAAGCCGTTCTTGGCAAGGTTCGTGGCATTGTCAATCGTTTGCATTGGATGTGGGAAACTATACCATTTGCAGCAGATGAAATTTGCTGTCAGAAAACTTCCATAAATTTCGTCGATCATGTTGCGGAAATATTTTCTCCCCTTCTGAAAGGGATTCCACTGATGGTGGTTCCAGATAATATACGGGGCGATATTCCCCAGCTAATGAGCTTGTTAAGCGATCAAAAGATAACTAGAATTGTTCTGGTTCCATCGTTGCTAAAAGCGATGCTAGACAGTGCACCCCAACAACTGACAAAACTTCGATATCTCAAATATGTCTTTTGCAGTGGTGAAGCCCTTCCACTAGCCTTGGCTGAGGCATTTAACCAAAAACTCAGTTCTGCCAGATTGTTCAATCTCTACGGCTCTTCAGAAGTTGCTGCTGATGTTACATGCTTTGAAGTTAATTTCTGGGAAACGCGCCAAAGAATACTGCAATATTTCGAGCCAGAAGTTGTTCGTGATGCAACCCAAAAGCAGGTTCTTCACCAGAAATCTTTTACCAAACCTGGGGTGAGTCCAGAAATGCTGGCTACACAATTTCAACGGAGCGAATTGCCCTTATATCCTTTAACAGTTGATGATTATTACGATAATTTTTCCCAAGAGGTGCTTCCATATACAATCGATACGGGGTCTCCTACATATATTGGGCATATGACATCCGCTTTGCCTGATTTTATGCATGATATGAGCAAGATGATCTCGCGATTGAACCAAAATCTGGTTAAAATTGAGACATCAAAGTCTTTGATATTTTTGGAAAGAGAGGCGATCGCCATGTTGCATCGTCTTGTTTATGCATTTTCTGGTGAATTTTACGAGGAAAATATTCAGCGGAAAAATCGAAATCTGGGTATCATAACAACTGGCGGTACAACGGCAAACATCAGTGCTTTATTGTGTGCGCGAAACTCAGGATTGTTAAGCAAAGAAAATTCTTGGGAGTTATCAAAAGAAAGCCTTTATAAGATTCTGAGTAAAAAGGGATATGACGATATCGTCATAATTGGCTCTCGACTAATGCATTATTCTCTCAATAAAGCAGCTTCGATATTAGGTCTGGGGACAGATAACATTGTTTTTATTGACAGTACTGATGACAGGAAGTTAGATCTCAATCTGCTCAAAGAAAAAATCCGCGAATGCAGGAGAAGTAAGCTTTACATCCTAGCTCTTGTAGGTATCGCTGGAACAACAGAAACTGGTGAAATCGATCCTTTATTTGAAATGGGCGATATCGCTCAGGAATTCGGCATTCATTTTCACGTAGATGCAGCTTGGGGTGGTGCGACGATATTTTCCGACAAGCATAAAGGAAAATTGAAAGGGATTGACAAAGCTGATTCTATAACTATCTGTGGGCATAAACAGTTATACCTACCCCAGGGTATTAGTGTTTGTCTGTTTAAAGATCCGCAGATGTTAAACTTTGCCGAAACCACAGCCCGTTATCAGGCTCAGCGAGATACATTCGATGTCGGACGATTTACGATTGAAGGATCGCGTTCGGCAATTTCATTATGTTTACATGGGGCACTTCATATTATCGGTAAAAAGGGATACGAGATTCTAATTAACAATGGGATAGAGAAAGCCCAATATTTTTCCAGACTTATTGAGCAGTTGGAACCATTTGAACTGATAATGGAACCAGCTTTGAATATCGTTAATTATCGATATATTCCTGAGGATTTAAGAGCAAAAGCAACACAAAAATCTTTGAGTGACTATGATATCCAAAAAATTAATCAACTAAATACACAAATACAAAAAGAACAGTTTGAACAAGGACTGACTTTTGTATCCAAGACCACTTTGATGGACAGTTCTTATGATACAGACAAAAAAATTGTTGTATTTCGGACTGTTTTATCCAATCCGAATACGACTGCTACAGATTTACGGAGTGTTCTTGAAGATCAACTAAGAATTGCAAATCAAATTGAAGCAAGAAGTAAAGAAAAAGGTGATACAGAAGCTACTGTGGAGTATTTTGAAGCTATACATTTGCAGTTGGCGGACGATCCAAAAACAGATATGGGAGAAGCTCTAGAAGAATATTTGAAAAAAAATACGATTCCGATTGGAAAACCAATTTCAAACACGCAAATTTACATCCTGGACAAGTATGGCAGTCTTCTCCCGCCAGGTGTTATGGGTGAGCTATATGTAGGAGGAGATGGACTGGCACAAGGATATTTGAATCTGCCTGAGTTAACCCAGGAAAAATTTATTCCTAACCCATTTACAAAGGATAACAATAAAACTGAAACGGCAGCAGAAGCAAGATTATATCGGACTGGCGACCTAGCCCGTTGGCTACCAGATGGCAATATCGAATTTGTAGGGCGTATCGATCACCAAGTGAAGATTCGCGGTTTTCGCATCGAACTGGGAGAAATTGAAGCAGTTATTAGCCAACACCCAGCAGTGCAAGAAGCTGTAGTCTTAGTCAGGGAAGACTCAGTAGATTTTCAACAAATAGTCGCTTATGTAGTTGCTCAAAAAGAGCAAACACTAACAATTACCGAACTACGGGAATTTTTAGAATCAAAGTTACCAAACTACATGATTCCGAATGCTTTACTTTTATTAGAGGCACTACCATTAACACCCAATGGCAAAGTTGACCGCAAAGCACTACCTATACCGGACCAAGTACGCCCTGAACTGGAAGCGGTTTATATACCACCTCAAACTGAGGTAGAAAAAACTATTGCTAATATTTGGCAAGAAGTTCTTCGTATTGAAGAAGTTGGTATTTATGATAATTTCTTTGAACTAGGCGGTCATTCATTGCTTGTGGTTCAAGTTCACAGTAAGTTGCAAAAAATATTTCAGCAACTTTCATTAGTTGATATTTTTCAATATCCAACCATCAACTACTTAGCCAAATATTTAACTCAGTTACAAGAGAAAGAACAATTTGTTCGAGAAAATGTTCGTCAAAACAAAAGTCGCACAGCTTCAATGAATCGTCGGAAACAAGCTCGGCAAAATTATCGGATTACAAAACGTAAATCTAATGAAAAATAAAGAACAAAGGCTATTCAGTCATTTGATGAAATTTGCGATTCCTAGACTATAAAAGCTCAAGTAAACTTCACAAAAAAGTACTGTAAATGGAAAAGGAAAATAATTTAATTAATAGCTTTAATGACAAAGATGAAGTTGCTATCATCGGTATGGCAGGTCGTTTCCCTGATGCCAATAACGTCGATACCTTTTGGCAAAACCTGCAAAATGGTGTAGAATCAATTTCTTTTTTCACTGATAAAGAATTATTATCCACAGGACTAGACCCGAAACTATTGAGCGACCATCAATATGTGAAGGCTGGTACTGTATTAGAAGATATAGAACTATTTGATGCTTCATTTTTCGGTTTCACTCCCAGAGATGCAGAAATTACAGACCCGCAACACCGTATTTTCATAGAATGTGTTTGGGAAGCTTTAGAAAATGCTGGTTATGATTCGGAAGCTTACCCTGGTCAAATAGGTCTTTTTGCTGGTACTACTGTTAGTAATTATTTATTATCAAATTTATATCCCAATCAGGATTTTATAAAATCAGCCGATACGTTCCAAATTTTTATTGGCAATGATAAAGACCATTTACCTACACAAATTTCTTATAAATTAAATCTTAAAGGACCAAGTATAAATGTTCAGACCACCTGTTCTACATCATTGGTTGCGGTCCACTTAGCCTGTCAAAGCTTATTAAATGGCGAAAGTGATATTGCACTTGCGGGTGGTGTTTCGATACAAGTTCCACAAAAAACTGGTTATTTGTATCAAGAAGGAAGTATTAATTCTCCTGACGGACATTGTCGAGCCTTTGATGCTCAAGCTCAAGGAACTGTTTTCGGTAGCGGTTCGGGTGTTGTGGTCTTGAAGCGATTGGAGGACGCTGTTGTTGATGGCGATCGCATTCATGCGGTAATCAAAGCTTCGGCTATCAATAATGATGGTTCTTTGAAGGTTGGGTATACAGCTCCCAGTGTTGATGGTCAAAGAGAGGTAATTTTAGAAGCCCTAGCTTTAGCTGGAGTTGAACCAGAAACTATCAATTATATTGAAGCACATGGAACAGGAACCCCTTTGGGAGACCCGATTGAAATCACAGCTCTTACACAAGCGTTCCGTGCAAGTACAGATAAAAAAGGCTTTTGCGCGATCGGGTCAGTCAAAACCAATATTGGGCATTTGAATACAGCAGCAGGGGTAACAGGATTAATTAAAACTGTACTAGCACTCAAAAATAGGCAAATACCTCCGAGTTTGCACTTTCAAAAACCAAATCCTCAGATAGATTTCGCTAATAGTCCCTTCTACGTTAATAATAAGTTATCAGAGTGGAAAACTAACGATACACCCCGCAGAGCAGGTGTAAGTTCTTTTGGCATTGGTGGGACTAATGCCCATGTCATCTTAGAAGAAGCTCCAATCATTGAAGCTTCTAGTCTTTCCCGTCCTTACCAATTATTATTACTCTCAGCCAAAACCAGCACAGCTTTAGACACTGTAACACTACAACTGGGCAATTATTTAGAGCAAAACCCCAATATTGCCCTACCTGATGTAGCTTATACCTTACAAGTGGGTCGCCGAAACTTTGGGTATCGTCGCGTGGTAATTTGCCAAGAGTTAGATGATGCGGTGAAATCGCTTCACAGCCAAGACCCACAAACTATTTTGATTTCCTACCGTAAGCCAGTTCACTGTCAAGTTATCTTCATGTTTTCGGGACAAGGGTCACAATATGCAAACATGGGGAGAGAACTGTATGAAGTAGAACCAACATTTAAAACACATGTAGATATCTGCGCTGAGATTTTGCAACCCCACATCAGTCTTGATATCCGTTCTTTACTTTACCCCGAAAAAGAAGAGATTGAAACTGCTTCAAAGCAATTACAACAAACATCTTTTACCCAACCTGCCTTATTTGTTACAGAATATGCTTTGGCTCAGTTATTCTTATCTTGGGGAGTGCGTCCAGAGGCGACGATCGGTCATAGTATCGGGGAATATGTCGCCGCAACAATTGCAGGTGTATTTTCTTTAGAAGATGCCCTAAAAATTGTGGCAAAAAGGGGACAGCTGATGCAACAAGTACCCACGGGAAGTATGCTGGCAGTTAAGCTTCCAGAAAAAGATGTGCGGTTGCTCTTAGATGCACAGATTTTACATAAAAAGCATCTACAAATTGCAGTAATCAACAGCCCCGAATCCTGTGTAGTTTCAGGAACAAGCGACGCGATCGCAGCCCTGCAGAAACAGTTATTGTCTAAAGAAGTTGAATGTCGGCTATTACATACATCTCATGCTTTCCATTCTCAGATGATGGAACCGATTTTGTCAGCATTTACTGAGGTTGTCAAAACAGTTAAACTCAATCCTCCGCATATACGCTTTATTTCTAACGTAACTGGTAATTGGATTACTGAAGAACAAGCTACAAATCCAGATTACTGGTGCCGACATTTACGACAAACTGTGAGGTTCTCGGATGGTATATCCCAATTGATACAACAGTTTGAAGGTGTTTTCCTAGAGATAGGACCGGGACGAACTCTAAGCACATTAACGAGACAGCATTTAGAGATAAATACTGAGCAGCAGGTATTAACTTCATTACGCCATGTAAAAGAGCAACAATCTGATGTTAGCTTTCTATTACAAACATTAGGTAGACTGTGGCTTAGGGGTGTAGAAATAGATTGGTCGGAGTTTTATACTCACGAGCATCGTCATCGTTTGCCTTTACCAACTTACCCCTTCGAACGACAAAGGTACTGGGTTGATGCGAAATCCTCATCTTCTTCTATAAGTAAAAAACTAACAACATTAGATAATAAACAAGATATTGCTGACTGGTTTTATATACCTTCATGGAAACGTTCTTTATTGCCTAATTTATACTCTACTCAAATAGAATCTACACAAGAAACATGGCTATTTTTTGTCGATGATTTAGGAATCGGCGAGCAATTAATTAACGTATTTAAAAACCAAAATAAAAATGTAATAGCTGTAAAAAAAGGAGAACGGTTTAGCAAATTAGGTGAAGATATCTATACGATTAATCCATTTGCAACTGAAGACTATGATATCTTACTTAAGGAATTAGTATCATCAGACCAAAAACTCGAAACTATTGGTTATTTTTGGAGCTTAAGTCCTCATAAAACAAATCAATTAGAAAATTATCTAGATTATCTAGAATTTAACAGCTTATTATTCTTAGCGCAAAGCCTTAGTAAGTTAAAAATGAGTGATAGCTTACAACTTTGGGTCATATCAAACAACATCCAAGATGTTAATGGTAATGAAAAACTCGATCCTGAGAAAGCAGCAATATTAGGCTTATGTAAAGTAATTCCGCAAGAATATCCCAATATTAGCTGTCGATGTATTGATATTGCTTTAAGTAATAATATAGACGCAAATAAGGCAGAAGAAAGAGAAGAAAATTATGAATATGAAAGTCATATTGTTGAAACACTTTTGGATGAGTTAACCTCTGTATCCTCAGATAATGTAATTGCTTATCGCGATCGCTACCGTTGGGTACAAACATTTGAACCAGTTCACCTGGAGTCAGTAGCTGAAGACAAAATGCCTTTAAGAAAACAAGGTACTTACCTGTTTACTGGTGGATTCGAAAGTATTGAAGTTGTGGTTGCAGAGTACTTTGCAAAAAATTTCCAAGCAAAACTCATATTTATTGAGGATTCTGCATTCCCAGAAAAAGATGATTTCTCACAATGGCTTGAAACTCATGCTCAAGATGATGAAGTGAGTTGCAAAATCCAACGATTGCTAGCATTGGAAAATAATGGTGCAAAAATTTTAGTATTGCGTGCAGATAAAACTAATTATGAGCAAATGTATCAAAGCCTTGCATCTGAAAATATTGGACAGATTAACGGAGTAATTTGTTCAACTGGAATAAAGCGCGAACATATATTTGCTTCCATTCCAGAAGTTACAAAAATCGAACTAGAAAATATATTAAAATCGCAACATCGTAAAATTTCAGTACTGGAACAAGTATTAGAGAATATAAACTTAGATTTTTGTATAGTTTTTTCTTCTTTATCTTCTATTTTAGGAGGATTTGGGTTAGGTTTGTATTCAGCAAGCAATCAATTCATAGATACTTCTATTAACAGACACAACCGGAATAATTGCCTACCTTGGTACATTATAAATTGGGATAAATTACAACTGAATGCGAACCAGGAACAAATAACCCTTGAGCAAGTATCTGGGTCAGAATTAGCTATTACCCCAACAGAAACTATAAAAGTATTTAAACGAGTATTTTCTTTAAAATCAGGTACTCAAATTATTCTTTCAACAGTAGATATTAATCTCAGAAAAAACCAGATATTCAACGGAGATAAGAAGGAAAATTCAAAATCTACTAATCAATTAAATTCATTTTCACGTTATTCTCGACCTAGCCTTATTAATTCTTACGTTGCTCCGACAAATGATTTGGAAAAACAAATTACGGAAATATGGCAAGAAGTACTTGGAATTTCAGAAATTGGTATTTACGACAACTTCTATGAGTTAGGAGGAGATTCCCTCAGTGCAACTCAATTAGTTTCTCGATTGCGAACAAAATTTCCTGTGGATTTACCACTGCGCGAACTTTTATCATCAGCAATGATACCAGCGAAACAAGCAGAAATGCTTGAGCAAATCCTGTTATCAAAAATTGAAGAATTATCTGAGGAAGAAGTAGCGCTTCTATTAACTAATTCATAATTAATAATTCATAACTCATAATTCATAACTCATAAACAACTATTAGCTATGAATAAAAAATACTCTAATTTATCACCAGCCAAAAAAGCCCTTTTAGAAAAATGGAA
This sequence comes from Mastigocoleus testarum BC008, assembly GCF_001456025.1. GTDB lineage: Bacteria > Cyanobacteriota > Cyanobacteriia > Cyanobacteriales > Nostocaceae > Mastigocoleus > Mastigocoleus testarum. Next base: position 84,598 of record NZ_LMTZ01000101.1, read on the forward strand.
GGGAGGAAAGCTTCAAGCTGATATTATTCCCAAGCGTCAGGACTGTGAAAATATTCCTTTATCTTTTTCCCAGCAAAGATTGTGGTTTATTGACCAGCTTTATCACGGGAGTCCTTTCTATAATATTCCTATTGCTTTTCATATACAAGGACATCTTAATATTGCAGAACTTGAGCAAAGCTTGAACGAAATTCTCAAGCGTCATGAAATTTTGCGGACAAATTTTACCCTTGTAAATGGAGAACCAGTACAAGAAATTGCTCCTGAATTAAATTGGGATTTATCTGTTATTAACCTTGAAAATTTGTCTGGTAAAGATTGGAAATCGGAGGTTAAACAATTTGCAGCAGAGTCAGCCAAAAAACCTTTTAATCTAGCTAAAGAACTGCTAGTTAGGGCTACTTTACTACGATTGAGTCAAGAAGAACAGGTTTTGCTCGTGACTATGCACCACATTATCACCGATGGATGGTCTTGGGGTGTGTTTCTGCACGAACTGTCAACGCTGTATGCTGCTTTCTCTACAAATCAACCTTCCCCCTTACCCGAACTCCCAATTCAGTATGCAGATTTTGCAGTTTGGCAGCGCGATCGCATCCAGGGTGAACTTCTCACAACCCAATTAAATTATTGGAAGCAACAACTTAAGGGTGAGTTACCCGTACTTCAGTTACCTACAGACTGTCCACGACCTAATGCTACTAGTTTCAGTGGTGCCAAGCAATACTTAAAGTTCTCAGCATCCCTGACTAATGCACTCAGACAATTAAGTCAGCGAGAAGATAGCACTCTTTTTATGAGTTTGCTGGCAGCATTTAACATATTGCTATACCGCTACACAGATCAAGAAGACATCTCGATCGGTTCTCCAATTGCTAACCGCAACCGCGCAGAGTTGGAAGGAATGTTGGGTTTATTTGTTAATACTTTGGTATTACGTAATGACCTCAGTGGTAATCCTAGTTTCTGCGAACTTTTACATCGAGTACGTGAGGTGACTCTCGATGCTTATGCACATCAGGATTTGCCTTTTGAGATGCTTGTAGAAGAATTACAACCCGAACGGGACTTGAGCAGAAACCCACTTTATGAGGTTATGTTTGTATTGCAAAATACTCCAACTTCCGTGCATGAAGTCTCTGAATTAACCTTGCGTACTTTGGAGTTTGATAGCGGTACAGCTCAATTAGATATTTTCCTGTCCATGTCTGAATCCGAAGAGGGATTAACAGGTTGTTTGGAGTACAATACGGATATTTTTGATTCAACAACAATAACCCAATTTATCAGTAATTTCCAAACTTTATTAGAAAATATAGTTGTAAATCCACAACAGCGTCTGAGTGAATTGTCACTATTAACTGCTACCGAGCAAGAACAACTATTATTTAAGTTGAATCAAACTCGTGCAGATTATCCTCAAGACGCAACTCTACATCAATTATTTGAGCAGCAAGTCGAGCAAACTCCTGACTCTTTAGCATTAGTTAGCGAATCTGAGGAATTAACTTATCGTCAGCTTAACCATAGAATTAATCAACTTGTACATTACTTACAAAAACAGGGAGTAACGAAAGAAACACTGGTTGCTCTATGTCTGGAACGCGACCTAGATATGGTAGTGGGAATTTTAGCTATTCTGAAAGCTGGTGGTGCATATATTCCCCTTGACCCCAGTTATCCAGTGGAACGTTTAAATTTCATGCTTGCTGATTCCCAAGCATCATTGTTAATTACCAAGGAAGAGATATTAGGAAAACTATCGTTATCTTCAGCTAAAACTATTTGCTTAGATGTTCACAAAGACGAAATTGCTGAGGAAAGTTCAGAAAACCCCATTAACATCTCTTCATCTGATAATCTTGCCTATATTATCTACACTTCTGGTTCCACTGGAACACCTAAAGGCGTTCTTGGCACTCATGGCGGTACAGTAAACGGCTTACACTGGTTATGGAAGACATATCCTTTTACCCAAGGAGAAGTTTGTTGTCAGAAAACAGCTATTAGCTTTGTAGATTCAGTTTGGGAAATTTTTGCTCCTTTACTTCAAGGAGTTCCTACAGTAATCATCAGCAATGCAACTATACTAGACTCGCAATTATTTATAGAAACTCTAGCCGATCGCAAAGTTACTCGTATTGTACTTGTACCTTCATTACTGCGCTTACTTCTTGACAACTACAGCCATATTATTAAAAAATTATCCCAACTAAAACTTTGGATAACTAGTGGAGAAGCACTATCTGTTGATTTAGTTAGAACTTTCCAAGAACTGATACCAGAAGCAAAACTCATCAACCTTTACGGTTCATCGGAAGTTTCCGCTAACGCTACTTACTACGACACCAGTTTATTACCAAATCAAGCGCACAGTGTTCCAATCGGTCGTCCGATTGATAATACTCAAATTTATGTATTAAATCGAGATTTACAACCAACACCTGTGGGGATAGTTGGTGAGCTTTATGTTGGTGGTGATGGGTTAGCAAAGGGTTATTTACATCGTCCAGAATTAACTCAGGAAAGATTTATCAGTAACCCCTTTATTACAGGAAATAAAATTTATAAAACAGGCGATTTGGTTAGATATCTTAAAGATGGAAATATTGAATACCTGGGTCGCAGTGATGAACAAATAAAAATCAGAGGTTTTCGAGTAGAATTAGGTGAAATTGCTACAGTGATTACACAGCATCAAGATGTGCAAGAATCGGTTGTAATTGCCAGAAATGATAATCAAGAAAATCAGTGTTTGATTGCTTATATTTTAACAGAGAATAAAGATATAGCTACACAACTGTTGCCCTATTTGCAACAGAAATTGCCAAATTATATGCTACCGTTTGCTTTTGTTGTACTGGATGCTCTTCCACTGACACCTAATGGTAAAGTAGACAAACGTGCGCTACCAAATAATGGAATTATTCGACAAAACACTAATAAATCATTTGTTGCTCCCCGAAATTTTACGGAATTAGCTTTAGTAAAAATTTGGGGAAATCTTCTCAATACTAGTCTGATCGGAGTGACAGACAACTTTTTTGACTTGGGCGGTCACTCCTTTTTAGCTGTCCGGTTAATCGCTCAAATTCAAGACAGATTTAGGCATAATCTTCCACTATCTACTCTTTTTGAAAATCCCACAATTGAAGAACTAGCAATCATTGTTAGTCAGCCATTCCGCCAAAATTCTGCTTCTCATCTAGTAGCAATAAACTCTTCTGGTTCCAAGATACCTTTCTTCTGTATACATGGTGCTGGTGGAGGTATTAGTAAATACTTTAATTTATCCAGAAGACTTGGTGAAGATTATCCATTTTATGCTTTAGAAGATAATGTAGAACAAGACAAACCAGAAATTACTTCAGTAGAAGAGACAGCAACTCGCTACTTACAAGAAATCCGTAAAGTACAACCAAATGGTCCTTATCTTTTAGGGGGTCATTGTTACGGTGGTGTACTTGCTTTTGAAATGGCACAGCAACTACAAAAGCAGGGTCAAACTGTAGGTTTAGTAGTTGTTATCGATGCCATATTACCAGAACAAAGCATTGAAACTACAAATGATGACGATGCGAAATTCTTGCTCCGCATAGCTGAATCAATAAAAACTGATAGTAATATAGACTTCTCAGTACCTTTTGAAGAACTTCGAGATTTACCATTAACTGAACAACTTAATTTAATTAATAAAAAGGCAAATTTCATCTTCAGTGATGCCGAGATTCAAGATTTTCTCCGTTATTACAAACTTTTCAAAGCTCATGTTCAAGCGATGCGAAATTATGCTCCCCAGGTTTATCCTCATTCCATAACTCTATTTCGAGCGTCGGAGGAAATAGTTCATGACTTTGATAATCCAGAATGGTACACTAACGACTCCTTACTAGGCTGGGGTAAATGTTGCAATCAACCAATTCAACTTATTGATGTCCCTGGAGACCATTTCTCGATTTTCGTTGAACCTCATATTCAAGAACTAGCTAAAAAACTGAGAATTTGTATTGATAACGCTGTTTGCAATTTAAATAAATAATGGGAGTAAAAATGCTTAAGAAACTACCCCCAGGACCCAAAACTCCTTCTTGGTTGATAGCTCTACAATTCAATGCTGACCCCTTTGGCTATATGGATGCTATTTCCAAACGTTATGGTGATATCATTACTTTAATGTTTGGTTCTATACCAACAGTTTATGTGAGTAATCCTTTAGGAATAAAGGAGATTTTTACAAACTCCAAAGAAATTTCAGCTAGTGGCAAATTAAACCGGGGTTTCGCCTTGATGACGGGAAAACAAGGAGTCCTTCAACTTGATGGAATACGCCACAAACATCGACGCAAGCTTTTAATGCCTGCTTTTCACGGTGCGCGGATGCAAGCCCACGGGCAACGAATTTGTGACATTACACATAAGGTTATCCAGCAGCAAGCAATTGGTAAGCCTTTTATTGGCTATCCAAAAATGGAAGATATCACTGTGCGGGTAAGCATAGAAGTTGTGATGGGATTGTCTGAAGGAGATCGCTACAACAGACTCAAGCAACTGCTTTCTTTGGCTTTGAAACAGATGTTATCTCCATCGCTAAAGATTGCTCAAAATCTGCCTTTTGGTGGACGAAATTTTGGTCGATGGAGCCCAAAAGGATACTTACTTTACCTGCGCCGAGAACTTTTTGATTTGCTCTATACCGAAGTTCAAGAGCGTCGCCAGCAAACACAAAACTTAGGAACTGATATTCTCTCGGAGCTATTATTGGCAAAGGATGAATTAGGTAATTCTTTAACCGATGAAGAAGTGCGAGACTTATTAATTTCACCTCTGTTTGCAGCCCAGGATGCTTCCTCAACAGCACTTGCTTGGTCTTTATACTGGATTCACCGTTTCCCTCATGTTCGCGATCGCCTACTTTCCGAAATCGATAGTCTTGGTGAAAACCAAGATCCCATGAGCATTTTTGCACTACCGTATTTAAGTGCTGTTTGTAACGAAGCTTTGCGAATTTACCCAACTCAGTTATTTACATTTCCTAGATTAGTAGAATCGACCGTTAAGATTATGGGTTACGAGTTAAACCCCGGTACAATACTTATTGGTAATATTTACTCAACACATCAGCATGAAGATTTGTATCCAGAGCCAAAAGAATTTCAGCCAGAACGCTTTTTGAAAAAACAATATTCTCCCTACGAATTTCTACCCTTTGGTGGTGGTTCTCGCATGTGTATTGGCGGAACTTTTGCCCTATTTGAAATGAAACTAGTATTAGCAACTATTCTTTCACGTTATGAATTAGAGCTAGTCAGTAATCGCCCAGAACGTCCTAAATTTGGAGGTCTAATTTCTTACCCTGCTAGCGGTGTGAGGGTGCTCATACGTGGACTGCGTCAACGTAAAGGACAGTCACAAGCATCGATTGTTGGCTCAGTTTAACTCCTATCTATCATTAACGTTTATCAGAAAATACTAATGAAACTACCTAATGGACCAAAAATTTCTCCCAGATTGCTCAATCATCAATTTAAGACTAACCCGCTTGGCTTCATGGACGCTATGGGCGATCGCTATGGTGATATTTTCACCATTATGACCGATTCTGCTCCTCTAGTAATAATTAGCAACCCAGAAGGAATGAAGCAAATTTTTTCCAATGCCAAAGAGATTACAGCTTCTGGGAAGTTGAATCAACATTCGGCATCAATAGTTGGAAGTAACGGGTTGCTCGCATTAGATGGGTTACGCCATAGAAATCGTCGTAAGTTGTTGATGTCACCTATGAGCGAAACTCGGACACAAGCGTACGGACAGCGTATCTGTAGAGTAACAGAAAAAGTCATGAATCAATTGACCATAGGTAAATCTTTTCTTGCTTACCCAATAATGCAAAAGATTACCTTAGAAGTAGTTTTACCAGCATTGTTTGGTTTGCACGAGGGAGAGCGTTACGAACGATTTCAACAACTGTTTTCTAATTTGATTAGTTATGCTAGATCTCGTTGGCTAAATATATCTCTTTCCTATCCAGTTCTAAAAAAAGATTTGGGTCGCTGGAGTCCTTGGGGATATTGGCTTCATCTACAAAGACAATTTGACAAACTACTCCACGCAGAAATAGAAACACGTCGTCAAAAATTAGACTCTTTTAGTACTGACGTATTGTCAAAATTGATGTTTGCTTGTGATGAAACAGGTCAACCAATGACCTACGAATATATACGAGATTTGTTTCCATCATTACTATTTGGCGGTCAAGATGCGTCAGCAACTGCTATAAGTTGGTCTTTGTACTGGATTCATAGTACGCCTGGTGTTCGCGATCGCGTTTTAGAAGAACTGGATAGCCTTGGTGAGTCTCCAGAGCCTGAAGATATTATCACATTACCCTACCTGAGTGCGGTTTGTAACGAATCTCTACGGATTTATCCAACCCAGGTTGTTACATTTCCACGACTTGTAGAATCATCAATTGAAATAATGGGTTATAAATTGGAGCCAGGTACAGTAGTAAGAGGGTGTATATATTTAACTCATCAACGAGAGGACTTATATCCACAACCGCAACAATTCAAACCAGAGCGCTTTTTAGAAAAACAATATTCTCCCTATGAATTTCTACCATTTGGCGGTGGTGTTCGTCGTTGTCCGGGTGAGCTATTAGCACTTTTTGAAATGAAACTAGTATTAGCGACTATTCTCTCACGCTATCAATTAGCTTTAGCACATCAAAAAGTAGAAAAACCATTAGCCAGAGGTGTTAACTATCCTCCTGCTAGTGGCTTGAAAATGTTAATGCTTGGTCAGCGAGCGCCTACGCCAAGAGCGACTGCAACAGTTTGAGTTTAGTTCTACTTAGCACAAAGAACCAGAAGTTTGACTAAGCTTATCCTACTTACTTAGTATCAGGCTGAATAAATTTTACTGTTAAACCATTTTAATGGATTTTAACCATAAGACCAAAATTGGGTTTATGGCTGGTAATACTTAAGTTAAGCAAATTCACAAATATGCAAACCCAACAAAACAATCAACTTTTTCTCACAGATTGTCGTTTTTGCTCTTTAGTTTCTAAAGCTAATAAAGAAGACCCAATTGGCACAGCAGGCAATTACGATCATTGGCTGATTATCGAAATTCCAAAACCTTGGCCGCAAGAAATCTTTGAGAAAAATCCAACTATCAAATCATTGATGGGTTTATTCCAAGAGTTAGTTTTTCAGCATGGGATTAAGTTAAAACCAATACTAATTGCTCCCGACCGCGAATATTCTTATCCTGGTTTTACCCGCCTGTTTTACTACTATCGTCCTGCAAAGCTATTTTCTCAGTTTGAGAAACAGGAGTTTATTGTTCCAGAAAGCAAAGCAGCAGGTTTGGTAAGAGCAATATTCAAACATTTAATGCAACAACCCAATGATTTATCAGAATTTGTGCAATATCAAAAACAAACGAGTCATATTCGTGAACTCATGGTTTGCACACATACTCAAGTAGATCTTGCCTGTGGCAGATTTGGGACTCCTATATATCGACAATTACGTACAGAATATGCTTCTAAGGAAAACTTAAGAGTATGGCAAACAACTCACTTTGGTGGTCATCAGTTTGCTCCTACATTAATTGATTTACCTCAAGGATGCTTGTGGGGACATCTTGAGCCAGATGTATTGGATTTGTTGGTACACCGAAATGGTTCAGTTTCACGTTTATGTGAATACTATCGAGGATGGACAGGTTTAAAGAAATTTGAACAAATTGCCGAGCGCGAAATTTGGATGCAGTCTAGGTGGAACTGGCTTAACTACTTAAAAGCAGGCAAGATACTTGCGGTGGAAGAAGTAGCTGAAGGTCAGAAGGCTGACTGGGCAGAAGTTCGGATTGATTTTGCTGCAACCGATGGTAGTACAAAAGGTGCCTATGAAGCCAGAATTGAAGCTTGTGGTGAGGCTATGACTGCATTAAACTCAGCCAAAAAAATGGAATTAAAAACAGTGAAGCAGTATCGCGTTAGTTCTTTGGTTAAGGTTGATTAAACAGTAATAGTTGAGAAAAAATGACTTCACAAAAGCAATCTCAAATCACAAACGAAATTCTTCAAGGTAATCTGGTTAAACTAATGTTCAAGTTATCCTTTCCCGGCATTGTGGGAATGTTGCTAATAGGCTTGAACACTTTCATTGATGCTTTATTTGCAGGGCGACTCATCGGTGAAACTGCTTTGGCTGCTATATCTCTTGCTCTACCACTTACGTCTATTGCCATTGGATGTGCCATGTCGATCGGAGTCGGTTGTGCTTCAATTCTCAGTCGAGCCATTGGTGCAGAAAACACCAAAATTCAGTCCAAAATATTTAGTACTTTAATAATTCTTAGTATAATTGTCTCTTCTTTAATTACGATATTAGCATACATTTTTGGCAAACAATTAATTGCATTTATGGGAGGAGAAGGTGAAGTTGCTTCTTATGGAATAGACTATTTTAAAACTTATATGTTGGGTTCAACATTTTTGATTATAGCAGTCTCTTCTAGCCAGCTTATCAAAGCAGAAGGTAAAATTAGACTAGCAAGCCTGTTTACTAGCATTTATGTCGTAACTAATATTATTTTAAATCCTATATTTGTAATTATTTTTGATTGGGGGCTTCAGGGAATAGCTTTTGCTACAGTTATTTCTGCAGTAGTTTATTCCACTATAAATTGTATATATTTTATATCTGCTAAAATTTTTCTTCCTGTTAATTGTAAAAAGTTAAATATTAAACTAGATCTGATAGCCTTAGATTTACTACCTGCAATATTATCAATAGCTTTAGTGACTATGATTTCACAAGTTACAGGTATACTTGAAAACGTAGTCTTGTTTAAATCAATAGCTTACTATGGAACGGATAGTGACATTGCCTTTGGTGGAGCAACTATCAGATTATATTCTTTAATGATCTCTCCTTTTTATGGGTTAGCGCAAGCCCTACAACCAGTTGTTGGCATGAATCATGGAGCAAATAATTATCAAAGACTCAAGAACGCATATTTGACTTTTGTAATAGGTGGAACTATTTTTTTAATCTTAATATGGATACCTCTACAGCTATTTCCAAGAATCTTTATTAGCTGGTTAATACCAGATTTTAATTTTACTTATAACAATTTACTTAACTTTCATATTGTTACCTTTTTACTGCCATTAATTTCCTTTGTGTCATGTAGTATTCAATTCTTTAAAGCTATAGGTAATGCGAAAATTGCAGGAGTCATTACATTGATGAGACAAATCATTTTATTTTTACCAATATTATTAATTTTACCAATATTTTTTGGAGTGAGTGGGATCTATTATGGTTACGCTTCTGTAGATTTACTATTTACTTTAATTGTTGCTTTATTTACGTGGATAGAGTTTAGAAAAATTTACTTTAGAAGTATATCAAAGAGATAAAACATATAATATTATGACCAGCATATCTCATTAATTAAACTTCCTGAAAAAATGATAAATTAAAATGAGGTAATATTATGGCAACGATGGGAAAATACTGTAAAGCATACTCAGTTAAAAATTTACGTCAATTTAACCAATGGGCTGAGAATTTCGAAAATATAAGGAAAGAAAAGCAAGAAATGGATGGCAAGAAAGTTGAAGTCAAGAGGATAATTACTGATGATGACTTTCTTTATGTTCAAGAAAACTATGTAGTTACAGATGGTATTTTCAAAGATGAAAATATAATCTTTGACAATGTAACTCCCGAATGGATAGATTTTTGTAAAAACACACTTTTGTTTGAAGTTCCAGTTTACGAACCTGTGAAGGTAGAAAAATCATCTGGGATTCGAGACAACGCTAATTCGTAAATATTTAAATCAAATGACCATTATTAATTGACTGGAGAAACAAATGTATCAAGATGAAAAAGAAGATAAAACAATTTATAAAGTCGTAGTTAATCACGAAGAGCAATACTCTATTTGGCCTATTGATAAAGATAATGCTCTTGGTTGGAAAGATGCGGGCAAAAGCGGTCTTAAGCAAGAATGTCTTGAATACATTAAAGAAGTTTGGACTGATATGAGACCTCTTAGTCTCAGACAGAAAATGGACGAAGCTACTAGTAAAACCTAATTGCTTTATTAGGATTAACTTTGAAAGCAGTTAATTCCCATAGTTTGTATTTTCGCTCTTTAGTGATAAATCCCACATACTTATGCTTCGCAAAAGAAATCGGAATCGAATTTTATCGTGTGTACTCAGTTTGTTGCTTGTATTAATTTTAGGATCTCAAACTCTAGGCTCCCCAGCACAAAATACTGAAATATTGTGGGATACCTACGGCATACCGCATATTTATGGGAAGGATACCACAGGTGCATTCCGCGCTTTTGGATGGGCACAAATGCAAAGTCATGGGAACTTACTTTTGCGTCTTTACGGACAAGCGAGAGGACGTGCTGCAGAATATTGGGGAGAGGAATATATAGACTCAGACCGTTGGGTATTGACAATGGGAGTACCCGAACGCGCTCGCTCTTGGTATGAAGCACAGAATTCATCTTTCCGCAGTTACTTAGATGCCTTCGCAGAAGGTATCAATACTTACGCGAAAGAAAATCCGGATGCAATTGATGATGAGGTTGAAGTTGTCTTACCGGTTAAAGGGGAAGACATACTTTCTCATCTACAAAGAGTACTCAATTTTTCATTTGTAGTTAGCCCACAGCGAGTTGCAGGTATTAGTACCCCAGAATCAAAAGCAGGTTCTAACGGGTGGGCGATCGCACCGAAACGATCAGCATCTGGTAATGCGATGCTGCTTGCAAATCCGCACCTTCCCTGGTCGGATTTTTATTTATGGTACGAGGCTCAAATCACTGCACCTGGAATTGATGCTTATGGAGCATCACTTGTCGGAATTCCCGTTTTAACAATTGCTTTCAATGAGAACTTGGGTTGGACTCATACCGTCAACACTTATGATGGATGGGATGCTTACCAACTAGAACTAGTTGATGATGGCTATCGTTTTGATGACAAAGTTCGTCCCTTTGAAACGAAGAATATTTCCTTGAAAGTAAGACAAAAAGACGGGACTTTGCGCGAAGAACCACTAATAGTGAAAAGTTCTGTTCATGGACCTGTTGTTTCAGAAAAAGAAGGACAAGCCACTGCGCTGCGTGTTGTCGGTCTCGAGCAACCAGGAGTATTGGAACAATGGTGGGATATGGCGCGATCGCAAAATCTGGCAGCGTTTGAAAAAGCGCTTCAGCGTTTGCAATTACCGATGTTCACGGTGATGTATGCTGATCGTGAGGGGCATATTATGCACCTATTTAACGGACAAGTTCCAGTACGCGAACAAGGAGATTTTCAATATTGGCGAGGTATTATTCCTGGAAACACATCAAAAACCTTATGGACAAAAATTCATCCCTATCAGGATTTACCTCGTGTTATTGACCCGCCAAGTGGTTGGTTACAAAATGCCAACGATCCACCTTGGACCACAACCTTTCCGGTTGCGATCGAATCAGATAAATATCCGTCTTATATGGCACCGCGTTTCATGGATTTCCGAGCGCAGAGTTCGGCAAGAATGTTGGATGAAGATGAAAAAATCACATTAGACGAAATGATTGAATATAAGCATTCAACACGTATGGAATTTGCGGACCGGATTCTGGATGATTTAATTCCAGCTGCGCGGAAATATGGTGGCGAATTGGCACAACGAGCAGCAACCATCTTAGAAAAGTGGGACAGACAAGCGAATACAGATAGTCGGGGAGCAGTATTATTTGCAGCTTGGGCACAAGAGTTAGATTTGGATAAGGCGTTTAGTCAACCTTGGAGTGAAGATTCACCCCGGAATACACCCGATGGATTAGCAAATCCTCAAGATGCAGTGAAGTTACTGGAAACAGTAGCACAAAAAGTAGAGAAAGCCTATGGAAAATTAGATGTTGCTTGGGGAGAGGTTTTCCGCTTGAAATATGGAAATGTGGACTTACCAGGTAATGGTGGGGATGGAGACTTAGGAATTTTCCGAGTTATCAATTTTGCTCCTTCGGAAGATGGTAAATTTCAACCTGTAGCAGGTGACTCTTATGTTGCTGCAATTGAGTTTTCCAAACCAGTAAAGGCTATGGCGGTGATGAGTTATGGAAATGCGTCTCAACCAGATTCGACTCATCAGACCGATCAATTGGAGTTGGTGGCGAAGAAACAGTTACGCCCAGTTTGGCATATTAGGGAAGATGTTGAAGCTCATTTAGAGAGCCGTCAAGTTTTTAGCCGCATGGGGAAATAGTATAGACAAAATGTGCAAAAAAGATAGAATAAATCGGTTGTGGCTCTTGTTTAAGCAAGCTTTAACTATTTAACCCTATACAAGAGTTTGGGCAAATCTTGCCACAATCCTAATTTTTGATTGATATGAGATATTGGCGATCGCACGATTATGCATAAGTGGCGATAAACGTCTCAGAGGAGTTCCGCGTCCACGTGAGGGGCACCGGAGGTGTTTGTTGACGCGCTTACAGCGAACACGGAGTGCGTCAACAAACGCTGCTAAGCGCGGCTCAGTGGTAATCAGCGATCGCTACTTTTAATATTATTGAGGTTATCTTGATGTCGGTGACGCTCGCTATTTTAAATTCAAAATCTAACTTGTCAGGCTTAATTTATGGGGAATTGGAATATTAGTATTTAAGTCTGACGTAAAATTTTCTTTTTGGACTTCCCAGGCTAAAGTACTGTGAATGATTTTATCTAAATTGTTAAACTTTGGTTTCCAACCCAATACATCGTGAATTTTATCTGCATTGGCGATCGCACAAGCAGGATCTCCAGGACGACGCTGAGTTTCAATTACAGGAAAATCTTTTCCAGAGATTGTTTTTACTTTTTCTATTACTTGTCGGACACTGTATCCTTGTCCGTAGCCACAATTTAAAACTTGACTTTCTCCACCTTGCTCTAAATAACGTAACGCGTCCAAATGTGCTGTAGCCAAATCTTCTACGTGAATATAGTCTCGAACACCAGTACCATCTGCTGTTGGAAAATCATTTCCAAAAATTTGTAAGTTAGATCTGCGATCTAAAACTGCATCACAAGCAAGTTTAATTAAATGGGTTGCATTTTTTGAGAACTGTCCTAGTTTACCACTAGAGTCAGCACCCGCAACATTAAAATATCGGAGAATCACATAGCGCAGAGATGATGATACCCCACAATCACGAATCAACCATTCACTCATTAATTTTGAGCGTCCGTAGGGATTAATTGGTAAAGTCAAGGCTGATTCTGTAATCGGATTTTCTTTGGGCTCTCCATATACTGCTGCTGTACTGGAAAAAACAAGTTGATTGACACCCATATTTTGGCAGCAGCGCAGTAAATTTAGAGTATTACGGGTGTTGTTTGTATAGTAATCCAGAGGATATTTAACTGACTCTGGAACAATTAAACTTGCTGCAAAATGTAATACCGTACTGAACTGATGTTGAGCAAATACTTGGTAAAGGCGCTCTAGATTTCCTAAATCTCCAACAACTAATTTACCCTGTGTTATGGCTTGGGGCGAACCTGTAGAAAAATTATCGTAAATCACTACATCGTATCCGGCTTCTCCTAACTGACGAATTACATGGGAGCCTATGTAGCCTGCTCCACCTGTAACTAATACTTTGTGTTTATGAGTCATCTATCTTCCTTTACCTAGTAAAACTACGCGGATAGTCTTGAAGAAAATGGCAATATCTAAGAATAAGGAATAATTTTTGATGTAATAGAGGTCATAGGATAGTTTTTCATAAGCATCTTCGACGGATGCACCGTAGGGATACATCACTTGAGCCCAACCCGTAATACCAGGTTTTACTAAATAACGCACGTCATAGTAGGGAATTTCTTGTTTGAGTTTAGTATCAAATTCTGGTCGTTCTGGACGAGGACCAATCAAACTCATTTCTCCCTTAAGTACATTCCAAATTTGAGGTAATTCGTCAATTCGCAGAATCCTTATCCAGTAACCAACTCTAGTGATGCGGGGGTCACGTTTGCTAGCCCATTGAGCGCCTCTTTTCTCCGCATCTTGATACATCGAACGAAATTTATGAACTTTAAATGGCTGACAGTTTATTCCTGTGCGAGACTGGCTGTAAAAAACTGGACCTGGACTGTCTAGCTTGATTAGTAATGCAACTAACAGCATTAATGGTGACAAAATCAGCAGTAGTATTCCAGCAACAAATTTATCTAGAAATTTTTTCAGCTTTAACTGTAGAGGACTATTGACAAGATTAAAACCCTGACTAAAAGCAAACCATGTATCCTGTAAAAAGGATGATGGTAATTTATACCATGAAGCTTCACAGAACTCCGGTAATCTGTAAACTGGGCTTCCTTGTAGTCGGGCTTCCATCACATGTTTGACTAATTCGTCAGATAATTTGATTTCACTACCAACAATTACACCTGACCAATGCTGTTTACTCCAAAAATGTAATTGAGAAAGATTATTAACATGCAAACGTTTGCCCTGTGATTGGGAAATACTTTCTTTATTGATAGCTTCTTTCTTATCTTCAACCAGAATTACTAACTTTCCAAAAGGATTTTTTTGGAGAAAAGTTTTGACAAACTCAACTGTGTGATCGCCCGCACCTAGAATTAACCAGCGAGTTTGTTCGGTACGCGATCGCATCCACGCTACAGTTGTCATTCTCGTACTGATAGACCAAAGGGTAAATAATCCTAGACTTGGTAACCAAACATTCTTTGTCAGGAGGACACTTTTTTCCCATACTCCAGATAAATAGATAGTAGCTGCAATAATTGCAGCTAAAACAAGATGACATATAATAATTCGTGCTGGAGTCCGCAAACCTGCGATTTGCGAGTCTGGATTATATGTATTGGCTAAATACATTCCGGTGATAATTAACAAAATAAATCCAGTTAGAATTGGATCTAATAAATTAATTGACTCTCCTAAAGTTAACCAGAGGGTAATATTTAGACAAATCAATAACCCGAGAATATCTCCTAACAAAAGTAAAATTGGTATTTTACGGAGCACCTTCAAGATATTTGTATTTTGCTTATTACTATCTAGATTAAAGTCTGAATAAATTTGTTGCATTAGTATTTATTGGTATGATTTTTTGTTAGCTGCTAAACAGAAAGTAATGAAAATTGTGAGCTTTCGATTCGATTAAATTAGATGAGAAAATTATCTATTTACTAACTTTACGGAATTAATAAATACTTTCTGAATGAATTAAAATAATATAATAACTTGTATATTTCAGAGCTTATTGTAATTAGTCGAAAATAAAAAAGCATGTCAATAAATAACATTTAGCTAGTATTTACTAGAGAAGTAAGTATTAATATATAAGGGATAACATTTGATAGAATATATATAAAATATTTATATGCTTAATACTGATATATAGTGAATTAATTAGAAATACATATTTATGAATTGAATTTTATTGTTGTATGTATTAGCGGCTTTGGCTAATTATTTTTATTGCTTATGGGTAGTTTTCCTGAAAAAAGCTATTTGTATTCAATAAGAAATTTAATATCTCTTTAAACTTGAAATTTTATAGTTGTCTTAAATTCTTTTTAGAGTATTTAGCCTAGGTTATAGTGGTTTTCATTTGAATAAAATACACTTTACACTTCCATAGCTTAGAGACTTACTATAGTAAGTCTCTACAAGGTGTAATGCACTCAACCGGAAACTACTATATTTTTTATGAAAATAATTAATGTAAGCTTTAAATTTTGAAATTACGTCATAGTAATCAGATAATATTTCCTATTCCCCATGTCTTATATTTATTGAAATTATTTTTGTAATATTTGCTTAAAAAACGGCAAAAATGTATTTTTCTCAACTTTAAATTGCTCTGGTTAATTGGCTATTCTATATTGGATTAAAATTTCACTCATTTCTAAACCATAAATCATATCCATTTTCAATATTTGAAAATCGCCCGTGATGATTTAGATACAAATTTACAGAAAATCGCTGTCACAAGAGACTTCAGTAAAAAAATGACATCTTCACCTCAAGTTGAACGAGAAGATACGGACTATATCGATCTAGAACAATACTGGCTGATTCTCAAAAGACGTTGGGTTCCTGCAAGTGTTGTTGCTGGTTCTGTTGTGGGACTTGCAGCATTAGTTACGTTCATGCAAAAGCCTATTTATGAGGCAAAAGCTGAGCTATTGTTTAATAAGCAGAGTAATGTTTCTTCTCTGACGGGCTTGAGTGGAGCAGTGGGAGAACTCAGTGGAATTACAAATTTGAGCAATCCTTTGGAAACAGAAGCAAAAGTAATTCGTTCCAACCCTATTATCCAAAAAACTATTGATAAATTTAACCTTAGAGATGATGATAACGAACCGATATCAATAGAAGATTTTTTGAAACAACTCAAGGTAAAAAGTGCAAAGGGTACAGATGTTTTAGAAATTTCCTATAAAGGTACCGATCCCCAACAGGCTGCAGCTATTGTTAATTCTTTAATGCAGGATTATATTGATAATAATATTCGTGTTAATACAGCTGAGGCAAGGGCTGCGAGGGAATTCCTTAATAACCAATTACCCGAAGTTGAAAGTAGAGTAGTCAAAGCAGAAGCTGAGCTACGTAAGTTTAAGGAAGAAAATAAAGTAGTAGCTTTGAAGGAAGAAGCACAATTTGGAGTAGAGGGTCTCAAAGATTCATTGCAAGAATTAAACCAAGCTGAAGCAAAGTTAGCTGCAGCAAATGAACGTTCCCAAGCTTTACAGCGCGAGTTAGATATAGAAAAACAAAAAGCTGTGGAACTTTCGGAATTGAGTCAATCTCCAGCTGTACAGCAAGCACTTCAAGAATATCAGAAGGTACAAGATCGGTTAGCTGTAGCCCGAACTCGCTTAACGAATCAACACCCAACGGTCATCGACCTATCTAACAAGGAACGGGCTTTAAGAAATCAATTGGAAAAACGGGTAGGTCAAGTTGTAAATAATAATAGTAATGATAGTTCCATCACAGAAGATAACTTGCAGGTTGGAGAAATTAAGCAAACTTTGACTTCTGAGTTGCTCAAGTCAGAAGTAGAAAGATTAGCTGTAGCCAAACAAGTTGGAGTTTTGAGAAAAGCATTTGCTCTGCAGCAAGCACGTTTAACTGTCTTACCAAAATTAGAACAGCAGCAAAGACAGGTAGAACGCAAATTGCAAATCGCACAATTAACCTATCAAAACCTCTTGAAGAAACTTCAGGAAGTTCAAGTAATAGAAAATCAAAATATTGGTAATGCCAGAATTATATCTGAGGCATTAGTTCCCGATAAAAAAATATCTCCTCGTATAGCACTTAACTTGTTGTTGGGTGGGTTTTTAGGTATTCTTCTCGGTGCAGGGACAGCATTGATCTTAGAAACAATGGATAAGTCTCTGAAAACAGTAGACCAAGCCAAGCGACTTTTGAATTATCCTGTACTGGGCACTATTCCACAATTTGAAGGTAAAGGGTTTGACGGTAATCCTGAACTACCTACACTGAATAACCCTTATTCAGTAGAAAGTTCAGCCTTTGAAATGCTACAAACAAATTTGAGTTTTACTAGTTCTGATAAGACTCTCAAAGTTCTAATGGTGACTAGTTCTGTTCCTGGTGAGGGTAAATCTCTTGTCTCTGCAAATTTAGCAGTAACAATATCCCAATTTGGTCAACGAGTATTGTTAATCGATGGAGATATGCGCCGTCCTCGTCAGCACAAGCTCTGGAAGATACATAGCTTTTCTGGACTGAGTAATCTACTTGTAGGTAAAGCAGAATTACAAAATTCGATTCAAAAACCTTTAGCAACTTTAGATTTATTACCTGCAGGTAAAATTCCTCCAAATCCAGGAGCATTGGTAGACTCTCAGAGTATGGTTTCCTTATTGGAAGAGGCTAAAAAGGAATATGATTTTATTATTATTGATACTCCTCCTCTGACGGCTGCTGCAGATTCCCTTATATTTAGCAAATTAGTGGATGGGACATTATTGGTAGTTCGTCCAGGAATTGCTACTTCAGATGCAGTTAGTGCAGCGAAGAATCAGTTAGAGCAGTCTGGTCAAAGAGTTTTAGGGATGGCGCTTAATGGTATTAATCGTGATAGTCAGTATGGTGGCTATTATGGACAGAGCTATTACGGAAATAATATAAAGGAGAAGGTATCAGTTTGATTTTTTACTTGAAAAACAGAATGTATATTTCCCGAAAAATCTAGAGAGGTAACAGTGCTACCTCTCTACAATATTTTTAGATAACCTAACTCATTCTTGGTCTTGCTTAATTACAATATATTTTACATTTATACTAACGCTGACAAAATCAAAAAATACTATTTTATAAGCGTTCGAGCGCAAGTTTCTTAGGGGGTTTAATAAAAAATAGTATTTTTTGCTTGGGTATAAACTAGCAAACATTTTTGTTTGATGTACTCTGTTATATTATTTGCGTGATGAAGCTGAGTAGTTATAAAAAACACAAGGTAATTGACGATGAATCAATTTAGGTTATCTGGATTGACCTAGTGCTTCAACTCTACTGTCTTTGAAAGAAGTATATTGATTGAAGTTTTAAATTGGTTAAAAAATGGAAACTCGTTCTTAACGAAGACTTGGAGATTAAGTATCAAAAGTAATAAGCACATAATTCAAAAAAACTTCAAAGTGAAAAAAATCAAAATACATCCTAAGCTCAAAAGTTTAATAGGTGTACTAAGTGCTAATGTATTTAACAACTTTTCGTCGTTTGCTATAACAATCTTTGCAGCAAGATTACTTGGACCAACTGAATTTGCGAAATTGGCTCTTGCAGTCGCTATCACGGTAAATTTATCTACATTTTTAGATTTTGGTACAAGTATTGCGTTAGTTCGTCTTTATAACGCATCTACAGATATTATTTATAAATCGAATTTAATTAGAGTAATAAATCAATTTAAGTATGGATTACTGATTATAATTTGCCTACTAATTTATCCCGCAACAAAATTAATAATTAATAATTTTCCAATTCTAAAAGGTATGAATTTGCTAATTTATTTAGCAATTATATCAGGAGGACTACATAGTATATGGAAAAGCACAAGGGCTATAGAACAGTCTCAAAAAGACTTCAGAAGTTTTAATATTTATACATGGGTATATGGTTTTTTAAGATTGTTTGTTGTATTATTTTTATTAGTTGTCAATCACATTTCTATTATATCAATTTTTGCAAGTCTCTATTTTTTGCCACTATTAATATTAACTAGCTTTAAAAATATATCAAGCTATATATCTAAAAAATCTAAAAATAAGTATGCCCAAACTAATAAATATCATATTTTAAAATCAATATTAAGTTATGGCTTTTGGGTTGGGATATCTACAATTTGCTTCACTCTTCTTTCTCAAATACCACAGTTTACTTTAGCAACTACTACAGATGCAGATGAAGTAGGAATATACAGTGCGGCTTTAACATTTATTCCTATTTTTATATTAACAAATGATGCTATCCGTACAATTATTTTACCAGATGTATCTGCTATTAACTCATTAGAAGAACGTAAAAGATATAAAAAAATAATACTAGATATAGCACCAATTTTCTTTGGATTGATGTTAGTAATCCTAGTAATTATGTCTTTTACACAGTATTTTATATTAGGCAATAGTTATCAAGCGAGTATTCCAGTCTTTATTATTTTAGGCATAGGAATGGTCATAGTTATGTATCTTGGTTATCTAAATATCCTTGTTCACTCAATAGGTGTACCTCATATAGATGCATTAATTAATATTAGTCGTGCCTTTATACTCTGTATAGCCACTTTTATTTTACCAAAGTCTGCTATTTGGATGGCAGGTGCCTATACAGCAGTTTCAATTTCAGGGGAAATTGTAATCAAAAAGATAATTAATATATATCATCAAAAATATGAGTAAGCTTCGATTTTATCCAAAAACATTTTATTTCAGTCAATTAGCCTGCATTTTTATTTTTATAATAGCAATTTTCACTATAGAGAATCAAAATGCTATTAATTCATTAATTTTAGTTTGTTGCGCTGTATTAATTATCAATTTTATATCTTTTGAAAGCCAAGATGCTCTTAATCCATGTGGATTACTTCCTATTATGTTTACTTTTTATGGTATTGGACCTTTAACTGGAGATGTAGAAATAACTCAAAGGTTTGACCTAGAAGTTTTATATCAATATATTTTTTTACAGGTTATAGGATTAATCGCAATGATAATTGGATTAAACTTTGCTAGTAACTCTAAACATATTAAAAATAACAAAATACTTATTAATGAACTATCTTTATCAAGTTTACAGTTAACAGCTATAGTTTTTTCAGTTTTGTCTTGTGCTTCTGTTGTAACTCAATTATCTGCTTTTGGTGGTTTAGGAGGATTACTCAGAGTTGGATATGGTGGTGAAAGATATCAAGTTTTAGAAAGCTCTTATATTTTGGGTGCAGGATTTGATTGGGTACTAGTATCAGCTATTCTTTTTTGGTTTTATGGGATTAAAAGAAAATCTAAAATCAATCAAGTCTTAGGAGTAACTATTTATATTCTTTGTAGTTGTATTATTTTTTTTATTGGAGGTAGAAGTAGCTTTGTTTACTCCATAATATTTGGCTCTATTTTATATCATTACGGTCATAAAAGAATTTCTAAAAAATATATTAGTTTTGGGCTATTATTAGGTTTATTTATTTCTCAATTTTATGCTATTGGACGCTACTATTTACAATTTGGTGCCATTGATTTTTTTCTGAGTACTTTTGAGCAAGTGTCCCGCGATCCATCTATTCTTTTACCATCTAATATTAGGGAGTTCAAAGATCCCGCTAATTCTATGCTAGAAGTTCTTCAGTTTGGTGGTCCGCCATTACAATATGGTAGTTCGTATTTGTCTGCTTTTGGAAGATTATTTCCATTTCTTGCTCGTCTTTTTACTGATATTGGTTTTGATCCAAATGAATGGCGCATGACAACTTTTTATCCAGATGCATGGGCACGAGGAGAGGGTCGAGGCTTTTCACCAATAACAGAAGGATATATAAATTTTAGTGTTTTTGGTGTATTTTTACATTTATTCGTTTATAGCTGGATACTTGGAAAAATCTATAAAAATATGATGAATTCAAATACTATGGGCTCATTATTATTTTTTGCTGGTAGTTTACCTGTATTTATGCTTGATGGTTTACGTATTCATACGGTGTCGTTTCTTTATAAGTTAAGTCGAGTTTACTTGACTCCCTTAATCATTTTTTACTTTCTACTTTATATTCTTGGAATAATTAAATTTCATAAATAACTGATATAAGGAAACTAATATGCCTGGATTAATTGGAATATCTACAGAAAAAATTAATAGAGAACAACTATCATCTTATATAAAAAAGATGGCACGTAGTATTAATCATTCTTCAAGATTAAAAACTATTGAATGGAATAATAAAGATTCTCACACATATTGTGGTTTAAACAAGCTTATTGATGATAAAGAAAGCAATTTTGAACAATTTTATGATGGTTCTTGGGTTTCTATTTGGGGACCGATATACAATTTACAGCAGATCGCAAAAATAATTGGAATGAGTACATCTGATTATAGAAGTACAAAGCTTTTACACAGAATGATATGTGAAAATAGAAATTTAATTAATCGCCATTATTATGATTTAGATGGGTATTTTGTAGCATCAATATATGATGCTAGAACTAAAGAAATAATTTTGATTGCTGACAAAAACGGTATTCGTAAATTATATTATGGTTATATAAATAATGTATTTGTTTGGTCTTCTGAGCTAAAAGCTTTGAGAGAATCATCATTTATGAGTTTAGAATTTAATCATAATTCTTTAGAAGATTTCTTCAATAATGGCACGGTATTACCAAATAAAACTTACTTCAAAAATGTATTTGATTTACCAAGAAATGCTATTGTTATTTACAATCTAAATTTAAATAAAGTTACGAATAAAATAATACCATTTGGAAATAATATCTACTTAAATTCAGGAATTAATGATATTGACTCAATCAACTTTAGTGAAGCAAAGCAAATTCTGAAAAAATATCTACAAAATTCTGTAGCATCTAGATTGAAAAATATTGAAAACCGTCCTGTCTGGCTTACACTATCCGGTGGGTTAGATTCTCGCTTTCTTCTGCTCGAAGCGATGAAACATGTTCAAATAAAAGGTGCAATAACTTATGGTAAAAAATCGTCTTTAGAAGTAAAAATAGCTTCAAAAATTGCCAAAGAATGTGGTATAAAACATATTGTTATAGAAATAGATTCTAATAACTGGTTAGCATCAAGAGCTAAAGCTATTTGGATGACCGATGGTATGATTGACCTGCTTCATACACACGTCATACACTGTCTTGAATTTATACAAAGAGATGGTGGGATAGTTATAGATGGACTTTTTGGAGATATGATCGCAGGTGGTGGAAAAATTATAGTTAGTGATGAGTTGAGTCAAGAGGATAATTTTTGGGTACGATTAAGACGCTTTACTTCTTTTGGACCTAGTATTGAATTAAGTGCAGTCGAAGTTCGTGAACCTTTTTTCGAGAATCAGCTTTTCTCGTTCTTATTTAGCTTGCCTAGAAATTGGGTGTCAGATAGTCGGATTTATAATGAAGCCCTCTTAGAGTTACATCCTGATTATTTTAAAAAATATCCGTGGCATAAAACTGGCACAAGCATTGATAGTCCACTTGTAATACAAAAATTAGGTAAGAAAAATAATAAGTTGTGGACTAGAATACTTCAGGGAAGTCAATGTATGAGCATTCCAATTTCAAATAAGTACCTAACAATGGATTATGTAAAGTGGCTTCGTAGTGAACCTTTCAATAGTTTAGCTCAGACTTTATTATTAAACTCAAAAGCTTTATGGCGAGAGTTTATAAACCTTGATCGTGAGAAAATATTATTTTCTGGGTATCCATATCCAAAATATATAAAAACATTGACTAGACTATTTACTATGGAAGTTTGGCTTCAACAGTTTGTAAATAATCGAGGTATAGAATCTTTTGATGAATTAAAATAAATTCTAGGACTTAATAACAGTACAAGATTACTACAGTCAGGAACGAGAATACGTTGTTTCAGACTATTTTCAATAACTCCGTGATTAAAGTAATTGCGTAAAAGGTATCGGAAAATTGATGTTTGATGCCTAAAATACATACCTCATATTTTCCTAATCCTGTCAATGCGTAAGTCCTAAATTCTATGTTTATCTTCTGATAGTTATCCTTATAAAAGAACAATCAGTATATGTACAACCAACATAATTTTCCGCGAATAGCAATTTTTTTAAGAGATTTAGAAGGAGGTGGAATACAAAAGACAATTGTTAATTTAATTAATGCAATGGTAGATAAAAATATTATACCGGACTTACTTTTAACTTCTGCCCGTGGTTCCTTTTTAAAGGAAGTATCATCAGAAGTAAGGCTCATTAATCTGAATTCTAAAAAATTATTTTTATCAATACCTAAACTGACAAATTATTTAAAGAAAGAAAAGCCAGATGTATTGTTGTCAGCTAATTTTAATGGAAATATAGCAGCTTTTATTGCACGTCATTTGGCCAGAATACCTACTTCCTTGTTTATGACAGCACATAATACCCTGTCAATAGATAAATATAGTATGCCTTTATATACAAGGATACCGATATTAAGCTTAATGCGATGGACTTATCCTTTTGGAGATATACTTGTTTCTGCTTCAGAAGGAACAGCTCGCGATCTAGAAATAGAATTGGGTCTTAAGAAAGGTTCAGTAAATGTATTGTATAACCCAGTTATAAATGATGAAATTTTTCAGCAAGCAGAAGAACCAAATGAGCATCCTTGGTTTAATCCAGATCAACCACCGGTTTTTTTGACAGTTGGACGGTTAAACAAACAGAAAAATCATAAAAACTTAATTACTGCTTTTGCTGATTTACGTTCTCGTAGAGAAGCTCGACTCATGATACTCGGTGAAGGAGAATTACGAACCGAATTAGAAAGTTTAACTAAAAAACTAGGTATAGAATCTGACGTTTTTATGCCGGGATTTATTGACAATCCCTACAGTTATATGAGTAGGGCTAATGCTTTTGTTTTATCTTCGGATTATGAAGCCTTACCAACAGTTTTAATTGAAGCGATGGCGTGCGGTTGTCCAGTTATCTCAACGAACTGTCCTCATGGACCAGTAGAAATTTTAAAAGAAGGTAAGTATGGATTTTTAGTTCCAGAAAATGACTCAATTGCTCTTGCTAGAGGTATGGAAAAAATGCTAGAACAACCTGTCATATCAAATAATTTACTTATTCAGAGAGCTAAAGATTTTAGTACCGAGAAAATAGTATCTAAATACTTAGAATTGATGAGATTATCTACGCTGAAGTAATAAATAGTTGCGACGTGACAAAAATAGAGACTGAATATGTTAAAAAATGAAGCTATTTGGTTAGCCGCAAAAATTTCTTCTTTAGAAGAAGCAAATATTTTTCCGATCCTTAATGTAGGTAGCTCAACTAAAGAATTTAGAGAAAAAACACAGCCTTGGATAGACAAACACTTATTTAAACCTGCCAGGGAAAAAAGTTTTAATGTTATTCATACGGACCTGAAACAAGATGAAGGAGTTGATATTGCTGGAGACCTCTGTAATACTGAGTTTTTGAAAGAAATTGCTAAGTTAAATATTAAGTCTATTCTATGTTCTAACTTACTTGAACATCTAGATAATCGTGAAGAATTTTGTGAAATAATCAGTTCTATCTTACCTAAAGGAGGCTACTTGTTTGTTACAGTACCTCATCAATATCCATATCATCCCGATCCTATCGATACTATGTTCCGTCCCACCATAGATGAACTTGAGAAGTCATTTTCAACCTTAACAAAGTTATATGGGGAGATTGTTTATAGTAAATATAACGGAACTCGTTTTCCTTTTTTAATATTTGCGGTAGCCTTTACAGTTCGACTAATGTTACCAATTTATAAGCCGCAAACATGGTGGCGTAGTTTAGCAAGATTTACTTGGTTGTTTAAGAGAGTCTCATCAACTTGTCTTGTATTGCAGAAAAGATAAAATAATTAAATTTATGACAGATATTAAACAATTACTCTATATTTCACCTCAATTTCCAGCAGTAAGTTTAGTATTCGAGCAAAATGAAATGTTGGGAATTCAAAATAGTGGTGTAAATATCACAATTGCATCTTGTCGAAATTCATCCTGTACTGAAGCTCATGAGTTTGCAATACCTTTACTTAAACATGTAATTTATCCAAATTATAATAATATATTTTTAGGTTTTGTTTTATTGCTATTCAGGTCACCAATATCTCTTCTTAGAATCCTGACATTCACTTTAATAGCATCAATTAATATACTGGCAATAAAAAAGAATTTAGCAGCTTTATTATTTACTCTTGGATGGTATCCATATTTATTAAATAAAGAGCAAAGTTTTGATTGGATTCATGCTGACTTTGGTAAAGGAACTGCCACAGTAGCTTTAATGTTAAGCGAAGTACTCAAATGTCCTTTTTCATTCAAAGTTCATGCTTTTGATATTTATGATAAGAGTTTAGAATATGTAGATTTTTTAAAAAAAATTAAGATAAAGTGTGCTATTTTAATCTTTTCAGAACATGAGTATGGGAAACAAAAACTTCTAGAAATTTCACCGAAGTGTGAGAAGAAAATCAAGGTTAATTATACAGCTATTCGACCTAATGATTTTCAAGAACTTATTCCAGTATTGACTAGTAAAAAATTTATCGCATTAGGACGCTTAGTTTCTAAAAAAGGCTTCGATGTACTAATTAAAGCATCTGCAATACTAAACAATAGAGGAGAAAATTTTGTTGTTGATATATATGGTTATGGATTAGAAGAACAGAATCTTAAAAAATTGATAAAAATTAATAATCTTCAGGAAATTGTCAATTTAAAAGGAAAATATAAAAATGAACAATTACCTGAAATGCTAAAAGACTGTATAGCTTTGGTCGCTCCAAGCGTAATAGATAAAAATGGTGATATGGATGGTATACCCACAGTTATATATGAAGCAATGGCTTTAGGAAGAGCAATTATTACTTCTAAGCTTTCTGGAATTCCAGAGGTTATTAAAGAAAATATAAATGGTTACTTATGTGAACCAGGAAATATTGAAGAGTTAGCAGAAAAAATGCATTTTTTATTATTGAATCCACATATAAGCCTAAAAATGGGTATTGAAGGACGTAAATTGGTTGAGAAAAATCATGATTATATAACTAATGCTAAATTACTCTTGAATCAAATGAATAATTATGTTTAAGATATTTTTTTAATTAAAGCATATCATAATTAGCAATTCGTGAAGTTCTAATTAAGTAGGAAAATAAAAATACCTAAATACACTAATACATATGGAAGAACAAAAAAATTGGAACTTAAATGAAATAAATACTACTGTAGCAAATATATCATCTGAACTAAAAATCACAACTTATGCTTCCGTAACAGTAGGAATTCCTGCATACAACGAAGCAACTACTATAGAACAAGTAATTAGAAGTTTTTTATTAACTAAATATCCTGACTTAATAGAGATTATCATTGCTGATGGTGGTAGTACTGACAGTACTCAAGATATTGTTAAAAAATTATCTCTAGAAGATTCAAGAGTCAAACTCTTACATAATCCTCTAAAAATTCAATCAGCAGGTCTTAATCTAATTTTGCAGCAATGTAGAGGAGATATTTTTCTTAGGGCTGATGCTCATTGCGAATATGCACCCGATTATATAGAAAGATGTGTAGAAGCTTTAATCGAATCAAAAGCCTCCAGTGTCAGTGGAGCGCAGCGTGCTGTTGCAACTACAGCTTTCCAAGCCGGAGTTGCTCTTGCTTTTAGAAGTTTTTTAGCTAACGGTGGCTCAAAATTAAGAAATCCCAATTATGACGGATACTCAGATACAAACTTTATGGGTTGTTTTTGGAAAAAGGATATACTTCAAGTAGCTTTATACAAACAATCTGAGCAAAATGAAAAATTAAATTTATCGAATATTGAATATTTTGATACTTCACAAGTTACAAATCAGGATGCAGAGTTAAATTTAAGATTAATTGAAAAAAATCCTAAAGCTATTTATATAAGTTCAAAGATAAAAGTCTGTTACCACCCACGCAAGACATGGAAAACTTTATGGAAGCAGTACTTTAAATATGGTAGAGGGCGTTATTTAACTTCTCTTAAACATCCTAAAAAATCCCCTTTAAGGAGCAAAATACCATTCATTGCTCTGTTACTTCTAGTATTTGCTTCTCCTTTTACTTATTTATTCCCTCAAATTAGCTTATTCTTTTACATATTTTTATTCATTTGCTTCTTGATTCCTTTCTTAGAAGGTATCCGCACAACGTTAAAGTATGATTTGGTATTTAATTCAGAAATTTGGCGTAGTTCAGAAAAAGTCCCCTCCATAATAACTCGATGTTTATTCTGTGGAGTCGCTATACTTACAATGCCATTAGCTCACTCTTTTGGATATACTTACCAACTATTTAGACACAAAATTTTACGGGCTCCTAACTGGTAAATAGCTAGCTAACTTGAATTATCCTAAATGTTTAAAACGTTAAGTGAATTTAGCTATGATTTTTGCAGATTTTTTTAATTTTAGTTAGTTGTCTAAAAATATAAGTTTTAAATTAAATACAAATCACATATATGCTTAACGCCTTAACGATAGATGTCGAAGATTACTTTCAGGTTCACGCATTTGAAAAAGTAATTAAACGTTCTAACTGGGATAATTACTCTACCCGCGTAGTCTGTAATACTAATTGCATTCTGAAATTACTTTCAGAGTATAAAGTTCGTGCTACTTTTTTTATGTTGGGCTGGATTGCAGAACGTCACCCTCAACTTGTTGAGCAAATAGCATCTAATGGTCATGAAATTGCTACACATGGCTATCAACATGAACTGATTTACCGCCAAACTCCTAAAGAATTCGCTGATGACTTGAATCGTTCTATTAAAGCTATTCATAATGCTTTGGGTGATTATCAAATTATAGGTTATCGTGCCCCATCCTTTTCCATCACCCGCCAATCCTTATGGGCATTGGATATTCTCCGTGACTATGGTATCAAGTACGACTCAAGTATCTTTCCTCTTACAGCACATGACCGCTATGGTATCAGTGATGCCAAAAGATTTATCCATGAAATCAAGAAAGATTTGTGGGAAATTCCTGTTAGCACATTGCGCTTAAGTAAATACAACTTTCCTGTTGCAGGTGGAGGTTATTTCCGGCTTTTTCCACTACCGATAACTAGTTGGGCTATTCGTAGGCTTAACATAGACAGACATCCAGCCATCATCTATTTGCACCCGTGGGAGTTTGACCCAAAACAACCGCGTATAAGCAATGCTTCATTAATGTCTCGCTTTCGTCACTACGTTAACCTTGATAAAACTGAAAATAGACTAAGGCTTTTACTAAACGAGTTTAAATTTGCTCCAATGAAACAAGTATTTGCTCAAAATTTATCTATATAGAAAGAGAAAACATTAGAAATGCGAATTGCCATAATTACTCAAGAAGATCCTTTTTATTTGCCTCCAGCATTAAATACTCTATGTCAGACACAAAAAGACAATATTGTTGCTCTTATTGTTACGCCTAGTTTTAATGAAAAAATAACTTCTACAGCCAAACGCTTATATCATTTCTATGGAGCTTTTGACTTTAGTCGTTTGCTTGCTTATTATGCATGGGCTAAAGCGCTAAACCATTTAAATTATTGGCGACCTCTGACTCGTCCCTATTCCGCATCTGAGATAGCTCATCGCTATGATATTGATTTATATCAACCCTCTAAAATTAACGCTGCGAATTTTGTGGATACTTTAAAGCACAAAATTCGTCCTGACTTGTTAGTCTCTGTAGCTGCAAGCCAAATTCTTAAAAAATCTGTTCTGGAAGTTCCTCCATTAGGTTGTATTAACCTGCACTCTGCGCCTTTACCGCGTTATCAAGGTATGATGCCGAATTTTTGGACAATGGTGAATAATGAACCGGAGGCTACTGTCACAATTCATTATATGGTAGAAAAATTAGATGCTGGGGATATCATTTTACAGAAATCTGTCCCAATTAATCCTAGTGATTCTCTACATGATTTGATGGTGCGCTCTAAGATTATTGGAGCTAAGGCTTTGCTCGAAGCTATCGATAAAATTGAGGCGGGTACAGTTGATGCTAAACCCCAAGATTCTACTCAAGCCACTTATTTTTCATTTCCTACCCGTAAAGATGCTCATCGTTTAAGGTTTCAAGGTCGCCGTCTGTTGTAGACTGGATTTTCTTTGCAGTATTTAACAAAGGTAATTGAAGGAGAATGTTTAAAATCAGACTTCCTCAAACGTGGATTCAAACTAGCTCCACTTCTACCAATTGTAATCCACAATACACTACGCCCAAAATCCCTCACCACTCTTATCAGAGACTCAGACTCATGTCCATTCGAAGCCACCGCAACTGGAGTAACCACAACCCCCCGACTACCCAAAACAACACTTGCAATAACTCTCGCTCTCCTCATGTGATAATCGGACGTAATCAAATAAATGTGCTGTAAATCAGCATCAACAAAATCATCAACCAAAGTTGTAAAATTAGTCACCGTATCCGTCGCTGTGCCATCCAAATGCAACTGTCTAGAAGGGATTCCAAACTGATTTAGAATCCGCCCCTGTCTATCCAAATACTGGGGAAAATCAGAAACCCAAATGTCCAAATCCTTATGAGACGACCAAAACTCACCAGCAAACTTTGTCCGCTCAAAATTACCCCCTAAAACAAACATAGCTTGAGGTGTTGGTGATTGGTGAAAAGCAACAGCAATCCTCACCGGAATAAACCCAAGCAAAACAACCAGTAAACTTAATCCTAACCACCAGAAAAATCGACGCTGGTAAAAAATATTCTTCATTTAACAACAATTACTCACAGAGGAAAAACCAAAATAATTATGGCAAATTTTTTCAGATAACCCATAGTGCAAGCACGTAGAGTTAAAACTTAATATTTTCGAGGGTTTAGTTAGTCTCAAAACAAACTTAAATCTTTCGGTGTAGAAATAATTAAAATATCCCGAATCCCAGTCAACATCAATACAGATAAAGGATAGTAAATCATCGGCTTGTCGTAAACTGGCATTAATTATTTACTGACAATATGAGTTAAAGGATAAAGTCGGGTACCAGAACCAATATAATCCCCTTCATTTGCTATTCCCGATAGACTTGAGAATCATACAATCCACCCTTAAATATATTTATTTAGAACGCTATCTATTAAATTTGAATGTTTGTGACATCATCCTCAATCCTTTAATATTCTTGAAATATTTTAAGTTTGAGAGAACACAAATAATTGTATTATTGAAAATAATACTTAGTTGTTAATTTTATTTTTTTCTTTAAGATAAATTGTACTTAAATTATTTTGGGTTCACAAGTCATAATAAATACCAAAACTCTTAATAGCAAAACAGAAATTTGAAATAAGTTGGAAATTTAATTAATTTGTATCTAATTTACTTGAAATTCCCCTGTGACTAAATAGCTGATTTAATGTGCGATAAATTTTCATATAAAGATACTTCAGCCTATGCAGACTACCATGACATTTAGCAGTATAGTTGCACTGTTGGGAGCAATGATTATTCTGGCTGCTGTCCCCAGTCCCAGCGTATTTGCTGTGGTAGCGCGCACAATCTCATCTGGATTTACCCATGGCTTTGTTACAGTAGTGGGGATACTAATTGGCGATTTTGTATTTATCATCTTAGCTATTTACGGTTTATCGGCGATCGCTCAGACTCTAGATAGCCTGTTCGTTGTAGTAAAATATCTTGGTAGTGCTTATCTGATCTGGTTGGGAATACAATTATGGAGAGCAAAATCAAAAGTTGTGGAAGTTGAGGGAATTAGAGAATCATCCTGGTTATCCAATTTCCTGAGCGGTCTATTTATCACTTTAGGCGATCAAAAAGCACTTTTATTTTACCTGGGTTTTTTCCCCGCTTTTATTGAGTTAAAAAATGTATCTGTTCTTGATACTTGCATAATTATGGCGATCGCTACTATCGCTGTAGGTGGAGTAAAACTTAGTTACGCATATATGGCTGATAAAGCTAGATTAATCTTTCAAAGTTCCAGAGCAAAGAAAATTATAAATATTATTGCTGGTACTGTAATGATTGGTACTGGTTTTGTGTTGTTAATAAAGACTTAGGAAATGATATCAACCGATAGGCTGTAAAACAAAAATAGTTGTGGATTCTCATATTTTGCGATCGCACGAAGGTATTGGGTAAATTGATCGCGTCCAACTTGGCTACAAGATATAACATTACAGAATATATTCGATAAAATGTCAGGAAAGCGATTGTAACAAATGAGCCAGAAACTCCATTTCCTATTCATAAAGGAATAAAGATAAAATCATCATAATGTCAGAAATAGTTACTCAAATCGAGAGCAAAATTCCCCCAGGGAAAAAATTACCGGATGGTATTCGCAAGCTAGTTGAATTACAAGACCAATGGAACGAATGCATAGTTAGCAACTTTGAAATGTCTTCTGCTGATTTAGTAAATTGGTTTGATGGCGATCGCTATATGGGAAACCAATTTGTACATTTTGCTCAAGAAGCAGATGATTCTAGTTATGCGATGTGGTTCTATCCGGAGTTAAAGACAGTGGAAGCACCGGTAGTATTTCTAAGTGATGAGGCTACTGAATTTGGTGTAATTGCTAATAACTTAACTGATTTTATGTCACTTCTCGCCATCGGATTTGATGAGATTGGTTATGAGTTATCCTCTTTATCCAGTCATGAAGTATTTGTAACCTCAGAAGAAGTGGATATTGAAAAATTAAGGAAATTCCGAAAGTGGCTCAAGTGTGAATTTGATATCGAACCTGCTATAGATCCCTCAAAACTTGTCTTGTTTGCTAAAGCATCCCATCCCAATCTTGCAGATATAATTGTAGCTTGGCAAAAAGAGAAGTACGGTTAGATAATCAACAGACGGGAAAATTTTTTAAATTACTTGCATTTGCTCAATAATACAATCCAGAATAATATGTAGGGCTTGCTGAATAAATACAAAAAGGTGATGGTTAATACATTATCAGACCCAAGGAATATATTCAGATGCAAGAAAACAGTCT
>NZ_LMTZ01000102.1 GCF_001456025.1 Mastigocoleus testarum BC008
AGTCGCTCAAATGAAGCGTCAGAAACGTGTTGCTTGCCCGCACGCTAATGCGTGAACAGCCGTAGGCGGCAACGCGTAGTTCATTTATTGGGAAAACTTACTTTGAGATACATTCTCATCGTAATGGTAGAAAAACTTATGTATCTGGAACTACAAGTATAAAAATTTCAGAAAAAAGTAATAGTTTAACGATAGGAATTTATACAATTTTTGCTCAAAGTATCGAATCATTAACTGATATTACCCGATTATCATATTTGTTTCCCGTTGGTGTGATTTTAAACCTTCCGATTCCGTAAAATTTAAATAAGCCTAGCTAAAATGTACTTTTGAGATAAAGTTCCAGATCAAATAAAAAAGCTAAATTTAAAAACTAAATTTAAAAACTAAATTAAAAAAACTGCTAAGGTCAGATATAGGCTGGTGTAATATTGCCTGAAATAGTGGGATAATTTGATTTTTTGTTATGAGAACTCTCATATCACATTACCAAGATACGAAGGAAAAACTTAAGTCTCGGTTGGAAGCAGCGGATACGATTGAGGAAATAGTTAAAGTTACTCAAAGTGAAATTAATTCTCTGACAGATTTTAACAGTGAATATATTAAAGGATTAACTCCGCCACAGGCACGCCTGGCAAAAACAATGCTAAGGTCCTTGTATGAGAATATTGGTATGTTGCGAGCGGTCAAGCTACAAAATTCCGCCCCATCAAAGGATATTGCAAAAAAAACTTTTTCTGGAGTCGATTTGGGTCAAATAGCATCCAATAGTTTATCTCCTCTAAAAAAAATTGCTGAAACACAAAAAAATTTCAACAATTTGACATCACCAGATTACTATAAGCAGGCATTACTACAACCGCTACGAACTAACCGTGTAGTAGCTAGTAGCTTAGTAGCAGCTGGTTTAGCTGGAACGTTGGAAGGTGGTTTATCTTGGGGGTTACTTGGAGCAATTATAGGTGGAATAACCGGAGGAATGTTTGGAAAAGTTGTGGGGAAACAATCATCTTCTGAGGAAGCAGAGGATTTTTCTAAGTCCAATACCCCAAGTCTTCCCAGTGCAATTGCTGAACCAAAATTAGAAGTAGATATTAATTCGTTACTTTCCCAGCTATATCAAGCTTTTCAGTCGATAGACTTAAGTGTTGCGGCTTATGCAAACAGGAGTAAGGAAGAGAAAGTATCTTTACCCGGGTTAGAAAATAATCTTGATTTGTTGGAGTATTTACAGGAATTAATGGCGGATTGCTTGGATGAAGATATTCAACTTCCCATAAGCGTGCGTCGCAGAATCGAACAAGCAACAACGATTTTGAGACATCATGGCATAGAAGCTTTGGTTTATCAACACACAGGGGAATTACATGGGGATAGAGTAGACGATTTAATGTTTTATTTTGAACCCAGCATAGATCCAGAAGTTAAAGAATATATTACACTCAAGCATGCCCTAATTAAAGATGGTCGAGTGTTGTTACCGGGATGTGTGATTGAACCTGTATCCAATGGATTATCGTAAATTAAATGTTATTGTGGCTCGTTTGTAAATAAACTTGTTTAATGAAACTTAATAAAAAAGATAGCGACAACGTCATGCACGATTATCACAATACCAAAATTATCGGGTTCGATTTAGGGCACGGAGAAACTGGACTTACTTGGGTACGTGCAGATAATCAAGAAAATACTCCCCACAGTTTGCTAATTAATAATCGCAAAAGTCAAATTACTGCGATCGCAAATCATCCCCAACGTGGAATTATTATTGGGGATATGGCGTATCAGATTTCTGATGCGAGTGTTTTTGAAATTGCTTTTAAGAATAGACGTTTTGATAATTTCGACTATCAAAAAAATATTAAGGATTTTGTCAATGCAATCTATCAACATTTGCAGGAGACAAATCAAATTCAATTAAAGGAAAAGAATTACTTTTTTATTGGCTGTCCTTCTGGTTGGTGGAAGGAAGAAATTTCAACTTATCAACAAATTCTCTCTTCATGTTTGCCGAATTCTACAGTTGTTAAAGAGTCCCGTGCGGCTTTAATGCATGCGAAGGAAAGCGGGATTTTTACTATTCAGGAATTAGAAAAGTCTGTATTGGTCATAGATATTGGTTCTTCTACTACCGATTATACCTTGGTTAAGGGGATGTCAGATACCCCAATAGATTTTGGACATGATTTGGGTGCATCTTTAATTGAGAAGGAAATCCTCAAAAAAACTTTGGAATGTCATAGACAATATCGCCAAGGATGTGAAGAAATTATTCAATTGGAAAATTATCTAAGTGAAGAGGAAATTTGGCATTTAGAAGAAATTGAAAAGCTAGAAAAGATTTTTCAGCAAAGTCCATTATACAAAAATCGTTGTGAACTCCGCTGTCGTAAAGCGAAAGAAGAATATTTTACCTATGAGGATGCTTACGAGCATAATATCGTTAATGTTGGGACCGAAGATATTCAAAGGAAATTTAAATTTGTCCCTCTAGTAAATGGAAAAATTATTGATGCTATTCTCAACCAACCTTTACCTGAGTTAGATCATAAAAGTTGGCGTCGGGATTTTGGCGATCAATTAGAGGTTGTCAAACAAAAGTTAGAGGAACAAAACATTCAACCGAGTGCTATTTTGCTCACTGGAAGTGCTTCCAAGATGGCGTTTGTCGGGGAAATGTGTGGAAAAATATTCCCTGACTTACCTTGTAAGCGGGACGGAGAACCGGAATTATGTATTGCTCGGGGACTTTCGCGCTGGGGAAGGGTATATCTTCGCACCTCTTATTTTATGGAGGAAATCAGTCAATTTTTAGATAACGAGCTATCTGGGATTGTGGGAGATTGCATTCCTGAGTTTGTAGATCAATTAGCCGCAGAATTAGCTAATGAGTTGGTGGAAGAAGTTATCAAACCAACAGTAAAATTATGGCGCGATCGCGAAATTTTTACTCTTAAAGCACTGGAGTCAAAAATTGAGCGCAAAGCAAAAGCTTGGTTAACGGGAAGTGATGCAAATAGTAAAATTGCTAGTTGCTTGGTTGATTGGTTATCAACGGTTCAAGAAGAAGTACGTTTAAAAACAGATGGAATTTCTACTAAATACGGTTTACCTTTGGGAACTTTAGGGGAAAAAAGTATTGATTTTGGCGATCGCACGGAAAAAATTCCCACATCAATATCATTTGAGGATCTCAGTGGACTTTCTGTGTTTATGGGAC
The DNA here is from genome assembly GCF_001456025.1 of Mastigocoleus testarum BC008. Classification (GTDB taxonomy): domain Bacteria; phylum Cyanobacteriota; class Cyanobacteriia; order Cyanobacteriales; family Nostocaceae; genus Mastigocoleus; species Mastigocoleus testarum. Next base: position 3,224 of record NZ_LMTZ01000102.1, read on the forward strand.
ATTTAGTAGCTTTGATTGTTGGGGTTGTTTTAGCCGGATTATTCCATATTCTGCTGTTTGCGGGAATTATTGCGCCAATTGTTGGGATAATTATGTACTTTGTTGGTGAATCTGTTGTCAAAGAACAAGATATTCCTGCTTGGGTGCGTAAGTTAGTTTCTGATAAAAGAATTGAAGATATGGCTCGTCAAAAACAGCCGGAATTACAACAGAAAATCCAAGAAACTTTAATTAAAGACCCAACAATTTCTATTAAGTTAGCTAATTCAATTAGCGAGTGGTTGAAAGAAACCGTTCAAGAACAAGCAGATAAAGCAAGATTGTTGATTACCTAAAAATTGGTAAAACCGAGTTAGCAATACAGTACGCAAACCGATATGAAAATTATTATCCTGGGGGTATTTGCTGGTTAAATGTTAGGGACGGAAATGTAGCGACGGAAATTATTCAATTTATCCAAGAGCAGATGGGATTAGAAGTTCCCCAACAAGATGCTCGAGAAAAACCACTGACTTTGGAGCAACAAGTTGCTTGGTGTTGGCTGAATTGGAGACCACCAGAAGGTTCAGTGTTAGTAATATTAGATGATGTTACCGAATACAAAGATATAAAACAACTATTACCAAGAACTAATAATGAACGTTTTAAGTTATTAATCACAACTCGTCAGCGACGTTTATGTCACTAGCTCAGATATAAAATTATTCAAGAATCCTATTCCCCAACTGACAGAAATAGCAGAAAAACATCTTGATGCAGTCGACGACAAAAATTTAATTTGGGTTTTTGTTAGTTTAAGTAGATTTTACGAAGGACAAGGCTTATATACATTAGCAGAACTTTGGAATAAGCAATGCGTAGAAGTATTAGAATTCCGTTCAGGGAAAAATCATCCCAACTATGCAACTAGCTTGAACAATTTAGCATTCCTGTACGATAGCCAAGGAAGGTACACAGAAGCCGAACCCATCTATCAACAAGCCCTTGAGATGAGAAAGCGGCTGTTTGACGGCGATCATCCGGATGTGGCACAAAGCTTGAACAATTTAGCAGCACTGTACGATAGCCAAGGAAGGTACACAGAAGCCGAACCTATCTATCAACAAGCCCTTGAGATGACAAAGCGGCTGTTTGAGGGGGACCATCCCAATGTGGCAACTAGCCTGAACAATTTAGCACTCCTGTATAAAAGCCAAGGAAGGTACACAGAAGCCGAACATATCTATCAACAAGCCCTTGAGATGACAAAGCGGCTGCTTGAGGGGGACCATCCCAACTATGCAACTAGCTTGAACAATTTAGCACTCCTGTACGATAGCCAAGGAAGATACACAGAAGCCGAACCCATCTATCAACAAGCCCTTGAGATGACAAAGCGGCTGTTTGAGAGCGACCATCCCAATGTGGCAACTGGCTTGAACAATTTAGCAGCACTGTACGATAGCCAAGGAAGGTACACAGAAGCCGAACCTATCTATCAACAAGCCCTTGAGATGAGAAAGCGGCTGTTTGAGGGTGACCATCCGGATGTGGCACTAAGCTTGAACAATTTAGCATACCTGTACGAAAGCCAAGGAAAGTACACAGAAGCCGAACCTATCTATCAACAAGCCCTTGAGATGACAAAGCGGCTGTTTGACGGCGACCATCCGGATGTGGCACTAAGCTTGAACAATTTAGCAGCACTGTACAAAAGCCAAGGAAGGTACACAGAAGCCGAACCTATCTATCAACAAGCCCTTGAGATTTTTGAACGATGTTTAGAAACGGAACACCCATATACTATTACTGTTCGGAATAATCTTGAAATGCTTAGTGAAATGGGTGAATGAAGAATTTTGTAGTTAAACCAGACTGCACCTATTAATTAATCCTTATTTTTTATTTCCAGGGGGGAAGTATCTCCAGTTCCGTGGAAGTGTGGATGTAAACGAACTTCAATTCCATTTTCACTCCTCACCACACGAAGTCCCAACATGCGCACGATTCGGGTAGTTGCAAAAACAACAAATATCAATGCGATAAAGATATTCGCCTTTCTCATTGTGGATTTTCTATTGGAAGATTGGTTCATTTTTGATATATCTTGTTAGTTTATCTAAACTGCTGAACATCCCGTTACTCTACAGGAGGGATGAAGGGAGGTTAAATATTGAATTTATAAACACCTTCTAAGCCATTAGCCTAAACTAGTGGTTGCAAACAAAAACTTTTAAACTTTTCTAATTACCCCCAAATTTTTCCCCTCAAGCTTGCGTCTTTTGATAGCTTATTAACTATTCGCTGGGATGAAATAAAAAGTATTATTAACTAAATATTATATAAGTAATCCTAAATAGTGAGGGCTTGCTTTCAAAAAATTATTCTTTCGTCCATCCAGTACGCTAACTTTGACAGCTTTATCTCAAAAGAGATACGGCTTCATAAGGCGGACATTAAGCATGAATATATTATATATTTGTGCATTTTTCTGCCCAGGAGGTTCTCACACACAAAATTAAAGAATAAGTCCGATGACTCAACCATCTTCAGATTCTAATACTTTCTATATTATCGGTATCGGTGCTTCTGCCGGTGGAGTACAAGCATTAGAGGCATTTTTTCGTAGCTTACCCGATAAACCTGGCGCTGCTTTTGTGGTGGTACAACACCTGTCTCCCAACTTCAGAAGTATGATGACAGAAATTATTCAACGACAAACCAAAATGCCTGTCTATCAGATTAAAGATGGGATTAGTGTCGAGCCGAGTAAGGTTTATGTGCTACCACCAGGAAAACTTTTAGTCGCTGAAAATGGTCGATTACGTCTCCAAGAAAGAACAAATTCTTTTGATTATCCAATAGATAAGTTTTTTAAATCTATCGCTCAGGAATGGGGAGAACATACAGTCGTAATTGTACTATCCGGAACCGGAAGTGATGGAACAGAAGGACTAAAAGCAATCAGTCAAGTTGGAGGTATAGCTCTGGTACAGTCACCAGAGACAGCCCAATTTACTAGTATGCCTAATAGCGCTATTCCTTCTGGATTAGTAGATGAAATTCTTTCCCCCGAACAACTGGCTCAAACTGTTTACGATCTAGTTCGTTTTTCGGAAAATAATCCTTCTTATTCTTTTCAAGACGCTAGTTTAATTGACCCAGAACAGTTACAGCGCATTTTAGACATTCTTGCAGAAAAGGAGGAAATAGATTTCTCCCATTATAAGGTTAATACCCTTGCCCGTCGCATTAATCATCGTAGTTCCTTAACTCGCAGTGAAAGCTTAGAAAACTATATTCGTCGCCTTGAAGAATCAGAAGAAGAACAAAAACTCTTGCGTCAGGATCTACTTATCGGTGCTACTTGCTTCTTTCGCGATCGCCAAGCCTGGGAGCATATTGAAAAACGAGTACTACCCCAACTAATAGCCGATCTGGAACCACAGCAACAATTAAGAATTTGGGTATCGGCTTGCGCAACCGGGGAAGAAGCTTACACAATGGCAATACTTGTTAATGAGGCGATTGAGAAAAGTAAGAAATCCATCCAAGTGAAAATTTTTGCTACCGATTTGGATACCAATGCTTTGGAAGTAGCCGCTAGAGGTGTTTACCCCGATACTATTGTTAACGATATATCCCCAGAAATTTTAGAAAAATATTTTACTTTTAATACGGAGCATTTTCAGGTCAAACGCTTTTTGCGAGAAATGTTAATTATTGCACCCCACGACCTGACAAAAAATGCTGGTTTTTCGAAGATGCACTTGGTCAGTTGCCGAAATGTGCTAATTTATATGCAACCTCATCTCCAACAACAGGTTTTGCGGCTACTGCATTTCGCTCTGGCTCCCCAAGGAGTTTTATTCTTAGGAAGTTCCGAAACACTAGGAGATCTCAAAGAAGAGTTTGTAGGTTCAGAACCGAAGTGGAAAATTTATCGTAAACGTCGGGATATTCCCTTATCTCAAGCGCCGATCACCCGTCAGACACTAGTGACTCCAATTCATTCTACTATCCGCTCGAAAGCAAGAAAAAATCAATTCGACAGAGTCTTGGGGGATGTGTTCAGGTACTGCTTGGGAGAACGAGAACTAAGTTGCTTGCTGGTTAATCGAGATAATCAACTGATAAGAGTATTTTATAATAATGCAAATTTACTAGAGTATCCAGTCGGTGAAGCCGTATTAGATGTTACAGAAATAATTCATCCAAATTTAAAATTACCCTTATCTACAGCCTTAAATCGGGCAAAACGGGATCAAGAACCGGTCCTTTATACTGGTATAAAACTCAATCGAGATGGGAACGAAGAAAATGTTACGTTAAAAGTAGGACACGATATGAACGGTCGCGTAGTAGAAGATTACCTGATCGTAGTGTTGGAAGTTGAAACCCAATCATCCACACCCAACGTAGCCGCTTTACGCTTTGAAGTAGATGCAGAAGCAGCCCAACAAATTACAGAACTCGAATACGAACTGCAACAAACCCGAGAAAATCTGCAAGTAACAATCGAAGAACTAGAAACAACTAACGAAGAACAGCAAGCAACCAACGAAGAACTTCTCGCTTCCAACGAAGAACTGCAAAGTACGAACGAAGAACTTCAGTCAGTTAATGAAGAATTATACACGGTCAACGCCGAGTATCAATCAAAAATTCAAGAGCTAACCCAGCTCAATAACGACATCGATAATTTACTTCGCAGTACTGATATCGGCGTAGTGTTTCTTGATCGCAACCTTAATATTCGCAAATTTACACCTGCTGCGACCCGCGCCATTAACATTAGAACTTCTGATATTAATCGTCCCCTCGCTCACTTCACCCATAACCTAGATCGCTCAAATCTAGTTGAAGTTCTTCAAGAAGTACTCGATACAGAACAAGCAATTGAAACAGAAGTCAGTATTCCCTCAACCGGAGAGAAGTTATTAATGCGAGTTAACCTCTACTTACGGGATAATAGTAGTAACGATGGGGTTGTACTGACATTTGTAAATATTGATGAACTCAAGAAGGTACAGGAAGAACTTCATCAAGCAAATGCCCTGTTAGAAAATTTATATGCAACTAGTCCCGTAGGTTTGAGTTTGCACGACCAAAACCTGAAATATTTGCGCGTAAACAAAGCCTTAGCGGATATTAATGGTTTATCTATCGAAGAACATATCGGCAAAACCGTCATAGATACATTATCTGATTTAGCCCAGAGTATAGAATCCAGTCTGCGCGAAGTAATTAGAAATGGCAAAGCGATTTGCGATGTTGAAATCGAAGGTACAACTCCAGATAAACCGGATGTGGGAAGATGTTGGACAGCTAGTTATTATCCAGTAAACTTAGTTAATGGTGATCGGGGAGTTGGAACAGTAGTAACCGATATTACCGAACGCAAGCGGATTCAAGAAGAACTCCTACGTAAAAATCAAGCCTTAGAAGATGCGATCGCAGTTGCTCAAGCAGCAGACTCAGCAAACCAAGCCAAAAGTGAATTTTTGGCAAATATAAGTCATGAAATCCGCACCCCGATGAATGCAATTTTGGGTGTGAGTCAGTTATTGCTGCGTACCGAATTAGATTCCAGACAACGTCATCTACTAGGAAGACTTAGAGTCAACGGAGAAAAATTACTAGCAATAATTAGTGATATTCTCGATTTATCGAAAATTGAAGCCAGAGAACTACGACTAAAATCCGAGGAATTTGATTTAGATATTTTGGTAGAAAACTTAATTAATATGTTCCTCACTCAAGCAGAGGAAAAGGGATTAAAGTTAATAAGTGAAATCTCATCCAATGTTCCACGCAAACTAATTGGCGATGATTTTCGACTCCAGCAGGTTTTGAGTAATTTGCTTGGAAACGCAATTAAATTTACTGAAACGGGACAAATTGCAATTACAATCTCGCCGGAAGGGGAGTCTAATTATTCCTCGGAAAATCCACCTCAATCTTCAGTTAAATTACGCTTCAGCGTCCAAGATACAGGAATTGGTATTCCTTCAGACCAGCAAGAAAACCTGTTTCGACCGTTTACCCAAGTTGATGGTTCTACAACGCGCAGATATGGAGGTACTGGTTTAGGTTTAACCATTTCCAGGCGGATCATAGAGCTAATGCAAGGAAAAATAGGATTTGAAAGCAAACTGGGTGAGGGTTCTACTTTTTGGTTTACAGTTACGTTTAATTATAAACAGCAAGAATTTCCTAGCCCGGAACAAAATCTTTCACTAACAGATAAACCTCCCGTTGCAGAAAAAGGTTTGAGAATACTTGTGGTAGAAGATTATGAAGACAACCGTGATGTTGTTGTATTCATGTTGCAAGATTTAGGTTATGAAGTTGATGCAGTCGAAAACGGTCAACAAGCACTAGAAAGATTGGAACAACTGGACTATGGTATTGTTTTCATGGATTGCCAAATGCCAATCATGGATGGTTATGAAGCCACTCAGCTTTTACGTCAAAGAGAAGCGGAGCAAGATTGTCATACCATAGTGATTGGCTTGACAGCTAATGCGATGTCTGAAGACAGAGACAAATGTTTAGCTGCAGGTATGGATGACTACCTAAGTAAACCTGTGACTATAGAAGACTTAGATCGGATGTTAAAGAAATGGTCTGCGGTGTCTGGTGGATAGTTATTGGTGATGGGTAATGGGTAATGGGTAATGGGTAATTGGTAATGGGTTTAAAAATTTTCCCTTCCCCGATTTACTCTTCTCTTGACTCATTGCTTCTGTCTCCTGTTAGCAAAGCGGTACGCTACTGCGCACAGTCCTGTCTCCTAACTCATATCTCCCCACTTCTATCTCCCGACTTCTGTCTCCTGACTTCTGCTATAAAATAAACTCTGGTAAGTCAAATGATAAAAAGGAGACATAGTAAATGCGGTTACCAGAAGAGCCAGATTTACCGCCACAAATCAATATTGTGCCGATGATAGACGTCATCTTTGCAATTCTCACATTCTTTATTTTATCTTCTCTATTTTTAACTCGCCTGGAAGGAATACCAGTTAACTTACCAAAAGCAGGGACAGCGGAAAAACAAACAGCCGAACCTTTAACAATAACTGTAGATCCTAAAGGTAATATCAGCTTAAATCGTAAATCAACTAACCTTGATGAGCTAACACAACAAATGCGCCAACTTGCACTTGCAAATGGAGAACAACTAGTAGTTGTAAACGCAGATGAAAAAGTGAGTCACGGTAGAGTCATAGCAATTATGGATCGATTACGTCAAATTAAAGGAGTCAAATTAGCAATTGCAACTGAACGTCCAAATTAGTGGCGATTTAATAAATTAAATGATAAAAAATTAGTTAATAATAAATCTTAACTTTTACCAAATACTAAAGTCCTTCAGCTTATGGCTTTCGTAGTATTGTGTAAATTATAGATAGTTCAAGCTAGTTCGAATAACTGTGAATTCGAATAATTGTGAATTTGAAGAAATGTGAATTTGAAGAACTATGATTTTTTTGGAGGTATTGGGTAATGATTTGGGTTAACGAACAAATAGATCCATCCGGTATGATTCATGCTTGTATTGCTTGCTATAACGAGTCTCAGGCAAAAGATTGCCATGAATCTTTCAAGCAAAATCTAACTGATACACAAAAACACGCCGGTTGGATAGCCAGAATCAGAACTGTTGAATCTTGGGATGACGTACCTGTGAATGCTTTAAAATTGAGCTAATTTACCACTTTGAAAAGTAAACTAATATTGCGAAGGGCGCGAGTATTTTGTAGTATACTTTAGCCAATAATTATTAATTATGCTCGCGCTTTTATATCAAAAATTTGATGTTACAACTGACAGCAAGTAGCTGTTTTTTTAAAACAAAAATAAACCATAACTGCGATCATTTGTAACAGATACAATGCTACGTAATTAGGTTAGTAGGTTGACGAACGCTGGGGTATATAAATCATTAGTAAATCTTTGTTGACCTTCCTTGTAGCAGTGTTTGAGCATCGCCACAGGTTATATTTCTACTTTTAAGTTTTGCTAGCAAAGCTATTTCGACTTTTGCTGTGCTTAAGCGCCACAATATCTATAGCTCTGCCCTACCAACGGGTCAGGGTAAGCTAGAGCCCACGACACCGGTGGAGGAACCTCTAGCGTCTAGCCCCACCTGCTGCTTACGGATCCGCTAATGATTTGTGCCTAGTGCTATATCTTGTTCCATTTATCTAACATAAAGAAGTTTTATTATTTACAGTAATGTAAGACTGCTGTAACATTTAATAGTAATAATTTTCAGGCAAAACCTTGAACTAGTAAGATAAGAAATCTCTTATCAACTAAAGGTAATACAGTTTTAATACAAATAACCGAGTTCCATTTCTCTCTTCTCTACATCTCTTATTTACACTAACTAAAAGATAAATTTTGCTAGTAATAACAATAGATTTCTTAAAAAAAAATTAAATTACTAGCTTTTTAACAATGATTTAATATTCAATTAAGTGAAGCTTAATTTTTTTCTTGAAAATTGATGAGTTTAATTAAAGTTTAAGAGTTATCATCAATAGCAGAGATGATATTAAAACACTTGAAAAATATAATAAATTATTAGTGACTTACTCTACTGCTTACACATCTTCAGGGAACTATCCTATTAATCTAGTTGACCAAACTGGAAAAGGAATCGAAATTTCTATTCATGCTCCTAGCTCGTATATCTGTGTTAATCGCGAGCGGATATTACCGGAATGGAAAAACAAATTTTGCTTTTGGGTAGTTCTCGTATTGCAAAATTCTCGCTGTCAGTTATTTAAAACAACAACGGAGATAGAAGCTGAGAAAGAACGTCTCAGAGAAAAGTTTATGCGTTTTGGGTTTGACCTTGCGTTTAACTTGCGCGATCGCAGTTATGTGACAGATTTAATCGATCCGCGTACTGGTTATCCACTGTTTTCCCGTCCGGGAAGAATCCCTCATGACGATACAGCAGCAGTACAAGCTTTGCTTGGTTATGATGTAATAAAAAATAAGTGTAGGGTGATAATTCATCCCAAGTGGCGAACAGCTGTGTATCCTAGTGTCTTAATCTCCCAAGCACCGCCAGTAATTATGGAATGGTCAATTAAAAGTATCGCACCCATGCACGGATGGGAAGAAATTTAGTTATCAGTTAACAGTTAACAGTTTATGACTAACGCCACGCCCTACGGGCTACAGTTACTCATTACTGTGCGCTGTGTACACTTGTGTCCCGCTAGACCGCGCACGCTTTGCTAACAGTTTATGGCTAACGCCACCCACGCCCTACGGGCTACAGTTACTCATTACTCATTACTCATTACTCATTACTCATTACTCATTACTCATTACTCATTACTCATTACTTATTACTTGTTATTTATTACTCATTACCCTTCCTCGGTTTGCGTAACCTACGAGAACCAATAGGTCCAAGCAGTTGATTGAGAGCACGCAACTGTTCGGCTGTACCCATGCAAATTAATAAATCTCCTGGCATTAAAACTGTATCACCTGTGGGTCCACCAATTAAAGTTCCACTTACTCGACGAATCGCAAGGACCAAAGCCCCTGTCTGCGTTCTTAATCTAGCTTTATACAAGGTTTGACCAACAAAGGGACACACAGCAGGATCGACTAAAAATTCTTCCATGTAAAGTTCTCGGTCAGTTCCAGAAATAATACCGTCAACAAAGTCCATAACTTGTGGTCGTAAAGCCGCTGCAGCCATTCTTCTACCACCGCTAATATAAGGAGAAATTACTACATCTGCACCACCGCGCTGTAATTTTTGCACAGCTTCTTCTGTACTAGCACGAGCGATCGCTCTAATTCGAGGAGTGAGTGTTTTTGCTGATAATACTATGTATAAATTTTCTGCATCTGAGGGTAGTGCGGCTACAATACAAGCAGCTTTTTCGATACCAACTTGCAATAGGGTCTCATCTAAAGTTGCATCACCTTGATAAATACAGTAACCTCGTTTCTGAGCTAACTGTACTGATTCTGGGTCTGAGTCGATCACAACAAACGCTACACCTTCAGCCATAAATTCTTTCGCAATCTGACGACCGGTGCGGCTGTACCCACATAGAATGTAATGTCCTGAAAGGGATTCCATCAAGCGCCTCTGTCTTTGTAGTTTAATTCCTTCTTGAAAATAACCTTGAATTAAAGCCTCGGTAAATCGATTAACAATATAACCAATAGTAATAATTCCCATTAAAATCAAGGCAATGGTAAATAATCGCCCCCGATGTCCCAAGGGTTGTGTTTCGCTAAAGCCGACGGTAGATAAAGTAATAACCGTCATGTAAATAGAATCTTCCCAACTCCAGCGTTCTACAAACCTATACCAAAGAGTACCAGTGAAGAATACGCCCACTAAGGCAATACTTCCCGCAGTTAATTCTCTTTGTATGCGACGATACTTTCTTCCGAGGGTAGAATACACGAGTTTTTTCTGTAACAGATACTCGTTTGAGAATAGTCTGATTTATAGTCTCAAAGAAAGTAAATTATGGTGCAAATTGAAAAGAAATTTTGCAATTACTTATTTCGGTTGGAAAATAGTTATATAGTAGAGGATTTTAGGAGTCAGGCTGTGAGTATTGAAACTCTGCCAGAACAAACTCAAATAAATTCAGCTTCCACGTTTGATAAAGATAGCTTCGACCAAAATGTAATGTCAACCTATGGGCGTTTTCCCATTGCTTTAGAGCGGGGTAGTGGTTCCCAAGTTTGGGACACCCAAGGGAAAGAATATCTTGATTTTGTTGCTGGAATTGCAACCTGTACTTTAGGACATGCTCACCCATCTTTAATTACTGCGGTCACAAAGCAAATTCAAAAGCTTCATCACGTCTCCAATTTATACTACATTCCGGAACAAGGAGAACTGGCACGTTGGTTAGTAGAACATTCCTGTGCTGACCGAGCATTCTTTTGTAATTCTGGGGCTGAAGCAAACGAAGCTGCAATAAAATTGGCTAGAAAGTACTCCCATACAGTATTAGAAATTGAAAAACCAATAATTCTTACTGCTAATGCAAGTTTTCACGGACGTACTTTAGCCACAATCACAGCCACAGGACAACCTAAATATCAGAAAAATTTTAATCCTTTAGTACCTGGATTCCACTACATACCTTATAACGATATTGAGGCTTTGGAAGCAGCAATTGGCGAACTTGATGAAGGGGATTATCGAGTTGGTGCAATTATGTTAGAACCATTACAGGGTGAGGGGGGAGTTAATCCAGGAAACCGAGCATATTTCCAAAGGGTAAGACAAATTTGTGATGAGATTGGAATTCTACTAATTTTTGATGAAGTTCAAGTAGGTATGGGACGTACCGGTAAACTCTGGGGTTATGAAAATCTCGGCGTGGAACCGGATGTGTTTACCAGCGCTAAAGGTTTGGGTGGGGGGATTCCCATCGGTGCAATGATGAGTAAAAAGTTTTGCGATGTACTCCAACCGGGAGAGCATGCTAGTACCTTTGGTGGTAACCCATTTGTTTGTGGGGTTGCAATGGCGGTTTGTCAAACAATTGAACGAGAAAATCTATTATCAAATGTTACTGCTAGGGGCGAACAATTACGCAGTGGTTTACAAGCGATCGCAGCCAAATATCCCCAACAAATTATCGATGTACGGGGTTGGGGTTTAATTAATGGGATGGAACTATCTCCGGATATTACCTTGAATGCGATTGATATTGTGAAAGCTGCAATGGAGGAAGGTTTATTATTGGTACCAGCAGGAAGCAAAGTAGTTAGATTTGTACCACCTTTGATTGTTACAGAGGCAGATGTAGATCGGGCATTACAAATACTATCTCAAGTAATGGCATCGGTGATGGAGGATTGCTGAGACTTACTGTGCTCGAGTCAGCTTACATCATAAAAATCAATGATATGCATAAATGCGTAGAGATGAACTACATTACATCTCTACGTTCTTTTTTATGTACGATCAACTATTACCAGTAATATCATGTCCGGTAAAACACTTACGATAAGGTTCGTAGTAGCGCTTGAGCACCAATATCTTTACTATGGCGCTAAAGCGCTACTACAAACATATTTTTTCATAAGTAATTAAGCGGACATGATATTACCAATTACCAATTACCAATTACCAATTACCAATTACCAATTACCAATTACCAATTACCAATTACCAATTACCAATTCACTCACCCATTACCGTTGTTTGTCTTCTGAATCGAGATATAGCCCAAATTACAGCTAAACTAAGCAAGCCAATTGATAACGGTTTTATTAGAATTAATGAGATAGGAAAATTTTTACCTTCAAGGTTGATAGAATCCAACGGGTATTCCACAGTTTTAGCGACAATCTCAGCCAAAAGTTTGTTTTCCTGTTGGGCTAAATCTTGTAAAACATTATCGAAGACAAATTTACTAGAATCTTTTGAGAAATCACTCAAATACTCCGATTCCAAATTATATGTATTTTTAGCCCAATTTTCTAACTTCAAATGGCTTTCTAGATTCAAATGGGTTTCCAAATCTAAATCAGATTGGTTATCTAATACTAGAATGCGATCTAACCTAGCTGCAGTAGTAAAATCAAAACGAGGAACTAATTTGAGTCCATACTGAGAATTAATTATCTTTCTTTCGGATGTAATTGGTATAGTTCTAGCAGCAAGAGAACGAGGATAGGTATCTAAAACAGCAGTCAGGTCAATCTCACCAATACCATCATCAAGAAAAACTCCGATATTTTGTTTATGCCATCCATAAGCACCAGTTAATAATAAAGCAATATCCTTGAATTTAAGACTGGGTGACTCAAATGTTGCTGAATCTGGAAATGGGTAATTTAAATTTTGAGCAACTTCCCTTGCAACATCTTTTCCGGATAGTTTTTCTAAGGTATGTAGGGAACCATTAATTGCTCCTGTAATTACTCCAGGACTAGTAACAACATTCCCATCTTCTAAATATTTAACATCTTTAACCCAGTTAGTATTGGGATACTGTTTTTTCAAAGAGCCTAACGCTAACCAATGGGTTGTAGCTTGGCGATTTTCTAGTAATCCAGTAGCAGCTAAAAGGCGCACTCCTTCACAGATTGAAAGAATAGTAGTTTTTTCATCATTATGCTGATTAATCCATTTAATTAATTCTGCATCTTGTGAATTATGAACTGCAGGGATAACAATTAAGTCAGGATTCTGTCCTATAGTTTTCTCAAACTCCGCCAAAGAAAAATCAGGAATAATATCTATTCCACCACCATTAGTTAAGGCAGATATTTGATGTTTTGGTGCTACAGTATAAACATTAAATTTATTAGAAGCTGAAAATATTTCATATGGTACTAGTAAATCTGTTGTTTCTGTACCTCCATTGGAGACTAAGATAACAGCAGTTTGCTTATTTGGGTCGTAGTCCGGAGAGTTAATCCCATCAAGTGGAAAGTATTCCGGATTTCCATGCATCAAATCAGAAAATGAAATTAAGAGCCCTGAAAAACCTATTATTAAGGGTATTAAGATAAAAGCTAGGATATAAGAAATTATTTTGAAAATAAATGACTTAATATTCATTTTTATTCTAAATTAAATTTGCTTAGTCTATGCAAACAATTAACAAAATAAATAGTCAATCTAATTACTTCACTCGATATAATAACTTCCCTCATTTAGGAAATAGATAACAGGAGAATGTCGCATAATATAGGGTCAACTGTTTCCATATTTGCGATCATTATAATTCGATTATTATAATTTTTATTTCTCCTGTCTACTATCTCTTTAAATTATAGATAATTTCTAAATATTATTTTTGCTCATGCTCTGAAGTTGTTTGACCAAATAGTAATTTTGTATCTGTAATTTTTCCAATTACATTATTTTTTCTAGTATAAGAAAATATAGCTGTATGACGTTGGCGATCGCCAATAGTTTTAGTTACGCGATGTAACGAAGACTTACCATAAAATATTTGTAAGTCACCTGGTTGTAAATTAACTTTTTTTGTCCCTTCATAAGTTTCACTTAATACTTTACTAACCAAGGGAAAATTCTCATTGTTAGGCGTTCTAATATTGCGTGCATACTCAAAAATTCCACCATCTAAAGCTGGTTGTATCATTAAAACAATACTGAAATCATTTTCATCGTAATGCCACGGGTGCTGACAACCTGGAGGTAAAATATTGAGGACCATTCCTGCTAATGGGTCATCGTATTCATAAATTACTTTTGTTTTCAAACAAGTAGCAATAAATTGTTGAAAAATCTTTGCATGATACAGATTTAAAAATAAAGAATCTGGCGCAAATTTATTCTGAGGAACAAAAGCATTTGTTCTTTCCATGAAAAACCTTACTGGGTGGTCTAATGGTAAAGAAGGGTTGTCATCTGTTTTAAATGCATTGGTACGTCGTTTTGCATAATAGGCAGCAGGGGCTAATTTTTTTGATTCTTCTTGAGCATTAAATAACCCTTGAGTAGTTAAAAAGTTACTTAGGATACAACATCCTTGTTCTTGTAACTGTTGGCGACAATTATTGATTAAATCTATAGACTTTTTCTGAGATAAATCTGTAATGGGATAGTCGGAAAAATTAATGATTTCTTCAATCTTTAGTGGAGGGAAGGTGACTTTATTGCTAATCATTAAAGCTCTACTATTTTGACATTTTACTGGATTGCCCACAATGACTATTTGCTAGTCCATAAAGCAACGATAATCATAGCAGACAGAAATCATAAAATCACCGGATAGTGAAAGATTTTTTAGTACTAGAAATTATGGAAAAAATATTGCTAATGTTTGAAGGTACTGTTTAACCGTTGATAATGTACCAATTCCAAGATTCCCTTCCCAAACTTCCTTTACCTACACTAGATGCGACATGTAAACTCTATCTTGAGATAGTTGCGCCACTTTTAAGCGAGCAAGAATTGGAGCAAACTCGCAAAGCTGTGGAAGAATTTCAACAGGGAAGCGGTCAAAAATTACAAAAACAACTAGAAATCATCGCCCGTTCTACCGATACTAGTTACGTTCACGATTACCGAGAAGAAAGTTTTGCGGAATATCGCGGACCTCTAATGATTAACAAGAATTTTGGTGGTGTACTGACACCGGTTTCCAAGCCAGAATTACCCCAAGCTCGTTTAGCTGCAACTTGGATCGTTGATACTCTGAAATTTTATTTAAAAATTAAACACCGCGAATTGGAAGTAGATAGGGATTCTCCGCGCAACGGTAATCAGCCAATGTGCATGATTCAGTATGATAATTTGTTTGCTTGGGATCGAATTCCTGGTGTAAAACGCGATCGCATGCTTCACAGTCCAGAACGGGAAAATGTGGTGGTGATGCGTCACAATGCATTTTATTCCATACAACCACTAGAAGGAGATAAAATCAAAAGCGTCGCGGAAATAGAAGCTCAACTTAACTGGATTCTCGAAAATACCAAACCAGGAGAACCTGCGATCGGTGGGATGACAGCAATGAACAGAACCCCTTGGGCTGTTGTCCGTCAAGGTATTGCAGCTTCTGCAGACAAAAATGCCCAATCTTTGGGATTACTGGATAGTGCTTTATTTGTAATCTGTTTAGATGATACTGCACCAACAGATTGGGAAACAGCTTCCCAAAATATGTTGCATGGGGACGGATGTAACCGTTGGTTCGATAAACCTTTACAGTTAATTTTTACGGAAAATGGTTATTCTGGACTCAATGTCGAGCACGTTGGGATTGATGGTTTTGTTATTCTGCGTTATTTGTATGAGGTAAATAAGGAACGTAAGGAAAATAAGGGAGAAGCTAATAATGATGGTGATGCTTCTACTCCATTCGAAGTACCCACAAAATTACTGTGGGAATTGAATCCAGAACTTCTTGGAGAAATTAATCAAACTACAACAGAAATTAAAGATTTCGTTGCTCAACATGAGACCAAAGTATTGGATTTCCAGGATTTTGGGCGCAACTTTATTAAAAATAATCGTCTGAGTCCAGATGGTGTGGTGCAATTAGCAATGCAAATTGCTTATTTTCGCCTGCACAATAAAATTGCTTGTGTTTATGAATCCGTACATACTCGACGATTCCATTATGGACGCACTGAAGCAATGCGTTCCGTTACCCCCGAATCTATGGAACTGATTCGTACTTTTATTGAGGGTGATTCTGGAAAAGCAAAATATACAGCCCTAAAAAATGCTGTTAACGCCCATGTCTCTCGCCAGAAAGATTGTCAGCAAGGATACGGTGTAGATCGTCATTTTGCCGCACTTTTACGATTAGCACGCGCTCAAGGAATAACACCAAAATTATTCCAAGATAAAGCTTATACAGTATTGATTGAATCAGTAATTTGTACCAGTAGTTTAGCTGCAGGTATGGGTATAGATTTATTTTGTTTTGGTCAGGTAGTAGATAATGGTTACGGTTTGGGTTACATTATTAATCCGGAAAGCATTATTGTAAATGTTGTCAGCAAATATCAGCAGACAGGAGAATATATTGAATTATTAAGGCAGACTTTCTGCGATCTAAAAGAATTGATGGTTGAGTTTGCAGGATAAATTAAACTCAAAATAAAGCTTAAAGTTAAAGCAGATATATCCTCACCGTCTTTTTTGTTGCCTCATTTATTTTCTAGAATCTGTAGAGGGGTACTATGGTACGTCTCTACAAAGTATTTTTTGTATGTTTTAGATTTGTACAGCGCTATGTGCAAGTCACAGGGAAGGAAGAAGGAAGAGGGAAGAAGGTTTTATGAATGGATACGTTCATCGTAGATGCACTCAAAGCTTGTACTCCTCCCTTAGCGGATCCGTAGGTAGCGGCTCCGGATCGATCCGATCCGTAGGTAGCGCAGCTATAGGTAGCGCAGCTAGAGGCTATGACTAACGTCACGTTCCGARCTGCCGTCGCCGCAGGCTCTAGCTACAGCGTGACGTTAGTCATAACATTCTGGATCCTATAAGGAGTGGGCTTTCTACTCCGACACTGTAAATATAGTATTTACACTTAAGCAATTCGTATAATATATGCCGATAATTGTATTTAGTGAATATATAAATAAAGGAAAATATTAAGCATTATCACTTCTTGACAAATAGTGTACCAACTTAATTTGTCACCAATTATTTCAGGATAATGAAAAATTTTAATTACCTAAGATTTCAAGTTAGAAACATTAAAATCTTTTTTAAATTTGAAGATTTAGGAACAAATTACCCAACAGAAATATTGGCTGGTATAACAACGTTTATAACGCTAGCATATACCCTAGTCGTTACGCCTAATATTCTATCCCATGCCATCTTTTTATCTCAACCTGGTGATTTGTTTGAACAACTAGTGTTTGCTACAGCAATTGTTTCATGCATTTCTACTATTTTTGTCGGTTGTTTGGCAAACTATCCATTTGCACTAGCTCCTGGTATGGGCCTTAATTCTCTATTTGCTTTTTCTATAGTCTTAGATTTAAGGCTGGACTGGCGTCTAGCTTTATTAGCCGTTTTCATCCAGGGATTACTATTAATTGTTTTAAGTTTGAGTAACTTTCGAAACTATTTAATTGAAGCAATTCCTGTTTCTCTCAAACATGCAACTGTGGCTGGAATTGGTCTATTTATTGCCTATATTGCGGTATCTGGTAATCCAGAACCACCTATATTAGGAGCGGGACTGATCGTTTCGAGTGAAGCAACGAAAACAGCTTTAGGATCTTTGAAACACCCGGTTACACTGACGGCAATATTTGGAGTCATACTGACAATAGCTCTGACGGTGCGCCGCATTAAGGGAGGAATGCTATGGGGAGTTCTATTAACAGCCTTGCTGGGATGGATTCTTGGGGTTGCTCGATGGCCGCAGGGAATAATCGCTTTGCCTAATTGGCCAGTGGATTTATTTTGTCAGGCACTCACTGGATTCAAGTATTTCACACCAAAGCAGATTGGAAATTTTATTGCCGCAATATTTATCCTATTATTTGTCACTTTATTTGACAGTATTGGGGCAATGGTGGGATTAGGACAACAGGCAGGGATTACCGAGGGAGACGGGGAATTACCTCGTTCTGGTAGAACAATATTTGCACTCGCAGTTGGTACAATCATTGGCTCACTAGTAGGAATTTCTCCAGTTGCACCCTATCTAGAGTCTGCTGCGGGAATATCTGAAGGAGGGCGGAGTGGATTCTCTTCCCTAGTTGTAGCTGTACTGATGTTACTTTCGATTTTGTTTATTCCTCTGCTTTCAGCTGTCCCTAGCTTTGCGATCGCACCTGTACTGATTTTGGTAGGTGTATTAATGTTTGGGAAAAGCGTACGAGCCATTAATTGGGATGCTCAAGCAGATGCGATTTCGGCATTTTTAGTAATTCTGATGATGCCAATCACCTTTTCACTTGCAGATGGACTAGCCGTAGGCTTTATTTTCTATCCTTTAATTAAAGCTTTTCAGGGTAAAGCAAAAGAACTAAAGCTTCCTCTCGTGTTGATATCGACCTTTTCCCTACTATATTTTGTATTGATTACAATTCAAAAGACCTGAAGTTGTTAGAATTTACGCACTCATTACCTTAGTGCTTAGCGCAGCTAGAGCTTTTATGGTGGCGTCGGCATCACCGCAGGTAAAGTAGTTATAGCCTCTAGCTATAGGTATTGTGGAGCGTAAGTACGACAAAGGTAAAAAGTATATCATTTATAGGCTTCAGGATTCATCAATATCCCAACTTGAATACGCAAGGCTATATAACTAATAACTGTTAGCGGATCCGTAGGTAGCGCAGCTATAGCGTGCGCGACAGCGCATTAACTGATAACTGACAACTGAGGTATGGTAGATGCGCCATGGTTTATTGGGATTTAAACCCCACCATTAGCAACTTTGACTTGTTGTGATGTTAAATTTTTTGCCCCTTCCAAAATTGTCCCATCAAGTCTGACTTGATCGAGATTCGTGCAATTTAAATCTGCACCGATCAAATTAGCTGCACTCAGATTAGCTTCACATAGAATTGCATTATTCAGGTTTGCTCCCATTAAGTTTGCTCCATGTAAATCTGCTTCTCTCAAACTAGCCTCAGTTAAATTTGCAAAAAATACTTCTGTATATCGAAGCTTCGCAGCATTGAGATTTGCACCATTAAGATTTGCTCCATTCAAACTTGCTTGCTGCAAATTTGCACCAATTAAACCAGTTTTCTGCAGCTTTGCTTTGTCAATCTTTGCCCCTTGTAAGTTAGCTAAAAACAACTTTGCGCCATTAAAATTAGCTACTTTAAGGTTTGCTAGCTGCAAATTCGCCTTATACAAATTAGCACCTGCAAAATTCGCCTCCAGTAAGCTAGCCCCAGAAAGATTAGCTGAACGCAAGTTAGCCTGACAAAATATAGCCCGATTTAGATTTGCACCGCATAGATTAGCTTCGAGTAAATTACAAAATCGCAATTTTGCATCACACAAAATCGCCCCTGACAACTGAACTGACTCCAGATTAGAAGCACAAAGATCTGCATCTTTCAAGTTTGCTCCTTGCATGTTAGCCCCACGCAAGTCTAAATTTTGTAAATTTGCTCCTTGTAAATCAGCCCATCTCAGATCCGTGTTACGTAAATCCAGGTTTTGGTTTTTGCGGTCTTTATGGAAATCTCGTCTACCAATTACTGTTAAAGCAGCTTGAATATCAGTAGGAATTTTGGCTGTCTTGCGAGCATTTTCGCTATAATCTTGGCTTTTAGGGGAATTTTCCCGAATAAAAGCTGAAATAATCTCCATAACAGTCCAATATTCTTTCCGAGAATCTCGAGCAACTCTTTCTAAAATGTAAATTGCACCAGTGCGCGTCGCCACTTTTTCGTGACCCAACTGGGTAATTGCTGTCATTAATCGTTCGGCGATGGATTGCTCTCGAGCTAGATAAACATTTTTGATTTCAATTTCATTAGCTTTTTCAGTAGCTATGGCATTTTTCTCAGTTGCGTCTGACCGTTTTGCTACATAGTAGACATTCACGATCGCACCGAATCCAAGAAAAATAATTCCAGTTGTAGTCAGTCCTTGCATCCCATACTCGATTTTTTCCCGGTGGGATAATTCCTCATTTCCTGCAACAGCAAGACAGAGTAGAGTATAAAAGAAAGCAGATATAACTGATATGGCTACTAACTTTTTTTTGAGTGCGTCTGTCTTATGGGCAGACATATCAAAAGTATTCCTCACGACATAGAATTTTTACGGTAGGTGCTTTGTGTGGAGTATAACATTTGTCTCAGTAAATTGAATCGTTACTGACCTAATTTCCGGAATAAATATATTTGTTACTAACCATACCCCACATATATTGTGTTCCTATATTATCTGTCTACGTAATTGTAAGCAAATAATTTTTGGAGATTAATTATTTACTTAAATTGTGATATTGTGACTAGCCCCTGTAGCAGCAAAAAATATGAATATTATTAAATATTGTCTAATAAGATTATTCATTAAAATTTCTAACTCCTCCAATTCATCATAGATAAATTTGTATAACATAATTTAGCTACTTAATACTTTGCTCATTCTAAATTCACATCTATCTAAATTGCATCATATCTGCTTTACAAAAAACAGCGTATTTTATGGTTATCAGCTTTCATTTCCATATTTTGTAAGCTTATTGCATTAAAAAATGATTTTTAACTGTTTTACTTCATCTTATTATTAGTAATAAAATCTACTTTTGTTAATGCATATATGAAAAAATAGATAACTATACATAAATAATTTAAAATATATAAAATATTCAAAATAGTAAATATTATCAGTATTTTATTGAGACTTAATACCTTAAATTATTAGTTATTAAAATTTGCTGTTTATAACCCTTATCTAAAAGATATATTTTGTTTTATATAGATAAAAAATCTATGAATAATTTGGCTAAGATTAATATATTTTAAAATAAAAAACTACAATCAAATTAAGCAATTAATTGATTTAAAATGTTTTGTAAATCTATGTATTGTAAAATAGATGTATTTAGAATGTAGTAATAAATATTACTGTTTGCATGGTTGGGTTTGAGTAACATGGGTTAATGTGACCTGTATCACTTAATTCCTGTGTCAAGTAAGTTATGCGATCGCTAAAATCTAAATTATTAGCATAAGTTGCTATTTATAAGCAAAACATCACGAAATCCCCCTAAATTCACCTTTTCAAGGGCGACTTTGACTATTTTCCTCAATTCATTGAACGTACTACGGGAACAGGAATAGGGTTAGACTCTTCACTTTGTAGGTTTTTCAGAGATAAAATTTCATGCAAAATCTGTGACATTAATTGAAAAAATCCCATCAAATCTATTTTCGTTAGTCTGGAAATAACGGTGTACAAGTAAAATATTTGTGATTTTCCCTAAATGCTGCAGAACTTACAACCGATAATTAAGGACTTAGTGTTAATTGGTGGTGGACATTCTCATGTCATAGCAATGAGGATGTTTGCGATGAACAAGTTACCAGGAGTACGTCTGACCTTAATTACAGAAAGTAGTTACACCCCATATTCGGGGATGTTACCCGGACATATCGCAGGGTTTTATAGTTACGATGAGTGTCACATCGACCTACGTCCTTTAGCTGAATTTGCAGGAGCGCAGCTATATGTTGACCGAGTAATTGGTTTGGACTTGGAAAATCAGCAAATTTTATGTGCGAACCGTCCAAGTGTGAGTTTCGATGTATTATCAATTGATATTGGTAGTACCCCCGCCACAATTTCTGTACCAGGAGCTACTGAATATGCTATTCCTGCGAAGCCAGTTCCGCAATTATTAGAACACTGGTGGAAAATGTGTCAAGAATTAGAGGTTGGATCTAATACAGATGGAATAGAGAAAAATCAAAGTAGAACAAACCAAACAGACATAAATAAAAAAAGCACAAATATCAGTATTATCGGTGGTGGTGCAGGTGGCGTAGAATTAGCACTATCGATGCACGGTTACTTTAATCAGTTGCAAATCCCCTATCTCCAAAACATCCATCTCTTCCAGCGTAGTCCAGAATTAATGCCTAATCATCACCCATCAGTGCGTCGTCTGGTGGAAAAAATTTTGCGTCGTAAAGGTATTCAACTACATTTGGGTGAAAATGTTTGTCAAGTAAAACCCCACAACTTACAAACTAAAACTTCTACAAAAAAAAATGAGCAGGAAGTAACAAACACAGAAATAGAAAAATTTAATATCATCTGTGAATCTGGTTTGACAATAGAATGCGATCGCGTTTTTTGGGTTACTCAAGCTTCCGCACCCCAATGGTTAAAAGCTGCAGGACTAAAAACTGATGAGCAAGGTTTTATTTTAGTCAATGATTATTTACAATCTTTAACTCATCCCCAAATCTTTGCAGCGGGAGATATTGCCACAATGATAAATCATCCCCGTCCCAAAGCAGGAGTTTTTGCAGTTCGTCAAGGTAGACCTTTATTTGAAAATTTACAACGCTTTTTACTAGGTCAATCTCTCAAACTGTTTCAACCACAACAGCAGTATTTAAGTTTGATCGGTACCGGAGACGAAAGAGCGATTGCAACACGTGGCTTTTTGACTTTACCACCACATAAATTGTTGTGGCGATGGAAAGATTATATTGATCGCAAATTTATGGATCGCTTCAATAAGCTTCCAGAAATGAGGATGGAAAATCAAAAATCGGTAATAAACCCTTTCCCATCTTCCAAGTTGAACTCCAACCCCACCATGCATTGTGCGGGATGCGGTTCCAAAATTGGTGGTAAAGTTCTAGAAAAAGTCTTGCATCGCATTCGAGTAGAACAGCCCTATCAAGAAAAACGAGACGATATTATTATTGGTTTGGATGCACCTGATGATGCTGCAGTAATACAAATAGCAAGTAGAAAGGCGATGGTGCAAAGTATTGATTATTTTCGTAGTTTAATTGACGACCCCTATATTTTCGGACAAATTGCTGGCAATCACTGTTTGAGTGATATTTTTGCAATGGGTGCAAAACCCCAAAGTGCTTTAGCGATCGCTACAGTTCCCTACGGTGCAACTGCAAAAATTGAAGAAACCTTGTACCAACTTTTATCAGGTGCAGTTAAAGTATTAAATCAAGCCCAAGCACCATTGATTGGCGGACATACCACAGGAGGTGCAGAATTAGGATTTGGCTTATCTTGCAATGGTTTAGGAGTTTCAGAGCAGTTACTGTGTAAAAGTGGAATGGAACCAGGACAAGTACTAATCTTAACAAAAGCTGTGGGAACAGGAACCCTATTTGCAGCAAATATGCGTCACCAAGCAAAAGGTCGTTGGATTGATGGGGCAATAGAATCAATGTTATTGTCCAATCAAGCTGCAGCTACTTGTTTTCTGGAAAATGGTGCAACTGCTTGTACCGATATCACGGGTTTTGGCTTGCTGGGACATTTAGTGGAAATGGTCAAAGCTTCCCAGATAAGTATAGAATTACAAATTGATGCTATTCCAATTTTGGCTGGCGCACAACAAACAATCGCTGCAGGAATTATTAGTTCGCTCCACACGGAAAATTTAGATGCTGCTAGTCAGATTCAGAATTTACAATCCCAGAATTTACAATCCCAGAATTTACAATCCCAGAATTCGCAAATCCAAGAACTAGAAAATCATCCTTATTACCCCTTACTATTTGATCCCCAAACTTCCGGTGGTTTATTAGCTTCCGTACCTAAAGAACAGGCAAATAGCTGTCTCAATGGGCTTCAGACTCTAGGATATAAAGATAGTTGTATCATTGGTTCGGTAACTCCACAAACCGAGGAGAACAAGGCAGTTAGAATAATTAGTTAACTATAAGTACGTTAGTAACAGGACTTACGCAACGATAGCGCAGCGTGTCCGTAGGACATAGATTTGTCATTGCGACCGAAACGCAGTGTAGGGTTAGCGTAGCGTCTCCGTTTAGGAGATAGCAATCTCATAGATTTTGGCGTTCGCGGATCCGCAAGGTAGCGCAGCTATAGCGTGTCCGCAGGACATATACGTCGCTGTCGCTTTTCCTAAAGGAAACGCAATACCTACGGTACGCTTCCGCTAAGCGCTAACGTAATGACGTAGTTACGTTCATTTTGCGTAAGTCCTGAGTAAGAAAAATCATAACTTGTTCGTAAYAGCGCTTTAGCGCTAAAGCGCTACTACTAGCCAAATACAGATATTTTATATTTATTTGCACAGTTTACTTTTTTCTCGCCTACTTACTTCGCAGTAGTTATAACAGTCGCCATAATTTTTAGAACTTTTTTGTTCCCCATTCCCTTTAAACCAAAATATAATGTTCTAAATTCATATCTTGGAAAGTAAAACTTGAATAAACAATCTTCTTTCAGTGGAAAGCTCTTAGCATCTGCCATCTTGGTAGTATTGCTCTTTTTGATTGGATTTAATAGTTTTGTTATTCTCAATCCCGGTCAAGCGGGGGTTATGAGTATTTTAGGGAAAGCTAGAGATGGAGTTTTACTAGAGGGAATTCATTTTAAGCCGCCTTTGGTTTCTGTTGTAGATATCTACGACTTGACCGTGCAAAAATTTGAAGTCCCAGCACAAAGCTCAACTAAAGACCTTCAAGATTTATCAGCTCGTTTTGCGATTAACTTTCGCCTCGATCCCCTGTCAGTTGTAGAGATACGTAGGACTCAAGGGACTTTGGCAAATATTGTTTCTAAAATTATTGCTCCCCAAACCCAAGAATCTTTTAAAATTGCTGCTGCGAGGAGAACAGTAGAAGAAGCCATCACTAAAAGAAATGAACTCAAGCGAGATTTTGATGATGCTTTAAGTGAAAGGCTTGAAAAGTATGGAATTTTTGTCCTGGATACCAGTGTTGTAGATTTAGATTTTTCCCCAGAATTTGCTAAAGCAGTGGAAGAAAAACAAATTGCTGAGCAGAGAGCCAAAAGAGCTATTTACGTTGCTCAAGAAGCAGAGCAAGAAGCACAGGCTGATGTCAACCGTGCAAAAGGTAAAGCAGAGGCTCAAAGGTTGTTAGCTGAAACTTTAAAAGCCCAAGGTGGTCAATTAGTGCTCCAAAAAGAAGCCATTCAAGCTTGGAGAGAAGGTGGTTCTCAAATGCCCAAAGTGTTAGTAATGGGAGGAGAAGATCAAACATCGGTTCCTTTTCTACTGAATCTTGACGATATTCAGCGATAACTTTAATGGCTGCTTAGAATCCTTAGATTGACACTCCTCAGTTCCATAAGGACGGGGCTTTAAACCGAGTTTTTCTGGTAAATTTTAAGCGATTTTTATGAAAATTCAAGCTTTAAATATTAAGATTGGCAATCGCATTACTGTCTACATAAGAAACAGCTATGTACGGTAAAACGCATCTCTAATCCCGATCCAAGTAGCATTATTGTACTGCTAGTATTTCTTGGTGATAATTATCGCTATTCAAATTCAGGTGTAATTAGATTTAAATCAGAAGCTTTAGTAAAATTGGTCAACTAACATGTTCTAATTCCTTGATATAAACCTAAACTTTCCCGGAAATCCTCATCATATTGAGCATCTTCCCAATTTCGCGTGGACTGAATTTGCTCCACAGATAAATTCTCAGCCCCCACAAAGTTTGCTCCTTTGAGATTCGCCCCTATCAACTTTGTTTCTTGGAGATTTGCTCCTGTGAAACTTGCTCCCCTAAGGTTAGTCCATTTCAAATCAGCTTTGGTTAGATCGGCTTCCTGTAGATTTGCTCCAAACAAATATGCACTTAATAAATGAGCTTGATTTAACTTAGCTTTAGAAAAATTAGCCTCATAGAAATAAGATCCCATTGCTTCCACTTCGTATAGGTTTGCTTGACTCAAGTCAGCATTATTCAAATGAGCTTCCATCAGATTTGCAAAACAAAGATTACTTCGGCTCAACTTTGCTAAATTAAAATCCGTATCTTTCAAATTAGCCCCTTGCAAATCAGTTCCGATCAGATTTGCATTTGCGATCGCAGCACCTTTGAGATTAGCTTCACTCAAATTAGCACCAATCAAATTAGCTCCTGAAAGATTCGCCCGCATTAGTTTAGCACCCCTCAAATCTGCCAAACTAAAATTAACTCCGCTGAGATTTTCTCCAATCAGTTGAATTTGAGCAAGATTAGCACTTACAAAATCCAACTCGACTTGGGGATTGTTTTTTCTCCACTCAACCCATTTAAATTTGCCGAAATTAAGCAAAGCCAGATGCTCTCGATTAGCCATTTATTCTCCTTTACTCCTGTCCCACAAGGGATTTTGTCCCTCTACCAGCAACATTTTCAATCGCCGCTAATGCTCCCTGCGCACCAGCGAGAATGTCTTGTTCTTGTCCACCCAAGTACAATCTTCCAAAACTTCCCACAGGTTGGACTGAAAGAATATTAATTGCAGCTGCTTTTTCCGCTTCATTTGCAGCAAGTGCAGCATACGCAGCTGGTTGAACTTCTAATATGTACAGCGTTTGTCCAGCAAGTAGCATCTGTCCCCGTCGATTTCTATTTATAAGCTGTGTTTGATAAGCATCAATATTGCGAATAATTTGGCTGGAAACAACTTGTGGTTTGAGAGAGTCACCTTTCTCAACTCCCAAAGCCGCCAAAATTGCTTGACCTGCGGTTCTAGTTTCCCCTTGGGAACTTGAATGTACTTCCAACAGACCATAAAGTCGTTCCACAACCAAAGCTCCCGGACGAACAGAAGCTGACTTAAGGGCTACATCTGTAATTCGATTAATTTCAATTCCAGGAGAAATTTCAATCCAAAGTGACGTATCTCCTGGTAATGGTAAAAAACCTTGGGCTACAGTTCCCATATATGCTGCATGTTGAGGTTGCAAGTTATCGAGGTATACGAAACTTCGCAGTTCTACTCCCAAGGTTGTTTCTCTCCGTAGTATGAAGACTGATAATCTTATGTTTGCTTGAATACCTATCATACCTTTGATTTGGGAGCCAGAGGAAGGGAGAAGTCAGAAGTCAGGAGTCAGGAGTCAGGAGTCGTAGAGACGTAGCATGCTACGTCTCTACAGGAGTAAGGAGTTAAAACAGACCGTTTCTTTGCGGACAAGCAGGAGTTACTCACCACCAATTACCAATTACCCATTACCCATTACCAATTACCAATTACCCATTTAAGCCATTTGATTTTCAAAAATACCCAACTGCTGAGCTTGTGCGAGGTAATTCATGCCATATATTTTTGGTAAACGTTGGGTTTGAAGTAAAACTTCTCGCACCTCACCGTTGGAAATATCTGCAAGTTTACCTCTGTTAGATAGCGCGATCGCACAAGCAATTCCAATCCCTTGTCCCACACCGCAGTTAAACTCGACAATTCTCCCAGCAGAGGAAGCATAACCTTCAAATCCAGAAGCAGGGCTGACAACTGCAAGGTTAGGTACATTTTTTACTAAAGCGTGTTGAATCCCAAAATTAAATAGTGGTTTTTGGGGATGTAAAAGAGCCTCCGTTTCAAATCCCTTTTCAAGTGCCCGATCGCCTAAACCTTTTATACCTCCACGAATATCGAAATGATAGCTAAAAGAGCCCAAAGCTTCTTCCATAGGTACTCCACCAGAAAGCATATCTGCTCCTGTTAGAGGTCTCACTACTCCAGTAATATTACCAGCATGACGGATGTATAATTCATGCGCTGGAATCGCTTCTACCGCACCTAGACTCTTAAACCATTGACCGACAAAATACATCTCCTGCTGCATGTTAGATGTGGGTATTGCTTTTTGTCTGGCTAAGTTTTCGGCTTGGTCAGCGTCAACATCAAAAAGTAGAGCATTCCAAGACAGAGTACTGGGATTTAAAATTGCCACATTGCCATTATCAAGAATACTCCCACTGCTTTCTAAAGATAATGTAGTTCCTCGAAAACCATGATATGCGATCGATAAAGCTCTGGAACGAACATCGATATAGTCTCTACCGGCATACATGGTTTTCAAATTGCCATTCTCATCAGTCAGGCTATTTCTGAGGTTATCAGCAAATTCAGATTTATTACCAGCAGCAATATTAATCCAGCTTTGGGCTTGGGTGTCTGAAAGATTAGTGAAACGTTTTAGGTATTGACTTTCAACGTTCTTAATTCTATCTACACTTAAACCTTTTGTTTGAAAAGTTAAAGTTACTGATAATTCTGAATTTGGTAAACCAAAAGTCTCAAAGCCTTTAAGTTTTTTCACACCAGCAAACTGAGCTAATTCAGCGTTGACCGTACTATCAATAAATTGTGTTGCGGTGTAAGTTTCACCCTTAGTTAACTTAATCCCAGTTATTCGACCGTCATCTATCTTAATTACCGATTCGATTTCGATATTATCAAGAATATCGGCTCTGACCTCTTGCAACATTTGACGTAAAGCAGTGCTCCCATCTTCGGGGTCTAAAGCTATTTGATAAACTCCGGAGCGTCTGAGAAATTCTTGATAGATCGCCGGTGAATCACCGAAAATATCCAAATCATATTGGGAACGAATAGAAGAAGGAACAGCAGAACGATCCAAATAAGATAAAGCTCCCCGGATTAAATGACCACCAATTCCAAGTTGAGAATTTCCCTTAAATAGTAATAAACTGCGGGGATATTTGCCCATGCGACGATAGTATTCTCGCCCCGCACACACCAAACTTAAAACACCAGGAACCTCATCACCAAAACAGATAATGTCATATTCTCGAACAATATTATTTTCTGGGTTTGGGCTTGTTATTGGAGAAGTTGTTATTGGAGAAGTTGTTGCTGGAGAGGTTGCAATGGAAGAAGCCGTTGCTGATACTAAATATTCAGAATCAATTTTACTTGCTTCTCCTAAATGAACCAGAGCTTGATAAACAAATACAGCAATATCTGCGCGAGTCGCCACTAAACTTGGATTGAGTAACTTAATGTTCGGGTAACTTGCAACTACTCTCACCTTAGTAGCAATTGCGATCCCCACTTTGGCATAATCTGGAATTTGTTCGTAATCCTGATAAATTTGCGGTAATTTGCTTTCCAATTCACTATTAATAGTGTCAGTTAATCCCAGACCACTAATAATAGAAATTAGAGCATTGACCCGCATGATTCGAGTTGAAGGGCGAAACTGATGATTCGGGAATCCGCTAATGAAAGCAGTTTCGTAAGACTTTTGGATCGCCGAAAATGCCCAATGATTTGTAGGAACATCAACAAAAGGTATATGTTCGCGTCTACGAGGAATTTGGTAAAAAGCTGTAGTAACAATAGCAGCAAACTCAGCTCTGGTTACTGAGTTATCCGGAAGAAATCTACCATTGGGATAACCATTGACAATTCCTCGTTGCGCTAAAGCCTCAATGAATGGACGCGCCCAATGGTTTTGAACATCTGGAAAACTAGTGGAAGATACCATAACCCCTCCCAATAATTTTGTATATTTTATTGGTTTAATAACTATTTTTTCATGCTATCGTGAATTGGTAATTGGTAATTGGTAATTGGTAATGGGTAATTGGTAATTGGTCATGGGTAATTGGTAATGGGTAATGCATGACTTCTGACTTCTGACTTCTGACTTCTGACTTCTGACTTCTGACTCCTGACTCATTACTTATTACTCATTACTTATTACTTATTACTCATTACTCATTACTCAATCCTTCCCCTATGCCAAAATGAGAATGATCGATAAACTCAAAGGTAGCTT
This sequence comes from Mastigocoleus testarum BC008, assembly GCF_001456025.1. Taxonomy (GTDB): domain Bacteria; phylum Cyanobacteriota; class Cyanobacteriia; order Cyanobacteriales; family Nostocaceae; genus Mastigocoleus; species Mastigocoleus testarum. Next base: position 32,928 of record NZ_LMTZ01000102.1, read on the forward strand.
CTTCTAAACCGGAGAATTGCTATCTTAGTGAGATAAAGGATTAACTCAACTAATGGCAGAAGAAAACAAGCAAAACAAACCTGCTTCTTCAGATGCGGAAGCTTCCAAATCTAAGCCTGCTGAAGCTGAAGCAAAACCCGCAGCAGCCAAACCTGCAGCAGCTAAAAGCGAGAAACCTCCTGCAGCAGCCAAAAAACCTAAAAAAGAAAAGCCCCCAGCGCTGGAAGATAAGCCATTTGCGGAGTTTATGGAAAAAATTTATGTTCCAGCCGTAGAAAAAGCAATGACTGGTAAGGGGGTAGAAGATTTACAGTTATCTTTTGCGAAACAAAAAGTTCCCATTGTTGGTTTTGAAAGTGCTGGAGAATGCTGGCAAGTTGAAGGTCGTTGGTATGATGGTCAACGTCAGTTCAACTTATATTTCCCTGATGAAGATATTAAGGGTAAAAAAGGATTCTCCTGTAATGAAGGTAAAAAACCAAGTACTATGGAATCTTTTTTGATTGACGAACGTAGAATCACCCTGGATCTAATGGTATTTGGGTTGATGCAGCGTTTAAATGGTCAAAAGTGGTTGGGAATCAACTAACTCAACTAACTCAACTCATGAAAATTGTAGATAACGGCTCCGTTATGTGGGTCGTTATCTATACTTACATAACCCGACTTCATCATTTCTTTTAAGGTTGTTTCAACTTCTTCAAAGGTCGCTTCTGTTTCCAAAACGCCCTTAGTTACGGATATCTTACCGCCATTTTTTTCCGCAGCTTTCAATAATCTCAAATTTAGTGGCTTTGTTTCTTCTTTTTTGGGAGATTCGTAAACTTGAGATGTGGTTACTGGAACGTCTAAAGGAACACCAAAGCGAGAAACTCCTGCTTTAAGCTTAAGTCTGGCTTCAGCTTCATCAACCATATCAGGTATTAAAAACAAGTCTACAAACTGCCCAACACCAAGAATACCCCAAGTAAATAGCCATAATAAGCCAGTACCTATCTTACCGTTATATAAACGGTGTAAACCGCTCAAACCAAAAAAGTGTGCGGCAGTTAAAATATAGGATGCAAGCAAGCGCTCTTGATGCGATTGAGTTTTTTTGCTGTCATTAACGTCACTTTTTGCCTTCATCTGAATTTCAACCTCTTCATTTAGTTGATTTATTAAAATAATTTCTTCGGTCGGGGGACTTTTTAGCGAACTTTCAAAATGACGATAGATGTTAATTTGTCTGGTGATCGACAGTGCGATTCAGACCTGGTAAATATAAAGTGGGAAAGCGTACAGAAATATCCAAGAATGGTTGGTATTTAAAGTCACTAAAAATTTAGATATATATTTAATTGTAATTGTTTCAATCTGGGGTTGGCACTGTTAGTTAAACTTCATAGGTGTTGATTTCTGCACTTTGTTCTGGTTGAAGAAAATGACTAATCTATAAAGATTGGTTATAGAAATTTCCTATCGCTGACATTTAGAACTGACATTTAGAGACTCGTATTTCAAAACAGTTATGGGAAAACAATCCCAAGCAATTATTTGTTTCACACTGCTGAGTGCAAATAGAAATTGATATGTGTAATTGCTTTATATTTTGGATATCCCATAGTGCTTCTTTCCAAGCTTAAAACCCAGAAAGGTTCCGTGTTCGGAGATATGGCTACAAAGAATTGTTTTTCTGAAGTTAAATATTGAACTCTAATTCATTGAATTCTAATTCGGTCGTTTAAAGTTAAACTAGTCTGGTCATACCGGATTAACTACCAATCACAAACGGCAAATTCCAGAAATTTTGCGTAAATTTGCACGATTAATATTTTTGTAATTGTTGCAACTCTTAACGTTTAAATTATCGGTTCTAGTCCTTAGGGTTGGTAGACTATTGTTTATTACTTAATTTTAGACCCTGCGAAAGCATATTCTTTAGCTTTGAGGGGCATCCGCACAAAACAAAAGGAACACAAGCGATCGCAATATGGTAGATTCCCTAAAAAAACCAAGCTTTGAAGAAATGCGCCCCGGGGTAAAAATCCCGGCAAAAGAAACCTTATTAACTCCACGGTTTTACACCACCGACTTTGATGAGATGGAAAAGATGGACATCTCCGTCAACGAAGACGAATTGAGAGCCATCTTGGAAGAATTTCGTGCTGACTATAACCGCCATCATTTTGTTCGGGACGCCGAATTCGAGCAATCTTGGGAGCATATCGATGGGGAAACTCGCCAATTGTTCGTAGAATTTCTAGAACGCTCCTGTACGGCTGAATTTTCCGGTTTCTTGCTCTATAAAGAACTCGGTCGTCGCTTGAAAGGTAAAAGCCCGGTATTAGCGGAGTGCTTCAACTTGATGTCCCGAGATGAAGCTCGTCACGCAGGTTTCCTTAACAAAGCAATGTCAGATTTTAATCTGTCATTAGACTTGGGATTTTTAACTAAGAGTCGCAAATACACTTTCTTTAAGCCAAAATTCATCTTTTACGCCACTTATCTTTCCGAAAAGATTGGTTACTGGCGTTATATCACCATTTATCGTCATTTAGAAGCACATCCAGAAGATCGGATTTATCCAATTTTCCGTTTCTTTGAAAACTGGTGTCAGGATGAAAACCGTCATGGAGATTTCTTCGATGCGATCATGAAATCTCAACCGCAAATGCTCAATGATTGGAAAGCGCGTCTATGGTGTCGCTTCTTCCTCTTATCAGTTTTTGCGACCATGTATCTCAACGACATCCAACGTAAAGACTTTTACGCTGCTATTGGGTTGGATGCGCGGGAATATGACATCCACGTAATTGAGAAGACCAACGAAACCGCGGGACGAGTCTTCCCTGTAATGTTAGATGTTAAAAATCCTAAATTTTATCAATTCTTAGATACTTGTGTCAAGAATAACGATAAGCTCAGAGCTATTGTTAATTCTAAGACTCCAAAATTCCTGCAATTATTCCAAAAATTACCTCTTTATATTTCCAATGGCGTGCAATTCTTGAAATTATATTTCATGAAGCCTTTGGATGCTAAGGCTTATGAAGGTAGCGTACGTTAAACGGATTCCTTCAAGCAACTTCAGAATTCAGTCAACATAATAGTTTGACCAATATGTAAAGACGCGACATGTCGCGTCTTTACTTTTTTATTATTCTATTTCTCGTTTTCTTTTCCCTCCAACAAAAATTTAATTTGTTAAAATCAAATTGTTAAAACGAAAGTAAATCCCTACTGATATTTGATAAGTAAGATTCTGTAAACAAGATTCTCCTGGACTCAAAATCTCTAACCTGAGAATCTGTAAACTGAGAATCTGTAAACTGAAAAATTATAATCCCATCAACCCCATCGAGTTTGGAAAAATACCTTTATCCCTTGTAGTTAACAGTTGAGGACTAACTGTTAATGATTTGCTGCGGATAAAAGTAACCAATTAAAGCTCACCAATCAAAATTAAAAGTCAAATTACTAAATTTACGGATAAACATGAAATCTACAATGAAACCTACTAAGAACTTAGTGAAGAAATTTGCCCAATTTAGTTTAATTTTATCTTTAATGGTGGTAGCTGCAGCCTGTGGAGGAGGTGACAGTTACGACCAAACAGACAGTAACAGAGACAGTAACAGACAAGTAAACAGACAATCAGTAAGTGTAAGGAACGGTAAAGTTGACATTGATTGTTCTGGTTCTTCGGAAGGTACAACATCAACTACCACTGTTAACGGTCAAGAATACAGATGTGAAAACGGACGAGTAAGAAAAGTAAGATAAAACCTGGCAAATGGTATAAAATAAGTGCGCCACGTTAAAAAGCACTCTATTAACTGCATTTATTTTGCCAAATAGAACAGTAACTCTAGAGACGTGACACGTCATGTCTCTACATCTTAATTTCTATCTGTTATTAACTACTCAGCGAAGAAAAGCTCACACCAATTACCAATTATCAATTACCAAACCCCATAGGTATGATAATTACTTGAATAAACATTACATGATCCAACAACCTCCAAAAAATGCTCTTATAAATTCAGTTTTCGGCTTGGGGTTGACCATTAGTTTTTTAACTATTAGTTTTATTTCGAGAGCAATTCCCGCTTTGGGTGAAACACCTCCAAATCAAGAATTAGATTTAAGTCCAGAAGTTATAAAAAACAGTCCTGTTTTACAACGTTGGCGAAAAAAAATACCAAATGTACTCGAAGATATTAGAAACGATCCCAGTTTTGTAACTAGATTTAGAGCAGGTTATTCACTCTATCCTGGAGAACAATTTGGAGGAATCAATTTGGGAGTTGAGGATATATTTCTTGACTCTACCGGTTTAACTTTCAGTGGTGAATATCAAAGAACTTTTAACGGTAAGCGACAAGCATACGGTGCAGATTTACGATATTATCTTCGTCCTTTAGGAAATTATGTAAATATTGCTCCTGTAGTGGGTTATCGCAATGTGGAAATAAATAGCGATCGCACCTCAGGAGTAAATATAGGAGTAAAGTTATTATTGGTTTTATCCCGTAGTGGTGCAGCAGATATTTCTCTCTCCCAAAGTTGGGTAGCTCCTGGTAGTAGTGAAGAAGTAGGTTTAACTAGTATTTCATTTGCTTATGCTCTTACACGTAAAATTCGCCTATCTACTGATTTACAGCAACAAAACTCTCCGGTAGATAAAGATCGTCGAATAGGTGTAAGTTTGGAGTTTATACCTTAGAGAACTTACGAATACATGAGGTTTACTTGAAACAATCCCAATATCTCTAACTCCACAACCAAAATAGCTAAGCTACTCCATAGCCAGTATAAGGACGTTTATAACTTGGATGCAAACCGATAATAATATCCTCTTTTGGTATACCCATTTCTAGCAAATCTTGTGCTAAGTCTGCTTCTGTCATGTTTCGTTGAATCCAAACTTTACCATCTTTGATATCTAAATGGATGAAACAGTTATAAACTCTTTTGAGTCCATCCCAGCCAATATCTAAAAGTTGATAATGGTCATGTTCTGTATCAAATATAAGTTGACACTCAATCTCTGAATCTGAGTTATTTGCTTCTAACTTGGTATGATTGTTTAATAATTGTCGGATGAATAATCGGTATTGTTCTAATTTTTCCATTTGATGACTACCTCCTCAACAGGATCGTAGATTATCAATTTTACTTGATAAAGATTGACTGCTTCTTGAGTAAATTTTTCCTGAAAGAATGATTCAAATGTATCAATAGGAACTGCTAGATAAAGTATTCTATCTGATTCAACCATTTTCAGTGCTAGACGATAGTTCAAAAACTGACCTAATGCAGCATGAAAGTCTGTAATTGCTGAAGTATTAAGGAAACTTTTTATTTCAACTGCTATCTTTTGTCCTGCTTTTTGAGCAGCTAAAACTTTTTCTGCTGCTAAATCTATTTCAAACTTGACACCTTCAATCTTAATTTTTAATGGATCTGCTGTAATTACCCAATTCTCTTTCAAGAGTCCTTGTTTTACAGCATTATGGAATAAGTCTTTAGCAGCCATTAATTTGTGTACAATTTCTTGGACTATTATCCATCAATATTTTATCGCCCCAAAAACCCCAGAAGAAATTCTCAGTTGTTATGAGCGTGGTTGGAAATATAAAAGTTTGTTCAATAATCTTGAGGTTGATGAACTTGAGTTTATTAAGAAAATCGCCGAGATTTATGATTCCTGGTTAAAAGTTGAGTTATAAACTTCAAATTAGACCAGCACAATAAAATTCTGAATAGCGCGTAGCACTAAGCAACCGCATACCCGGTATGTTGACGAATTTCGGGAGGATGAAAAGCAAGGACAATACGGTCTTTCGGTACTCCAGCAGCAACGAGTTCGTCTGTGATACCATCTTCGATTCCGTCGTAGTGAATCCAGATTTTACCGTCGCGAATTTCAACATGGATAATCGTACCGTATACACGGCGATGATTTTCCCAGCCTTCATGGAGTAGCATAAAATGATTGCAGTCACGACTAATCACTATATGGTTTGTCACATCACCATAGCGATAAGGAAGGTCAGCGTAGTATTGAAAAATCTTTTCTAGTATTTCATACCATCGATTTAAAGGTTGATTTGCGGTTTCCATTGGATAATCTCCTCAATTTTTGCATCAAAAACAAGTAGGTGAAAACCAGGTTCTTCCAATAGGAGCAGTCCAGCTTCCTCTTCAAAAAATGTTTCAAAAATGTTGCGTTCGACTGCTAGATACATTTTACGATTAGGATCTCGTTTCTTGAGTACCCTAAGCTGTCGTGCATTAAAAATGCACAACAGCAAGTCAAAAGTAAAAATTCAAAAGTCATTAGCGTAGCGTGTCCGTAGGACATAATTGAAGAAAGTTTGAGGCTTCGCTATCGAATTGAATAATATACAAATTAGATGCGTAACAACTTACTATATAGAAAAAACTGTCCCCATGCTTTTTCAAGATCGCTCATAAGAGAAGGACTGATAAAAGTTTTCACTTCAACAGCTATTTTTATGGAATCTCGTTGTGCAGCAATCAGTTTTTCTGCACCTAAATCGACTAGAGCATTGCGGGTACCGATTTTGAGGATTAGTGGATCGTCAGTAATTGTCCAACTATCTTTTATCAGTGAAGCTATGACAGTATCATGATAAAGGTCTTTAGCAGGCATCAAAGAACATTGTTTTTCGGGTCAATTTTAAATTTATTCTAATATAAACAAGTAGGTGAGATTGCTTCCTGGTTCCTCGTCGCTTAGACGCACTTAACAGCGAACGGACAAAACTCATTACTGTGCGCTTACGCGCCCCGCTGCGCTAACATTACTTATTACTCATTACTTATTACTCATTACTCACTACTCGTAAAGGTGTAATTTTTCCAAATTTCCCCGATACTTCACCGTATCAGGATGATCTGACCCCAAGACCCGTTGTGCGATCGCCAATGCTTGGGTTAAAAGGTTTTCTGCTTCACTGTGCTTTCCTTGATAGCTATAGATTAAACCTAAAGCGTTCAAACTGTCTGCATAGCGGGGATGATTTATTCCCAGTTGCTGTTTTTTGATGTCCAATGCTTGGGTTAAAAGAAGTTCTGCTTCATTGTACTTTTCTTGGTCTGTGTAAAATTCACCTAAATTGTTCAAACCAAATGCTGTTCTGGGATGATTTTCTCCAAGTTGGTGTTTGTAGATTTTCAATGCTTGGATATAAAGGGGTTCTGCTTCTACGTACTTTCCTTGGGAGTGGTAGAGAATAGCTAAATTGTTCAAAGTGTCTGCGATTTCGAAATGATTTTCTCCCAGTTGCTGTTTTTTGATTTCCAATGCTTGGGTTAAAAGAAGTTCTGCTTCTTCGTACTTTCCTTGCTCTGTGTAAAGTTCACCTAAATTGCTCAAAGTCCTTGCGGTACAGGGATGATTTACTCCGAGTTGGTGTTTGTAGATTTCCAATGCTTGGATATAAAGGGGTTCTGCTTCTACGTACTTTCCTTGGTCGGAGTAGAAATTAGCTAAATTGTTCAAACCTAATGCTGTTCTGGGATGATTTACTCCGAGTTGGTGTTTATAGATTTCCAATGCTTGGATATAAAGGGGTTCTGCTTCTACGTACTTTCCTTGCTTGTCGTAGAGTGAAGCTAAACATTCCAAACTGTCTGCGGTATCGGGATGATTTACTCCGAGTTGCATTTTTCTGATTTCCAATGCTTGGATATAAAGGGGTTCTGCTTCTACGTACTTTCCTTGGTCCCAGTAGAGTAAAGCTAGATTGTTCAAACTCTTTGCATAATCGAGATGATTTTCTCCGAGTTGCTGTTTTGTGATCTCCAATTCTTGAATACAAAGGGTTTTTGCTTCAAGGTACTTTCCTTGATTCCAGTAGAGACCAGCTAGATTGTTCAAACTCTTTGCATAATCGAGATGATTTTCTCCCAAACGGGATTTTACTTCTGATACACATTGCTCATACCAAGGTTGTGCTAATGCATATAAACCTTGTCCTCGGTAAAATCTCCCTAAACCAAGAAAAACAGAACATAAATTTTCATCCCTGACTGCATCAAGATGATTTTCTGCGACTTCTGTTAAATGGGGTATAGCGTTTTTGACAGAATTGATAATCTCTGAGGTTGTTGTGTGAGGAATTGTTTTACCAATTTCGATGAATTTAGCAGAGAAACTTTGTATGTAGTCACCTTTATGTTCTGACTGATTAAGTTTGGCTTGCAGAAACTCTCTAATCAAAGGATGAGTTTTGTAATAATACTCATCTTTCTGTTCTAAACACTGTACCAAATGGCGATGGTAAAGTTCCTCAATCCCATTTTCAACACTAGATTCATCCCAATTGAGAGATTTAGTTATGGACTCTACCCATTCCCAAAGGAAAATTTCTGGGACAAATAAACCTATCAATGCAGCAAGCTGCTGTGTTTGTGAATCCAGTTCTACCCAACTTAATTCAAATGCTTCTAAAACTCCACGTTGTGCTGTACTTAAGCTTTTTTGTTGGGGATTTTTTATTGCTTGATTATGCAGTCGTTGTTGTTTCAACTGCTCGAGCATCTTTGCTAATTTAAAGTGGGGAGGTTTTTGCTTGATATACCTTCCTACTAATTCTATTCCTAAGGGTAGATATCCCAACCATTCACATATTTTTTTCGCAGTTTCTAATTCTTTATTTACCTTGGTTTTTCCGACTGTTTTTGTGAATAATTCTAAAGCTTCATCTGGTGACAACACATTTAAGGCTATTTCCTCAACATTGGTGTCGATGTCTCGTAACCTAGTTGTAATCACAACTCGGAAGCGTTTATTTGTCGGTAGTAACTGAGAAAAATCCTCTAATTGAGTCACATCATCTAGTATTACTAATACCAAACCTGATGGTGGTTTCCAATTTGTCCAGCACCAAGTTACTTGTTCCTTCAAAGTCAGCAGATCTCCTTGGGGGTCTTTTTGGGGAACTTCTAAGCCCATCTGCAATTGGATAAATTGAATTATTTGTTTAGCTAAATTCTTATCTCTGACATTTAACCAGCAAATACCCCCAGGATAATCGTTTTCGTATGTTTTTGCGTATTGTACTGCTAACTCGGTTTTACCTACACCACCCATTCCCGACACAGCAGAGATGACTAGTTTGTTGTTTTGTGCATCAAATTTCTGGTGAATCTTAGCTAGTTCATCTTGTCGTCCCACAAAGTTCTTGCTACCAAGTTTGGGTATGTATTTGATGGGTTTAAAAGTTTTTTCTGAAGAAGGGTTGGGTCTACCAGTTCCTGTATTGTCATTTTGACTTGATTTAGTGTTTGAATCTGGGTCGAGTAAACTTTTAGAAATATCTTTTATCTTGATTTGTGGTATTTGGGATTCGGGAATATTTGTTAGATCTATCGCATTACAACCAAACTCAAAACTATCTTGATAATTTCTTCCAGAACTTAAAGCATCATAAAAACCAGTAGCAAACTTAATTGCAGCTTTATCCCCAATTGCGTAACTCATCCCGATAACACAATTAATATGTTGGTGAATAGCTTCTGCTTGAACTTCGCTATAACAAGCATTAAGCACTACACATTCAACATCCTTGTGAAATAACTTAAACAACCCCGCTAAAGACTCACTACTTACAAGTTGCTTTTGTCCGTATTCATTTTCTAGCACCAAACCATCATCCCCTACGCCATGACCGCAAAAGTGAACAATGTTTGGTGTGTGGTATAGTATTTCCCTACGCAAATCATCGACCCGCAACGCCCACTGACTAGTAATTTCAATTCCTTCGCGATTTTTAGCTTGTCTGTGAGCGCTTTGGATTTCTCGCACCTCTTCATCCAAGCGTAGTTTGTTTGTGTCTGTGGGATTAGCTGCAAGAATCAAGATTTTTTTCATTGCGCTTTTTATTGACAGGATTTTTATTTACAGAATTATTTACGGGTCATTTATTTAACCAACCTCATTAAATAAACAGTTCGTAACTGTACAATTCCGGAGACACTCACATTTTATTAAGCTTCTCGTCCAGAAGCCCAAATATCACGCCATTTAACCATTCCTTCCTTGGCTAAAACCCAATGACGAGAAACAAGATTTTCTCTCAAAGGGGACTTATCTTCACGCAACATCACATACTTGTAAGTAATTAGTTTACCAGCACTTTCATTGAAGGGAATTTCGGCAAACCAAGTATTTTGATTAATGTATTCTAAAGGATAAGCCTTAACAATATCCCAATTACCTAATTCCGGACAATTTCCGGTTACTACTATTCTTTCCCCAGGTTGAGTATATACTCCATTCAACTGAGCACGAACTAAAGTTTGTCCTTTAACTCTTTCGCCAATATAGCTAATTACAATTGCTTCTTGACTATCGAGTTCTAAATCCTCAATAGTTCCATCAGTAACTTGAAACTTGCGTCGAGTCAAAATACAGGTATGTTCTCCATCGGGAAGGTCGCAGGTAATAGCATCAAAAGTTATGACTTCTCCTCTGTTCATAGCTACAAAACACATGCAATTACCGTAACTGCGAATATAGCAATAAACATCCGGCGTAACATATTTTTGCCATTGACTACCCAAGGATACCGCAGGGTTAAGACGACGCAAACCAGAAAGCAAACGAATACAACGGTAAAGTTCCGTATCTCTATCCCATTTTTCCATCATGGGGCGGTTGTAAGGGTCGTCTCCTCCATCTGTATCATCGTGGAGATATTGCTCCGTACCGTAGTAAATACAAGGAATTCCCCGAGAAGTCATAATTAAAGCGATCGCTAACCGTAGTATATCAGGATCGGGATTTAAGGATTGAAACCGGGGCATATCATGATTGTCAATAAAAGTGACAAGCTCCGTCGCCCCATTGTAGCGATAGTCTTCCTTAAAAATATCTTGAATTAAATGAAATCCTTCTTCTGCACCTTCAGCAAGAGCAGAACGAATTGCACTACACAAGCCAAAATCAAGGATGGACATTCCGGAATGATTAGCAAATTCTACAGAACGCTCATCTAAAGGATGGGAAAAAATCCATTCGCCGAAGATAAAAACATCTGGCTTGCGATGGCGGATATCTGCGTTAAATTCCTGCCAAAACCAAATTGGCATATGTTTTACTGTATCTACGCGCAATGCATCAACACCCCGGTCTAACCATTGCTCGATCGCTGACTTGATATATTGGCGATATAAAATATTATTTTCGTTGAATGTAGCTAATCCCGATAGTTCACAGTTTTGAACTTGCCATTCATTTTCCCAATCATTCACTTCCCCATAATGATGGTACCAATTGTCTTTATCATCATTGAAGTCAGCAATTTTTACCCCGTCATCATAAAGTTCACCTTTCACCCCATCAATATCCGGGTTGCTGTGGTTGCAGACAATATCTAAAACTAACTTCATATTCCGCTTGTGCAACTCTGCAATTAAACAGTCAAAAGTCGTGTCGCGGGTTTCCTGAGTCTTGTTTAGGGAAGGTTCTTCATCTTTACCAATAAAACGGGGATTTATCCGTTTAAAGTCTCGCGTCCAATAACCGTGAATAGCTGCACTTTCAATAAATAAACCTTCTACCTGCTCAAACAAGGGAGTTAACCAAATAGCTGTTACTCCCATATTTTTTAAATAATCAAGCTTATCTATTAAACCTTGAAGGTCTCCACCCCAATATTTTCCCCAATCTTCCATCGCGGGATCGTAAAGCTCTGCATTTGGACCCTCACTATTATCTGGATCGCCATCACAAAACCTATCTACAACAATAAAATAAATAGTTTCTTGACGAAATTCCATATCCCTGGTGTAAAGAAACTCTAAATCAACTTCTTCTGAGGGATTTTCTACAGACGGATTAAGCTTTTCCTTATCAGTGTTACTTACCGCGTATTGAGCCGAAGAAGTTTGGGAAGGTTGAGAAACCATATGTTATTGAATTGCTTGTTAATGAATAAACTTCACTAAAAAAATAGTAATTTATACTTAGTATAAATCCATAAGAAATAAGTATTGTACATCTTACATAATTTTATTTCCCGAGCAATAAACTTTATTCACAAAAACACCAAAATGTAAAGTTTCTGCAGGTAAATGATTTAGCAAAGGAAAATCGAGTATTTACACTGTCAAACAAATAATTATAGAGAAATATATTTAACTTAAGTACTCTTAACGACTAAAAATCATCGATTTTAGAGCAATCTCCAATAAATGTTTCAGATTTCTATCAGAAATCATAGTTTTTCAGGAACATCACTTTTTATGTTAATAAATCGTTTACTTCCTAGATTTTCTACACTAGTTACTATTGGTGCAATCTCAACTCTCACCTACAGCACACAACAATCTGTCCAAGCGCAAATAGGTACTAATAAAGTTAAATTTAACCGCTGTCGCGCAGCATCACAATTAGTTCATTTTCAAAATTTAGGATACTCAGTTGCTGCTGATCGAATTAACGATCAAGGTTATGTTATCGCACCCCCACCCTCCAATACTTATTCAGCAAGAATTTGGGAAGAAGAACAATGCTGGGGCGTTCCTAATATCTATACTTGGTTATCCACACCACCTAACGATCGCTATGAAATGTGTTTAGTCGCAGCACAGTTAGGAATCAGTAGCTCTCAAGCAGCAATAGGAGCAAGGGAGGAAGTTCTTGGTTCTCCTCCTAGAAATAAACTTCGTGTAATGAATTTTTGGAAAAACTTTAACTGTAATTTTGTTGTTCAACAATACTATTCATACTAGCAGAGACTTCGTGGAAGGCTAATTTTTTAAAATACACGCCGTTAATAAATATAAATTAATTGAAATAATTAATAATGGAGCAATAGAAAATATAGTGTAGTATGCTAGAGACGCTGCTAAACTTGATGCTTTATCTTTTTGTCACTCCTGAATAGCTTCTTTAATTAGTCGAATCACTTTTGCAGATTTAAAGAAACTAAATTAATTATAGATCATAGCACAGGAAACTTTAACACGTTGTTTCATTATCTATTTTCAATCCGTGAAGAAATGCTTGATGGCTTAATTTAGTCATTTTGCTATAAACAAAAATAACTATAAACTAGATTAGATATTTAAATTATTAATTACTGGTATTATTCTTTCACTATTAAAATTGCAAGCTAATCTCAAATAAACCAATTTTGAATAAACTAATATCGAAGAATACGTATACTTTAGCTCAATGACTTTAGCTCAATATATAAATAAAAATTTCAATTATTTAGCTATATTGTTTTGCAGTTATCTTTGATTAAAGGTATGTAAGGCTAGAGATCCATAAAATATTTCTAATATAGATTTTTCGTTAGATATATTGAGTTTTTCAAGTGTAGAATAAACTGAATATGCTCAAGCCCATTAAAAATTATGATTTATATTTGATAGCGATCGCGTTTGATTTGTGAGTATAAGACTTCTTCATTACGCTGTTACCCACAACCGCATTTAGAAATTTATCCAAGATTAATTTTTTATCCAAAATTAATTTTCATTAATTAGTTCGGATGGTCATACACCAAGCTGCTAAGGAGTAACTAAAGAATTTGATTCATATCATTAGTATTTTGGAAAAATTATACAAATCCTCGTGAAATAAACTTTCTGAAATCAAGTCCCAAGCTTAAATTTTCAAAGTTAAACTTTCAATACTAAAGATTCAAAATTATTGTATGAATTACTTATTTTTTAGTTCATTGTTAATTTCTATCAAGCGTTCTTTTTTTAATTCACGTTCTAGACCTAAATTTTCATTATCGCAAAAATGGGTATTATGTACTTTAAATTTAATAGTTTTACTTGTATCTCTAAATTCTCAGACCTTAGCAGCAAAAAGACTGAGTCTTTCCTTTGGGATTATTCAGCGATCTATTTCGATTGAATCTTTAGCGTTTTATGCACGTACTGGCAAGCTAAATAATGAATTGAAAACATATTTTCAATATGCCCCTAAAGAAAAATTAACCGAATTGAGACAGGTTCTCATAACTCCGATCCCTCTAACGAATGTAGAAATTTCCCAATTTCTTTACACGCCGATTGGAGAAAACTTGTTGGAAAAGTTAGAAAATATTATTCAGGGAGAATCTAGAGGAGTAAAAATTAGAGGTACTTCCCGTAGTGCTGGTTTCTACGCAATGCGAGCCGCACTAATTTTAGCTGCATCTGACTCCAAGGAATTTACAATTTTAGATATTCTAGAAAAATTTCCTTCCAATAAAATATCAATTGATTTAGCCCGTAGCTTGGAAATAGCTTTAGAAGTCAGATCTCTAATTAATCAGACACGTAAAGCTATTAAGCTGATTAACAAAGAATCTCAAGAAGAAGTCAATACAAATATTGCTACAGACATATCTGAAATTTTAGCTGCAAATTTACGCAAATCAGGCAATTATAGCTGGCAAAAAAGCACTATTTCTCTTGTCGATCCCAATCGCTCTCGTAACTTTAGTGCTGATGTGTATTTACCAAAAGTCGATCGAGAAAGTCCGGTAATTGTGATTTCCCACGGGCTCGGTTCCGATCGCACAAGTTTTGTTTATCTTGCACAGTACCTTGCATCCCATGGTTTTGTTGTTGCAGTACCGGAACATCCCGGAAGTAATGCCGAACAATTAGAAGCACTATTATCTGCCAATACGGACAAAATCACCAGTCCGGAAGAATTTATTGATCGACCCTTAGATATTAAGTATTTACTAGATAAACTTACTTCTCTATCTCGTACAGACCCTTTATTTAAAGGAAAATTAAATACACAACAAGTGGGTGTAGTTGGACAATCTTTTGGTGGTTACACTGCTTTAGCGTTAGCAGGAGCCCAAATTAATGTGGAGCAAATGAATAAAACTTGCTCTTCTTTGGATGATTCCCTCAATGTTTCCTTATTACTACAATGTTTGGCATATAATCTAAATCAATCCGAATATAATTTATTTGACCCAAGGGTCAAAGTTGCAATTGCAATTAATCCGATTACTAGTAGCGTTTTTGGTCGAGATGGATTTAACCAAATTCGGATTCCAGTAATGATTATTTCTAGTAGTCTCGATAAAATTGCTCCTGCTCTTCCAGAACAAATTAAACCTTTTACCTGGTTACAAACACAGAATAAATATTTAGCTTTAATTGATGGTGGAACTCACTTTTCTACAATTGCAGAATCGCCTGATGCAACAGTTCCTTTACCATCAAATGTAATTGGTGTTTCACCAGAACTGGCACAAAATTATATTCAAGTATTAAGTAATACCTTTTTTCAAGCCTACGTAAATTCTAATGCTAATTATCGTCGCTACCTAGATAATGGTTATATCAATACTATCAGCCGAGAAGCTCTTCCACTCAGTATTGTGCGATCGCTCGATCTCGATCGCAAGAAAAAATAATTTGTATTCTAAGATAATTAAATCAATCCGAAATAGATTTATCCTGCAGGTTTTTAAAGCAATATAAACAATATATGGCTGTCTATATATCGGTAATTAATCTTGCTTTCCCTTCCCCTACGCATTTAATGAGAAGTAATCGACTTTCGCGTAGTGCTATAACTTTTCAAATAACTTTGCCAAAATCACATTTGAAAATAAAAAACCTTCCGGATCGGTCAAGCGCAATCTTCCTTTGACAACTTCTACCCAACTTTTCTCAACATAAGGTTGCAAAATTTGATCGATCTTATCCACCTTATTTTGTCCAAACTGTTTTTTGATACTTGCAATACTTACCCCTTCAGCCAAACGTAAACCCAACATTAAAGTTTCCAGCAAAACTTCATCTGTGGGAGTTTCTTGACAATCCACAACACAGCCATTTTCCACCCAAGCATAATATTCTTTCGTTTTACGGGGACGAGTGAAACGTTTACCCTCAACATAACTAGCTGCTCCCATCCCAAAAGCATAGTAAGGGCGATTTTCCCAATAAACTCGATTATGCCGACATTGGTGTCCCGAACGGGCATAATTAGAAATTTCGTAATGCTCGTATCCCGCATCAGTTAAAGTATTTTGTGCCATGCGGTACATTTTTACAGTTATTTCATCTTCCGGTAAAGGTTTATTACCAGGTTGATAATAACGACCAAAAGCTGTTTGGGGTTCAATTGTTAGGTCATATATCGATATGTGGGTTGGTGCAATTGCGATCGCTTTTTCTAAAGATTCGCGCCATATATCCAATGTTTGATGTGGTAAACCCGAAATTAAATCCATACTAAATTCTGGGATCTCCACCTGACGAATCAAATCAACCGCAGCAAAAATATCCTTTACAGAATGGGAACGACCACAAGCTTGTAATAAATTCTCAGTGAAACTTTGTACTCCCAAGCTTACTCGATTGATTCCAGCATCACGATAGCCTTGCAAATGTAATAAATCAAAAGTTCCTGGATCTATTTCCATAGAAATTTCAGCATTTGTAGCAATCCCAAATCTTTCCTGAATAATGTTAAGTATTTTTTGTAACTGTTTACTAGATAATAAAGATGGAGTCCCACCACCAAAAAAAATAGTTTCTATTGGTCGCTCAAAAGTCCTTGCAACAGTAATTTCTTGACACAATACTTCCACATATTGGGAGATAGTACCTGATTTTTCACCACGTAATTTATCGCCTATGACAAAAATTGGGAAGTCACAATAAAAACAACGCCGCCGACAAAAAGGAATGTGTACGTAAACAGAAGTTGGTATTTGCTGAGAAAAAGTTACTTTTTGATTCATTTTGAAAAAAAAATTCAAACATCTTTTTGTTTGAGAGAATAAGCAAGAAAATATTTATAATTTGGTGTTTTTTATCCTTTTCTATCCTTTTTACATAAATAGAAGAGAAGTATAAAGCATAAAACTATGAAGGTTATAATAATTGCAGAGACTGTTAAAGTCACCCGAATTCAGAGTGTAAATATTCTTAAATAACATCTAATTAGATGATACAAAAAATACCTCACTTTGTCGGGTAACAGCGCTGTAACAAAGCAATATAATTTATGCTTGACGCCATTATCATTTTTTCATTTATCCTGGCAGCAGCAGGTGTAGGATTCTACAGTACTGACTTACTGCCTGACGGTTCTTTAGACGGAGTAACAAATTTAGACGCTTTACGTTTAGTGGTCGCTACTTTTGCGGCTATTATCGGGGGTGCTGTAGGGCTGAGATTTCAGACAGGCTACCGTCGTTTGGAGTCACAAGTCCGAGAAATGCCCCTGGAAGCTATTCTGACTCGGGCAATTGGTTTAGTAATTGGGCTGTTACTAGCAAACTTAATGCTAGCTCCTTTGTTTTTAATTCCGATCCCCAATGATTTTAGTTTTATTAAACCATTAATAGCTGTTGTTGGCTCAATTATTCTGGCATATACCGGAATGAACCTGGCTGACACCCATGGTAGGGGTTTACTACGATTAATCAATCCCAACACGTTGGAAAGCATGGTTGTAGAAGGAACTTTAAAACCTGCTTCCACTAAAGTGCTTGACACAAGCTGTATTATCGATGGTCGTATTGAAACACTGCTAGAAACTGGATTTTTAGAAGGTCAAATCATCGTACCTCAGTTTATTTTGCAAGAACTGCAGCAAGTTGCTGATGCTAGCAAAGACCAAAAACGAGTGCGGGGAAGACGAGGATTAGAAATTCTTAACCGGGTTAAAACAGATTATCCCGAACGGATTGTGATTAATCCTGTCAACTATGCAGATATTGCCACAGTAGATGCAAAACTAATCAAATTTGCTCAAGAAATCAGTGGTACGCTTTTAACCAACGATTATAATCTTTCTAAAGTTGCCAGCCTGCAAAAAATTCCAGTTTTAAATGTTAATGACTTGGTAAATGCGGTTCGTCCCACATATTTACCTGGTGATAACATTGACATCAAAATACTCAAAGAAGGTAAGGAACCGTCCCAAGGTATTGGTTACTTGGAAGATGGAACAATGGTCGTAGTTGAAGAAGGAAGCAGTTACGTGGGTGGAGAACTTCGAGTAGTGGTTACCAGTGCATTACAAACTTCTGCAGGAAGGATGATTTTTGCTAAACCCCAAGCATCTGCGCTGACATGAGAGTATGGGACGTCAGCTTAGAACTAAATTTTGTAGTCGGTGCAGTCAGTCTGCACCGATTTTATATCGAGTAAAGTACGAAGAAAATGGGGACTGGGCATTTGTTTGTTCTGAATGCTGGAACCTGGTAAGTTCCAATAACCCCTTTTATTTGTATGGGGGTACATGGAAAGCTAAGAAAAAAAGATAAGCTCAACCTCTAATAGCTAGTCGCCAATCCCTACTTCTGATAAATTTCTAACGGTAAGCGATCGGGATCTTGAAAAAAAGTAAATTTTTTGCCTGTAATTTCATCAACACGAATCTTTTCCACTTCAACACCCTGAGACTTTAATTCCCTTACAGCTTCATCAATATTATCAACCTCAAAAGCTAAATGCCTCAAACCACAAGCTTCTGGTCGATCTACTCTGTGGGGAGGATTTGGAAAAGAAAATAATTCTATTTGGCTATTATCGCCCACCTGTAAATCAAGTTTATATGAATTTCTTTCGGAACGAAAAATTTCGTTAATTATCTGAAAACCTAAAATTTCGGTATAAAACTTCTTGGAACGTTTGTAATCAGAACAAATAATTGCTACGTGGTGAATCCTTGTGGTTTTCATAATTACTGTTAATTAACCTCCCAAAAGCACAGCCTATGATATCGTAAAACCTCTGGAAAATTCTTTTTTCAAAGCTGTGAGAAAAGGCGACGTGGGACAGTTTATTATCTATGGGGGAACTCAGAAAAATCTCAATAGCTAGAAAAAATTTTTCTATTTTTACTCCCACATTATCTTGATCGCCTAGTATTGGTACGGTAAGTATCCAATTAAACTTGTGTCACCACCAAGCTTTCTTCCAAACGTTGTTGAATTTCTGGTGAGATTCTACCCCTTGGAAGAGTCAACAATACATGCTTATTTGCTTGAAAAGCTTTAGTCAGATAATTACAAGCTTTTTCTGGCTGTGCATGTTCGCCACAGGTAAACATATCTATCGCCACATAACCAATTTCGGGCCATGTATGCACGGAAATATGAGATTCCGCTAAAAGTGCTAAAGCCGTTATTCCATAAGGCTCAAACTGATGTGTTACTTCCTTAAGGAGTGTAGATTTGGCTTCTTTGACTGCTGCTACTAATGCTTGACTAATAAACTCAAAATCATTGAGCAAATGATTTGGACATTCGTAAAGTTCGAGGATGCAGTGGCTACCAACAGGAACCAAAGGCTGATTATTTGGCGCGTTAGATGGATTGTTCAATTTTTAGTTCACCTTTAGATTGCAATAACCTGGCTTGTATGAACCTTCGGCATCAAATGCACTATGGCTATTTCTTTGCTTTCAAGTTCGTTCTTTTACTTGAAATTCTGTGGTTTGCAAGTACACAGAATAACTATTATGACATTATTTTTGCTAATTTATGTATATTTTTTTATTTGCCTGCTAGATAAACGATCAACATACATTGAGATATTTACAAGCTTAGGAAATCTATAAACTTTATTGATGTGGATGCTTGACAAATATTCTTGAAGTTTTGGTTAAATATTTTTTGCTATTTTAGTTGGGTTCTAAAAGCTACTTTTCTTGACTTGACCCTATCGGTAATAAAACTCAACTGATAATTATTTGTTATAAAAAACAAATAAACGCGATCGCAATGCTTCACTTGTGCTCGTAAAAAGAAAATAGATCAGTCAAAATATATTTACTCTTTGTCAAAGTAGCAAAGACAAATGCAAACATTATTTGATTTTAATGTGCAAGTTTGTAATTACATATTTCTTTACCAAAAAAATCATTTAATTGGATGTATTTACTTTCTCATCTAATTATGCATTGTTTGTATTTTTTTTGTAGTTTAAAATACTTTTTTCATAACTTTTGACTGTAATTATTTAACGTTATTTTTTTTTGTGTTTTGAGATACTTTTTGTCGAGTTTTTTATGCTGATATCATTAAGGTTTTGTATGTATTTTCATCATACATATTATGATATTCCTGAAATATTTGAACTGTATTTAGATGACATTTCAGAAAAAGAATATTATTATGTATGAGAAGATTGAACTATCATAAATTACAAAAAAGGTAAAATAGCAAACATAATTAACATTCTAAATTTGAAAAAGTCATAATTTTAATCCTAGTAAATTATGAAAGTTCATTAATTTAATTTATCTTGAAGCCAATTCTATTTTCAAATTACCTCGTAGCTAAGTGTAGTTATTAAGATAATTTTACATAAATGTTAGTTATTGCTAAGGAGGTTTTTTTGTACCTATTTACCGAGAAGATAGCATGTATGCAGAAAAATAACTTTATCTAATTTCATCAATCGGACAGGCAATAATTTTAGACAAGTAATAATATTTATTAATGCATGATAATACAAATATATTTATACCTTCATTAATTATAAATATATGATTTATTTACTTCTTCCTAGAGTTGAAAATCTATAAAACATGGAAGCTAATCATTATTAATTTAAACAGCTAGATTAAAAAACTCAATAATATAAACCTAATAATTTATCTACAATTCAATTTAACCGCATCTAATATTAAATCAAAAACGCTTGCTTTTCAAAACTATTGTAGAAAAATCTAATGTTAGAAACTATGCAGTCATATTCAAGCGAAATAGAAAAACAGCAAGATACTTTCATTGCTCAACTTCAAGAGGAGTTAGAACAGCAAAAAGTTCTGATGGACGCGATTGGGAAAATTCGAAGACCCCTCGATTTAAGTACTACACTCCAAACTACTACTACTCAAGTACGACAATTATTAAATGCTGACAGAGTCGCAGTATTTCAGTTTTATCTTGAGAAAACTTGGGAAGGAGAATTTATTTGTGAAGATGTTGCGGTAGGTTGGAGTTCAGTAATAGCAGAAAAACTTTATGATCGCAACTTTGGAGAACAATTTGCCCTTCACCATTTTGAAATAGAGACGCAAGCAATTAGAGATATTTACGCTGCGGGGTTAAGCGATTCTCATGTAGAAATTCTGGGTAGATTTCAAGTAAGAGCTAATTTAGTAGTTCCCATAGTCAAAAATGATAAAGCATGGGGACTATTATGTATTCATCAATGTAATAATACCCGCGAGTGGAAAAATTCCGAGGTTAAATTTGCTAAATCAATTTGCAATAATTTAACTCTTGCAATCGAACAAGCTGAGTATCTCCAACAAGTAGAGTTACAGACAGTAAAGCTTGCTCAGGCTGCTCAACACCAGAAAGTAATATCTAAAATAGTTGAAAAAATTCGTCAGTCACTTGACATAGATGTTATTTTTTCAACAACCACACAAGAAGTAAGACATATTCTCCAAGTTGATCGCGTTGCTATATTCCGTTTTAACTTTGATTGGAGTGGTAAGTTTGTTGCAGAATCATTTGATGAACATTGGATATCCTTAATTGGAGCATATCCAGTAATAAATGACACCTATCTACAGGAGACAAAGGGAGGGCGCTACGCCAATAATCAGATTTTAACAGTTGATAATATATATGAAGCCGGGCTTAATGAGTGTCATATAGCCTTGTTAGAACAATTTCAAGCTCAAGCATTTACTACTGCTCCAATATTGCAAGGCGATAAACTGTGGGGAATTATTGGCGCATATCAAAATTCTAGTCCTAGAACATGGCAAGCTGATGAAGTTGATTTACTAGCCCAGGTTGGTTCTCAGTTGGGTGTTGCTTTAAGCCATCATGAGTTACTAGCAAAAGCCGAGTACCAAACAGAGCAACAGAAAGCATTGACCGCAGTAATTACTCGTATTCGGGAATCTCTTAAGTTCAACACTATTTTTCGAACTACTGTTGTGGAAGTACGTCAATTGCTTCAGGTAGATAGGGTAGCTATCTTTCGTTTCGACCCAGAAAATGATTGGGAAGGAGAAATCATCCATGAAGATGTGGGCTTAGGTTTTAGCTCGGCAATTACGGAGAAAGTTTACGATCGCTGTTTTAGTGAAAACTTTGCACCACTTTATCGCCAAGGTCGAGTGAACGTGATCGCTGACATTTATCAACATGATTTCAAAGAGTGCTACATAAAAATCCTGGAAAGATTTCAAGTTCGTGCAAACATTGTTGCACCTCTACTTAAAGAAGGTGAGTTATGGGGACTCCTGTGCATTCATCAATGTAGTAAACCCAGAGAATGGAAAAATAGCGAAATTGAATTTGTATATCAAATTGCCGAACAATTGGGAGTTGCCTTAAAACAAGATTCTTACTTGAAAAAAGTCAAAGCACAAGCTGTTCAGCTAGCAGAAGCTAAAGAACGTGACAAAGCGATGGAAAGACAGAAGTTGTTAGCTACGACTGTGGATAAAATCCGTCAGTCACTTGACATTGAAACTATTTTTAAAGCTACGACCCAAGCAGTAAGAGAATTACTCAAAGTAGAGAGAGTTGCAATCTATCGTTTTGATTCGAATTGGAGGGGAAAATTTGTTGCAGATTCTTTTCAGGATGGTTGGCAACCCCCATCAAACTCGCAATCATTAATGATGCCAACTTTTTTAGACGTGGATAATGAAAATCTTCCACGTAACGAAATTTTTGTTCCCATATCTCAGGGTGAGAAGTTATGGGGTTTGCTAGTCGCTAATCAAACTTCCCAACCACGTGTTTGGAAAAATGAAGAAGTCGATTTACTAGCCCAGGTTGGAGTGCAGTTAGGAATTGCAATTCAGCAGGGAGAATTACTCCAGCAGACCAAAGATCAAGCTGCACAACTTACTAATGCTTTGCAGGAAATCAAACAAGCTCAGGATTATTTAATCCAGGGTGAAAAGATGGCAAGTTTGTGGGAATTATTTGCTGGTGTCGCCCACGAAATTAATAACCCAATTAATTTTATTCTCAGCAACCTCACTCACATGAGGAAATATGCCCAACACCTACTACAGATGGTAAATAGGTACCGCGAACATTCTCCAGATAAATTATTAAATATTCAAGGGCAAGTAGAAGAGCTTAATTTAAATTTCATAACAGAAGATCTACCGAAGATGCTTTACTCTATGGAACTTGGAGCAAAACGCATCAATCAGATCGTAATTTCATTACGAAACTTTTATCGAACAGATGAAGCTGAATTAAAAACAGTCAACATCCATGAAGGATTAGATAATACTTTACTGATTTTAGGACATCGTTTGAAAAAAAATGAACGCTATCCAGGAATTAAGGTTATTAAACTCTATGGCAAATTACCTTTAGTTGAATGCTATTGTGCCCAATTAAACTTAGTGTTCATGAATATCTTGGCAAATAGCATTGATGCTTTGGATCAGAAGTTTATAAGCACAAAACAAAAATACCCAAAATCTGATACAGAAAATCCCGATCTTCCTCTATCTATCTGCATTATCACTCAATTGATTAGTGACAAAGTTACGATTAAAATTACCGATAATGGTTTGGGGATGCCCGAATTTGTACGCCAACGGATTTTTGAACCCCTTTTCACCACCAAAGAATTAGGTCAAGTAACAGGATTAGGATTGTCTATCTCCCATCAAATAGTGGTTGAAAAACACAAAGGTCAAATTAAATGCTCTTCTGAACTGGGACAGGGAACAGAATTTCTAATTGAAATCCCCATTAAGCATCATTCATAAAGTAATTATTTTGGAATAAGTGTTGATAATTATTTTACTTTCTTGATTTTAATTGGATCTATGATGTTAGTTCGCTTTTCACAAAAAAGTTATAGTTTTTCCTTTATTAACAATAAAAATCAAGGGATTGACTTCAAGTAAAATAAAGCTGAACATAATTTCAACAAGTAATAAATATAACTAATAAGCCTATTATCAGCGTAGGGTTTTATATAAAAATTGCTTAAAAATAACATATTTAAAAGTTAATTTTTATACTGAATTATAATGTTAATGTATATTTAAAATACATTTATTCGCAACAAATAGTAACTCAAGTTACCCTAGTATGTCTTCATGTACATGAGCGCACTCAAATACATGAAATTACTATTTATACGATGTAAAACATAGTGTATGGTGCAGCTATACTGTTAATAGAAAGCTTGTATATAAAAACAAATGATTTATCGATAGTTTGCCTGAGGTAATACCAATTCAATAAATCATTGCAACAGATTCTCCGGTAGAGACGTTGCAGAGGCTAACGCCGACGCCGCAGGCTCTGCAACGTCTCTACAAAATCTATCTGTCTCATTATTTTTCCAAATTGGTATAAGTATGTTATTTGACGTATTACACCACAAAATAATTTAAAAAATTAGAAATTGTAAGACTTGGGTCTCAATAAGGGAAATAAAGAATTTTAGAATATTTACCCTATCAACGGTTACTCCTTATTCAAGACCGTAAAGGTCAGCAAGAGGAGAAAAATTTTATTTTTTGGTATGAGTGATGCTAACTTAATTTCTATAGAAAAGTAATAACAATTATTTCGCTGTAATGACAGCGAAATAATTGTTTGACTCAATACCTATTAACCGATCTCTAAGAAACTCAATATAGAAAAATTTTCTCCTTTTAAACCCTATGCAAGCCTACCCCAACAACTCAACAAAAGTAGAAAAAAACCTAAATTTTTCCGTCGCTCAACTTAAAGAACAACTAGAACAGCAAAAAGCATTAGCAAGAGTAATTCAGCGAATTAGAAAATCGCTCGACTTGGATACTATCTTTCAAACCACTGTTAAGGAAGTACGCAATTTACTGGATTGTGATAGAACTGCTGTCTTTAGGTTTTACCCCCAAAACAATTGGGAGGGAGAATTTGTTTCTGAAAGTGTTGCAAGTGGTTGGGATTCAGTTATCGAAGCGAAAGTCCAGGACCACTGCTTTGGAGAACAATTTGCAGCGCATTACTTCCAAGGTAGATGTCAAGCTGTTGCAGATATTTACTCAGCAGGATTAAGTAAATGTCACGCAGAAATTTTAGCCAGATTTCAGGTGAGAGCAAATTTGGTAGTTCCTCTACTCCGAGAAAATGAATTATGGGGACTGTTATGCGTTCATCAATGTAGCGATACTCGCGAGTGGAAAAAATCTGAAGTTGAATTTGTTAAACTAATTTCCGAACACTTAACTGTTGCAATTCAACAAGCTGAGCATTTGAACAAGGTAAAATCCCAGGGAACAAAACTAGTTCAGGGAGCTCAAAGAGATGAAGTGATAGCGCAGATTATTGAAAAAATTCGTCTGTCACTTGACATTGATTCAATTTTTCAAACTACAACTCAGGATGTACGGGAGTTATTACAAGCCGATCGCGTAGCTATATTTCAGTTTAATCCCGACTGGAGTGGGGATTTTGTTTCTGAGTCATTTGCTCGAGGTTTTAATGCTTTAGTTGGCGTCCAACCAACCGTCCATGATACTTATTTACAAAAAACCCAAGGGGGACGCTATGTTCGCAATCAAACATTCTCTGTTGATGACATATATCAAGCAGGATTAACTGATTGTCATATTACTTTGTTGGAACAGTTTGGTGCTAAAGCCTTTTCCACTGCTCCGATTTTTCAGGGAGATAAAC
Source organism: Mastigocoleus testarum BC008 (assembly GCF_001456025.1). Taxonomy (GTDB): domain Bacteria; phylum Cyanobacteriota; class Cyanobacteriia; order Cyanobacteriales; family Nostocaceae; genus Mastigocoleus; species Mastigocoleus testarum. The sequence goes on from NZ_LMTZ01000102.1 coordinate 58,559, forward strand.
TTTGGGGAATAATTGCAGCTTATCAAAATACCTCTTCAAGATTATGGTTGCAGTATGAGATCGATCTACTCGCACGAGTGGGAACACAAATTGGTGTAGCACTACGACATCACGAGCTATTAACTCGAACTCGACATCAAGTAGAACAACAAAAAGTCTTAACTAATGCACTCATCCGTATTCGTAAGTCTCTGGATTTAGATACAATTTTTCAAGTGACTGTAGCGGAAGTTAGACAGATGTTGAAAGCTGATCGAGTTGCAATCTTTCGCTTCGATCCCCAAAAGGATTATCAAGGAAAATTTATTTATGAAAATGTCGCTGAGGGTTTTAATTCTGTTTTTACGGAAAAGTACTACAACTATTGTTTTGAAGAATCCCATCATACAGGCGAAATTGAATCCTTTGTAGATATTGAGAAAGTCAACCTCAAAGAACAACGCTACGCTCAAATTTTAGCTAAACTTCAAGTTAAAGCAAGTTTGCTTGTTCCTCTCTTTAAGCAGGGTAAATTATGGGGTTTGTTATGCATTCATCAATGTACCAATACACGGGATTGGGAATCAGAAGAAGTTGAATCTGTCAAACAAATTGCAGATAATCTAGCAGTTGCTTTGCAACATAATGAACTTCTAGTAGAAGCTCAGAATCAAGCACAGCAGCAGAAGGATTTAACTAGCGCGATCGTTCAAATTCGCCAGTATTTAGATTTGGATAGCATTTTTAAAACTACAGTCAAAGAAGTACGTCAACTACTTAAAGCCGATCGAGCAGGAATATTCCGTTTTGATGCTGACAATAACTGGGAAGGAGAATTTATTTACGAAGATGTTGCTGAAGGTTTGAGTTCAGCGGTTGCTGAAAAGGTTTACGACCACTGTTTCAGTGAAAATTTTGCACCTCTTTATCGTCAAGGTCGAGTAAATGCGATCGCCGATATCTACCAACAAGACTTTAAAGATTGCTACATACAAATTTTAGAACGATTTCAAGTACGAGCAAATATTGTTGCTCCTTTACTCAAAGAAGGTGAATTATGGGGTTTACTTTGCATTCATGAATGTAGTGGACCCCGAGAATGGGAATTTTTTGAAATTGAATTCGTTAGTCAAATTGCAGATCAATTGACGGTAACATTCAAACATGATGCTTATTTAAAGAAAGTCCAGTCCAATTTGGACTTCATCAATGACAATTTACCAAAGACCCTCGACTCGATGGAAAACGAGGTGGATCGTATTAGCCAAATAATGATGTCGTTACGAAATTTTTGTCGTCCGAATCAAGCTGAATTAACATCAGTAGACATTCATCAATCATTGGATAATACGTTGTTAACTTTAGAACATCGATTGAAAAGGAGTGAGGATTTCCCAGGCATTAAAGTTATCAAAAAATATGCTCAACTACCATTAATTGAAGGCTATTCTAGCCAACTTAATCAAGTATTCATGAGTATATTTAACAATAATGTTGATTCTTTAGAGAAGAAGTTTAAAGCAATTCAACAGAAATATCAAAATCTATCAACAGATTGTCCCCAAATTCCCCTATACATTTGGATTAAAACTCAAGAGAAAGACGACAAAATTAGAATCGAAATTACTGATAATGGTCTTGGAATTGCTGAATCCTTACGTGAATATATTTTTGATTCTTCATTAAATAGCGAATCAGATACTCGAAATATAGAAAAGGGGTTACCAATTTCTCATCAAATTATCAACGAAAAGCATAATGGTCAAATGACATGCTCTTCCAAACCAAGACAAGGAACAGAGTTTATGGTTGAAATTCCTGTCAAACAGGCTGGTAGTAGTTGAGCAATAAGTAATGTTAGCGGACTGAGGAAAACGTACCGGAGCCGACCCATAGGAGCTGCGCGGCTCTGGATCCTCCGTAGGTACACAGCTATAGCTAGAGCCTCTCTTTTCCGACGACGCTGCGGGCTAGGCTCTAGCCGTAGGTATTGGGGATGGGGCGCGCCGCGCGTACAAGTGCGTAAGCATACCTTAGGTATTGCCCACGTTAATGAGTAATTATTACTAGCAAGTTCAATTGTAATTAAATATACTGACAATCATCCTTCTTACCTGAGAAGGCATTATATTTATCAGCAGTTGCATAATTAATTATTATGTTTTCTTATATCTGCCTGGGTTTTAGAAAGAGCCTGGGCACTTTTTATGCTTTACCTCTACAGAATTAAATTAGTTTTTTAAATATTTATCATAATAATAAATGATTGTTTTTGGACATAGGTAAATCGATTGGTAGATGCGGTTTGTCAGAATTAGTAATTACTTTTACTGCTCCAGTTCAACAGCAAGAATTACATAAAAATTCACTACGAAAGTTGGCTTTTAAGTTAAAAACAGGGACAATTAATAATTATCAAAGAGAAGAATTTTGAAACTATTCTTAATTTGTTTAAACCATCAAATCAATGCTAACATTGCAAGTAATTTCACTTACGTGCGTCTAGCTTTCATAGTTCTTGTGTATTAAATTGTTTATACATTAAATGATTAATAGATTCAGGGAGGATACTTAATTATGACAAAATAAATAAAAACCAAACTACTTCAAGAAATGGTAATAAATCTTAAAAAAATATTATTTTTTTAGTAAAATAAAAGATACACTTTTAAAAGCAGTTTTTTTGCACATTCATTAAAAATATTTTAATGATTTTATATAACAAATTATTTTGTTTTTTTAGAGCGATTACTGTTTTTTGCTATTGAAAGGCAATAGAATAGCAAACCAATAATTACATTTGGCAAGAAAGCTTGATGTATATTTAAATCTAAAAATTTGACTCTCAAGGCTATTTATAGTTCCCATTTTGGTTCAGCATATGTATATTTTCGACTTTTTGATCGGCATTAAAAAGCATTCATCTTATAAAAAAGATAAGCAATTTATCCCTTGAAAATAGATATTTATAAGAACTCTAAGTATTAAATGATTTAAATTAGCACATTAATATTATCTATGAACCACATCGAAGAAATTTTCGTTCAAATTGTGCATATTTAATTATTCGTATTTCTTGACATCTTGCAGTACAAAATTATTGAAAAAATTAGAGTCTGTGGTGTTTATACTTCATTTAGCTACACTGCTGCACCGTTCGGTTATGCTACGTAATCACAAGCTAGCATATACAGATATAGGTTTAAATCCTAATTTTTCTAAGGTTTACATATCTAAGGTTTACATTGCTCGCATAACTATTACTAAGAAACTGTCTGCAGGTGCGTTTAATTTAATAAATTAGCTGATTAACAATTTGGCTGAATTGAACGAAGCTCGTTTAGAAAACCTTGCAAAACACTAATTATCACTACTTATGCAACCTTATTTCATAATAGAAGCTGAAGAACAACTAGATTTTTCCATAGCTCAATTTCAAGACCACATTGAACAACAAAAAGCTTTAGCGGGATTGATTAAGCGAATTCGAGAGTCATTGGATTTGGATACCATCTTCCAAACCACTGCGACAGAAGTACGCCGATTGCTAAATGCTGACCGGGTCGGAGTTTTCCGGTTTTATCCAGAAAAAGATTGGGAAGGAGAATTTGTTTCTGAAGATGTTGCAGAAGGTTGGGGTTCAGCAATAGAACAAAAAGTCTACGACCACTGTTTTGGAGAACAATTCGCCATTCATTATTCGCAAGGTCGGATACAAGCTATTGCTGATATTTATGCAGCAGGGCTGAGTCCTTGTCACGCGGACATTTTAGCTAAATTTCAAGTCAGAGCGAATTTAGTGCTCCCTTTGCTTAAGAATAAGCAATTATGGGGATTATTGTGCATTCACCAATGTAGCGAAACCCGTGACTGGAAAAATTCTGAAATCGAATTCGTCAAAATAATTGCTGATCATTTAACAGTTGCAATTCAACAAGCTGAGCATTTAAATCAAGCTCGATATCAAACCGAGCAGCAAAAAGCATTGACCGGTGTAATTAGCCGAATTCGGGAGTCTTTGAAATTAGATACTATTTTTCACACTACTGTTGTGGAAGTTCGTCAGTTACTCAAAGCAGACCGGGTGGGAATTTTCCGTTTCGATCCTAAAAATAATTGGGAAGGAGAATTTATATACGAGGATGTAGCTTTAGGCTTTAATTCCGCAATCAGAGATAAAGTTTACGATCATTGTTTCAGTGAAAATTTTGCTCCTCTTTATCGCCAAGGTCGGGTAAATGCGATCGCTGATATTTATCAGCATGAGTTTAAAAGTTGTTATATACAAATCTTGGAAAGATTCCAAGTTCGTGCAAATATTGTTGCACCTTTACTTAAAGAGGGTGAATTATGGGGGTTATTGTGCATCCATCAATGTAGCGGACCTCGCGAATGGGAACCTTCCGAAATTGAATTTGCTTATCAAATTGCCGAACAATTGGGGGTAGCCTTAAAACAAGATATATATTTACAGCAAGTCCAAGTCCAAGCAGTCGAGCTAGCACAAGTTAAAGAACGCACTAAGGCGATGGAACGACAAAAATTGTTAGCTGTAACTGTAGATAAAATCCGTCAGTCACTTGATATTAAAACAATTTTTAAGACTACGACCGAAGCAGTAAGAGAGTTACTTAAAGTTGATCGAGTTGCAATCTATCGCTTTGATTCCAATTGGAGGGGGAAATTTGTTGCAGATTCATTTAAACATGGTTGGGAACCTTCAGCCACTGTGCAACCACTAATGATGCCGGCGATGTCGGATACGGATGATAATAATCTACCACGTAACGAAACTTTTGTTCCCATATCTCAAGGTGATAAATTGTGGGGTTTATTAGTCGCTTATCAAACTTCCCATCCACGGGTTTGGAAAGATGAAGAGGTGGATTTACTTGCTCAAGTCGGGGTGCAGTTAGGAGTTGCGATTCAACAAGGAGAATTACTCCAGCAGACCAAAGATCAAGCCACACAACTTGCAGAAGCTTTAAAAGAAATCAAACAAACCCAAGATTATTTAATTCAGGGTGAAAAAATGGCAAGTTTAGGAGAATTACTTGCAGGTATTGCCTATGAAATTAATAATCCTGTTAATTTTATTCTTGGTAATCTTACTCATATGAGGAGATACGCCCAACAGTTATTACAAACAATAAATATTTACCGCGCAAATTCTCCCGATACATTGTCTAGCATTCAGGAACAAGTGGAAGGACTTGGTTTGGACTTCATTAATGAAGACTTACCAAAAATGCTCTATTCCATGGAAATTGGAGCAAAACGTATCAATCAGATTATGCTTTCACTGCGAAACTTTGCTCGTGCAGATGAATCCAAGTTAAAAGCAGTAAATATCCACGAAGGATTGGATAATACTTTACTGATTTTAGGGCACCGGTTAAAAGCTAATGGTAAATATCCAGGAATTGAGGTAGTCAGAAAATATGATCGCTTACCATTGGTTGAATGCTATATCGCCCAACTCAATCAAGTTTTTATGAATATCCTTGCAAACAGCATCGATACTCTAGAACAAAAGTTTGCCAACATTAAGCAAAAGCATTTGAATGCTGGTACTGAATGTCCGGAAATTCCTCTATCGATCTGCATTGTTACCCAAGTTATTGATGACAGTGTTTTAGTCAAAATTACCGATAATGGTTTAGGAATGCCAGAATTTGTCAGTAAACGTGTTTTTGAACCTTTTTTTACTACCAAAGATGTGGGTCAAGGAGCAGGGTTAGGACTATCGATTTCCCATCAAATTGTTGTGGAGAAGCACAAAGGTCAAATCCAATTTAAATCTCAATTGGGACAAGGAACAGAATTTCTCATTCAAATCCCAATAAAACATAGGGTTTGAGAATTACGGATTAGATATTAAGGATTAGATATTAAGGATTAGTAATTGGTAATTGGGGATCGGGGTTGACTGTTTTTGTTGGAGTTGGGGTTGGGGTGGGTTTGGGTGTTGGTGTTTCTGTTGGTGTGGGGTCTGGGGTTGGTGTTTCTGTTGGGGTTGGGGTGGGTTTGGGTGTTGGTGTTTCTGTTGGTGTGGGTTTGGGTGTTGGTGTTTCTGTTGGTGTGGGTTTGGGTGTTGGTGTTTCTATTGGTGTGGGGTCTGGAGTTGGTTGTGGAGGTGTCTCTACGCTTAAGCGGAGTTGATAGTCTTGGGATTCTGAGGATGTAGAAGCAAGGACAAATTCGTAAAAACCGTTTTCTGGAAGTTTTAGTGATAAGTTACGTCGAGTAGAATCTTGTAAAAACTTAATTTTGCCAGAAGGCGAATAAACTGATAGCAAGATAGGCGAACTCGCATCAAGCTTCAGATTCATTAATTGTTCTCTTCGCAAGTCAGCAATAAAAACCTTACCTTGTCCCGGTCTAAAATTACCACTTACAGTTTTACTTGTAGCATTAACATCAAAGGTAATTTTTTGATACGCACTACGGGCGAGGATCGCATTAAGTTTGTCAGCAACAAATCCGTGCCATACTTGTCCCATAGGAGTTTCTATAAAACTGTTTCCTTGTTGTTCGGGAAAGTATTTAAATTTTTGAAAAAATGCTGCATCTCCTAGATCATATAAGGAACGGCTACCAACATTAATATTATTGACCCTCACTTTCCAGCGATCGCGATCTGCTTTGCGATAAAAACCAAGTCTGCGCCGAGCATCGGAGCTCAGTGTGGATAGTTTATCTAATAGTTCACTGGCAATTTTATCTCTTTTTGCTCTCAGACTGGAATCTTCTATGTTGTTGAGATTCTCCCCTTGGAAGTTGGGATTTTCACGTTTAAATTCTTGTTCAACAAGGGCTGTGAAGAAATTTGCATCAATTCCAAGTTGATTGCGACGTGTATCTAATTGTTCTTTTCTTTGTTCTTCCTCTGTTGGTGTGACAATATTATCACCACTGGAAAAACTATTTGCGGCCCAAACACCTATACCCACCGCACTGATTATAACTATAACAGGTATTATTTTTCCTAATATGCCTAGTGATACTCCCTTACTGGGATTTGATGGAGGTGGAGGGAAATTAGGAGGAGGAGAAGTCGAATTTGCCGGAGACTTCTTCACTGGAGAATTAACTGCAGGAGATACAGCTACTGTTGCTTCCGTGGGCGTTGTTTGCGGTGTAATGTTTGGTGCTTGAGTTGGATCGATACTTGGTAAGTTTAAATTATTTAATGCTTGCAGTACTTCCGTCGCGCTTTGGTAACGTTGTGTCGGCGAAGTAAGGAGCATTCGATCTAAAATATGCCCTAAAGCAGAGCTTATAGTCACTTCTTGTCGCCACTGCCAATTTAAAGTATATGTATCGATTAGCGATGTTGGCTGCTTACCTGTTAGTAACGCAAGTACTGTTGCAGCTAAAGCATATAGATCGCTGTGGGGTGCGACTAAACCAGTCTGCATTTGTTCTGGGGGAGCATATCCAGCTTTACCCAAAACAGTCGGTTGGGGTAAAGATACTCCCGCACCTGGTTGATAGTATTGGGACGCAACTTCTGCTGCAACTTGTTTTACTCCACCAAAGTCAATTAAGACTGGTAATTGGTCTCTCGAGCGTAAAATTAAGTTGTCTGGAGAAATATCGCGGTGGATAACACCTAGAGAATGTATATAATTTAATACTGGTAATATTTGTTGTAAAAGTTGAATTGTTTCTGCTTCGGAAAAGCACAATCCTTGCTGTAATTTTGTCTGTAATAAAGAATTATAAGTTTTTCCCTCTACGTAGTCCTGGACTAAAAATAAATATTTTTTACCATTAGAATTAGTACGTAAAAGTTCACGAAATCTGGGGATTTGGGGATGTTCTAGCTTGTAGAGAACACTCGCTTCCCTTTGAAATAACTCTTCAGCTTTTTGAATCACATAGTCAGTTTGGATTTGAGGAGAAAATTCTTTGAGTACGCATGCTTCGTGAAAGCGGTTGATATTCTCAGCTAAGTAAGTTTTACCAAACCCACCCTGACCCAATTGACGGACTATTAAATAGCGACCATCTAAAGTTTGTCCTGACTGGATACTTTGATTTACCGGTGTATTTGTCAATGATTCGCCACACTGGAGACAAAAGTGGCTTTCAGAGGGGTTTCCATGTCCTTTAGAGCAATATTTAGGGTTCATTTACTAAGGTAATAATTAATATTGTGTCATTTGTCATTCGTCATGTGCATTGTAAGCACACACAACATCTAATGTAAGTTCCCAAGACTTGTATTGCTTGTATACTTTTTAACTAGCTAGCGTTGACAAGTGACTAATAATTTTAATTTATAGATTTTAACTATCTAAATTATTAGATTTTAGTTTCCAGATTTTAGTTTCCAGATTCCAGTTGACTAATTTTATCTGCAGCAATTGCGTACCAAATTTGACCAAATGTTTTTTGGTCGAGTCGTTCGCGTGATTGATTGGGAAATAACTGATAAAACTTGTTATTGGTATCCCGATCCAGTCTGTTAGTCGTATAGTTACCTAATCTACCTGTTTCAATTTGTCTCCTCCAATTTTCGTAATCTCTGCCGCTATAGTTCCCTAGTTTACGACGGTTGGCGACACTCAAGTCAGCTTGTTCAAGTTTTTGTAACAACTCTTGGGCGCTCTCAAACCATTTTTCACGCAATTTAGCATCTTCTGCAGAAGAAGTTAAGCTGCGTCCTTCCGCTTCTGGATTTTCTGTATAAAAAATCTGATTGACGGTTGTATAGAAAAAGCCATCTGGAATTTCTAATTGTTCGCGACGACTGAGAACTCGATTAACTAGGGATGTATTTTGATTCTTCGACCCCTGATCTGATGAACTCCCTGCACCTGGTAGTTTGGGTAACTCTAAACTTGGAAGTGAAATTGAAGGTAAAGAAATTGAAGTTACTGCATTAATTACGCCGGTGACTGCAGCCCAAACACCAGCAAAAACCAAGAGAATGGCGGTAGTTGTAATTAAACTAATAGCAAAAGGACGCAACCATATGGGTAAAGGTAAAGCTTGGACTACGGCTTGGGTTTTATTATTAAACTGAGTTGCAATTGCACTAACTTTTTTCCGGTGGGGAGCTGCAACCATTGTTCTAATCTTACTAATTTGAGGATTGGTAACTTTGGTGTTTGCAGCTACTTCTAAATCTTTAAGTACTTGCTCAGCTAATGGATAGCGATCGCTAGGTTTATAGGAAAGCATCTTCTTGAGGATGGATGCAAATTGGGGGCTAATTTTGATTTCTCCCCAACGCCAATTACCCTGATAACTGTCATACAGCTTTTGTGGTTCCTTACCTGTTACTAAGACCAAAGCTGTCACCGCTAAAGAATATAAGTCACTGGAAGGAAAAACTTTACCTTGACGCAACTGTTCTTCTGGTGCATAACCTTTCTTACCCAAAATCGTGCGGTTTGCAGCTAATTGGGTAAACCAAAAACCTTTTGATGCTGGTAATTGCTTGACAGCACCAAAATCAATCAGTACTGGTAAATTATCACTGCGTCGCAACATCAAGTTATCGGGAGAGATATCGCGGTGAATCACATCTTTAGCATGAATATAAGAAAGAACAGGTAAAATCTTTTTTAATAATTCAATAATTTCTGCTTCAGTAAATTTTCCTCCCCGTTCTTGCTTATTGACTGAAAGGTCGAAATAAGTTTCACCATCTACATAATCTTGAACCAGAAAGAAAAAATCTTTAGTTCCCAGCTTTGGTTGTAATGAAGAGTGAAAACCGGGAATTTGTGGATGTTTGAGTTGTCGGAGAACATCTGCTTCTCTGTCAAATAGTTCTTTAGCTTTTTCTAATTCTTCTAGTTGTTCTACTTGGGGAGCAAATTCTTTAACCACACACTTTTGATGGGACTGCATTAAATCTTCAGCAAGGTAAGTACGTCCAAAACCACCTTGACCCAATTGTGAGATAATCCGGTAACGATTAACGAGAATTTCGCCTGAATTTAATGGTAAAGGTTCACCGCACGTAGTGCAAAAGCGATGATTTTTCTGATTTGGATGTTGTTTGCTGCAGTATACGTGCATGGCGTTAAAGTATTAATGGTTTTTATTATTTGCTACACGAGCTAAAGCTATGATTACGTAATTTGGATGTAAATTGGTAATGGGTGATGGGTAATTGGTAATGGGTAATTATTAACTGTTAATTGGTCATTGGTTAATTTATAAAACGTATATATAAATGGTGAATGATTCTACATCAGGATAGTAATCGGAATTTCTTACCGTCACAAGAGTTATGAGTTACGAAAACAAACAGCAGCGCGCTATTGGAGCATTGACCAATTTTTTACAATCTCCTTTAGAAAAATTGCTTGCAGGTTATTCCCAAAATAATACAAATAGGATAATTTTAGATTTATTTCATAATGTAGTTGCAAGTGTTCCTGCTTACAAAGAATTATTAAGGGAACATGGGATCGATCCCGCAACGATCCAAAGTATTGAAGATTTTCAAAACTTACCCCTCTTAACAAAACAAAATTACTTGCGTCGTTACCCTTTAGCTCAATTATGTCGCGATGGAAAACTAGAAAGCTGCGACACGATCGCGGTTTCTTCTGGTTCCACAGGACAACCAACTTTTTGGGGACGATTTTTTGCAGATGAACTAGAAATAGCTGTCCGGTTTGAGCAAATATTCAACGACAGTTTTTACGCAGATACCAAACGCACCTTAGCTGTTGTTTGCTTTGCTTTGGGTACTTGGGTTGGAGGTATGTATAGTGCTAGTTGCTGTCGCTATCTTGCGAGTAAGGGTTATCCAATTACTGTAATTACCCCTGGTAGCAACAAACAGGAAATTCTACGGGTGGTAAAAGAACTCGGTCCACAGTTCGAACAGGTTGTGTTACTGGGATATCCACCATTTCTCAAAAATGTAATTGATACAGGTATTAGTGAGGGTATTAACTGGCAGCAATATCAAATAAAATTGGTCATGGCTGGGGAAGTATTTAGTGAAGAATGGCGGAGTTTAATTGGCGATCGCCTGGGTAATGATAATATCTGTTACGACAGTGCATCTCTTTACGGTACGGCTGATGCTGGTGTTTTGGGTAATGAAACCCCGTTAAGTATTTGTATTCGCCGCTTTTTAGCTAATAATCCCGATGCTGCTAAGGCTTTGTTTGGCGAATCTCGTTTACCAACTTTGGTACAGTACGATCCCAGCAGTCGCTTTTTTGAGGTTGAAGATAGAACCCTATTATTTTCTGGGGACAATGGAATTCCTTTGATTCGTTACAACATTTTGGATACTGGCGGCATAATTAGTTATGAAGAGATGCTGGAATTTTTAGCTCAATGGAATTTTGACCCCATAGCAGAGTTAAAGGATATTAGTAAAGACCCCGATGCGAGGGGAATTCGTCATTTACCTTTCGTCTATGTCTTTGGACGTTCCAATTTTACAGTTTCCTATTTTGGGGCTAATATCTACCCGGAAAATGTCACCGTTGGTTTGGAACAACCGGTAATTAGAGAATGGGTAACTGGTAAATTTGTCATGCAAGTACGAGAAGATGCAGATAAAAACCGGTTTTTATTTATTGCGGTGGAATTAGCTCCGGGTGTAGAAGCAAGTGAAGATAAGAAAACAACCATTGCATCTTCTATCTTGACCCAACTCAAACGTCTTAATAGTGAATTTGCGAACTATGTTCCTGTGGAATATCAAACACCGCAAATTACATTACTTCCCACAGGCGATCGGGATTACTTCCCTGCTGGGGTTAAGCATCGGTACACAAGAAAGTGACTTTTTCAACTGCTATTCTATTTGTTACTCGCTGCTTGTCTCTGGCAAGGAACACCTTACTGGAGGCTCCGCCTCCGGTATAATGTAAGATGCAGAGTCTCTTGATATGGGTTCCAAGGCTGAGCCTTAAAACAAGATGATGGAATAACAAAAATAATTTATTCATCATCCAAAAAACCGCTTTTTTAATCTTCCTAGCCAAGAATCGTTTTCGCTTTCTTGTTGCTGTGTGCGTAAATATTCCAAATTTTCCCGAATAGTTACTGTGTTGGGATGTTGGGATCCCAAAATCTGCTCTGCAATTTCTAAAGCTTGAATATAAGGGGGTTCTGCTTGCTCGTACTTTCCTTGGGAGTAATATAGTAAAGCTAAATTGTTTAAGCTAGTAGCGGTGTCGGGATGATTTTCTCCTAATAAATTTTTTCTTAATTCTAAAGCTTGAATATAAAGGGGTTTTGCTTGCTCGTACTTCTCTTGGGAGTAATATAGTAAAGCTAAATTGTTTAAGCTAGTAGCGGTGTCGGGATGATTTTCTCCTAATAGCTGTTTTGTTAATTCTAAAGCTTGAATATAAAGGGGTTCTGCTTGCTCGTACTTCCCTTGGGAGTAATATAGTAAAGCTAAATTGTTTAAACTAGTAGCGGTGTCGGGATGATTTTCTCCTAATAACCGTTTTGTTAATTCTAAAGCTTGAATATAAAGGGGTTCTGCTTGCTCGTACTTCCCTTGGAAGTAATATAGTAAAGCTAAATTGTTTAAGCTAGTAGCGGTGTAGGGATGATTTTCTCCTAATAACCGTTTTGTTAATTCTAAAGCTTGAATACAAAGGGGTTCTGCTTGCTCATACCTCCCTTGGGACTCATATAGTACTGCTAAATTGTTTAAGCTAGTAGCGGTGTAGGGATGATTTTCTCCTAATAGCTGTTTTCTTAATTCTAAAGCTTGAATACAAAGGGGTTCTGCTTGCTCGTACTTTTCTTGGGAGTTATATAGTCCTGCTAAATTGTTTAATATAGAAGCGGTGTCGGGATGATTTTCTCCTAATAGCTGTTTTCTTAATTCTAAAGCTTGAATATAAAGGGGTTCTGCTTGCTCGTACTTCCCTTGGAACTCATATAGTCCTGCTAAATTGTTTAATATAGAAGCGGTGTCGGGATGATTTTCTCCTAATCGCTGTTTGCATAACTCTAAAACTTGAATATAAAGGGGTTCTGCTTGCTCGTACTTCCCTTGGAACTCATATAGTCCTGCTAAATTGTTTAAGCTACTTGCTAGTTCTAACTCTAAACCAAGTTTTTCTTGTAATTTAATCGCTTTCTGGAAATATTTAATTGCTAAGTCTAACTCTTTTTGATAACTCTCAAATTCACCACTATCCAACCTGCGATTGTAAATTTTACCTAACTGAGCATATAAACTAGCTAAGGTTGTTTCATTTGTTTCAGGTTGACTTTCAATTTCTCGAATTAATCTTTGTAAATCCTCTAAAGGTAAAAAATACTCATTATCATCATCAGCTGTTTCCAAACGGCGATCGCGAATAAAACTACGAAATGGTTCTAAATCTCGTGGTGCTACCGTATTTTTAGTTGTACAATTGAAACGAAATACACCTGCACGCCAACTCCAAAAATCAGGTGCTTTCTTTTGAATATTTTGTAGTAAGTTATTAGTCACCCAAATAATAATTGCAAAGGGAAATTCGCGCATTCCTTCCCTTGTCCATTGCAAATAACCAAAAAATTTATCTTGCTCTGATTGTTCTGCATTAAATTTGAGGAAAAATAGTTGTTCTGTCCCCGTAACTGTAATAACTGCGGGTTGATGTTTTTGTAAATGCTCTTCTCTTGAAACTAATTGATTAATTGCACGTTTTAAGCTTGGTTCTTCCCGTGCTAATGTAACTTGATAAGTTGCAAAATCAGACTTTAATTCATTTTCATATTGAGTAATAATCTGCTGGCGAAAACTACTATCATCACAGACAGCAATGAGTAAACTTAATTTTCCTACTCCTGCTTCAATAGAAACAATTAAATCATCATAGGCGTCTTGATTTGCTTCATCCCAACCAATTATGCTCATTATCTATTACTCATTACCCATTACTTATTACTCCCATACAGACGCGACATGTTAACCTAGCGGTCACGCTTCGCTAACGCGTCTCTACAACTCATTACTCATTACTCATTACTAATTACTCATTACTAATTACTCATCCAATCAAGCCTTTATTTTTCAGAGTTTCAACCAGAATTGGATGAATATCATACCAAGTATCATAATTACGATATTCCAATACAAACAAACCATGTAGTAAATCTAAGAATTCCTGTTGTTTGGGATCATCTGGTATAAAGTCTTGATATGTTGTTTGTAAAATCTCTAATTCAACTTTCCCTAAACTAATTGTAAAATCATTCCGCAGTTTATTGATTGCTTGAATAAAAACTTTTTCATCAATGATAATTTTTTCTGTGGGATTGCGGCGGATATTTCGCAAACAAATACGACAGCATTCACGAGCAATCCGAATCATTTCCCGTAATACACCACCACTTTGAATCACTATTTTGTCAATAGTTTCAGGTTCAATTAGTTCTGGAGGTATTCTTTTTGTTAAAATATCACATAAAATCGTCTTTGCTTTAGCTCGAGGATGGGCATTTTCTAAACGACTATCACCCTTAGAAAAAATCTTTACAACCGGCATTACTACTCTTTGACCATCGGTTTCTGTATCAATCAAACTTTGCAGAAAAGTATCGCGAATAATCGCAATGGGAATAGTATAAATTATAGATAAATTAGGTAATAATAAAGCCTTAATATTATCGCGATAGATTTCATTTACCCGTGCTAAATCTAATTTATCTAAATCATCAATAATTACTAAAATTGGTTTCTTAATAGTTCCCTGAATTTCGGCTGCAATTAAATTGATTTGGGCGACTAAATCGGAAATTTTACGTTCAAACTCCTTTTTTATCTCATCTCGTACTGTCGCATCAGTTTTTAACTTAGCTTTGAGGACACTGAAAATATCAAATCCAACCTCAACCTCACCTTGAGCATTCTTTTCTATGACCCGAGTACGACTTGTAAACCAATTTTCAACTCCCTTTTTGATGGTGGGGTTGATGGAAACTTTTTTAGCTTCAGCCTCAGACATTAAATTAATCGCGATCGCCATTAAAATATTGACATGATTCACTGCAGACATTTCAATCGCATCAGCAATAGAAAAGAAAACAACAAAGTAATCTTTTTCTAATTTTTGTCTTAGTCCTGCAAGTAAGGTAGACTTACCACATCCCCGGTGTCCAGTGAAAACAATCTTCCCATCACTTTCTGGGTCATCTTCAACTAATTGTTGTAGTTCATCAATAGTATCTTCCTGATATTCGACCTTAAAGCGTTCCATTTCCTTTTGATTCAGCAATGGAAACAATTCCAGGTTTGCATATGCTGACCTAAACTCTTGTAATAATTCTTGGGACATAAATTTTTAAAATATGGTGGAATAAGGTAGATGGAACAGGTTTTTTATAGCATCTAGCTTAGTTTATTTTCAAGAAATGCTTATTTGTGAAGGGATTTGGCGTTTTTATAGTTTATTCAATTGTAGTGAAGATTGAGTAAATTGATTCAATTACAGATCGATCGCCTTCATGCTACATTTTGGCTATATTCAAAGCGTTATTTCCATGGTCAAATTCGGTTATGAATAAAAAAAACTACAGGTGGATAATTATTTATTCTGTACTTTTAATTGCAACTTTACTATTTAACCTCGGGTTGCATAACTTTAATTTTAGCCAGGATACAAGCCAATCCCTCGCGATCGCACATCACAACGACCAACCGGTAGCAACAGAAATTGCTTTAGCAAAACCCAAAGTTGAAGTTACAGCCGAAAAAGTTAATTATGCTACTGTGAATGGCGAAAAAATCACAGGTTACTTCGCTCAACCAAAATCCACAACTAAACCCTTACCAGGAATTATTACAATTCATGAATGGTGGGGACTAAACGAAAATATTGAATCTGTAACGCGACGATTAGCGGGTGAAGGTTATCAAGTTTTAGCTGTAGATTTATACAACGGTAAAGTAACTGAATCTCCACAAGAAGCTCTCAAGTTACTCCAAGCAGTATCAAAAAATCCCGACCCAGCTAAAGATAATCTCAAGCAAGCTTATGAGTATTTAGTCAATCAAAACAAAGCTTCTAAAGTTGGGGTAATTGGTTGGTGTTTTGGTGGTAGTTGGTCTTTACAGACTGCAATTTTATTACCAAAGGATATAGATGCTACGGTGATTTATTATGGTGGACAAATTGGCGATGCAACACCGGAGCAACTGAAAACATTGCAAATGCCAATTTTAGGAATTTTTGGGGCTGAAGATGCTTCGATTCCAGTTAGTACTGTACGTAAATTTGAAAAGACCCTCAAGGAATTGGGTAAACAAGCAGATATTCAAATTTATGAAAATGCTGGACATGCCTTTGCTAATCCTAGCGGAAAAAATTACGTTGCCGAAGCTGCACAGAAAGCTTGGACTGAAACAACTCAGTTTTTTCAACAATATTTAGAAGCTAAGTAATAAAGAAAAAGGTTTTTGAGGTTTCAGAAATTTCCAGGAAAAAGGATTTCCAAAAAATAGCTACTAGCTATATTCAACAGTAGGGGCGTTACACATTATATTATGTCTGCTTAATTACTTATGAAAAAATTTGTTTGTAGTAGCGCTTGAGCGCCATAGTAAAGATATTGGCGCTCAAGCGCTACTACGAACCTTATCGCAAGTGTTTTACCGGACATGATGTTATGCGCCCTTTAAGTAAATAATAGACATCTCCAGAAATGAGATATCACCCCTGACTACACAAGGCTTTTATATTCTTTTTCGGAGACGTCTAATGAAATTTTTGCCCGTTAATTAACCCTTAGCTGTTGAGTGAGAAAATCAACAAACGTTTGAACTCGAAGCGCATGTCGGCGATTCGGCAGATAAAGCGCGTAAACCCCTGTATCCATATCCGTGTGGGGATGGAACTGAAAATCAGGCAGCACAACACAAAGCCTACCTGCACGGATGTCTTCTCCAACTAACCAAGTGGGCATGAGAATCAATCCTAGACCATCTAAGCAGGCTTTTAGGAGAACTTCAGAATTATTGGCAATGAGCGAGCCTTTGACCTTAACCTCACACACTTCTTTTTCTCGCTTAAAACGCCAAATTTCATACCCTGCGGAGTAGCTAAAACACAAGCAATTATGGTGAGTTAAATCGTCGGGATGTTCTGGTTTTCTATGCTGCTGAAAATAAGCTGGACTGCCACAAACACAGCGCGTATAAGATGCAAATTTGCGGACAATCCAATTAGCACCGGAACGGTGGAGGTTACCAAAACGGATGACTAAATCTAGTTCCTGTTCCACTGGATTAGCGAGTGCATCACTCAAGGTTAAATCCAATTGCATCTCGGGATATTTCACTAAAAAATCTCGAATCAACGGTGCAATGTAAAGTCGTCCAAAAGCAACGGGAAGACTTACCCGCAGTAAGCCCCGTGGAACTTCCGAATCTTCTGCCACTGAAAGATTAGCCGCTTCCACGTCTTGAAGGATTTGCACCACTTTGTCATAGTATTTTCGACCTTGTGGGGTTAGGGTAATGCTACGGGTAGAACGATTGAGCAATTGGGTATGCAGCATTGCTTCAAGGGCATTTACCTGACGAGTAACAGAAGAAACAGCAACCCCCAATCGCCGAGAAGCTTCAGAAAAACTACCCGTGTCAACTACCTTCATAAAGGCTTGCATCGCAGCAAATTGATCCATTATCAATTTTTGCGTTTTACGCAAAAGTATTTGGTGCAAAAGCTATATTAACATCTTAAATGAATGAGGTTAAGGTTAAAGATGTCACCAAGAAAAGGAGACAAACATGACCTTAACGATTGAAATCACTTCGGATTTTATTTGTCCTTGGTGTTTGGTAGCAGAAAAGCGACTCAACAAAGCAATTGCTCAACTAAATACTTCAGTCAATATCCAGCGCATTTGGTATCCCTTTGAGTTAAATCCTGATATGCCGGAAATGGGCATGGAACGCAAAACTTACCGCAGTCAAAAATTTGGTAGCTGGGAATATTCCCAACAGTTAGATGCGAAAACCATCTTAGCAACACAAGAGGATGACATTAAGTTTCGTTATGACTTGATGGAGGTTACACCCAATACACACAAAGCACATCGCCTCACCTGGTTTGCAGCACAACAGGGTAAAGCTACTGAAATGGCTGAAGGTATATTGACGGCATATTTCACGGAAGGACAAAATATTAGTAACATTGATACCTTAACCAATTTGGCGGGAGACATCGGTATTGACAGAGACATTGTTAAGCAATTTCTCCATAGTAATGCAGGTAGTCAAGAAGTACGTGAGTTAGAGCGTCAAGCAGTCTCAAGGGGTATTCGTGGCGTTCCTAGTATCTGCATTGGCGAAGAAATTTTATCTGGAGCCCAACCTGTTGAGGTGTTCTTAACTACGCTGCAAAAAGCTGTGCATGAGTTAACAGAGGTTTAATGATGAATAAAACAGGTAAACGTGCTATTGTCATCGGCGGATCATTGGGCGGGTTATTTACAGGAATCTTGTTGCGATCGATTGGTTGGGAGGTGAATATTTACGAGCGATCGCCTCATAATCTTGATAGTCGCGGTGGTGGAATAGTACTCCAACCAGAGATCGTGGAAGCATTTGAGCGGGCAGGTGTTGCTTATGAAGCACCCCTTGGTGTAGTGGCGCGCGAGCGATTTTATTTGAAACAAGATGGCAGTATTGCTACTGTTATGCCGATGCGTCAGACTTTAACATCCTGGAACTTCTTATATGGCACCATGGGGCGACATTTTCCTGCAGAGTGCTACCACCAAGGAAAAACTCTGAAAGCTCTAAGGCAGGATGATGAACAGGTTACAGCTATTTTTGCCGACGGCACTTCTGATACAGGAGATTTATTAATTGGCGCTGATGGTGCAAATTCTACCGTCCGACAACTACTTCTCCCCAGTTATGAACCTCACTATGCAGGCTATGTTGCCTATCGCGGATTGGTTAACGAAAGAGAACTTGACAAAAAGACGGCTGCTATATTTACAGAACGCTTCGTCTTTTACCAATTTCCCAACTCCCATATTCTCCAATACGTAGTTCCAGGAGAGGATGAGTCCTTTGTACCGGGAGAGCGTCGCTTTAACTGGGTCTGGTATGTCAATTACGACGAGGCGACGGAATTAACGTCCATTCTCACCGATAGAGATGGTAAACGTCGTGACTATTCCATTCCACCTGGAAAGATTGCTTCACAGATTGAGGAGCAGATGCGATCGTATGCAGATCGAGTCCTTGCACCACCCTTTCAACGGCTCGTTGCTGCTACCAAAGAACCATTTGTCCAAGCCATTTTAGATTTGGGTGTACCGCAAATGGCATTTAATTCCACTATTCTAGTTGGGGATGCAGCCTTTATTCCCCGTCCCCACACAGCAGCAGGTGTCTCAAAAGCTGCTGCAAATGCCATCGCTCTTGCCGATGCTTTAGTAACCCAGAATCACGATGTCAAGAAAGCCTTAGATGAGTGGGAAAATGACCAACTGAGATTGGGAATGCATTTGTGGAAAGCAGGAGAGGATTTGGGCGAGCGTTCTCAG
This sequence comes from Mastigocoleus testarum BC008, assembly GCF_001456025.1. Taxonomy (GTDB): domain Bacteria; phylum Cyanobacteriota; class Cyanobacteriia; order Cyanobacteriales; family Nostocaceae; genus Mastigocoleus; species Mastigocoleus testarum. Next base: position 78,041 of record NZ_LMTZ01000102.1, read on the forward strand.
TTTATGTATGGCAAGAAACGATTCGACGATATTTCGACATCAGGTGCGGCTTGAGGCAATGAACGATTTGAATAAATATTTTTGACTTAAATTCTACTCAAATTAGGGAGAATATTTCTATGGAACTCAATGGTAAAGTTGCAATTATTACAGGTGGTGGTTCTGGTATTGGTCGGGCAACAGCAATCGCCTTTGGCAAAGCTGGTGCTGGTGTAGTTATTGCTAACCGTAATGTCGAGAAAGGGGAAGAAGTAGCCCAATTTATCCGCTCAAATGGCGGTAAAGCAATCTTTGTGAAAACTGATGTTACCCAATCTGAAGATGTCGAAGCTCTCGTTAACCTTACTGTCAAAGAGTTTGGACGTTTAGATATTGCCTTCAATAATGCTGGAATTGATGGTTCGCACTTACCACTGGCACAACAGTCAGAAAAAGATGTAACCGATCTACTGGATGTGAATGTAAAAGGGGTCTGGTTGTCCATGAAGTATGAAATTGCCCAAATGCTGCAGAACGGCGGTGGAGCGATTGTCAACAACAGTTCTATCTTTGGTTTGAATGGTTATCCCACCTGGTCTGTTTATACTGCTACTAAGCATGCTGTTACAGGCATGACAAAAGCAGCAGCTCTTGAATATGCCCAGCAAGGAATTCGTATCAATGCAGTCGGACCAGGACCGATTGAAACACCCTTACTCGAAGTCGGTACCGGAGGGAATCCCCATTCCTATTCAGGATTTGTGCCAATGGGTCGAATTGGTCAACCCGAAGAAATTGCCAATGCAGTTCTTTGGCTAAGTTCAGATTCAGCTTCCTTCGTCACAGGACACACACTCCCGGTAGATGGTGGTGTGTCGGCTCAATAAGATAACAGTAGGGGCGCTAGCGATGTGCGCCCTTGTAAGTAAATAATGAAAAATTACATTTGTTTATGAACCAAAAACCAAAAACAGAAAGGGAAAAAATGCTCGCTGATGAGCCATATCTTGCGACTGATGCACAACTGAGCAAGATGCATATGGAAGCACGTCAGCTACTTCATAGTTTTAACTTTTCCTCACCACAAGAAATACAAAAACGCCAGGAAATCATTTCTAAATTATTTGGTGCGATCGGTTCTAACTGTGAAATTCGTCCTCCCTTCTACTGTGATTATGGTTGTCATATTTTTGCTGGTGATAATCTTTACGTTAACTATGATTGCGTAATCCTTGATTGCAATACAGTACATTTAGGCAATAACGTTTTACTAGGACCAAAAGTCCAAATTTATACAGCGTATCATCCTTTATCTCCTCAGGAGAGATTATCCGGTCGAGAAATGGCTGCACCGATTAAGATTGGTGATAATGTTTGGATTGGTGGAGGAGCAATTATTTGTCAAGGAATATCAATAGGGTCAAATACAACCATTGGTGCGGGTAGTGTGGTTACCAGAGATATACCAGATAATGTGTTTGCTGCGGGAAATCCCTGTAGGATTATCAAGGAATTAGATGTTTAATAGTAATTGACCTACTATAATCCGATTTGATGTGCAAATAAATCTTATGGCGGTGCGTTACGGCGCGATCGCAAAGGTGACCTAAAAAGAAAATATTCTCTATACACGGCTAACACAGCCTACGATAATTTTATTTTTTATTTATTTATTTTTGGTTTATTTATTTTTGATTTATAAGTGTCTTTTCAGAACAAATAATGATTTCAAGCGATCGCAAGAATAAAACTTTATTGGATCTCTTAATCGGAGATGACGAACATCCTGCTTTAGTTGCTCCAGAACGACCGACTTTAAAATACAAACAACTAAAACAGCAAATTATCGATCTTGCAGCCCAACTTAATAAATTCGGAATTGGTTGCGGCGATCGCATTGCGATTGCTATGACTAATGGACCAGAAATGGTTGTAACTTTTTTAGCTACAGCGATGTGCGGTACTGCTGCTCCTCTCAATCCCAAATATTCTCAGGCTGAGTTTGCCTTTTATTATGAGGATCTCAATGCTAGTGCATTAATTATTTTAGATGAGGGTATCCCTGCAGCGAAAGCAGCTCTCACAGATAATATGTTGCTAATTCAAGCAAAGTTGCAACCTGAGGGATTATCTTTTCATCTGCAAGGTGATACAAAAAAAGATGAGCGATCGACTGAGTTAGCTCAATCAGAAGATATCGCCATGATTTTGCACACTAGTGGTACGACTAGCAGACCGAAGCGAGTTCCCATCAAACACCGAAATTTAGCCGCTTCTGCAGGAAATATCATCGGTACTTATAATTTAACAGCAGAAGACCGGGCATTATGCGTAATGCCTTTATTTCATGTCCATGGTTTAGTTGCTTCCATGCTTTCAACCCTATCTTCTGGGGGAACGGTGATCGTTCCGGTTGGTGGTTTCAACGCCTTAGAATTTTGGAAGTGGTTTGCAGAATTTCAGCCGACATGGTATTCAGCCGTACCAACTATGCATCAAATGTTACTAGCTAGAGCCAGTCGCAATCCAGAAGCGATCGCCAAAAGTAAGTTGAGATTCCTGCGCTCAAGTAGTTCTTCTTTACCCACTGTAGTCTTAGAAAAACTAGAAACAACTTTCAATGCTCCGGTATTGGAAGCGTACAGTATGACTGAAGCATCACACCAAATGACTTCCAATCCTTTACCCCCCGCAGAACATAAACCTGGAACCGTTGGTTATGGTTTTGGGGTCGAAATCAATATTATGGACGAAGCAGGAAATCTTCTTCCCCAAGGTGAGTTAGGGGAAGTTGTGGTGAAAGCTCCGAATGTAGTTGATGGTTACGAAAATAATCCTGAAGCTAACGCTAAAGCATTTACTAATGGTTGGTTTCGCACTGGGGACCAAGGGGTAATTGACGAGTCGGGTTATTTATCCCTGACGGGACGTTTAAAAGAATTAATTAATCGTGGTGGGGAAAAGATTTCTCCTTTAGAGGTAGATAATGTAATTTTGCGTCATCCCGCAGTGGAGGAAGTTCTCAGTTTTGCAGCACCTCATAAAACCCTGGGTGAAGATGTTCACGCAGCAGTTGTTTTAAAAGAAAACATTGATGAAAAAGAATTAAGAAAATATTGCTTGCAGTATCTTGCAGATTTCAAAGTTCCCCGCAAGTTTCACTTTTTGGAATCCCTACCCCGAGGTGCGACAGGAAAACCTCAGCGACTGAAAATGGCTGAATTACTCAAAATTACCGCAGAAAAGTAAAAAGTAAAAAGTCATTAGCATAGCGTGTCCGTAGGACATAATTCAAAATTACTGTTTTTATAGCTTGAACTTTTCCCCCTTTCCAAGGGGGTTAGGGGAATCCAAATTAACAATTTATGTAATACCAATGTCAAAAAAACACTGCTACATATCAATTTTTTGAATTTGTTCCCCGTTCCCTGTTCCCCGTTCCCTTCTATAAACAAAATGTAGCAATATTAAAGGAAATTGGTAAATATGAGGAGCGATCGCATGAAGATTTGCATTTTTGGTGCTGGTGCAATTGGTAGTTATTTAGGAGCGAAATTAGCTAAATTACCACCGTCAGATGTAAAAGTTACTTTAATAGCTCGGGGGAAACAACTTGAAGCGCTACAAACCCAAGGACTACAACTAGAAGAAAATGGTGTCAAAGAAACCACCCATAATTTTGTTGCAGCTGCTGATGTTGATACTGTTGGACCGCAGGATGCAATTTTTGTCACGGTCAAAGCTCAGAGCGTACCTAAATTAGCACCTTCTCTACCAGCTTTATGTGATTCGGAAACTATGGTAGTTACAGCACAAAATGGTATTCCCTGGTGGTATTTTCGCAAAAGCGGTACCCAATACGAAAACCGCAAAATTCTAGCAGTAGATCCCGATGGAATCGTAGAAGCAAATATTCCCATTGACCGAGTAATTAGTTGCATAGTTTACCCCGCAACAGAATTAATCGCTCCTGGAGTAGTTAAGCATATTGAGGGTGATCGCTTTACCCTCGGTGAATTGGATGGAAGCAAAAGCGATCGCATCAAAAAATTAGCTCAAGTTCTACGTCAAGCAGGTCTGAAAGCCCCAGTCCGCAACCAAATCCGTAATGAGTTATGGCTTAAACTTTGGGGAAATTTAGCTTTTAATCCCATCAGTGCAATTACAAGAGCAACTTTAGAAGATATTTGTAAATATTCATTGACCAGAGAACTAGCCCGGAATATGATGCTCGAAGGGCAGGCGATCGCTGAAAAATTAGGAGTAAAATTTAGTATTTCTCTAGAACAAAGAATTGAAGGAGCATCATCAGTCGGCGCTCATAAAACATCTATGCTTCAAGATATAGAAGCGGGTCGTCCAACAGAAATAGATGCTTTATTAGGAGCAGTAATTGAATTAGGAAAATTGACTGGTACTCCAACACCACATTTAAATTCTATTTATGCCAGTGTGAAATTACTAGAAAAAGGTATCTAATTTATGAGATACTTGCAGAAAAAAGTATAAACATTGACTTTTGTTATTAATTTAAGTAACTTACACTAAATTTAGCAACCAATCTTGTGTAGCCTTTGGCGAGCGCAAGCGAACTATATGTAAATGACTGTGTTCGGGTTTCTGGAATAAAACTGGATACTTTTTACGCCGTTTGTGATAACTCTTAAAAGAGTGTAAAATGATTGACTTATTGCTGAACAACTTTCTCCAGGTTTCATAGTTACCATTGCAGACTTCTTGCTTGGTAATTATTCGAGTAAGGGATCTTTTGGTAATTCGACTCATAACTGTTACCAAAGAATAGTCCAACCACACTACAGTATCAGCCCGACTCCAAATAATATCTCTCACTTTACTGTATTGACCATCAACAACCCAGCTTTCTTCCGTTAAAGAATCTGCAACGCGTTCACGAAAAACTTCTTTTGGTACTTTTACCCAATTGGATTCCCAGCACAAATAGTCTAATTCTATGTGTGGAATTGTCAGACTTTGGGAAATTTGTTTCGCTAAAGTTGTTTTCCCCGAACCAACACCACCAATTATAGAAATTCGCATGGAAATAATGACTGATTTTAAATTTTATATAAAGCAAATGTATAGCTTATAGCAGTTTATATATTTTGGCAGGGAATGGGTTATACAATCAACCCTGAAAATAATAAATAGTCTTAGTTTGTTATGACAAATTTACCCGTTGTTTCCTTCAGTGTAGATCGAACTGTTGTTGCTGAAGGTGGAGAACCACAAATTTTTAATTTTAAGCTTAGCGAACCAGCACCAAGCGGTGGGTTAACGGTGAGACTGCAGTTCGACGATCCAGATGGTGATCCAGCAGATGCGGGTTTACCCCAAGAGCTTTTCAATAATATTGATAATCTCCAATTAGTTGTAGAAAATGGTACGCCAATTCTTGAATTTACAATTTCTGCAGGAGCAACAGAAGCTAATTTTGGTGTAGCAACTGGTCAAGATAACCAGGTTGAAGGAGATGAGACTTATACCTTGACCCTTCTGGATGACGAAAATTATTCTGTTGACACGGCTTCAGCAACTATAACTTCTACGGTTACCGAAAAAGAAGTTATTAATGGAACTCCCGAAAGAGATACCTTATTTGGTACAAAAGCTGCAGAATTTATCCTTGGTTTTGAAGGAAATGACATCATCTTTGGTCGAGGAGGTGAAGATACTATTATTGCTGGTGAAGGAAATGATATAATTTTCGGCGGTCAGCAAGCTGATACAATTTTAGCTGGTAATGGAGATGATATTATCTTCGCCAGGGGTGGTAATGATGTTATCGATTCCGGTAATGGTTTAGATCGAATTTCCTTAGGTGATGGTCAATCAACTGTGATTCTTGATAGTGGTGAAGGTTTCGACACCATCGGTGGATTTGAACTAGGTGCAACAACTTTTCAAGTGGAAAGTACAAGCAATCTTCGCTTTGTCGATAGTGCTAGGGGTGCACAAATTTTCCAAGGAGATGATTTGTTAGCACTGGTTTCTTTTGAGTCTGCAAGTACTTTTAGCAATAATCAAGATCAAATTTTTACCGTATAAAATCAAGTACAGGTAATTAGTTAGGAATGTGGATTAAATAAAGTACAAAAGTAGGGTGCTGTTAGCATCGCGTAACGCACCATTCCAAATTTCAGAATAATAGGTTATTAAATTCTCATTCCTTACTATATAAGACTAAGTAAGTAGGCAAGAAAAAAGTAAACYATGTAAAGAAATATAAAATACTCGTATTTTGCTCGTAGTAGCGCTTTAGCGCTAAAGCGCTATTACAAACAAGTTATAATTTTTCTTACTAACCTTACTAACCTACTTAAGTCAGTTGGTAGAGACGTTACAGAGGCTAACGCGGACACCGCAGGCTCTGCAACATCTCTACAAATATTTTGATTGCGGATGTGCACTAAGCCATTTACCAAAATTACCATGATATAAACCATACTTGTTATTCTCATCAACTTGATGCACAGTAAGAAACTCAATCCAGTTTTCTAAGACTTCTTCAACATCATATTCATCAGCATCAATGATTTGGGAAATCTCTTCTACTGTTTGTCCCCTGGGTTGCAATAGTGGTGATTGATTTTGCGCTAATGAATTTTGTACTAGTGTATTCAAAACGGCTTGAGCAATTGGATCTGCTTCTTCTGCTGGAAACATTTTCTGTAAATGCTGTTGGTAATATGTTTCTAAAGCAGGAGGAAAATATGTTCCATCTAAGATTTCTGTAAGGGAGGAATTTGCTGGGTATAAGTCTGTCTCTAACGCAGTTAAGATTTGATTGACATACATAAAGTTGTTGCCACTTTTATTTGTTAACTGCTGGATAAATTCCCGTTTATTTGCTCCAAATTTTTGTTTGTTAGCAGCAGATAAATGTAAACCTTTTTGTATGTATTGTTGAATAGATTTTTGAATATAAGCTTGTATATCTTGACGATTTTCTTCGGGATAATCTTTTAAATTGAGAAACCGAAAAGGTGCTTCTATTAATAAACCAGATGTTTCTCTTACAAAAGGACGATGAGCGAGGAGAAAATATATCCCTTTTGGTAAATATCTGGGAAGGTAAAACAAATTTGAACCAATGGACTGGCTATTGTAGTCTATTGCATCTAAGCTATCAATTGCAATGACAAATCTTTGCTTGGGTGCTAATTGATCGCTAATATGTTGGAGAATGAGTTGTAAAGAAGTTCCACTTGCAGCTTCTACCTGGGTGCTAATGGTTTTTAGGAATTCTTCAGCACGATTTTTACCTGCGACTTGGGCGTTGTAGTAAAAAACATGGGAATTTTCCCTCACATATTTGGCGAGAATTGCACTTTTACCACTACCCGGTGCGCCGACAATTGTAAAATAACCCCTGTCATAACGGTTGAGAAAGTTGTCAATTGCAGTGAAGATGAATTCTCTACCCACGAAATTAAGGCTTTTTTCTTGGAGAGTTTGTTGAAATTCTGCTGGGATGATTCTGTTATTGGTTGTAATGGGTAGCGGTTGGGAATTCATAGTTATTCAAGATTATCCATTACTCCTTCCAAACGGAGAAAATGCAACCGTCCAGATGCTTCTCCCGCCACAATTGTTACACCATCTGGTGAAATCGCACAGCAACTCATTCTACTATCACCACTAAAAGTTGCAATTACCTCCCTTGTTTCTAAATTCCATAGCTTGAGAGTATTGTCATGGGAAGCAGAAAACGCCCGTTGACCATCTGGTGCGACTGCTACTGCAATAACCGAGTCATTATGACCAGTAAAAGTATGGATTTCTTCCCTTGTTTTTAAGTTCCATAGTTTGAGAGTTTTGTCACCAGAAGCAGAAATCGCCTGTTGACCATTTGGTGAGATTGTTACTGCATTAACCCAGTCACTATGACCAGTAAAAGTATGGATTTCTTCCCTTGTTTTTAAGTTCCATAGCTTGAGAGTTTTGTCATCGGAGGCAGAAATCGCCCATTGACCATCTGGTGCGATTGCTACTGCGCTAACCGAATCACTATGACCAGTAAAAGTATGGATTTCTTCCCCTGTTTCTAAGTTCCATAGCTTGAGAGTATTGTCTCCAGAAGCAGAAATCGCCCGTTGACCATCTGGTGCGATTGCTACTGCGCTAACCGAATCACTATGACCAGTAAAAGTATGGATTTCTTCCCCTGTTTTTAAGTTCCATAGCTTGAGAGTATTGTCTCCAGAAGCAGAAATCGCCCGTTGACCATCTGGTGCGATTGCTACTGCACTAACCCAGTCACTATGACCAGTAAAAGTATGGATTTCTTCCCCTGTTTCTAAGTTCCATAGCTTGAGAGTTTTGTCATCGGAGGCAGAAATCGTCCGTTGACCATCTGGTGCAATTGCTGCTGCACTGACCCAGTCACTATGACCAGTAAAAGTATGGATTTCTTCCTCTGTTTCTAAGTTCCATAGCTTGAGAGTGTTGTCTCCAGAAGCAGAAATCGCCCGTTGACCACCTGGTGCAATTGCTACTGCGCTAACCCAGTCACTATGACCAGTAAAAGTATGGATTTCTTCCCCTGTTTTTAAGTTCCATAGTTTGAGAGTATTGTCTCCAGAAGCAGAAATCGCCCGTTGACCACCTGGTGCGTAGGCTACTGCACTAACCAAGCCACTATGACCTTCAAAAGTATGGATTTCTTCCCCTGTTTTTAAGTTCCACAGCTTGAGAGTATTGTCATCGGAGGCAGAAATCGCCCGTTGACCATCTGGTGCGATTGCTACTGCACTAACCCAGTCACTATGACCAGTAAAAGTATGGATTTCTTCCCCTGTTTCTAAGTTCCATAGCTTGAGAGTTTTGTCATCGGAGGCAGAAATCGTCCGTTGACCATCTGGTGCAATTGCTGCTGCACTGACCCAGTCACTATGACCAGTAAAAGTATGGATTTCTTCCTCTGTTTCTAAGTTCCATAGCTTGAGAGTGTTGTCTCCAGAAGCAGAAATCGCCCGTTGACCACCTGGTGCAATTGCTACTGCGCTAACCCAGTCACTATGACCAGTAAAAGTATGGATTTCTTCCCCTGTTTTTAAGTTCCATAGTTTGAGAGTATTGTCTCCAGAAGCAGAAATCGCCCGTTGACCACCTGGTGCGTAGGCTACTGCACTAACCAAGCCACTATGACCTTCAAAAGTATGGATTTCTTCCCCTGTTTTTAAGTTCCACAGCTTGAGAGTATTGTCATCGGAGGCAGAAATCGCCCGTTGACCATCTGGTGCGATTGCTACTGCACTAACCCAGTCACTATGACCAGTAAAAGTATGGATTTCTTCCCCTGTTTCTAAGTTCCATAGCTTGAGAGTTTTGTCATCGGAGGCAGAAATCGTCCGTTGACCATCTGGTGCAATTGCTGCTGCACTGACCCAGTCACTATGACCAGTAAAAGTATGGATTTCTTCCTCTGTTTCTAAGTTCCATAGCTTGAGAGTGTTGTCTCCAGAAGCAGAAATCGCCCGTTGACCACCTGGTGCAATTGCTACTGCGCTAACCCAGTCACTATGACCAGTAAAAGTATGGATTTCTTCCCCTGTTTTTAAGTTCCATAGTTTGAGAGTATTGTCTCCAGAAGCAGAAATCGCCCGTTGACCACCTGGTGCGTAGGCTACTGCACTAACCAAGCCACTATGACCTTCAAAAGTATGGATTTCTTCCCCTGTTTTTAAGTTCCACAGCTTGAGAGTATTGTCATCGGAGGCAGAAATCGCCCGTTGACCATCTGGTGCGATTGCTACTGCACTAACCCAGTCACTATGACCAGTAAAAGTATGGATTTCTTCCCATGTTTTTAAGTTCCATAGCTTGAGAGTGTTGTCACGGGAAGCAGAAATYGCCCGTTGACCATCTGGTGCAATTGCTACTGTATTAACCAAGCGACTATGACCAGTAAACGTATGGATTTCTTCCCCTGTTTCTAAGTTCCATAGCTTGAGAGTATTGTCCCCAGAAGCAGAAATTGCCCGTTGACCATCTGGTGCGATTGCTACTGCATTAACCCAGTCACTATGACCAGTAAAAGTATGGATTTCTTCCCCTGTTTCTAAGTTCCATAGCTTGAGAGTATTGTCCCCAGAAGCAGAAATCGCCCGTTGACAATCTGGTGCGTAGGCTACTGCACTAACCAAGCCACTATGACCTTCAAAAGTGCGTATTAATCCCCCACCAGGAGGGGTTAAGCTAGGTATCAAAGGTCTTAACCAGGGAGAAGTTTTGCTATTGATTGCTTGTTTTAAAAGCTGACGAATCTCAGGTTTCTTAACTTCAAAGGACTGTAGGCGTCCCAATAACTGCTCTGTTAACTGGGTTTTATCTTGATTTAGAATATGTGCCGAAACTCTTAATGCACCTTGAATAAGTTTTAGTGTTTTGATTTTTTCCAAATCATATTCAGGATGATTTAATAGTTCTAAATCATTTAGTAATTCTGGGTTATCAATTAAATCATAATCTTCAATTAGGGCTTGCACCCCAAAGCTAGGATGGTTAATTTTTTGAGAAATGAACTTGAAATCAGCTAGGAGTTTGTAATATTTTTCTAAATTACCCGATCTGACAAAACTATAAGGTAGACTATTTAATCGGGCGCGTTGGAAAGCAGGACTATTTACTCGTTTAACAGCAGTTGTCATCCAATATTATCTCCTTCCACCTCTAAATAATCAGAAATGTATTGATTCACCTGCTGAAAAATTTTCCGATTTTTCTTTAACTCTCGTTTACCCTTAAGAAAATCCAAAAAACTTGCATGATAAATGCTATAACAAGTTTCTTCTTTAATTACTCGTTTTTTAAGATACTCAACCCATTCATCCAAAAATGATTGCACATTATATTCATCTTGATTTGCAATTTCAGCAATCATTTCACAAGGAATCGCCGTAGCAATTTCAACTAAAATGAATAGGATAATCACCCTCAAATCTTGAGGTTTATCATCCATTCCCATCCGCACCCAATGGATTCGATAATAGTCCTGAAGTCCTGAAGGTAACTGCTGTAAACTAAGGTCATTATAGAAACCATTTGTGATCGCTGGTAAAATATAACGCAGGTACATAAAGTTATTGTCACTTTTCGCTGCTACCTGCTCAATAAAATTATCAGCACTGATATCACGCTCCTTGATCCACTTTCCCAGATTATCTTTATGTTCTTCATCGTGGTTGATAAATAAGCGAATATAACCTTTAATATCCTTTGCATTCAATGTCTCATATTCCACCTTCCTTAAATCTAACTCCTGGGATGGAACAGATATGCGTAAACGTTTTTTCTCGGGAGTATAAGGTCGTCTAGTTAAAAAGAAATAAACTCCTTCTGGAAGAGTTTCTGGTAAAAAGAAAATATTTCCTGCACCCGGTTCTTGTTCCACTTCATCCAGTGCATCAACTACAATTACTAAAGATTCATCTTTTGGCAGTTTTTGACTGACTTTGACTAGCAAACCAGACAAATCAGCATCTTGTGCATTCTGGTCAACTAAACTATAACGAGTAATTAATTGCTGACGAATACTGGTTAGAAACTGCTCGGGTCGATTGCGTCCCTCAGCAATAATATTGAAATAGCAAGGTAAATGATGCTTGTAAACATATTTTGCAGCAATAGCACTCTTACCCATTCCTGCATCTCCAATGACAGTAAAGTAACCATTTACATTCTTTCTGCAAAACTCTTCAAAGGCGTTAAACACAAACTCACGCCCGCAAAATGATTTTATTTTTTCCTCAATAGTTGCTTTGAACTCATCAGGATAAGGTGTTAAATTTGGTTTTGTGCTTTCTGATGGGTTCAACTTAGAACTAATAGAATTAACAGTAGCTAAAACTTCATCTAACTTTTGAGTATCGCGTCTTTCAGATGGATTTTGGCTGAGGTCGATAAAATAATCAAACTTTTTATGAAAATCTTCTAATTCTCGAGATATATCTATACCTGATTTCCGTAATTCTTCACCTAGATGATTCCAATCATCATAGTCGTTGATAATATTTTTTATTTTAGAAGAAACAGTATCATAATCATTATTATTAAAAGCTATTTGAAAAGCTTCTTTAATCTCCTTTCGAGTAAACACTTTCATCAGTGCATATTTTTTTTCATCTAGATACTTAGCTGTTTCTTCATCTAGATTTTCAGCATCTACTCCATCTGCTTGCTTGCGATCGCGATAACAATGCAATAGCGTACAGGCATAAATAGTATCAAAACGATTATCAGGTTTTTTGGTTAAATCAATACCGCAATCTTTAAATAATGCAACAAGTGTTGGATCCCCCTTGATTTTTTCAATCAAATGAGGAGTAACAAACTTACCCAATCCAGGAGCAAGAAATGAAAAAAAGTTCATTTTCAAATAAAATTAGATATATAACTGTCACTTTTTACTTTTCCCATCATAACGATTTGTCAATCAAGTTGCTGGAGTGAGCTAAATATAACAATCCTAAGAAAAGTATAGCGATCTCGCCAAAGACATTAAGACATTTTCTTACTCATCCGTTCCAGTTCGCTTTGAATGAAAATAATGAATCTATCCGTTGCAAAACATCTCTTTCTACAAACCTAAAAACCAATCTCGCGCAGCCTTTGGTGTACGTAAATGAACTATATTTAAATGAGAGTACTCAGGCTGCTTGAATAAAACTGGATATTCCCGACGTCTTCTATGGTAAGTTTGCAGCGACCACAAAATAATCGATTCGTGACTGAATAATTTTCCCCAAGTTTCATAATTACCATTGCAGACTTCTTGTTGAGTAACAATTCGATTAATTGCTCTTTTGGTAACTCTATTCATCACTGTAAAAAACGAATAATCAAGCCATACTAAAGTATCAGCCTGACTCCAGATAGTGTCTCTGACTTTGCTATAGTTACCATCAACTAACCAACTTTCACCTTTCAAAGCATCTGTAACGCGCTGGTGAAAAATTTCGTCTGACACTTCTACCCAATTCGGTTCCCAGTACAAGTAATCTAACTCTATGTGAGGAATAGCAAGACGCTGGGAAATGTTTCTTGCTAAAGTCGTTTTCCCCGAACCGCTAGTACCAATTACAGAAATCCGCATGGGAAATAATTTTGTGATTCTACAGTTGTGCTTTTAACTTGACTAGTAGAGAAAGAAACTTCCAATAAAAATATAATACTCGTTAGGGCGCACATCGGTGCGCCCCTACAGGTAAGAAAAAATCAGATTTGGAGTCAGAAGTAATTACAAATTACAGATTACGAATTACGAATTTTCCTGATATCCACCTGCATAATCAATGACGCATATACTTCCATATCTGCTGTGGGAACCATATGCTACACCAGCAACTTTAAAATTAGGATTGAAAATATTTTTGCGATGACCCCGAGATGGTACACCATCATCAATTATTAACTGCATAATAACATCTTGGGCTGTTGTAGGACCATAACTAATATTTTCTGCAGCAGTCTTTTTCCAAGAGCCATAACGGTTCATCCTGCTAAAAGGAGTGCTTCCATCACTACCGGAATGACCCACACCACCTCTAGGACCTTGATCATCAATATGGTCTTCAGCAGCCAAAGATAAGCCCCTTGAAGTTTTTAAACGACCAACAGGACGGGCTTTTTTGAGAAAACGTATAGCCTCGTCAACGGCTTTGACTCCTTCTTGGGTTTGTAAATAAACTCCATTTGACATTCTGACTCGTTTACCTTGAAAACGTTTTTTGTAGTTTTCTAGGATGGGTAGATAAGACTTAGGATTGGTTCGTACTTTATTCATCTCCCTCATTATTTGCTGTTCAATGGGAGATAAATAACTTGCTTTAGCGAGTAACTGGGGATTTTTGCTTGAAAGTGCGATCGCTGAAGCTGAATAGGTTATGGGTGTAGAGTTTGCGAATGAAGAACTAGAAAAAAATAATTGAGAAACACTACTGAACACTAAAGCCATTAGGGAAAATGTCCAAAATTGAACGTGACGCATTAATTACCTCACAGTTAATCGGTTAGGGTGATTTGAGTCATTTTGAGATGCATCACCTGCTTTTTGAACACACACATTTAGTTATAACTATTACCATCCAGCACAAAAATGTAGAATGGTGATGCTTGATATGTTGTAACTTCTACAAAAAGTTTCTGTAAAGAGTATCACTACTTAATATTTAAATAACTAATTAATACTCATCAAGCAATTCCAACTACAAAAATATACTAACTATTACCAATCACCCATTACCCATTACCCATTACCCATTACCAATTACCAAATACCTATTACCCATTACTTATCAAAGAATTACTTCTTCCATAGAAGATTTAGGATCATTCTCACTTGAATCTGTTTTACTGAGACGGGATATTACCAGACGTATTAATAAAAGGACTCCCAATACAATTAAAAAGCTACATACACCAATAATCTGTTTTAGTTGAATCTCGAGAATTCCATACAAAATAACCTCACGTAAAGCAGAAACAATCGCAACTTCTACTGCAGACCCAAAGGAAATTCGATGCTCTCGCAAATAAACCACTAACAAGCGGAATAATTCCACCATTATCAAAATAAACAAAATATCAGAAATAATCTGCTGAGATTTATGTAAATGCATCAGGGAAAAAAACATATCTCCCAATCTCAGCAACATTACAGAAAACAAACCAATACAAAGGGATATGACAATAAAATCCTGAACAAGCTCCAGATTATGAATTACTGTATCTTTCTTAAATAAATTATTTAGTCTCACTTTTAGATTGTTTAGCATATTTTTTAACACCATGTACTTACTCCAGCAATAACCACTTTTATCTCGATGGGTTTTGGGCTATTACTAGAGAATGCTGATTTATTTAATATTACTTAAAATAAATCAAGAATGGTTCGGTATTATATGCTTGATATTTGTAATTAAGCGATCTCTTCCAATGATTTGTCCAGTATAAATACTAATATTTTTTTACTTTTCAAGAATTACCCTCAATAGCCCGATTTAAATTGTATGCAGCACTAATTAGGGCTAAATGAGTAAAACCTTGGGGAAAGTTACCCAATGCTTCTCCGGATGACCCAGTTTCTTCAGCATAAAGTCCCAGATGGTTAGCATAGCTGAGCATTTCTTCAAACATCAGTCTAGCTTGGTCGAGTCGAGTTTGGTCAGTTCTTCCCGCTCTAGTCAAAGCTTCTACTAACCAAAAAGTACAAAGATTAAAAGTTCCTTCCTGCGGATCGGGTTCCTTACCACCATTGGAAGGGTCATAACGATATACCAAACTATTAGATGTTAATCCTCCTTCTTGGGGCGATCGCATAATCGTATCCAGAGTCTTTAACATCCGGGGGTCGTTGGGAGACATGAAGAACACTAATGGCATAATCAAATTACCAGCATCAAGTACATTGGTCCCATAAGCTTGGACAAAAGCTTGTCTTTCTTCACTCCATCCTTCAGACATCAATTCTTCGTAAATTTGGTTGCGTACTTTTAGCCATCGTTCTAAATCTCCGGGGAAAGAGCGTTTTTGTGCTAAACGCAGTCCTCGGTCCAGTGCAACCCAACACATTAACTTAGAATAAACGAAATCTCGACGTTCATCTCTGGTTTCCCAAATCCCGTGGTCTTTTCTATCCCAGTTATCGCATACCCAGTTGAGGTAGTAACGCAAACGAGTCCATAAATCGTAAGAAATCGGCGTACCATACTTATTGAAAAGATATACCGCATCCATCAATTCACCGTAGATATCGAGTTGTAATTGATCGTAAGCACCATTACCAATTCGAACTGGAGCGGAACCCTTATATCCTTCCAAGTGTTCGAGGACTTCTTCTTCAAGGTCACTACGTCCATCAATTCCGTAAACTATTTGTAGAACCCCGTTATCCGCACATTGATGACATAATGAATCTATCCAATTGATAAATCTACCGGCTTCTTCTGTAAAACCAATTCGCAGCAAAGCATAAATAATAAATGCAGCATCACGAATCCAAGCGTAACGATAGTCCCAATTGAGTTTACCACCGAGTTTTTCTGGCAGACTACAAGTAGGAGCTGCCACAATTGCTCCAGTAGGTTCAAAAGTAAGTAATTTTAGAACCAGTGCCGAACGTTCTACTGTTTCCCGCCACCGACCTCTATAATTACACTGGGAAATCCAACGTCGCCAGTAAGACACTGTGCAATCGAATAAATCTTTTGCTTCATAAGATAACCCAGATGAACTATATTCTCGTTCTGGATCTAGCTCTCTTATAACAAAAACTGCTGTTTCACCTGCTTCTAAGGTAAATTCAGTACAAACACCTTTATCATCGTGTTTGAGAGGAATATCTGTCATTAAACCTAATTTTAGATTAGGTGAATCAAAACATACTCCACTTCCATTAGGAATAACCTTATGTTTGTCTCGAGCATAGTTAAATGCTGGATAGCATTCAAGTCGGAAGGTAATACTACGCCGCACTGCACTAACTTTCCGTACTAACCAATGATATCCTCGTTCTTTTTCAGACAAACCGACTGGCATAAAATCAATAACTTCCCCTACACCACAGTCAGACAAGAAACGAGATACTAAGACATTAGTTTCTGGCCAGTAAAATTGCTTATGAGTAAAATTACATGCTATTGGCTCAATTTTAAAATATCCTCCTTTTTTTTCATCAAGGATAGCCCCAAATACGCTAGGAGAATCATGGTGGGGAAAACAAAACCAGTCAATTGAGCCGTTTACCCCCACCAAAGCAGTGGTATACATGTTACCAATGATGCCGTAGTTTTCGATTGCTTGGTATCCCATAAGTAAAAATTAAGGAGTAATGAGTAAGAAGAAGAAGTAAGGAGTAGTTAGTAATTAAGTCAGTAATTTTGAGTACTATTTCCCCCAATGTCTATGTCGCTAACGCCAATTCTCAATCACGAATTCTGACGAATTTCTTCTGCTTCAGCAAGGGTCGATGTCGGATCTTGTTTGACTGAACGTTGGACATAATTAAGCTTCAATTCCTCTAAAAGGTCTACTAATAAAGGTAAAAGTTCTGACTGAATTTTTTCACTTTGTAGCTCTTTACGTAATGCTCTCTGAAAATTTTTAATCGACTCGTCAACAAGTTTTCGAGCTTCGGTATCAGCGTAAGAAGCAGCCAAAACTTCATAAACCGTTTGAGTTAGAGAGTCAGCAATTTGCTCGGTCAGCTCCATCGGAATCATTTTGATTCCTAATCCTTCTGGTAATGCTTGATAAAAGTTGGAACTTTTTAGAGTTTTTCTTAAACTGTGACGTAATAAGTCCTCTAAATTTGGTTGAACTTTGGGTAAAACTTTATATATCGATAGTTGCAATACCCGGTCAATGATGACATCTAACTCATCAACTTCGTTAACCTCAATGCGGTCTTTTTTGAATAAAGCCCGAGTAACCTCCCCACTTGCGATCGCATCCTGAGTTTGATTAATTAATTGCACCATTATAAACATGGATGCTCGATGAGCTAGGTAAGCAGCTGGTTCGTGAGTAACTTGCGCTAGGGTTTGTTCTAGATCAACTAAACCCGATTTATGCAGCTTTACTGAAGCCGGAACTATTCGTAACCAACGCCAAAAAGGTAGAAATAAAAACCCTTCGTACCAATTTCTTAAAATAATATCCCACCAACTGACATCATTTCGCTTGCGAGCGATGGAAAAAGTCCGGATTAAAAATTCACAAACAAAAAATATAATAAAATAAATATCAATTCGCCAAAAATTATCGATAAATAGACCATTTTCATCGACATTACGATAATAGTTAGCTGCTAATAAAGGCTTAATTTTGCGTTCGAAAAAAGATAGCTCGGAATCGAAACCTGCATTTTGTAAATATTCTATGCTCCAAAATCGATCGAATGCTTGTTTTGCTGATAAAGTATCCATGTGATATTGCATTCGTCGCTTCAATTTAGCAAAAGTCCCAAACTTATTCGCTGCAAGGAAAGGGTCTTCAATTAATAAGTTAGTACTTTGTTCGCGGAGGTTTTCTAATAATTTAGTCTTTAAGGCTGCTTCTGTTTCTATTTTTGGTATTTGCTGCTCCAATAAATCTACTGTGTGTATGTAGCGTTCTGTATAAGGGTGGGGTTCAATACTTTTAACTGGGTCATAGAAACTTACTAAGAAAGGCGAATTACGTAAATAAACATCCCTTAAGGGAAGATAACTTAAATTAAACAATACTAATAACAAATTAATTAAAGCAATGATTGCAACTAACTTATTCCACCAAGTCTGAGAAAAAGATGAATATGAGGTATTATATTTTTGCAGTTCTTGTTTTTGAAATTCTTCTTCTAGAATATTATCATTAATGTTACTCATAAAAATTAAATATAAATCTCCATAAATTCAATACATTTGACCTGAAATTTTTGTAGAGACGTAATATGTTACGTCTCTACATTATCGATCCTGACTCCTGATTTATGCTTGCTATAAAAACTTAAGCTTCATTCCATAATTCTTTGATTTTACCTGGTAGAAATCCAGCAATTTCTTGTACTCTTTCAGGAGATATTTCCTCTTTTGTTGCACTAAAAACAGCTTTAACTACAGTCTCACCTTTGGTATTTTTTGGCATTCCACCTTCTTGTTCGATTCTAGCTATAAATCGTTGTTCGTCAATTCCCCAGGGACCAGAACTATCGAAAGGAGGACGAACCTTACTTAACCAGGAAACTATAGGATTTCTATCTTTCCAAAGGTCTGAAATATCTTCTTGCAGAGTTTTATCTTCAGTAGATATCGTAGGTTTATTTAATTCCGAACCAACACGCTCGATCGTATCTTTGGGCATTAAATCACGCATTGTACGGTAAACAACTTCGCTCAAGTCTCTTGCTTCGTAGATATCTTGCAGATTTCCAGCACGCATGACTTTTTCTAAGAAAGGTATACTATCTTGAGCGATATCGGATGCAGACATATGTCCCTCTATAAAACTTTAAAATTTGGGAAATAAAAAAATAAGTGCTTTGTATTTAAACACCTAATTACTAAACTTATATGGTTTGCATTAATACTCAAATCTTTCGCCAGAAAAGTTTAGCACTCATCCTAAAGACAGATTTTCTTTGCACCAAATGATTAATGTATTAAATAAATTTTAAGATAAATATTCTCCGGAGACGCGACATATTAACCTAGCGGTTACGCTTCGCTAACCCGTCTCTACATAACGCTAATTCATATCAAGTCCGCTTAATTAGTTACTATATAACCCTATTGAAAAGAAGGCAGTTATTACCTAATAATCCTTTTACTCATTACTTATTACTTATTACTTATTACTTCGCCCCCACAGATGTGATAACTGTTTAGCCGGAGGTAATATCACAGTGGTAAATGAGAATAGAACAATTTTATTTTCTATTCCCTGCTACTTACTCCCGGTTTATTCCCGGCTCATATTCCCTGTTCTCTTAATTAAATAGTCACAGGAGATTCAACATAGATGTTAGGTTCTTGCAAGTCAAACGCAATTCCATAATTTGTGAGTTTACGAGAAACTTTTTCATTTGCTAATTCTAGAAGACGCTTTCTCAACTGAATAGAACTTTCACTGGAACCCAGGATAAAAAATGTAATTCTAGCTCTACTATTTAGAGTTTTTGCATGTTCAATTATTGCAATATTTGTACTTCCAGGATCTATACCGAAAAGTGAATTTGTACTTTCTGCAATTATTTGTTCTACCAAAGCTTCTTCCTTTTCTCCCAACTTTTTATCAAAGTCGAGATAGAGTAATACCATTACTTTTTTACCACGGGTAATATTCTCAATTTCTAACCGTGCTAAAATAGAATTAGGTATAATAAATAAAGTACTTTTAGCCGCAGTACGAATTTTTGTAGAACGCAATCCAATTGACTCAACCCGACCGTATATTTCTTCTAAAAATTCGGAAGACGGAGGTAAACGAATATACTCTCCAGGAATAAATGGTCGATCTAAGTATAATACTAAGGTCCCTATAAGTTGCTCTAAAGTCTTTGTTGCAGCTAAACCAAGAGCAATACCACCAATTCCTAATCCGGTAAATAAACCAACTAAATCAAATCTATCTTTAGCGTAAGCTAGAACGGCAATGAAACCAATTGATACATTGATAATAGTTTCTAGTACTAATAGTAAATCGTCGGCACTATAACCTAATTTACGAATGATTTCTATGCCATAAACTCGAAGTAGTTGTCGACAAAAGCGAGAAGCTAACCAAGCGAAACTGAAAATTGCGGCAATATCTGCTAAGCCCCGTAATATATTGTATATTGGACCATAGTTTTTAATTATTTCTAATGATGAAGAAATTAGAATTATAGTTGCAGTCAGTCTTAGTAAATTATTAACAGGATAGATTACTTCATCGTAAATTTCTTTTACTCTCTTAGGAAAGAACCGACGGATAATTAGCTTCAGAATTGAAGGGGTATACCTACCAATAACTAATGAAGCGACAATACAAACAAAAAATATTTCTAAGTCGCGGATATCTTTACGTTGTAAAAACTCTAAAACTTGATTTACAACGTCCATATTTATATTTATATCCATATTTTATTCGATTTTATCTTAATACGTAATTTACTAGCCTAAACTGTAATTGGTGCATCCACATATATAGTAGGTTCGTCGATATCAAAACCAATTCCGTATTCTAGTAGTTTTGCAGTTATATTCTGTCGAGCAATATCTAATAACTGACGACGTAGTTCCATTGAGACTTCACCAGAACCCAAAATAAAGAAGGTAACTTGAGCCTGGTTGTGAGCTGTACCATCCCCATTAGCAGTACTCGTAAATGTAATATCTGTGCTTCGTGAGTCCAGTCCAAAAATATCTGTCGTACTCGCTAGTATTACCTGTTTAATAAGCGCTTGTTCCTTAAGTTCAACTTCTCGGTCGAAATCTAGACGCAGAATTGACATGACTTTCTTCGCACCAGAAAAGTTTTCTATATTCATCTGAGTCAGAGAATTATTAGGTATAATTACAACCGTACCCTTACCAGAAGTACGAATTTTAGTAGAACGCCAACCTATAGATTCTACTCTGCCAAAAGTACCGTCTGATAAACCTATATAATCATCAATAATAAACGGACGGTCTAAATATATAACAACGCTACCTAAAAATTGTTCTAAAGTTTTTTGAGCTGCAAATGCAACTGCTAATCCCCCAATTCCTAAACTAGCTAACAAGCCAAAAACATTAATCTGATGAGTTTGGGCAAATACAATAAAAGCAATAACAACAATTAATATGTTAGAAATTACTTTAGCAGAAATAATTAGTTCGCCATTAACTTTTCGGTCATTTTTTGTTGCGACCTCTAAAAGATAAATATCAAGAAATTGACCGACTAGCCGAAATAATAACCAAGCAATTGTTACTGTTAAAGTTAAACTGAGCACTACCTCTATTAACGGGAAGTATTGCTTTAAAGGCGAAACTACAGCTATGACTTCTAAAATACTTAAAGCTATAATTGCTCTGATTAGCTTTTTGTAGGGTTCTATTAATTTCCGAACTACATCTCCAAGCTCGGGTGTAACAAACGAGCGTAAAGCTGTGTAAAATATGCGACTTAAAAAGTTATTCAAGATGAATCCTATAATTGCCCCTGCTGTAAGTATAATTAGAAATGTTAATATTTTGGAATTTAGTGTTGATGTTTCCGATAAATCTAAAAATGACGTCTCGGACAAATTTACGAGCATAAATTAATCCCCCTTGTGTGATACTCTTTCAGGTTTATTTCTCAAATTTTAATCAAGCGTATAAAAATACACATTTAGAGGTAATTTATCTTAAAGTGAATACTCTCGCAAACAGTTAATATAAATTACTAGGTTATTAAAATTTAAAGACAATGTATTGAGATGCAATTACAGAATAAATAAAAACTACTTCTCGCTAATATTCTTAGACTCGTAGTGCCAAATTTATGATACACGTCTACTTTGCAAGAGTGTAATTACATTCGTATATATTTACGAAATAGCAAATATGATTAAGTCGTTTGCAAAATAAATTAACAAATAAACTAATAAATTTAAGTATTTATAAATATTTACTGAGGTATTAAAGATAAAACTATTACTTAACTGATTATTTTTGATGTATATCTTAAGTATATATGTAAAACTAATCGTAATACTTCTATAGATTGAATTAATTCAATATCATCCTGAGGATAATTTATTTGAACGAGTTATTTATATCTCTAGATAGAGCAAAATAAATATAGCGTATAGTATTTCAATAAATTTTCTAGCGGTCACGAAACAACTTCTTTATCTAAGCTCGGAATCAGCACCTGTTTTATTGTCATGTAATCCCAAAAGGTCGGAGAATTAAGTGGTAAACATAAATATCCCCAATACCTTTAGTACAGGGGCGTAAAGTTTTTCCAGTTTGTCAAAAGCATGGTTAATAAGGTAGCAAATAATACTTTTATAAGGCAAAAATACATCTAAAGCTTCTCTACTGTAGGGATAAGAGTTTTACCACCTTTATTTGCTCAGAGGGAAATTTAGATTTGGAAAGTTTTAATATTGGCTACAGTACTTTTCAAATATCCTTTAAATTTTATTTAACTGTCGATTCTTAGATTTTGCTTGAATTTATCAACAACTTTAATTTCCCGGTGAGTTAATACAAAAAATGAACTTAACTTGTCATCCAACGGTTGATTATTTCTTGGTATTTTACTTGCTGCTCGTGATTCTCAACTTCAATTTCGAGGGAAATCTTCTTACAGGAATTCTGTTGTTGAAGTGAAATCTCTCTTAAAATTTCACTAGCAACTTGAGGAGACATTAATTCACCTCTAACGATAAAATTAACATCTTTATTCTCGTTAGTATTTATTGTAACTCCAGGTACCTGTGATTCTGCTAAATCTATTTCTGTTAGCTGTTTGTTTGGGGAACCTAGTTGTTCAATAATTAATATTTCTCTTCGTACGGGAACCTGTACTAAATGAGTTTCTACCTTCTTTCTGATTATAACTTCTCCGAGTTTGTGCTTATCACGTTTTACCAGTAAACGTTCTTCAAGCAAAGGAACTGTTACTTCCCTTGACTCAGATGAGTGGAGGATTTCATTTGTGGAAGTTTCTGCTAATTTTGATGGGGACGAGGTATTAGTTTCTGGCGTTAAACTTTCTCCGTGTATATTAGCCTGATTTATTACAGGTAATTTGGTAATATCTGATTCACTTAAATTCACTACTAGTATCTTTTGGGTAGTCCCGATTTGTTGTACCCAATCGCTATCCATTAAGTATTGTTGATGTTCGTTGGGATTATTTAGTGGAGAAATTAAAAGATGGAGATTATTTTTTTGATCGGTATAAGTATCTTTCACTGATGCAATAATAGTTCCCCTCAAGTTAACGACATGAAAGGATATAACTTGTTTATCTAACCGAATAAATGTTGATTTGATTTTAGATTTATCAGTAATGATAGCGTCATCGTATGAATTCATTTTCCAATTCTCCACTTTTTACTTAAAGAGTAAAATTACAGGTAAAGAGAGCTAGATTAATTCTCTACTCTACCTGTAAGCACTCTCCACCGATTTATTCCGCTATGGATGACTTTAATTCAGAAATCTATTTATAGCAATCCCGAACTAGATTAAAATTCAAAATCCTTGAGTAAAATCTCCACGAGAAAATATTTGCAAATAAAGTAGATCTCAATATTATCTACGCTTGACGTTTGGATTACCGTCTACGTCAACCTCTAACTCTTCCCGACGGAGTTTTTCTTTTGCTTCTACAGTGTCTTTTTCAACTTCTTTTCTAACCGAAACTTCTTCCCGTACAAAGGCTTGTTTCTCAATATTTGCTGATTCTTCGTATACTTCGACGCGAGCAACTTCCCCTTCTTTAAAATTGACACTTCCTGGTGCAACAGCTTCAACTTCACTTACACCAGTGCGTTCGATAATTACTCGCTCTTTTTCGATAGGAACGACAACTTCAGCAGTTTCAGTTTCTATTTTCTTACCTACAGTTACCGCACCTGTACGGAAACGATCTTTACTTGCAACTAAACGCTCTTCGTAAAGCTTTAAATTTTGATGGTTTTTCTCGTCAGTCCGGTAAAGTTCGGGTTCGGAGTCATATTCATAATTGGTGCTATCGTAGGCAGGTAAAGCACTACCAGTTGTACCTCTATAAGCTGATCTGACTCTTTCTTCGTAGTCAAAATCTATAACCATATCGTCGTTATATTCTGGTAGTCGATCAGCTGCATCTTTTTTCAGACCCACAGCATATACTCTTTTGTCGGAGTAATCAATTGTTGCTCTACCTACTGGTAGCAAGACTTTCTTACCAAAAATCCAGAAACCGGTATCGATAATGAAGTAACGAAAACGTCCTGTTCCATCAACTATTACATCATGGACAGAACCGACTTTTTCATCAGTCTCGCTGTAAACAGAAAAATCTTTAATATCGCTACCTGCGAAAATATCTTCTTTGTAGTTGGGGTATAAATCTGCAATTTTGTATAAAGCCATTGAAATTTCTCCTTATTTATATCTGTACAAAAATAGCTATTCAAGATTCCTCAAAATAAATCGATCGAAGTATTTAAATTAATTAAAACTTGCGTAAACCTGTTTCACTTGGAGATCTATACGGCATATAAATTTTCTACAACGCCATTTTTACGTAAGTCTTAAAAAAAGAATATCAATTTATTTAACTTGATTAGCTCATCCAGTACTAATGTAAGCTATTTTAATCCATAAGAAATCTCACTTATGAAGTAGATGGAAGCGAAAAAAATATAAATCTATAAACCTTTCGTCTTATTTCTCTAGAGATAATATTCTATTCAGATTGTTTTATAATCTATATATCGACAGGATTAGTTTAAATATTACTGGTAGCAATTGCAGTTAGTAAATTGTTTATTTCAGTCTCTGAAATAAGCCATTCTTCATCATATAAATTATATCTATTTATATAAAAATCTATTTATTAAATTGAGTAAATATATGCATAAATTAAATCAGATAACTTATAAATTAATTAGTTGGATGTAAATAGATTTTCCTAAGTCTTATTATTTATATTAGACTTTTCAGTTATCTCCACAATAAATATATACTTACGCAAACTAAACTAAATATTAAGACTGTAAATGATTCTTCTTATCGTCACCTAAAGTCTTATTAAAAGCAAGCTCGTGTAAGTATTGAATATAATTATTTGAATTTAATTATTTAATTATTAATGACGTCTCAAGTTTAGACTCGAACCCGAGGTTTTCTTGCTCCAACAGAAGCTCCAACCATTGACGCAACCAAGCCTAAGAGAGAACCAAAGAGAAACGACCAAGCTATTTTGGCAGAATTTTCTGCGATATTTTGAGCATCAGTAGGACTAACGTTAGGAACTTGATTTGGTAAAGATACTCCTCCTGATTGCTGAGCTTGATTTACCACTTCACCTGCATTAGCAGCTACAACTCCGAAAGTACCTGATACACCACTAGCAAGCAACCAAGAACTAACAGCAATAGTAGTAGCCCAAAGAATTAATCCATGTAGTAATGCTGTGTTTTTGTTCATTGGACCGCAACTATTAGCGCAAATCCAACCACCTAGGAACAAGGAAATAAATAAGCTAATAATCGCCCAAATACCCACACCAATACCAACAGTTCCTGCTTCTGCTCCTGTCGCACCTGCTGTTAAGCCAATTGCAGCGCCAAGAGCACTTAACAATAACTGGGCGGCAATCGAAATTACAATCCCTGCAATAATTGGACCCCAGCGCACGCGGTCATGATAATCAACTACTGGATTGACAACTGCTCTCTCAATTACCCGATCGCCTATCGGTTCTACACCCATTGGTTCTGAATAAGACACTTCGATGTTCCTCCCCAAAATTACTAATTATCTGTTGCAAATTTTTTTATTTTGATTTTTATCTCGAATCATGCCACTCAGATAATCTCTGCATTCTCGCAAAAATACTTTTGCAAATAATTAGATAGTCCTGTTGTAAACATAGTAAAGCGAAACAAATTACTATTTATTCTTCCAGTAGGCATAACATTCGATTATCTGGAGACGCAAAAATAAATATTTTGTCAGTGAGGGACTATGAGACCTTAGTTGGAAGAAATTTGCTCCACTTATATATAAAGTATAGGTAAGTATATTTACAACAAAAATTAAGTTTGTTCAAAAAAGGTAAATCTAAAATGGCTTTATTTAAAATTGCAGATTTTAATCCTAACTACCGAGAAGAGGCTTTTGATGGTGATGATGTCAAAGGTCTTGATGTTTACTCTGCTAGGACAAATGACAAGATTGGTTCTATTGATGACATTTTAGTTGACGAAACTGGACGTTTTCGTTATTTGGTATTGGATACAGGTTTTTGGATTTTTGGAAAAAAAGTTCTATTACCAGTGGGTCGTTGCTATGTAGATCCAAATAAAGAACGAATTTACGCTAAAAATCTATTCAGTAAAGATCAGGCAGAAGAACTACCCGAATATAGTGAAGCTATGACGGTAGATTACGAGTATGAAGAAAGAGTTCGCAATATTTACCGCACTCCCAGCGTTGAAAACTCTGCTCCTGTAGAAATGACACCTCCCGTCGGAGCATCTGGAGTGTCTGCTGTATCCGATAGATTATATACGTCTACTGAGTTATCCAATTCTGCTCCAACTCCAGAACCTATTATTACTCCTACTCCCGATTCCGCTTCTCCAGGGGCTCCTAAGTACGATCGCAGCACTTATACATATGATCGAGAACCTGAAATGTACCAGATGGATGAACGAGAGCATCAAAAGTTAAAGCTTTATGAGGAGAAGCTAGTTGCTCGTAAAAACCGTCAAATGACTGGGGAAGTTACTGTAGGAAAACGCTTAGAAACAGAAGTTGCAACAGCTTCCGTACCGGTAGAGAGAGAACGAATCGTAATTGAGCGTAAAACGCCTACTAGTTCCAGAATAGTTAATCCTACGAATACTGATTTCCAAGAGGGAGAAATAGCCCGGATGAAAGTATACGAGGAAACTGCTGATATTAAAAAACAAGCTTTCGTCCGTGAGGAAGTTAGCATCCGTAAAGAAGTAGAAAAAGATACCGTAGAAGCTCAGGAAACCCTTCGTCGTCAAGAGTTAGATGTGAATGTTGAAGGTAACCCCGTAGTCGAGCAATAAGGAGTTAGGATTTACCGCAACTTTAATACCAATTTCATGTAGTTGGGCTGCACTGATGAAATTTAATTCAACAATATGATTTTTGCTTGATGCATTATCTGTAGCTTTAGTTTAGAAAATTGGTATAAGAAGATTTTTCTGTTCCCTGTTCTTTTTTAATTAAAATAGGAGGTTATAAAAAGTGAAGCGCGAATCGATAGATTTTCTCATGCTAGGAATGCTGGGAGTATTCAGTGCTGCTGGTTTAGCGGTCGCTTCAATTGAAGTCAGCGTTGCTGAAGAGAATTTTCCTGATGTCGACCGTAACTATTGGGCTAGTCCATTTATTCGAGCTTTAGCTTCAAAAGATATTGTCACCGGCTACCCAGATGGTACTTTCAGACCAAAGAAAAATTTAGACCGCGATGAATTTGCAGCAATGGTGCGTCAAGCTTTTGATGAAGAAAAAGTCAGAAATATCGAGAGTGGTAGCGTCTTCAAAGATGTTCCTAAAAATTATTGGGCTTCGACGCCAATTGAAGAAGCCTACGAATCTGATTTTATGAAGGCTTATCCCAATAATAGGTTTCATCCCAAAAAAGATTTCTCTAGGACTGATGCATTGGTTGCACTTACTAGAGGTTTAGATTTGAGCTATCAGCCTTCAAAAAGCACTAATCAAGCGGTTACTCCGTCACCAGCAAGGAAACAAGCTAAAAGAGGTCAGTCAAAAAATCGTTTGTTATTCCCCCTGGCAGCTACTACATTGATGCAGCCTTTTTACCAAATGAATTTGCTGAATCAAAATCAACCTGCTAACGTTGCTTCTGCTCCCGGGACAACAAACACAGCTACCGGAAAAAATGTAG
This sequence comes from Mastigocoleus testarum BC008, assembly GCF_001456025.1. Classification (GTDB taxonomy): domain Bacteria; phylum Cyanobacteriota; class Cyanobacteriia; order Cyanobacteriales; family Nostocaceae; genus Mastigocoleus; species Mastigocoleus testarum. The sequence continues at coordinate 106,145 of NZ_LMTZ01000102.1, forward strand.
TTGTCGGTCCCAGCGCGAGGGAACTAGTTAATTCTTATTATCAAGACGCAGAAAAAATCCCTCCAGAAGCTATAGATAATATTGCAGCAGCTACTAAAGCAAATATAGTAGTTAACTATCCCCAACAAACATTACTCAGACCAAATCAACCAATAACCCGTGGCGCAGCTACTGCTTTGATTCATCAAGCTTTAGTATATCGCGGTAAGTTGCAACCACTTGATTCTGATGTTGGAAGTGCAAAATATATTATCAAAAATCCTTCCGTGAAGAATCAAAAGTAATAACTATAGCGTTACGTGTTTCTTGAGGAAAAGCGTTTAGCCGGACGTCATATTATTCACAAAAATAGTTATTCACAAAAAATAGTTTTGTAGAGACATTCCAGAAGCAAAACCAAAGTAAGTTCTGGAACGTCTCTAAGCTTTATATTCAAATTTAAGAATTTATAACCGTCGATGTTATCTTTGACTACAAAATTTACAACTATGATTTATATCAATTCCGCTTAATTATTTACTATATAACTCTATTGAAAAGATGGCATTTATTACCTAATAACCCTATTCCTCATTACTTGTCACTCATTACTTGTCACTTATTACTTATTACTTATTACTTATTACTTATTACTTCGCCCCCAATAACTGTTTAGCCGGACGTAATATTACTCCAACCCCATTTCAAATGAGGTAAAGGTCCCCTTCCCAAGGTGGATTTAGGGGAATCCAAGATATCTTAGTAAAGAGTTTGACTTTATAAGCATCGTTTAAGAAGCAACGCCATGAACTGGCAACCTAATTGTGAATAAACTACCTTTACCCAACTCAGACGAAACACCTATACTTCCTTGATGTGATTCAATGATACACCGGGATAAATATAGACCCAAACCACTATTAGAGCGCTTGTTTTTACCTTGACGAAATCTTTCAAATAATCGCGCTTGTTCTTCTTGGGAAATTCCTGGACCAGTATCTTCTATTTCAATTAACACATCACCATCAGCTAGTTTTAAATGTACCAGAATCGAACCTGCATCAGTAAACTTAATCCCGTTACCAATAATATTAGTTAAAACTCGCTTTAATTCTATGCGATCGCCCCACACCTTTACAGGTTTTTCTTCAGCTAGTCCCAGTTTTAAGGATATTCCTTTCTCCTCAACTAACGGAGTTAATTCCCTTACCACACTCCCTATAAGATCGTTTAGATCGCAACTAATAAAATTAAAATTTTTACATCCAGCCTCAAACTTATAAACTTCTAGCATATTCTGTACCATTGCTAGTAAGTCTCTATTGCTACCAATCATATCATTGACGATTGAATACAAATCGGGCGTAACAGGAAAAAATTGTCCCTTAAGCATTAACTGCAAAATTCGATTCGATGCAGCTAGGGGAATTTTTAAATCGTGAGCAAACCGCGAAACAAAATCTTCCCTCAATTTCGCCATGCGATCTCGTTCGTCAATACTATGCTTTAGTCGTAGTAAAGAACGTACCCGTGCTTGTAGTTCGTCAGGGTTAACTGGTTTGCGAATAAAATCATCCGCACCAGCGTCAAGTCCTTCAACTACATTTGACTCATCATGGGCTGTTACAAGTAGGATGGGAATAAATGGTAATGTAGAGTGATTGCGAATTTGTCGAGTTAACTCGTAGCCATCAACTTCTGGCATCATCACATCTAATAATAGTAAATCTGGCAGAGATTCTTCTACTAAAGTTAAAGCTTTTGTACTATCTTCTTCTAAGATAATTTCATATCCTTCTTCTTCTAAAATAGCTTCAACTACAAGTAAATTGTCGTATACGTCATCAACAACCAGAATTTTATCTTGTTTATTTGCTACATTAGAAATCATAATAAGTACTCAGGCGAATTTAATTTCACATTTTGTTGGGGAGGGGAGTAAGGAATTATTAATAAGGAAATATTAATAGAAATCAATGGCAAATATATAAATGACTTGTATATATAAATTACTTTTCTTACTGACTTATTTACTGGCTTAAGCAACGTGGTAATTTTAAACTAAATTTTGAACCTTTCCCTAACTCACTTTCTACCCCGATGGTACCTTTCATCATTTTCATTAACGAATCTGTGATGGCTAAACCTAGTCCCGTCCCTTGATATCGTCTTGAGTTAGTTTGATTTCCTTGTCTAAATGGTTCAAATATGTGTTTTAACTTTTCTGATTCGATTCCAATCCCTGTATCGCAAACAGAAACTATCAACCATTGCTCAGAAATTTCGTTCACAGTCACATCTACATAACCGGTATCGGTGAACTTGATCGCATTAGAAAGTAAGTTAACTATTACCTGTCTAACTCTAGTGCGATCATTGAAGACTACTGGATTTTGTAAGTTTATACAAGTATTTATAGTTAAGCTTTTACGTTCTGCTAAGATACGCAATTCATCCACAGAAATTTGGATTAGTCCAGCAATATCAAATTCTTCTGGAGCTAGCCGCAATCCACCAGCTTCAATTTTTGATAAGTCAAGAATATCATTAATTAGTTCTAATAAATTTTTCCCGTTATTCAAAATCCGCTCTACCATATCTGCTTCTGAATCAGATAGCTTTCCCTTGGTTTTTCGCAAAACCATTTGTGAAAAAACCATTATTGCGTTGAGAGGAGTTCGTAACTCATGGGACATCGTTGCTAAAAAACGCGACTTTAATTCTGCTGCTTCTAGTAACTTAAGATTTTGTTGATGAATTTGCTGCTGCTTTTCCTCCAGTTCCTGATTTTTACGTTTAAGTTGCTCGTTACTTTCAAATAGTTGTTGATGAAATAACTCAATTTGTCTTTCTGCTTCATGAATTCGCACTACATGCTGCAAAGTTTTACCCAGTAATTGAGGACTGATTCTGGATTTACCAATATAATCAGATGCTCCAGCTTTCATAATTTCTACAGCAATTTGTTCGTCTCCTTGTCCGGTTAAGATAACTAAAGGTATTTTATTCCCAGAATCACGTAATTCTCTAACTACGGCTAAACCATCTTTCCCAGGTAAAGCATAGTCAAGGAATATACAATCAAATTTATTTCTTTCTAAATACTTAACTGCTTCATTATAGTTAGAAGCCTCTGATATTTTGACAGCAAATTCTATCTTGTTCAGAGCACGACAAACTGATATTCTATCAACTTCATCATCATCTATCACCAAAATACTTAATTCTTTTTTCATTAGGTTCTTGAATTAAAAAGTAATAACTAAAAATCACTCCTTTGAATTCAAATAAATGCTGTTATCTAGCATTTAAACTGTCGCCAATAACTAGATTCAAATTTGACTATAATTTTGATATTAAAGTTTGAAATATATTTAATTTTTTACTATTTCTTAGTAAAGTTAGTTAGGTATTTCTGAAAATGACCAATACTTATTTAAAGTTTTCATCAAGTCTACGAAATCGGCAAATTTAACTGGCTTTACTAAATAACCAGCAACATTCAAGTTGTAAGCCTCCACTAAATCTCGGTCTTGATTAGATGTAGTTAACACAACTACTGGAATTGATTTTAGACTCTCGTCACGACGCAAATGCTGTAGAAATTCAATTCCTCCCATTTTAGGCATATTCAGGTCAAGTAAAATTAACCGCCTTTCATGAGGAACAACCGCTGATTCTTCCTCTGTAGCTCTTAGCATATTCAAGGCTTCTAAACCATTCCTGGCAATGAATAAGGGATTAAGGATATTACCTTTTTTGAACGCACGTCGAACATTCATAATATCCACTTCATCGTCTTCTACTAATAAAATATTCATTGGACGATTATTTTTATTTACCATCTTTAATACTTGAAATCAGTTAAAATAATTCACCAGACAAATAAAAATTACTGCTGATTTGATTATAGACATCATTGTAAATTGCTATTTTTATAATTAACATCATCGTTAGTAGTTAATTCTTACCACATCATATAATCCTTGGGGAATAGACAAATTCTATATATTTTTTTTATGTTTTTTTTATATTTATTTAAGTTAATTTATTTCGGCCACGTGAAAATAAATTTAGCTCCTTCCTTTAACTGAGATTCTACTGCAATTGCACCTCCTACACTATCTATAATTTTCCTGACAATTGCCAAGCCAACACCAGTACTTTCCTTTGTATCGCGAGCTTCTAGGGTTTGAAAAATAGTAAAGATTTTTTGATGAAATTCTGGAGGAATTCCAGTACCATCATCACAGACAGTAAATTTATAAAAATTTTCGATTTCATCAACTGAAATATTGACCTGTCCATCTTTAGCAGGATGATGTTCGATTGCATTGCTAATTAAGTTAGCGAATACTTGCTGTAGGGGTACTTTTTTAGTACGGAAAATTGGCATTCCGGATTCGATTTCGATTGTAAATTCAGATGGTGGAGCAAGGGAATCAACAATTTCTTTGAGTAAAATGTCAACATTGACAGTTGATATTCCTGCTTCGACCCTACCAACTCGCGAATATTCCAATAATCCATTAATTAAGTTTTCCATGCGATTAACCCGTCCCCGCAATAATTCCAGTTGACGTTGGTTTTCCGGGGGTAGATTTCCGGATAAATCATCTTCTAACCACTGGGAAAGGTTCGCGATCGCCCGTAACGGTGCTTTAAGGTCATGAGATGCGAAATAAGCAAATTGGTCCAATTCTTGATTGCGCTTGTGTAACTCTGCTGTAGTTTTTGTCAAAATTATGTTAGTTTGCGCCAGTTCTTCTATTTTCTGTTTCAGTTGCAATTGTCGTTGTTTGCGGTCTTCAATTTCTTCGACTACTGCAATAAAATACATTGGTTCATTATTACTGGAATTTCGTATTAAGCTTGGAGTTATTTCTACCCATACTATCGAACCATCTTTACGGATATAACGTTTCTCCATAGAATAATATTCAATTTTCCCCACAAGTAATTGACGAACATAGTTTAAATCTGTTTCTAAATCATCAGGATGGGTAATGTCTTGAAAAGTTAAATTGATAATTTCTTCATAGGAATAACCAACAATTTCACATAATTTTTGATTGACCAGTAGCCATCTTCCATCCAATGCAACATGAGCAAATCCTACAGCTACTTGTTCAAAAGTTGCACGAAATTTTTCTTCACCTTCTAGTAATTCTTGAGTTCGTTGCTTAACCCTTGCTTCTAATTCCGTATTTAATCTAGTAACCTTTGCTTCTGCTTGTTTATATTTCTGAATGTTTGTGTAAGTTACTACCCATTCAAATACTTCCCCCTGGGTATTAAAATGAGGTTGACCGGAGACTAAAAACCAGATAGGATTTTCATTAGGTAAAAGGTGGATATGTAACTTAGTTTCAAAAAGTTGGGATTTGGCTACAGATTCTTGCCAAATTAGAGAAAAATTTTCCCGTTCTTCGGAAGAAACTAAATCGAACAATTTATTCCCTAGTATTTCTTGATATTTTAATCTGGTGATTTCTAACCAGCATCGATTCACATGTTTAATTGAGCCATCTACATCTACAACGCAAATAAGATGAGAAACTAAATTGAAAGCTGTATAATCTAAGTTTGTCATTTGCGATTTATGACTCTATGAGTTTTCCTGTGGATTACTGGTATTAGCTAGCTTAAATGTTAAGTTTCACCTAGTACTTCATCATATTGATTTTGATAGGTTTATAGTTGAAACATATATAAAATATGGCTAAATCCCAACTATAGATTGAGAAATTACCTGTCAAAATCTCTGCGGTGAACCACTGGTAGGTTTATCTGCATCATTTTATCTGCATAACTTTATCTGTATGAGATTCTGCAGTCATAAATTAAAATTTCTATATATTAGACCCGTCCAAAATATTAATATAGGTACAAAAAAATGGTAGAAAGGAAAATTAGTACTCTACCATTTTGATTAAAAATGTCTAT